>CATOMC010000005.1 GCA_951801245.1 uncultured Lachnospiraceae bacterium
AAGCTATCTGGAAATCCAGCGGACAAAGGGACGCAGGAATGTGACGGAGGAAGATAAAAACGAAATTGCCGCACTGTGCCAATCCCGTTTGGAGAGGTGGGAAAAAGGAAACGCCAGATAGCTTTGGGTGATTTACTTTTGGCATGCGTGGACAAAGGCTGCCAGAGAGGGAAGGCTGAATGTCGGTTCCGGATCACATACTCCGGAAACTGCTATGAATCTTGCAGAAGAACTGGCTCTCCTGCGCAGACAGGTCAAGGAGCAGGAAAAGGAAATCCGCCGCCTGAAAGAGGAAAACGAATTCCTCGAAGAGGCAAGCGCTTTTTTCGCCGCCAGCCGTCGGAAGTCTGCAAAAGGCAGAGAATGATGTTCCTTGCCATAAAAACCGAGGACGGCGCTATCAAGGGAAAGATTTCCTTCTACTGCCGGATGCTGAAAGTGACCCGGCAGGGATTTTATAAATATCTGGCAGGCAAAGACCGTCCGTGGAAATACCAGCAGTTAGCCGATGCCATGAGGACAGTCGTGTCTGAGGATGAATACAATGATACTTACGGACGGATCCGTATGTATCAGGCGCTTCTTTTAAAACAGCCGGAAGGTGTCCGCATTCCCAGTGAACGCACTGTCTACCGCATCATGGAAGAGATCGGGCTGAGTCATCGCCCGAAACGCAGACCAAATGGGCTCACCAAAGCAGACCGTGAGGCGCGTAAATCTGATGACCTGCTGAAAAGGGATTTCAAATCCATGGAACCACTCAAAAAATGTGTCACGGATATAACCGAGATCAAGGCAAAAGATGGGAGACTCTATGTATCCGCCATATTTGACTGTTTCGATGCCGCAGTTCTGGGCATGGCAATGGATACAAACATGAAAGCCATACTGTGCGAGCGTACGCTTGCTAATGCAGTCCGGTCTTACCCGGCGCTCAGGGGAGCCATCATCCACTCTGACCGGGGAACCCAGTACACCAGTGAGACCTACCGCAGGGCAGTCGCAAAGTATGGCGTCATCCAGAGCATGAACAGCGCCGGAGGACGCTGCCATGACAATGCCCGGTGCGAGAGCATGTGGGCACGGATGAAGGAAGAACTCATCTATGGGAGGCATGACACAGAAAGGATGACAGTAGAGGAACTGAAAACCCTCATCTGGAGATATTTCATCAGTTATTGGAACAACAGGAGGATTTGCTCTGCCAATGACAGTGTGGAGTGCATTGCCGTGGTAAACGTATATGACCCCGTAATTCTGGGCATGGTAAATGAACTTCCAGCTCCCAAGGTTTTCCTTGACACCATCCCAACCCTGACTGACCATAAGCTGCACGGGGATCTGATTTTGATAGAAGGTTTCCGCACGGAGGCGGAGATCACGGAACTGTTGATCGCAGACGGCCACAGAGATATCGGTTTTATCGGCGACATCAATTATGCGCAGACCAATAAGGAACGCTATCTGGGCTTTCGCGATGCCATGGACCGGCACCAGCTTACAATCCGCCCGGAATACTGCCTGATCAAAGGCATTGAAATCTTTTCTTATGCACAGGAGATCAATTTATTCCTGGATTCCCTGGACAGATGGCCTACGGCTTTCGTATGTGCCAGTGACTATGTTGCCAGCTTTGTCCAAAAATACATGGACCATACTCCGCGAAAAGTACCTCACCCTGTCACACTGACAGGCTTTGACAACACCGATGAATATCCTAATGTCCGCGGGCACATCATCACAGCCAATGTTCCCACCGGCTTGCTGGGTAAGCGTATGGCGTTGCAGCTATTGTTCCGCACGAACCATCCCGATGCCCCCCAGGAGCTGACATTTGTCAAACCGTATATTATTCCAATAAAAAAACAGGACTAAGTCCTGTTTTTTCTCTTATAATCTCGCCAACTTCTCAAACGTGCCGTTGATATTGATTGTTCCATAGCCCGTGTATGTCAAGCTATTGTCACAAACTTTTCCACTTTTCTCACATAAAATCCTGATCCAGCAAATACAAAAAGGGCGCCGCACAATATGTTCTTTCCCGCATACGGCGCCCCTTTTACATTCCTATGATATTATTTAATAATCCCCTTATCCCTTTACACCGCCGAGTGTCACGCCAGCGATAATATATTTTGAGAGGAACAGATATACAAGAACAATCGGCACAATTGCCACCATGATCATCATATATATTTTCCCCATATCACGATTCAAATAATCCGCACCCCTGAGAAGCGCAATCAGGATTGGCACCGTCATCTTATCCTTTGACTGAATAACCAATGCCGGAACAAAGTAATTATTCCATGAGCCTACAAACGTAAAGATTGCCTGTACCGCTATGGCCGGTTTCATAATCGGCAGAACAATCTGGTTAAAGGTGCGAAATTCTTTCGAACCATCAATTCTGGCTGCTTCAACCAGTGAAAGCGGAAGCGATGACTGCAAATAACTATACATGAAGTAAAATACAGCCGGCGACGCGATTGACGGAATGATTAGCGGAAGCAAAGAATCATACATCCCCATCTTCGTGATCAGACGCAGAAATCCCATTGCCGTAACCTGAGTAGGCATTACCAGAATTGCCATAATAAAGGTAAACGCAATCTTCTTTAACTTAAAATCATAGGCATACAAACCATAAGCGGTCAATGCGGAGAAGTAAGTACAGATTGCTGCCGAACAGCCGGAAACTATCAAACTGTTCAGAATGCCCCTCGCCATCGGAAAGTTACCGTCATTTACCACATTTTTTAAGTTTGTAAAAAAATAACTTCCAGGCAGTGCAGAAAACCCTTTCTGCAAATCTGCATGGGAACGTGTTGAATTGACAAACAGAATATAAAAGAAAAACAGGCACATAAATGACAAAATAACAAGCAATACATGTGCAAAAACAGTACGAAAAGAGTTATACCCCTTTGATTTCATTATCTTACCTCCTTTTCGTTTTCTTATTCTTTTTGGCTGCAGCCTTAGAGCCATCTGGATCCTCGTCGTTTGTAATCCGATAAACAATAAAGCACAAAATACCGCTCACGATAAACAGATAAACAGACAACGCGCCCGCCATACCATAATTCTTGCTTTTAAGATGGTTATTGAGGAACATGATCAATGTCGTAGATGTACGATCAGGGCTACCCTGGCCGTTCGTCAAAATCTGCGGCACATCGAACATCTGAAGCCCGCCAATGATGGATGTAATCAATGTATAAGCAAGAATCGGCCGAATCAGCGGAAGGGTAATACGGAAGAATCGCTGCATGCTATTACAGCCGTCTATTTCTGATGCCTCAAAGATGTCCGGGCTGATCCCCATAATTGCCGCCATCAGCATAATTGTCGTATTGCCAAACCACATCAGGAAGTTCATCACACCAACTAAAGTTCTTGTCCCAAATACAGAACCCATAAAGTCAATTGGCGTTTGTGTCATTCCCATTGATTGCAAAATGGAGTTAATCGGCCCTTTGTTTGAAAACAAGGTGAAAAACAACATTGCAAACGCGGAGGCCATGATAAGGTTCGGCAAGTATATAACTACCTTAAAGAACTGCTGTCCGCGAATTTTCAACCGGGCATCTACAAACCACGATGCAAGCAGCAGTGCAATTACAATCTGCGGGGCAAAGCCGATAAGCCATAAAACCAACGTGTTTCCTGCATATTTCAGCATATCGGATTTCAACAGCTCAGCATAATTGGCCATTCCGATAAAATTGGGGCCAATTTCCTTAAGTCCAGAGCGATAGTATTCGTAAAAACTGTATCGGATTGTATCAATCAACGGGATCAGCGAAAAAATAAGGAAGCTTGCAAAAAACGGAAGAATAAAAATATATCCCCACTTTGAATAATCTATCTTTTTGGTTTTTTGTTTCATAGTCTGCCATTTCCCTCCTTCTGAACATACTGTGGTGCACGGATGCACCACAGTTGCTGGTTTTTATTCTGGCCACTGAATTTCTGTAATTTCAGGATAGCGCTCCCTGATTGCTGTCTCAAAATTCTCCTTTGCCTTATCGTAATCAATCTGCTCCTGCAAATAATCATTAAACGCATTCTGGACTAATTCTACGCAGCCTTGGTCGTATGCTGACAATGGGGCCATCTTGACCGTGTCTGCACCAGGTGTAAAGTATACGTAGGGATTCTGCCCGCCAAGGAAGGCAGATGCAAAACTCTCATCCTCTGCCGCTGCCTGCATGACGGATTTTGCATTTGTAAAGTCTGCGTACTTCTTTGAAATCATTGTCAGATTATCCGCATCAGCCGTCAAAGCAAGCATGATGTCCTTTACATGCTGCGCATTATCCGTACCTTCAGCCGCAAGCACAAAAGTTCCGCCCCAGTTATATGGCAGAGGTGCATTTGTAACAGCCCATGCACCTTCCTCGCCGTCCCAGTTAGGTACCATCTGTGTATCAATTCCCCATGCCGGGAAGAGGAATGCAAACACCTTAGCGCTTGAACTCATTGCCGTGAACCAGTCGGAGTTCCATTGCCCCTTGACAGCCGGATCAAAATATCCCGCATCTTTCCATTCCTTGGAATCTTTTACCCAGTCAAGAATCTTCTGGTCAACCTTAATTGTTGTCTCTCCCGGCGCAACCCACGCATTCGCCATACTGTTGTTATATAAACGGAAGGTATCCGCATAAGAGGAGAACGTGTAATACCCTGCTGCCTTAAGCGCTTCCGCTGTCTCTTTCATAGCAGTCCAGTCTTTGGTCTTCTTACCAATTTCCTCCGGATCATCCGTACCAAAAACTTCCTTTGCAATATCTCGACGGTATACTAAGACACCTGGACATGCCTGCCATGTGGAAGCTCTCTGTACACCATTCTGGTCACAGGCAACCGTCTTTGTAAACTCGAACTGGTCTGCCAGATCCGTATCCGGATTAATTCCCAGGGATTCAAGCGTCATTGCAACATTGATATCTGCATCCGTATATTTAACAATATAATCCAACTCTGCAGCAAAGATATCAACTTTGTCGTCTGCTGCCGCGCTAGCCTGGCCGTTAAGCGCTTCGTCCAGTTTATCCTGATATACACCGTCCTGATTTGGATTAATGATCCAGTGGATTACCGTTCCATCCTTTAGAGTGGACTCCGTACCATCATCAGATGTACTCTCGATTTCCGAATAAACCGCCGTAATACGATTGCGCAGTTCATCATTAAAGCTGTAAATGTTGATAACCTGCCCCTCATCTGCACTTGCTCCACCATCCGTCTGCACCTCACTACCCGCATCCGTACTCCCCCCGTTATCAGTGGGAGCCGCGCTCGATCCGCATCCCGCCAGAGTGCCTGTCAGCATTGCAGACACCAATACCATGCTGAGTAATTTCTTTTTCATAAAATATGTACCTCCTGTTAATGAAATTTTTTCGGAATATAAATTTCCGTCATCTTCTTAAGTAATACCATATCTTTTTTATCCATTAGGATATATAAAAATCATTTCAAAAATATCAATTTGATGTCTCAATACACAATTACGACATGAGAAGTTCAATTTCTGAATGCTTTTTCAGAATTTCCGCCGGAATATAGTTTCCCTCCATTTCTCTTCCGTCAACGATGAGTTTCCTACACCCGGACTCAACATGCCCCGGATTTTTTATCACGATATGCAGATGGTTCCCCCTGAAGTCTTTCTCAATCTCCAAATACTCCCACTGCTTAGGAATAGAAGGCGCAATCCCAAGTCCGTAGAAGTCAGGGCGCATACCCAGTATCCCTTCCACGCATCCAACCATGACAGTGGACGCAGTTCCTGTCAGCCAGTGCACATGGGAACGTCCAAAATGCGGACTGGCCTTCCCTTCCGTAAACTGACCGTAGCAATAAGGCTCCAGCCTGCGAATCTCGGCCCGGTCATTTTGTGCCGCCGGCGCGTTTTCCATGAAATATGTAAAGGCCCTCTCACCATGCCCTCTAAGCGCCTCCGCAAGGATGATCCACCCCTGTGACTGTGAAAAAATACCCGCATTTTCCTTGGCTCCCGCATTGTAGATTACCGCAAGTGCACCATCAAAAGCATGCGCGTGATAAGGAGGGTCCATTAAAACTGCCCCATATTCTGTATTCAGCCTTTCATATACTGTATTCAGCGCCACGTCCGCCTGCTCGTCTGAAGCAAAACCACTGATCACTGCCCAACTCTGAGGATTTAACCACATGTTTGCCTCAGAATCCGTACGTTTTCCGATGGTTTCCCCTTTTTCCGTAAAACCGCGGATAAACCTATCCTCGTCCCAGCACAGCTTCTGTATAATCTCACCCAGTTTTTCCTGTTTCTCATCCAGATAACCAATATACTCCTGATCCTCCTTATAAGCCGCAAACTTTTTCATAATTGACATGGCAAGATAGAACTGTAATGCCACGAAAGAAGATTCTCCGTCTTTACCAAGTCTTAAGCAGTCATTCCAGTCTGCGTACAATCCAGCCGGCATCCCATGTGGTCCCAAATGATTTATGGAAAAGCTGATGGCCCGCTTTAAATGTTCATATACCGTACCTTCATCCCGGTTTGCAAAAGGGATAATCTCATCGATAAAGGAAAGATCCCCTGTCTCAGAAACATATTTATAAACGGTAGGAAACAGCCACAGTGCATCATCCGCGCGATAGGCCGGATGCCCTGTCTCCTGCACATAAGACGAGTCGTCCGGCGTATCCTCATGCCCGGCATTGTGTGTGAACTTAACAAGCGGCAGTCCGCCACCATTATCTACCTGAGCCGAAAGCATAAAACGGATTTTCTCCACCGCCATCTCCGGTGCCAGATGAATCACACCCTGAATATCCTGCACAGTATCCCGGTATCCATATCCATTGCGCAGACCGCAGTAAATAAAAGAAGCCGCCCGTGACCAGATAAAAGTCATAAAACAATTGTAGGCATTCCATGTATTGATCATGGTATCAAATTCCGGGCTGGGTGTTTTGACCTGAAAATGGGAAAATTTCTCATGCCAGTAGGAAACCAGTTCTTCCCATTCCTCCTGACAGACTTTCTCCGGATTTTGGTATCCATTCAAAATCCTTTCAGCCTCCGCATCCTCCTTCATACCCAGAACAAATGCAATCTGTCTCGTCTCCCCTGGCTGCAGGAAAATCCGGGCAGCAAGGGCACCGCATCCGTTTTCATTGTAATTGAGTTCTCCTCCCAGTTCCCCCTTCGCCACACCGTCAGGATTGCCATAGCCATGGTATCTTCCCAAAAATGCCTCTCTGTCTCCACAGTATGAGGAAACCTCCGCCCCTGCCAGACCGAAAAAGCGTTCTATAACTATTTTGTCATCTACCTCTTTTCCTTGTTCCAAAGTATCCAGATTCCCATGAATCCTCTGCCGAATCCGATTTCCCATAAAAGCAGTGCTAGTAACAAACTGCGAATATTGCAGATTCACCTGATCATTCTCATAATTATTGACATTTGTAAATTCTGCGTAACCCGTAACCGTAAGGCTTCTTACCGCCTCAGAAAGATTCGTCAATTTCAGGTTCCAAACCTCATAAGATTTATTATGTGGTACATAATATAGAACCTCCGAATGGATATCACTGTAATCCGCAGTCATTCTGGTATACGCCGTTCCATGACGACATTCACTTTTATAATCCGCAAGATCCTTCCCAACAGGCTGCCACGAGGCAGACCAATAGTCTCTGCTCCCGTCATCGCGGATATAAATGTAACGTCCAGGTTGGTCGAAATGATTAAAGATATAGCGCAAAATCCTGCCATTAGCGCCAGACTTGGCAAAGCTGTACCCACCAGCGTTGTTGGAAATCACTGCGCCATACTCCGGTGAACCCAGATAATTTGCCCAAGGTGTCGGCGTATTCGGTCTTTCAATTACATATTCCCGCTTCTCATCATCAAAATAGCCAAACTTCATATACAACCTCCTATCATTTTTTCAAAAGTATAGGCTAATATTGAATTTTGATATACAAAGTTATATACAAAAATGTCAGATTCATGATATAATGAGCGCATCAGTAACCGTTTACTGCCCGCAATATAGAGGAATAGCAGATGAATATACGAAACGAATGGTTTCAGGAAGAACTGAAAAAGAGCGAAGAATCCATCCCTCACCGCCCTTTGGAGGAGGAATACTCCTTTTATCAGGCAGTCAGTTCAGGAGATCTGGATTATGTTGAGAAGAACTGTAAGGAGAATACTTTTACCAAGCCGGAGGGCATGGGTATTCTCTCTACTAATTCCCTGACCAATCTGAAATATCATTTTGTTGTTACAGTCGCTATGATTACCAGGCGTTGCGTGGAGGGCGGCATGGCGTTAGAGCAGGCATTCCGTCTCAGCGATTTCTATATCCTGAAAATGGATGCCTGCACTTCCATTGACGCCATCTCTAATCTTCATACACAGATGGCTCTTGACTACACGAGAAAAATGATTCTGGTAAAGAAAAACAATTTTCTTCCTAAACCGATTGTCCTGTGTATGGACTATATTTACAGTAATATCAACCAACGTGTCACTGTAGATCAACTCGCCCAACACACAGATCTTTCCCCCAGCTATATCTCCAGACTTTTTAAGAAGGAACTTAACATTTCCGTCAGCCAGTACATTTGTGAAATGAAAATCGAAAAGGCACAACACCTGCTGAGATATTCTGATTACAGTCTGATTGAGATTGCAAATTATCTGGCATTTTCTTCACAAAGCCATTTTATACAAGCCTTTAAGAAATTGACTGGCGTAACTCCCAAGAAATACCGCGACCACTATTACCGCGCTTCATGGTAAAATATATTCGTCAGGATATTAGTTCCTGCTATCATGCAGAAACCAACTCTACCACGATTCTGTGCAGGCCGTCTGCCATAGACTGCAGACTCTCCCGGTTGAGTAAAGCCTGGCCGCCGTCTGCGATTTGCTGTGCCTCCCCGTCACATTCCACTCTGCCGATTTCATATGTACCGTATTCAAGACCTTGTGCATTGATAAAAGTAACCTCAAACTCTTTTCCCGCAAAAGGAAGTCTGATAGAAGCCATGCCGTTTTCGCCAAATTGTTTTTTCAAAAGCTTCGGTCTGATTACCAGATTCCCCGCTTCCCCATGCACTCCGAACACTTCTGTGATCATGGTCATCATATACCAGCTTGCCGCACCTGTAAGATAATGGTACATTCCCCGCCCTTCACTGTTAAAATACTCTGGGATGCCAGGATAGATTTTGCTCATTTCAAAATTAAGAGCTGCGTCAGCCAATGCCCGAAGCGCCTTGTATCCTTCCTTTACATATCCCCTCTTATAAAGTGCATTCGCATACATCACTGTCATATGGGAAAAAACGGCTCCATTTTCCTTTTCACCATAGGCAAACCCAAACATTCTACCCATATCGAATTTGAGTTCTTTGAAATCCGTGTTCAATCGATATCCACCAATGGCCGCGTCATACAAATAGTGGTCGGCGCTTTTGCAAATTTGACTTATCTGGTCATTCGTCGCAGTTCCACTCATAATGGCAAAAACCTGTCCGGTCAGCATCATTCGGACACCCTTTGGAGAAATACCCTCCACCGCATTTTTATGATTGTCATAATAGCTGTTAAACCATCCTTCCCCTTCTTCCCCATGAATCCATTCTGTCTTGCGGATATGCTCCATAAGCCAATCCGCTTTATGAGTCAAATTATCAATCAGACGATTAATCTGCGTTTGTGTCTTCCTTCCGCTAATATCATGTCGGCACAATTCCATATATTCCTTCAGAATCGCCTGTTTTGCCTCGACGCTCTCATAGATTTCCCTGTCATCCTTCAGCAGAACGTTAATCTCTTCCAAAATCTCTATTTCTGTGCAGGACAATCTGTCCCTCATAAGTCCCAGGCAATCCGCAAGCTGTTTTAAATTTCCCGCATAGGCACAGGTAAAAGCCACACTCTCACCGTTATCAGCCGCCATATCCAGCGCGTCGTTCCAGTCCGCACCGCGCAGACGCATTTCATTGTGATACCCCACTTCATAAAAGGCACACAGATGCTCTATCAAAAGGTGTTCCAGTATGGTTCCGGTATATATACTGCCATCGGCTGCTTTCTGCCGCATACCATATCCGTCATTCCAGTCATTATCGATCTCTGTGCCCCGTCCCACCTGTGCATCTTTAAAATACGCTGCTCTCTCCAACAGAACCCCCAGATCCCCGGTCTGATCAAGATAAAGCTTTGTCGTCATAAACGGCCATACTGCATGATCCATCCAGACGCGGCTGATACCGTTCCTGTCTGCAATGAATTCCCCTCGCCTGCTGCCTATGATAGTAGCGTTTGTTCCGTCAATCCTTACCCCTCCATAATTACCGACTACCATCTGACGCACATCCGCGGGGTTCATCAGCAAAAGAGAGAGACAGTCCTGCCACAAATCCCTCCATCCCCTTCCTCCTCTTCCATAATCGTGGTGAGGAAGGAAAGAGCATCCATAGAGACGTCTTAAAAAGGGCTGGAAGCTTACCCATCTCAAAAAGAAATCAAAGCGGTCATCACCTGTATAGTATCTGACATTCACCTGCTCTTGCCAGTATTCCTTTACCCTATCAAGAGCCTGTTTTACCTTGGCAGAAGAATCATAACTGAGAGCAAGCCGGTCTGTGTCTTCTTCCTTCTCCGCCACTCCCATACTAACCACATACTCCACAGTCTCATCCGGTCTCAGCGTTACTTGTGCAAAACGGATACCACCCATTGCTTCTTTGCCAGCAACTTCCGTTCCCGGCAATACACCCTCCTTATTGCGAAAAATTGCCTCCGGATGTGTAAAAGTACCGCCTTCCCCGATAAAGGCATCCACCGTTGGATAAAAAGAACTGGGTTTTGCTCCACTCCCTTCTGCCCCTGCCGCAAAATAGGTCAAATGATTTCTCCGATGTCCCTTTTCATCAAAAGACATCGTAGGTTTTACCGTAACGCCATATTGCCGCGTTTGTATCCGATGCAGCATGGATGTCACGTTTCTATGGTCTCTGATGTTGTCAGCGCTTCTCCCATAAATCGGGACAGCCGCAATCGCTGTGATTTTCTGTACCGTTTCCGACATATTTCGCAGCACCACACGCATAATTTCCACATTATCTTCCACCGGCACAAAAGAAGTAATCTCCGCCTCCAGTTTATATTTCCTTGATCTTCTCTTTACCGTCTGCCACATCAATCCTGCTGTCAAGGTACTTTCATCCTGCTCCTCCGTAAATTTCTTATCCTCTGCTTCCGCCGACGCCCCTGTTGCAGACCAGCATCCAACGTCCTCCACAATACACCAGAAATTTCTCGTAGATCGGTTATTGTGCAAATTCTCCGAACTCACCGGCTCCAGCAGAAAAACTTCCTGACTGATCTTGCTGTCCCCTCCTAAATTCGGCGTCACGCAGCTTTTCAGCCCCTTTTCTCCGGCAATCGGGAAATAGAGATAACTGTAATTCTCCGGTCGTTCCACACAAAAAACGCCATCCTTGTCTAAAAAACGAATTGTTTCCATCATTTGATGCCCCCGTATCATATATTTTATAGTTTAAATTTTAAATGTTCCTATCTGCTTTGCCAGTTCTTCTGCCGAATTGGTAAGTTCCTCCGATTCCCTCGCAACGTCTTCGCTATGTGTCATCCCAAACCCTGCATCTGTGCCTGCTCTCCAAGCTGACGCGCCCAATCTTCGTAATAGGCACCGCTCTCTATAGCAGCATAATATGCTTTCACACCGAATGCCTTCTCCTCATTCCGACATCCAATCAGCATGAAAACAGCCATTGCCGCTATCAATACCGCCACACCTGCCCTTTTTTCCCATAGCATACACCCACTTATCCCTTTTTATTTTAATCGTCCATTTAATATTATGGATTTAATCGGATAAGTTATATCAAAAACAAATAGAAAATGTTAGAACTATGACATAAAGATATACAAACATTTGAACAAACACCTCGTATATTAAAAGGTTCACATCCCGCCGTGTATCTGAACATGATGGATGATACAAGAGCAATCCTTTGCGCCATTCGTAACACAATTATATAACAGGAGACTATGATAAATGTACTATACACGTTTTATCATAGTCTCCTGTATTAGGCCATTATAACGCAAAATATCCTACAATCTCGCCAACGTCTCAAACGTTCCGTTGATATTAATTTTCCCGTAGCCCCACCGCGGATCCGGATACACAATATCGCCGGTGCGGTCCGCCCCCTGGATCAGATAGCTTTTCGTCCCCCTGCTGTCCACCGCCGGTGCACTGCTGTCTACGATGGCCCACTCCATAAACTGAGCCGCGCATCCCGCCGCCATCGCCGCCGCTATACAGGAACCGCTCTCTTCCCCCAGGACCGCCGGTACCCTTACGCCCGGTGCCACCAGATCCGGCTTAATGCCGCCGTTTCTGGTATATCCCCTGCCGGAGGCGGGATACCAACTGTCCGTATGACTGTTATACGCTGAAATAGTAATGACCTGCGCTGCATTGGCCGGTTCTGTCAGCGTCACTTCCGGACTGGGCGAAAGAAAGGTCACACTCTGCTCCAGAAACTGCTCAATGGGCAGCCACATATGATAAAGTCCCGTCCCCCGCATCTGTCTCTCGGAGGAGGTCACCGCCACTGTCCAGATACCGGGGGTAGGATTATCAAAGCGCATGAAGATCAGAGGATCCCCTGCATCTTTCTCCACCAGTACCACCGCCAGCGTCACCCTGGTCCTGTCAAAAATAAAATATACATTCTTATCAATCCCATTGCGGAAATCAAGAATGGGAGATACCTCTCCGCCCGGAGAACGTATGGAGATGGCATAATCATCAGGCAGGCTTCCCCACAATTCCATGCAGAAACCTTTCATGCGTTCTGACACCCGGATCTCCACATCGCTGGGCATGGAATGCTCATAGTGATGCTCCTTATCCCCCTCGTTTCCTCCGCAGACGACCACCGACCGGCTCCTGCGGCTGGCCACAATATTCAGATAAGAAGCCAAAGGGGATGTGCCGTCATGGCTTCCCATATTGGTACCTATGCCAAGGACGATCACCACCGGTTTGCTAAACGGCACCGCCATCTGCTGCAAATATTTGACCGCCTCCATAATATCGTTTTCCTGATAAGCCTCTGCCTTGTCATCGATCAGATAATAGTCCCGCAGATACTGTTTGGCGCCTTTTAGTTTGACCACCGCAATATCCACCCGGGGCGCCGCGCCTCTGAATGTCAGTCCCTGGTCTAAGATGCTTCCGGCCGCCGCTGATGCCATCTGGGTACCATGGCCGATCGTATCCGTGGTAGGTACCACAGACAACGGATCATCTGTCGCTAACGCCCGGTCTATATCGGCACGCCGATATTCCGTGCCATACTCAAATCCTTCCGGCGGCGTTCCTGTCTGTATGGTCTGATCCCAGACAGACACAATACGGCTGCTCCCGTCTTCCCGTCGAAAGACGTCCAGCTCGTATCGGATCCCCGTATCAACAAAACCGATGATCACGCCGTTTCCCTGCAGGGCCAGCGGCGGATTCTGTACCTGGATATTCCCCATGGCGTTGAGGCATTCCGGATTGAACGGAACCTCACCGGCCTGCATCAGCCCATACAGATTGGGAATCGCGGAATATCCATAATAGCCGATAGAGACAGGCGGTGTCTCGCTGCGATTCACATTGGTCACTCCATAGCCTTCGTCTATCTTGTGATGGCAGAAATCCACCCCTACGGCCTCAAAAAACTGCTCTGCACCCTCATAATCCGTGATGAGATCCATATAATCATTCGATAAGATTTTCTCCTGACAGGTCAAGCTTCTCTTAACAGGATCAACAATATATGCTATGAATCCTGCCCTTTCACCTGATAATCCTCTTATCTTATTCTATGCCTCTGCATTCTCTTCTATCACATTCAGATGGTCCGGATGTTCCATGCTGTTACTGCGGATATCGATCACAGGGCCGCCCGTTCCCTCAATATATTCCCTGGTAATCGTCACCCGACCGATATTGTCATCCTTGGGCACTTCATACATGATATCCAGCATAAATTCTTCGATGATAGCCCGAAGCGCCCTGGCTCCTGTCTCCTTTTCCATAGCCTTGTCAGCGATCGCTTCCAACGCCCCTTGATCAAAGCTAAGCTGTACTTCATCCAGCTCCAACAGCTTCTGATACTGTTTTAAGATGGCATTTCTGGGCTCATTTAAAATCTTGACCAGCATCTCTTTGGTCAGTCCCTCCAGTGTAAAGATGACCGGAAGGCGACCGATAAACTCCGGTATCATGCCAAATTTCTTGATATCCTCCACCGTCACCCGGTTTAAGATATTTTTCTCTTTATCGTACTTATCCTTAAGTTCCGCGCTATAACCGATAGACGTCTTCTTGTTCAGTCTCTGCTTGATGATTTCCTCAAGATCCGGAAAGGCACCGCCGCAGATAAAGAGGATGTTCCTGGTATTGACCGTGGCAAGGGGCACCATGGCGTTCTTGGAATTGGCTCCCACGGGAACTTCCACTTCCGCACCTTCCAGAAGTTTCAGCATCCCCTGCTGTACCGACTCACCACTCACGTCCCGGGAATTGGTGTTCTTTTTCTTAGCTATCTTATCAATCTCATCAATAAAGATGATGCCCCGCTCCGCACGTTCCACATCATTCTCCGCCGCTGCGAGCAGCTTGGAGACAACGCTCTCGATATCGTCGCCGATATAGCCGGCCTCTGTAAGAGAAGTCGCGTCCGTAATGGCAAGCGGCACATCCAGAAGCCTTGCCAGCGTCTTGACCAGATAGGTCTTGCCGCAGCCTGTGGGGCCGATCATGAGCATATTGGACTTCTCAATCTCAATCTCGTCCATGGTGCCTGTGGCCACTCTCTTATAATGGTTATAGACCGCCACAGACATGACTTTCTTGGCATGTTCCTGCCCCACCACATACTCGTCCAGTTTTTCCTTGATCTTATGAGGAGGAATGATATTGCGTATATCTATCTGCGCCTTTTCATCCTTTTTCTTCTTTTTCTTTAATTTTTGTTTGTTGGGGATCCCGCCGTCCCCCTGCAGATCCGCCAGATTGACGAAGCTGATGTTCGGAAACCCCCTGCCGTTATAGTCGTCCATATCATTATGGTTCAAAAGCCCCTGATAATCAAACTGGCTGACCGTATCCATGGTCTTATGCATACAGTCATCGCAGACACAGATATGATTGGGCAGCCGAAACATCCTTCCGGCCTTGCTCTCCGGTCTGCGGCAGATAAAGCAGACATCCTCATAATCACTGTCACGACGGTCTTTATCATCTGTCAGGTCGACCGTGCCTTCTTTGGCAACTTCCGTCAGTTCTGCGTCGCCGTCCCGGCCCTTTTCCTCTTTCGCTGTCACACAAGGCGCCTCCTTCGTGGACGGGGGTTCTTGTGCCGCTGCCTCTCTTCTTGACCTGCGAAGCGCTTCCCGCTGTTCCTCGGCATCTTCCACTTCCCTGAAATCCCAGGTCTTACCTTCCTTCTCCCGATCTATCTCATCATATTTATCGTCATACATATCCGCCACTTCTCCCTTTCCGACACAACTGTCATATATACTTCCATACCGCTTCTTTGTAACCGGCACTGTCTTGCAGCATCTGACACCTGTTCTTCTATACCTTTCTATCATAGTATAAAAACTACATTCCCACAAGTAAACATTTTCTAAACCGCGCAATGCTGCACGAAAAAGGCGGTCACATAACCGCCTTTTTCTGCTCCTATGATATTGACATGTATTTTCTTTACTCCTGCACTTTATTACCCAGCGTCAATTCCACCGTAATCTCCTCATACCCGTTCATGGTCATCGTCATGACTTTTACCTTCACGGTATCACCCTTGGCATAAAACTCTAGTTCCCGCTGTAGTTCTTCCATGGATGCGATTGAGTCGCCGTTAAATTCCATAATAATATCGCCCTGTTTCAGACCTGCCCTGGATGCCGCGGTATTCTCATATACCTGTGCGATATAGACGCCTTCCGGCATACCGTATGCCTGCGACACATCCTGTGTGACACTGATACCGGAAATTCCCAGATATCCTCTCTCTTCCTTGGCTACTTTGCTCTTGGTCTCTTTCAGCATCAGATCAGCGATAATGGGGCTTGCCGCAGATATGGGAATCGCATAACCCATACCTTCCACTGCGCTGCCGCCGATCTTATTGGAGTTGATACCGATCACTTCGCCCTTGATATTTAAGAGTGCGCCGCCGGAATTACCGGGATTAATCGCTGCATCCGTCTGAATAAAGGTGCCGTCTGCACTGCCGGATATCTCAATGCTCCTGTCAAGTGCGCTGATCACGCCTGTGGTGACAGACTGTCCATATCCCAGAGAGTTACCGATGGCGATGGCCGGTTCTCCTACTACCAGAGAATCCGAATCACCCAGTGTAGCTACTTTAATCTCCTGCATAGTCTTACTTTCTATCTTTTCAATAGGAACCGCAATGACTGCAAGATCCATATTCGGATCCATCCCTTTGATCAGTGCCTCCGCCTCGCTGCCTTCCACAAACTGGACGGTCAGCTTATCCGTATCTTCTATAACATGATAGTTGGTCACAATCAAAAGTTCCGTATCATTCTGTCCTACAATAATGCCGGACCCGCTGGCATCCGCCTCACTGCTCATAGACTGTCCGAAATAAGACAATGTCTCTGTGTAGTGATTGTTGACCGCCACGATGGAAGGCATGACTTCCGCTACCACATCGGACACATCAGAGACCACGGTGGTCACCGTATCTGTTTTGGAAATACCTGCCGCTGTCTGGCTGACTGCCTTTTCGGCCACATCGTTGATCTGGGCCGCCTCTTTGCCCGCCTCTCCTGTCTGCTCTATCGTCTCAGTCTGCTGTGCTTTGGCAGACATACCGGAAACCGAATCCACAATATAGAGTCCCAGTCCTGCGAAAATCCCAAAGAACAGTCCCAGAGCCACTGCCGCCGCCGCTTTCTTTACAAATCCACCTGCGCTGTGCGGTTTCTTCTCCCGCACTTTCTTATCCTTCTTGTGATCCATCCTCATATAATCATTCGAATAAGTACTGCCATACTGGTAACTGCCGCCGCCCGTCTGATACGTACTGCCCTGACTGTAGGCATTCTGCTGTGCCGTCCCCTGACCGCCCATCGTATTCTGTTGATAATGTTGGTAGCCGTTCTGCCCCTGATAACCGTTCTGGTATGTCCGGTATCCTATCCCTGTGGGTTCTTGCTCTTGCTTATTTTCATTCTGGCTTGTGTAATCGTTTGGATATTGATTATCGTACATGATCTCTCTCCTTTCCTTATCTCCTATCTGCACCGGCCTTTCGCCGATCATTTTCTTTGATCATGTAGCCAGTATATAATCTAATTGTGAATAAATTGTGATAACTTTTTATAAAAAATGTGTTTTAAATTTGTGTTTTTTGTGTTTTATTCCACTGTCACCGACTTTGCCAGGTTCCTGGGCTTATCCACATCACAGCCCTTGCCCACGGATACATAGTACCCGAACAACTGCAGTGGTATAATGGCCAGAGAATTGGCAAAATAAGGATTTGTTTCCGGAATATAGATCACATAATCAGCCGCTTTCTCAATCTCCTTATTCTCCTCACAGGTCACCGCCAGTACAAAGGCGCCTCTCGCTTTGACTTCCACCATATTGCTGATCGTCTTTGCATAGAGTTCCGGCTGGGTGGAGACAGCGGCCACAAGCGTTCCCTCCTCAATCAGGGATATGGTGCCGTGCTTTAACTCGCCGGCCGCGTAAGCCTCCGAATGAATGTAAGAAATCTCCTTTAATTTGAGGGAGCCTTCGAGGGAAATCGCATAATCAATCCCCCTGCCGATAAAGAACACATCTTTCGCTCCTATATAGCGGTTGGCAAATCTCTGTATTTTATTCTTATTATTTAACAATAACTCAATCTGATCCGGCAGGCATCTCAGATCCCCAATCAGACCGACATATGCCTGATCGTCAATCTGCCCGCGCACCCTGCCAAGCTTCATGGCTAACAGATAAAGCGCTATCAACTGAGCACTGTATGCTTTCGTCGTGGCAACCGCGATCTCCGGCCCTGCCCAGGTGTACATCACATTGTCCGCTTCTCTGGCAATGGAGCTTCCCACCACGTTGACAATCCCAAGTACCTGAAACCCTCTTGCTTTCGCCTCCCGAAGCGCTGCCAGTGTATCTGCCGTCTCGCCGGACTGGCTGATGACAATCACCATGCCGCCCTCTTCCAGAATCGGGTTCCGGTATCGGAACTCAGAGGCAAGGTCCACCTCCACCGGCACTCTCGCCAGTCCCTCTATCACATATTTGCCCGTCATGCCCGCATGATAGGCCGATCCGCAGGCCACGATATGAATCTTCTTAATCTCCCGTAGCTGCTCATCGGTCATGTTAAGTTCTTCGATGACAATATCATTGTCCTTGAGCCTGGGCATCAGGGTATCTGTCACAGTCTTAGGCTGCTCATACATTTCCTTTAACATGAAATGCTCATAGCCCGCCTTTTCCGCAGCACTGGCATCCCATTCGATGGTGACAGGCTCCTTGGTCGTCTCCTCCTCGTCCACCGTATAAAAGTGCATATGGTCCGCACGCAGGCGCACCACTTCCTGATTGTCCACATAGTAGACTTTCCTGGTATATTTCAGGATGGCAGGCACGTCCGAAGCGATAAAGCAGCCGTCCTCATTCTGTCCTACAATCATAGGTGAATCCTTTCTAGCTGCGAAGATCTGATCCGGACAGTCTGCAAAAAGAATGCCCAGCGCATAAGATCCTTCCACACGATGAAGTACCTTCGTGATCGCCTCCAGAGGGTTCCCCTTATAATAATAATCCAACAGATGCGCCAGTACTTCCGTATCCGTCTCCGAAACGAACTTATATCCTTTGTCCGTCAGCATTTTGCGAAGTTGTATATAATTCTCGATGATCCCGTTATGTACCACCGTGATGGTCTCCGCCTCATTGAAATGAGGATGCGCGTTGATATCACTCGGTACGCCATGGGTTGCCCAACGGGTATGTCCGATCCCGCAAAAACCGGGCATCGTCTCTCCCCCATGGGTGATATTTTCCAGTACCTTAAGCCGTCCTACCGACTTGGTGATATTGATCTTCCCGTCGTCATAGATTGCCATCCCCGCCGAGTCATATCCGCGGTATTCCAGCTTGGACAGTCCGTCCAGTATGATGGGTGCCGCCTGTTTCGTCCCAATGTAACCTACAATTCCACACATGTTTCTATCCTCCTGCTCTCTATCGTCCGGTCCTTCCCCGCCGTTTTCTGTCACGCCCGCTTTTTAGTACATCCAGTACTCCTTATTGGAAGACATAGCTGTGACCAGGCGCCCCGGCAGTCTGCGGTAATTTTTACCCAGAAGATACCCCGCATACTTACTGGCGCTCTGACACAGTACATAGGGTATCATACGTTTCAGTTTCTTTTCTTTCAAATGGGCGACAAGGCCCTTGACCATGCGTATGCCTTCCGACTCGGAAGGATACCTGGCAAACACCTCCGGATGATCCGCCTGCGATACCCCCAGATCAAAATTTCGGTGGAATTGCTGGGCATTGGTATACTCGTGAGAATGATATACCTGCGCCTCGGATACATAGGCAATGGCATATCCTGCCTCCACAGCCTTGGCCGCATAGAGCATATCCTCGTTAAATATGGTATGCTTCACGAAGCCTCCCAGACGGTCAAAAATCTTCCTGTCATAAGCGGCACAAACGTTCGAACAGAAAAAGGTCTTGATGCCCAGTTCCGGCAGATCCCTCTGATCCTTGATCCTGGAAACCGGCGGATAATTGAAATTCCTGGTATATCGTTCTGCCTCGCTGCTCTTATCGTTCGTCAGTTGTCTGGCATAAGCTACTGCCACATTTTCCTGTTTCAGTCCCGCAAGCAGTCTCTCGACCATATAGGCATCGGCCGGTACGGCATCCTGCGTCATCATGATGAAATAATCGGCATCTGAATGCCGCACACCCTGATTTCTGGTCCTGCCATGATCAAATTCCCGCTTCGATAAATGCCTTACTACTATATTATGATGATGCTCCTTGGAAAAAGAAGTACCATAAACCAGCCTGTCAAAATATTTCTGTTCTGTATTCATGACAATGATCTGATTTATGGCTACACTCTGATGTGTCAGTTTATCAATCAGTTGAAAGAAAGTCTGTTCTGGCTTATAGACAGGAATGATGATGTCTACCCGATCCACGCGTTTTCCTCCGTTTATTCTCTATGATTGGAAAAAAGGGGCTTGCCAGACAAGCCCCTTAGCTCTTATTACTTGTTCAGATATCCGTTTGTTTCTTCGTAAATCTTTTCACTGCACTTCTTTACAGTCTCTGACGGTTCATAGTCCGTCGTGTCAAACAGGAATTCATGCAGCCACCTGACATTGTCTTCCAGACTAATCGGAATGACACAGGATCCTTTGGAACCGATAGTTCCGGTAGCACGATTGGACTCCTGCGGGAATCCTGCCGTATCTGAAATATAGTAAGTACCCACATTCCCCAACATATCTATAATCTCTGCCAGATCAAGGGATGTATAGACTTCACTGAACACTGCGTCCGCAGTACTTGTAAGCTGTGTCAGAGATGCCTTCTTCGCCTGATCTGCCACTGCAGAAAGTACCTCTCTTTGTCTCTCGGCACGTTTAAAGTCATCACCTGCCGTGTAACGGATACGGCAGTAGCCCGTAGCCTGCAGACCGTCTAACAACTGATATCCCGTCTCCGATACCGGTGTGTAGCTTCTCTTTAAATCTTCTGCAATACATAGCTGATAGTTATTCAAATGGCTGATCTCCGAGTCATCTACATCGATGTACACACCGCCCAGCGCATCAATGGTGTCTGTCAGTCCCGCGAAACCAACGGTCACGAAATCCGTAATGTTCATATCCAGATTCATGTTCAGCATGTTGATTGCCTGCTCAGGCCCGCCCTTTGCATAGGCCGCATTACACTTATTATAAGAATCGTTGCTCAGATTCAGGTAAGTATCACGGTATACGGAAACCAGTTTACATTCTCCCGTATCCTGATTGATGGACGCGATCATGATCGTGTCGCTTCGTGTATTCTTAGTCAGGGCACCTGTCGTGGAATCCACACCGAAGAGGGCAATGTTACGATATCCCTTCATCGTTGTCTCCTGTGCCTGCTCTACCTTATCATTGATGATGATCTTCTCATCGTTGAGTTCCACTTTACCGCTTCCTGTCCCCTTCATAACACCGTAGAGAACCACCACGGCAATAACCAGAATGATAATCTCAACAATAAAGATAATGATCCTTCTGCGCTGCTTCTTCGCCTGCTGTTTCTTACTTTTTGCGGATGATTTCTTCCCGGACGACTTCTTGCCTGATCCGGATGATTTCTTCCCTGACCCGGATGATTTAGAACTGCCCTTAGAAGATGACTTCTTCTTAGGTCTGTAATCATCCTCATCATAATCGTCTTCATACTGTCTAGCCATATTCCGTACTCCCTTGATTTCCAACAAAATTTACAATAAATTCCGTCTCCTATTTTGTCACATCTTGACCAAAAAGGCAAGTTTTTGTGTCTATTCTTTTAAGATTATACTACATCTTGGTATAATTGCAATATAATTCACGCTTCTTTGTCTGCTCTTCCGAATTTCTTAAGAATTTACATTTTGTTTTATTATCTCCTCAATAGGCGTTTTTATTGATAAATCCCTTGAAAATCGTGAGGAACATGATCTTGATGTCAAAGGACATGGTCCAGTTTTCAATGTAGAAAATATCGTACTCGATGCGGCGCTTGATGGAAGTATCTCCCCGGTATCCGTTGATCTGCGCCCAGCCCGTCAGCCCGGGTCTTACCTGATGTTTCACCATGTAACGGGGAATTTCCTCCTTAAACTGCTCTACGAACTGTGGTCTTTCCGGCCTTGGCCCTACCACGCTCATATCTCCCTTTAAAATATTAAAAAGCTGCGGCAGCTCATCAATGCTCGTCCGCCGGAAGAATTTGCCGACCTTGGTGACTCTCGGGTCGTCTTTGGTCGTCCAGCCTTTTTCTTCCACTGACGGTTTCTGCACTTCCATGGTGCGGAATTTATACATTCTGAAAGGCTTATTGTGCAGCCCGATACGTTCCTGCTTAAATATAATGGGACCTCGGGATGTACATTTGATCGCTATGGCGGCCGCCAGCATGACAGGCAGGGACACCACAAGCCCCACCAGGCTCACCAGAATATCCATCACCCGCTTGGCACACCAGTTGAGCGTATTGGTCAGCGGCACATAGCGGATATTGATGACGGGCAGGCCCATCAGGTCCTCTGTATAGGGCCTGCTTGGGAAAAGGCTGTTATAATCCGGGATAAATTTAGTGTGCACACCGGATTTCTCGCACAGATCCACGATATGTTCCAGATTGTCATAATCTTTCAAAGAAAGGGTAATCGCAATCTCATCCAGTTTGTTCTGGGGCAGAATATAGAGCAGGTTTTCGATGCGTCCCACAACCTTCACCCCTTTATAGATGGTACCGCTGGGGACACTGTCATCCAGAATGCCCCGTACCACATACCCCCACTGGGGATTGGCATTGATGCGCTTGATGTATTCTTCCGTGGCGCGGGAATATCCCACTAACAAAATATATTTCAGGTTATAACCTTTTTCCCGAAAATACTGCAGAAGCACACGAATGAGAGAACGTCCCAGCGTGGTCAGCACGATATTGATGACATAGAACATCGCCATCATGGTACGTGAAAAGTGAATCTGCGCGATCAGGTACCAGCCGGCCATCAAAAGAACCATGCCAACCGTATTGGCCTGGAAAATATTAATGATTTCGTATTTGTGGACTGTCGCCCTCTTGGGCGTATAGAGGTTGAAAGAATAATATAAGATCAGATAACCGGGCACGATCACATACATCATCTCAAAATAGGTGCGCATATCAAGAGCACCGGCACTTGGGTCGATGTCTGAAAAAGGACTGGCAAACTTCAAATACCAGGCCAGCATATAGGATACTGCCACGATCACAGCATCCAGCACAACGTGCAGCCTGTTAAAATATTTCTGGTTATCTTTGATCATATGCAGGCCTCTCACCGAGGTATGGTAATCAATTTCCTATTATTTTACAATATTTATGCTAAAAACACAACCTATACCATATGTTGCGCCACAACTCCCATTGTATCCTGACATAACCTGGCAGATTTGCTGCCTGAAAACGGACTCGTTTCGCCCTGCCGTCCGGTGACATACATAATGTAACTCCCTTCAACAAGCCTTTCAGATAAACAGCGCCTAGTCCTTTGCGGATAAAAAAGAGCATTTTGATCAAATATCCCATGATCAGAAACGGCAGATTCAGTATAAGCTGCAAAAAAGGCATATTTTTATAGACCAGATAAACACTGTTTCTGGCCGCTAGATCTACCTTGAATGCATTATAGCGGGAACCGGATGAACCGCTCCCCGCATGATAAACGAACGCCCCGGGTACATAAAGATTCCGGTATCCTGCTATCCTTGCGCGATATCCCAGATCAATATCCTCCAGATAAGCAAAATGATTCTCATCCATCATCCCTATCTGCGACAATATCTTTCTGCGGTATATGCAGGCACCCCCGCAGGCCGCAAATATTTCCCTGCTTCGCTGATAGGCGCCCCGCTCCTTATCCTTGCCGGCCGCAAAAGCCCAGCCCAGTGCACAGTAATAATCTCCCGCATCATCTATGAGCTGTGGTTTCTTCATATTAATCATCTGTGCGGCTCCCGAAAATACTTTGGCATCCTGCTGCAGAGGTGCTTCCAGTGCACGCACGAATCCCGGTTCCACTGTGGTATCATTGTTTAGTAGAATAACATATGTTGTTCTGCTTGCCGCAATCCCTCTGTTCACCGCCTCACAGAAGCCTCGATTTTCCTGCAGGGTAATCACTTCCACCTGCGGGAATCTCTCTTCCACCAGTTCCCGGCTTCCATCCGTGGATCCATTATCGACTACAAGAATTCTGGCCGGTTCCCCCTGCAGAGATCTCAGACAATTTTCGATATACTGCATTCCATTGTAATTGGGGATAATGATCGTGGAACGGATGATTCGCCGATTCTCCTGTCCGTGCTCTCTCGCAACATAAGTTACGGTGTTCTCTTTTTTCTCCTGCGGCATGACATTTCCTCACACAAAACTTGTTAAATCTGCATTTAATTTACAATTCTATCGATTCCCGGATAACGCACAGGCCTCTAATCTATATATGAACAGTAATATCCGGATCCCAGACCACCAGATATCCCCCATTGCGCACTGCCTGTCCAAAGGCCAGACTCAGCTTCCGGTATCCGGCTTCGTCACAGTTAAGCCCTGACACATCCGCTATGATAGCATCCCACTTCCCGTGTCTGGTCTTCATCCGCACGACTCTTTCTCGGTAAGGGATTCCCAGAATCTGGCTAAAGACCGGCCGCAGTTCTTCCCGTACCCGCATACAGCGGACATCCGCCGCCGCACAGTCCTGCTTTAATACCGCCCGGTGGGTACTGCCGCCGCTGTAATGCCCATTTAGGCCTTCAAAAAGGCAATGGCCGTTCTCATCGTAAGCACCTGCGGCAATGCATCCTCCGGTATCCAGAATTCTTCCCCCAACGACACCCACATCACTCCTGACCGACAAAATATCCGGTTCATAGCGAATCTCATAGAACCCCAGGTGCAGACTGTTCTCTACCTGCACCGCAAATCCCTGTTGCTGACAGAAGTCTATGAGCGCACGCCTGCCCGCCTCATAGGCATAAGACTTGCTCTGCGTATTCAGAGCAGTAGACCGGGCATGGGATCTCCAATGATAGAGCACCTTTGGAATGTGAACGATCATACTGTCCATCCTTCCCGAAAGTCCTCTTTTCCATAAGTTATCCACGACCCGCAGTACCAGATCATAATCCTGCGCTCCATCATACTCGCTGCGCAATTGCAGTGTTTTCAACAGTTTCGCTTCCGCCACCATAAAATGACACACGTAATTATTGGATAGTATTAAATCAAGATTAAATTTTTGTTTTATATGCGGCGAAACAAAAAATCTGGATGCTTCATCGTATTTGTCCTCATCCGAGTAAAGCAGAGCCGGTACGCGGTTCTGCAATTTATTTTCCTGTATGGCAATTGCCATACAATATAACGCATCAGGTGTTATGAAATCATCGTGATCCAGCAGCGCAATATATTCTCCTGCCGCCAGCGCGATCCCCGCATTGGTATTCCCGGAAATACCCAGATTACCCGTAAGGCGGCGGTACTTAATACGCATATCTCCTGTCTCATGGATGACACTGCGTACCGTCTGCTCCACCCTGTCATGATCTGATGCATCCACAATGATCAGTTCCCACTTCCGATAACTCTGGGCACGCACAGACGAGATCATCTCTCTCATATAAAGGTCATCTGTCTCATAGGCCGGCGTCACAATACTGAACAGATACGGATAGTCCTCTGTCTCCTGTCGCTGCGCAGCGAGTTTTTCCTCCGAAGGCACTTTGTAATAATACGTTGCCGTCCTCTCCTCCTCCACTCGCTCCTTCGCTGCATAGTATGCCTGACTGATGCCGTTTTTCTTAAGGTAATTTATGGTCTTTCTCACATTATCCATCTTCAAGATCCGATTGCCCACTGCTGCCTCCTGCTTACGAAATGTAACGAAATCGCCCTGCTCACCGCAGGGCGATTATCATGCTTTTACAAATTTTTCTTAAGGTCCTCTGTCAACTGGTCCAGTTTTGCCTGCGCATCCTCAAGGCTTGTTCCTTTGACGCCCATATAGAATTTGATCTTCGGCTCTGTACCGGAAGGTCTTGCACAGCACCAGGAATCATTGGTCAGGTCAAAGTAAAGTACATTAGACTGCGGCAGTCCGGTTTCTCCCTCTGCGCCAGTCTCCAGATTCAGAGTCTTTCCGGTGTCATAATCTCTGAATTCCTTCACTTTCAGATCGCCAAAGTTCTTCGGAGGATCTTTGCGGAGCTTGTTCATCAGTTCCTCAATCTCCTTCGCACCATCGATACCCTTCATGGTAATCGAATACTGGCTCTCTTTAAAATAGCCATATTTGTCATAGAGTGCAATCATCTGATCCCATACGGTCTTGCCCTGCTTCTTGCACCATGCCGCCATCTCGCACAGGCACATCACCGCCACGATGGCATCTTTATCTCTGGCATGAGTACCCGCCAGACATCCGTAACTTTCCTCTAATCCGAACACATAATTGTTGGAGCCGGTCTGTTCGAACAGCTTGATCTGCTCACCGATAAACTTAAATCCTGTCAGCACTTCGATAAACTTCACCTTATAGTCATCAGAGATTGCCCTGGCCATATTGGTGGTAACAATGGTGGTAACTAACGCCGGTTTCTCAGGCATCTTGCCAGTAGCTGTCCTCTCTCTTAAGATATACTCTGCGATCAACATACCGGACATGTTGCCTGTAAAGGGAACGTACTCTCCGCTCTTCGTATCCAGCGCATAGATTCCCAGTCTGTCCGCATCGGGATCCGTAGCAAGAACGATATCCGCATTCTTCTCTTTTGCCAGCTTGAGCGCCAGTGTAAAGGCCTTGGGATCCTCCGGATTGGGATAATCCAGGGTAGTAAAATCGGGATCCGGCATCTCCTGTTCCGGCACCACATAGACATTTTTGAATCCCAGTTCAGAAAGTATCCTTCTGACCGGCACATTTCCGGTTCCGTTAAAGGGTGAATAAACGATCTTCATATCCTCTGCCATCTCCTTGATGACTTCCGGATGAATGATCTGTTTCTTCAGTTCTTCCATGTACTTATCATCAATCTCTTTGCCGATAACTTCATAAAGGCCGGCCTTCATGGCTTCCTCTTTGTCCATGGTCTTCACTGTATGGTAATCCGTCACATTGTTGACCTCTGTGATAATCTCTTTATCCTTGGGAGCCGTCACCTGTGCACCATCCTCCCAATAGCATTTATAGCCATTGTACTCCGGCGGATTATGACTTGCCGTAATCACGATACCGGAGATACAGCCAAGCTGTCTGAGAGCAAAAGATAATTCCGGTGTGGGACGAAGGGCATCGAACACATACGCCTTAATCCCGTTGGCTGCCAGGCACAGTGCTGCCTCATCCGCAAATTCCGGAGACATCCTTCTGGAATCATAAGCGATCGCAACACCTTTCTTCTCGCCGCCCTGTTTCTTTATGTAATTAGCCAGACCCTGCGTGGCCTTGCGTACCGTATAGATATTCATACGGTTGGTACCGGCACCGATCACCCCGCGCAGACCGCCCGTACCAAAAGCCAGATCCTTATAAAATCTGTCCTCAATTTCCTTCTCATCGTTTCTGATCGCCAGAAGTTCCTGCTTCGTCGCATCGTCAAAATAAGAATCCTCCAGCCAGAATTCAAATTGCTCCTGATATCCCATTTGTGTAACCTCCTTGTTTCATAATACTATTCTTTGGCACCTCATTTATGAGAGGCAAAACAAAAGTTCACCAATCCCCCTATATTCTACCACAACCTATATCGCCTAGCAAATACATTTATCATCTATTTGCCATCTATTTGTGTCTGCTCCCTGTCTTTTTATATTACCCCTGCACTACCATAAACACATTGATCCACCGGACAATCCGAAGCCCCGAAATCACATCCCGCGACACCGCTCCGATCCGGTATTCCCCGGGCGGCAGAGGCGCCACAATATCCACCTCAAAACCGCACAGTGAAATATTCTTCTGATCCGGCATATTCTGCGCAATATCAACCCTGCACTGAGGCGTATATTCCATCTGATAGAGATCGTCTCTCTCCTTTTCCCGGAACAATAATCTCGTCTCAAAGCAGGCATTATCACTTCCCAGAACCACAGCATACCCCTGCACCCTGTTGGCCGTGGCCAGTTCTACGATCAGACGCAGGCATTCGTCCTCCCTGACGCCCTCGATGCTTTGTGCCACTTCACATACCCGCCTGTCCGGTATGGTCTGTCCTTCTTCGTAAGCCGGGCGGATAGTCGTATCCAGACGCTTTCTGTTAAGCCATGGATGATAGTAGGGATCCTTTTTCTCCAGTTTCGGATGTCTGCCATAGAGGATATCCCGCTCTTCCATCAGGCGCTTCTGATCCTCCTCGCTCTCGTCATGACCACGGCTCAAAGACTCATGGTGCACCAGATGGAATGTATTGACCACCACATTGTGATATCCCAGTTCATACAAGGTAAAGCACAGATCCACATCATTGAAAGCCACCCGCAGATCTTCCTGAAAGCCGCCAGCCTCCTCAAATACTTCCCTGCGGATCATCAGACAGGCACCGGTCACCGCCAGATAATCCCACACGCCCTGATTCCTGCCATCATAATAACATCCGTTATCATCCTGGTACTGCAGTTTATGCACCGGTCCTAATACAATATTCACCACGCCGGTATGCTGAATCCGTGTAGACTCAGGATACAGCAGTTTGATTCCCACGGCGCCGGTCCACTCTCTCTGGGCTTTGTCCACCAGTTCTTCCATCCAGCCGGAACGCACGGCTTCAATATCGTCGTTTAGAAACAAGAGCAGATTTCCTTTTGCTTCTTCCGCTCCCAGATTGCACATATGGGAAAAGTTAAACGTCATGGGACGGTACAGATAACGGATATTCTTTCGGCCTGTTTCCTGCAGAATACGGTCTATTTCCTTCATGATCTTCTCCTGGTTGGCCTTATTACTGCCATTATCCACGATCAGAATCTCATAAGGTACGTTCTCTACCGTGCGGGTAACCGTTTCCAGACATCTTGACAGAATCGCAGCATTATCCTTAGATGGAATGATCACAGACACAAACGCCTCCCGCCGGGTTATCTCCACAAGCCGTCTGCCTGGCCTGCCCTCTCCCGCAGGCGCCCACATCTCCTTTCTGTGGAACAGAATCTCCCGCAGATGGCCGATATGCTGACAGCCTTTCTCGTAACCTCCCGAAAGCTCTACCAGTCTGTCATGGCAGGCCGCCTCGTCCTGTCTTTCCGCCACGGTAAGTTTCTCATAAAGTTCTCTTCTCACCGCCACAAGACTTCCTAGGTAATCCCTGCACAGATAACTGTCCGGCGACCAGTCCTGCTTCAGCCAGGGAGAATGATACTCCCCGTTTTCGCCCTGCACATCCTCGTCCCCATAGACCAGCTTCGCTCTTGGATATTTGGCAAAAAAGGCCGCAATACGTTTTCTGACGAAAGGAGCCGCTTCTCCCTCGCCAAACGTCAGAATCTTAAAATCCGCCGTCCCCTCCTGGCCGTCTGTGTCCAGTCCTTCCTCCTCATCCACCAGTCTGGTGTCATAATTCATCTGATATAATTTCAGGTTCTTTTCATACTGTCTGTCCAGCCGCCGCTCTAACAGCCGCCGGAGCATTCTCTTCAAGCCCAAACCTTATCCTCCCTCAGATCCACTTCCGCACAGATGCCGCCATCTCCTCCGCCAGCGCAGGCGGCAGAAGGATCACTTTGATCCTGGCACATAGATGATTTAACGGCTTTCTCTCAAACCCTGCCACATTGATGCTCAGGTTTGGATCGCTGGTGGCAAAGACCACACTGGCAGAGGGCTTTAGCACTTTGCCGTTGGTGGTAAAGACAGCCTTGGCATGAATGGGAACTTCCTTTCCGTTAAAGGTAAGTTCTTCAATCCTGACCACACAAGTCGCAAGAGCCGGATCGATCCTGATCATTTGCACATTGCCATCCACCGCAAGCTGCAGTTCCACATCTTCTTCATTTAAATAAGCATCCTGCACGAAATAAGACTTTTCTTCCGAGAACCCGCTTCCACAGTCCTCATAAATCTGTACCTGTCTGGGTAACAGTTTCTGTCTCTCCCGCTCCAGATTTTCCCAGGGACTAAGAACAGGTGCTCCCATCCAGGCATAAAGCTCCGACATGGAGCGTCCCCGCCCTGTCACCTGCTTCTGGAATTTTCTCTCCTGCGCGCGGCAGTCCTCCATATCCGCCTCGCTCATGCCGAGAGAGTTCAATATTAAATCCATATTTAATTTATTTCTCTTCTCATCTTCCAAAAGATAACAGTAGATTGCGCGAAAAGCCAGTTCTTTCGCATCTATCACTTTATCATAAGTCCACTCATAGTCAATGACTGTCCAGGTATCTCCCTGCACCATAATATTGGAGAAGATCATATCAAAATCCGCCACCGGATAGTCTTCATGATATCCAATCCGCTCCACATATTCCTGAAAAAGTGCATGAAAGCCCTCAATATCATCTTTTTCCAGCCTCTCATCCAACAGTTCCGTGAGCGGCTGCCCCTCTACATACTCGAAGGAATCCCACACCTCATCCCCGTCTTCATGAAAGCTGCATTTATTCACTTGTATTCTGCCGCCCTCGTAGCGTTCTTCCAGCTTCCGGCAGGCCGCCGCTATCTGTCTGATATGCTCTTGTGCCTCTTTGCATAACGGCAGTTTTTTTACTACTGGCGTTATGACACTTCCTGTGGGAAGGCCCGCCGCAGGTTCCAGGCTGATCTCGGTCTTGATCTGATACGCCGGGGCGCGGTCATTCGAATATCTGGTATAGCGGATGGGGAATCCTTTACCGATGATAACCTCGTAGGAATTGGTAAAAACCGGGAAGAGATTGTCCTCTGCAATCCCATCGAAAGCATACTTCTCATCGAACAGATCCATCCGCTCCCTGTCGTAATTCCTGAGATTATTAGAAAGCTCCCCTTTGCCCGGCAGATAGCCGTCCGAATACAGCGTGGTCATAAATTTATAGTCCGGATAGGGATAATAGAAGCTATAATCTTTTACCCCGCAGGCTTTCAATATCTTCTCAAGCCCCGGTCTGGAAAAGGTGCGCACGCCGCCGCCACCCGCGTAATTCTCAATACCGGAAAAGTAGGTGCCCAGATGGTCTTCCTTACAGCCGGCAAAATATTTCAGTCCGTATTTATTCTCGATGGCGATCACCACACGCCCGCCCGGCGCAAGATGCTTCATGACAATCTGCAGAAACTCCTCAAAGGGTCTGTCAGTGCCCATGTAGCTTTGCCCGTACTCAAATACACCGATCAGCAGGACATAATCAAAATCCGCAGGCAGCGTCGGTTCCACATCCTTAAAATTCCCCACATGTATGGTCACATTATCACAGTCACTGTGCCGGTAGGCATTGATGAGGCTTCGCTTCTTAGACAGATCCACTCCCACCACCTGGGCCGCCTTACGGGCGAGTACCCCGGTGATGGCGCCGCAGCCGCTTCCCACCTCAAGCACCCTGGCCCCCTTCATAGGAATCCACTCCACGATGTTCTCCCGAAGAGGCGAGAGATGATACAGAACGGGCCAACTCTTTCGTTCCTCTATGATCTTCTGATATTCCACCGTGGAATAATTCTTAACAATCTCTAACAGTTCATCCTCCACCGCACCGTCACAGTAGAAATCCTCTCCCGGATAATATGTCAGATCCAGTCTGACTTTCCCAACTTCCATGATCTTCTCATTGTCATTCATGCTTTTGTCCGCCATCATCACTTTCCTGCTATTTTATCCTGCACGGCATTCTGCCATCTGTTCGTTTCTTTATCATGTACGATATCTTATCATGTTTCCCTGATTCAGCCTTTACACAGGATGATACTTTAGTACAAAATCGCTCCGGTCCAGAGAGAAATTCGGGTTATAATAGGGATCGCCCTGGGCAAGGACTTCCTTCCATTTTTCCCGGAACGCCTCCGATTCCTTGTTATAGCGCTCCGCCTTCTCTCCCGCATCATCAAGCCCGCGGGATACCGACTCATAATGATATAATTCCGCAAAAGGCGTAAACACATTCAGATGCCCTGCTTTCCAGGCCCGGACACAAAGATCCACATCGTTTAAAGACACGGCGAAATTCTCATCCAGACCGCCCAACTCCACAAACAGGGATTTGCGCATCATCAGACAGGCGCCGGTCACCGCCATCACATTCTGTGCATAGCAAAGCCTGCCCATATAGCCCAGATTATGATGATCGATACCATAATGGCTGTGTCCCGCCGTCCTGTGGGCCCCTAACCCAAGCACCACACCCGCATGCTGTATGGTCTTATCCTCATAGTAAAGTTTGGCTCCCACAGCCCCCACATCATTTCTCTGAGCATACATCAGAAGCTCTTCGATCCAATCCAACGTGATCACCTGCGTGTCATTATTTAAGAGCAGAATATACTCTCCCGATGCCCTGGAAACTGCCAAGTTATTGATGCGGGAATAGTTAAACTCTCCTTTATAATTGAGCACTCTGATGGCCGGATTCTCCTGCAGTTTCCGATAATATTCAAAAATTTCCTTCGAGGTACTGTTGTTCTCTACTACCAGAATCTCATAATTATCATAGGTACTTTTCTCCACAATGGAAGTGATGCACCGTGTAAGATCCTCCAGATGATCCTTGTTGGGAATCACAATCGATACTTTAGGATTGCCCTGAATCTCATACTTGATCCGGAAAATCGTCTCAAAAGCCTTGGTGGAGGTAATCTCAAAATTCTGGAATCCCTGCGATCTCAAATGATCCGCCACTGCTCCCTTGGCTGCTTCGATGGCATAGCTTTTGGCATTGATGTCAGAAGCCACACTGCCTTCGTGAGAGCGCCAGTAATAGAGAAGCTTGGGCACATGCACCACACACTTGGCCCGGGAGGTAAGCCGCAGAATCATATCATGATCCTGACTGCCGTCAAATTCGGAACGGAACAACTGCGTACCGTCTAACAGCTTCTTGGAAAAAGCACTGAAATGGCAGATATAGTTATTCGCCCGCAGATTATCGGGCGCATAGTCCGGCTTAAAATGCAGCGTCAGCATATGATCGATGGTCTTATTCCCCCTAAAAGTGGTCTCATCACAATAAATATAATCGGCGCCCTTTTCGCAGATTGCCTTCATATACTCATAAAGTACGCTGGGGTGCAGCACGTCATCATGGTCAAACAGCGCAATATAATCCCCTGATGCCATCGAGAGACATTCGTTGGTATTGCCGGAAATCCCTTCGTTCTTTGGCAGTTTCTTATAGACGATACGGCAATAGAGATTACTGCTGGAACGCAGATACTTCTTATCCAGTTCCATATACTCCCTGCAGATTCTCTCCACATCCTGATGTTCCTCATCGGATCCGTCCGCCAGACACAATTCCCAATTCTCATACGTCTGCGCCGTCACAGATTCTATGGCCTGCCGCAGGTATTTCTCCGGTGTATTATATAACGGTACCAGAATACTGAATTTGATCGCTTTATCAAACCTGGTAGCCCGCTGTCTGGCTGCCTCCTCCGCATCCGGGAAACTGGCCGTACCATGCTGTGCCCGCGCTTTCATCTCAATCATCTTGGCATTCAATTTGCGCAGGACACCCCTGACGCTGCCACAGTATCCCACCCGCTCTTTGGTCCGCTTGAACCAATGCACCATGGAACGCAGCGGCTTGGATATCCGCCAGAAGATGCTGCCTTTGATCTGCCCGAGTCTTCCGCCAAGCGCATTACTCTTAAGTTCCGCCTCATACAGCTTACCGGAAAGCACTTGTCCCTTGTTGCGCTCCCGTCTGTACGCTTCCCTATAGAAACGCAGGGATTCTTCCGCCGTCATCCTTCCCTGTTCCCACTGCAGGGAACCTGTGTAAAAGGTTTCTGTTTCCACCTCGCCCCGGGAGGATGCATGACGGCGCAGGGCCACGTCACTTCTCATCACATTATAATATCCGTCCTCTTTCAGTCTGCGGCAGAAGTCTTCCCTGTCAAAGTCTTCCTCCGTCCCCTCGTGAAAACCGCCCGCTTTCTCATATTTCTCACGGGATACCATCAGACAAGCCGCCGGCACAGCAGGCACATCGCACACCACTTGCGCCTGCAGATTCTTCTCCGTGTCCGCCGCCCATAAGTCAGCACCTACAGCGCCCACATGAGCCTGGAGCGCCTGTCCGGCCATGTGGCCCAGCCAGCTTTTCTCTATAATCTCTGTATCATCGCCAAGGAAAAGCAGCAGATCCCCTTTCGCCTGTTCCACCGCCATACGGCATAATGCCGCCCGGTTCTGCATCCCGTCTTGGCGCAGGTAATGAAAACCATATACTTTCTGCAAAGCTTCCATCTTGGCCCTGCTCTCTTCGCTGCTTCCGTCATCCACCACAATCCATTCATAATAGCGGTAAGCCGTCCTGTTCTTAAAAGACCGCAGGCACCTGCCTAAGGAAGCCGGCGTATCTTTCGTAAAGAGAATCACCGACACCACCCGGTGAGGGGCAATCGCTCCGCCGTTAATGCCCGCGCGGGCACAGCGTTCCCTGCCGGACACAGAAGTATCATAAACGATATGATACAGATCTGGATCAGGCCCGTACTGCAAATCCGCCCGGATATTTCTCCGGCGCAGGGCGTCTTCCCGCACAAAGTTGAAGTCTCTCCTTGCCCCGGTCAGCGGATTTCCTTCTCTCCATACCGGCGTCATCTTCCCATGGTAAAGTATGGCGCCCACATGACACACCACCTGGCGCATCTTCCCATAGTCCATCCCACAGCGTCTAAGCGCCGCTTCCTCCAGACGCAGACACAGATCATAAAATCCTACCGCAAGCCGTATGGCATCGCTGCACTGTGCCAGACCCCCATAAGCAATCTCCGACAAAAGATCCCGCCTGACCGCCACCAGATGTCCCCAGCAGTTATAGGCAAGCAGCGTATCCGGTGCATAATCCGTTTTATGCCAGAGTGTTATTTTATTCGACACATCATCCTCATAGAAATCTTCGTCCACATAAGCCAGCATGCAGGAAGGGTTTTTGTTAAAGCAGGATTTAATTTCATCAAAAATCCCCTGTTCAAGCAGTCCCTGTCCATATGTCAGCAGGACTATCTCTGTATCCGGAATCTCTATTTCCCCACTGCCCTGCACTGGGATAAACCCTTCCAGCACTGCCTCTTTTTTTTCACAACACTCGTTATTTTCTTCTATGGTCTCATTCGCCACATTGCTGTCAGAATCAGGCGATTCAGTAACATTTGTTTCTTTATAAAAAAAATCGTGCAGGGGCCTGATCGCTTTCCAGAATGGACTGGCATAAATCCGCTCCAGATTATCCTGGTAGTCTTCCTGTCGTCTCTCACAGTCCGCCACCTGTCCCGCAAGCATCGTATTATGTTTTCGTTCTTTCTCATAGGCCGCCGCATAATAGGCCGCCCAGTCATAGCCATTCTTCAGTCCACTCATCAGTCAGACATCCCCTCTATGCACATTTGTTTCTCATCCCACGATTCAGACACCGGACATCACATCCTACCTTACTTCTATCTCGGAATTCATGTCGTAATACCCCACCGTATCTTTATCCGAAATAACCGTTACATTCAATACATCATAGAGCCTGTGGTAGACCGTGAAGTCGTCGCCTTCGTATCCTGTCACGCCCAGAGACAACAGATAATCGCCCCCCTGCAGGTTCATCTCCTGCGTAAAGGCTATTTCTTTCACTTCTCCTGCCTCCACCGATTCCAGAAACGCTTTCTCCACCATTGTATTCGTGCCGGTGATCTCTGTTCCCCGCACATTTTTGATCGTGAAAGCAAAAATCGGTGCCGCGACCCGCTCTGCCATCCGAACTTTCATATGAATCGTGAACCGGCTGCCTTTCAAGACCGCCGATGTCCTTGTCCCTTTATCGTCCGTAATATAATACTCGGTGATCAGGGCCTTTTTGGACCCATACTCCAACAGATCCGGATTCTCGGCCATACTGCCTGTTTTTCCTGTATTCTCCTTCTTTAACTTACTGCCGTCCACGCCTTTGGCCGCCATCTCACGCAGCTTCTCATCATCTAAAAGCCTCTCTTCCTCCGACTCCGGCGCCACATACTGTCCCACGAGCACCTGCTTGTAAGTATCAATCATCTCCTTGGGAGATCCCTCTCCCAGCTTTACGCCCTGGTTCAAGAGTACCACCCGGTCACAGTATTTGCTGATACTGCTCAAATCATGACTGACAAAGACGATGGTCTTACCCATCTTCTTGAATTCCTCGAACTTATGATAACATTTGGCCTGGAAAAAGACATCCCCCACCGAAAGGGCCTCATCTACGATCAGGATCTCAGGATCGATATTGATCGCCACGGCGAAAGCAAGCCGCACAAACATACCGCTGGAATAAGTCTTCGCAGGCTGATATACATAATCCCCGATATCCGCAAAAGCAAGAATCTCATCAAGCTTCTCATCGATCTCTTTCTTACTGAAACCGATCATCGTCCCGTTTAAATAAACATTTTCTATCCCGTTATATTCCATATTAAATCCGGCCCCAAGCTCCAGGAGCGCGGATATTCGTCCATTGACAATCACTTCCCCGGATGTGGGCGTCAGAACACCCGTTATGATTTTCAGAATGGTAGACTTGCCGGAACCGTTGGTACCGATAATCCCCACACATTCTCCCTGTCTGATGGTCATATCGACTCCCTGCAGGGCATGATGCTCCGTATAGTGTTTCTTTCTTCCGATTCCCATCGCATCCTTGATCCGGTCTGAGGGCTTATCGTAGAGTTTATACACTTTTCCTACGTCTTTTACTTCAATCGCAATATCCTTCATGTCGAACCTTCCTATAGTACATCCGCAAAATGTGTCCGCATCCTTCGAAAGATCAATGTGCCGATGCAGAACATACTGATCGTAAAAATCCAGAAATAGGTGGAGGAATAGAAATGTTCCCAGAACCATTCTTCATCAAAAATGGCGCTTCTAAAGCCGTTCACGATATACACCAGTGGATTCAGCTTAAACAACGTCTTCACATTATCCGGAAGCATATCAATATTCCACATAATGGGCGTTGCCCACATGCCGATCTGGAGTGCAATGTTGATAACCTGCTGCAGGTCTCTGATAAATACCACTAGAGCGCTGGTCATATAACTGAGCGCCAACACAAACAAAAACAGACAGAAACTGTAATAAACAAGCTGTAACGTATAAATAGTGGGGGTATAGCCGTAACAGATTCCCACAATCAGCATAACAGCCACAAAGAAAATATGAATGAATGTAGCCGCGATCACCTTGATGATCGGCAGAATACTGATGTTGAATACCACCTTCTTCACCAGATAGGTGTATTCCAGCAGTGCCATTGTCCCCTGGGATATGGCCTCTGAGAAATAGAACCAGGGTACCAGACCGGCCGTCAGATACAGCACATAGGGCGGTGTCTCTCCGTCGGCCGCAACAAACTGTACCCGTGTATCGAAAACCTTATCAAACACGATCCAGTACATGAGCACCGTGACCACCGGCTGTGCCATGGCCCACACGATTCCCAGATAAGAACCTGCATACCGCTTCTTAAAATCATTCTTCGCCAGTTTCCAGATCAGTCGTCTGCTCTGAAACAATTCCACCGGTATTGTCACGATCCTGTCGTAATAGATGGCAAAAATAATGCAGGTAAAGGTGATCAGCACACAGCCGCTGAACTTCTTCATCTGCTCCGTCACCTGATCTGCCAGGGGATTATGATGTCTGACCAGCACGAAGGCCAGAAGCAGGCCAAGCCCCCAGAATATGGCTATTGCTGCGGGCTTCGGGAAATTTTTCTTCTCTGTTTGATTGTTCGTCTTATCCGTATTTTTAATTAACATATCTTCGACCTTTGAACGTTCCGCCTGTGGCGGAACGTATATTCCACTTTAACGGTATTTTGCGGTAAAAGCCTGTAGGCCCTCCCACTTTGTATCCTTGTCGGACATATTTAACTCCATCCCCTCCAGAATCGGCCATGCAACACCGATATCCGGGTCATTCCAGATAATGCCGCCTTCATCATTCGGATGATAAAAGTCCGTACATTTATAGGCAAACTCTGCGTAGTCCGAGAGGACAAAGAAACCATGCGCAAAATTCTTCGGAATAAAGAACTGCTTCTTATTCTCTGCGCTAAGCAGCACACCGTGCCATTTGCCGTAAGTCGCAGACCCGGGTCTTAAGTCCACCGCCACATCATAGACTTCACCGCTCACTACCCGCACCAGCTTGTCCTGGGGATAATGGATCTGAAAATGCAGGCCGCGCAGTACACCCTTCACCGAAGCCGACTGATTATCCTGCACGAAAACCTGATCTATCCCCGCTTCTTTATAATCATTATAATTGTACGTTTCCATGAAATAGCCGCGGGCATCGCCAAACACCGTCGGCGTAATGATCTTAAGCCCTTCTATCTCACATGTCTCTACTGTTATCTTACCCATTTATCCCGTTTCCTTTCCTTAGTCTGTTGTCGGCACATTACCGCTGTCGCCGTTTACCACGCCGGAATAACCGGCCGCACCCTTTGCATGATTGATGGAAGTATCTATACTCATATAACAAAGATTCAGATCCACATTCGTACTGATACCATCTACCGTACCTTTAGAAGTATACTGCCACATATGATAATACCCGTCATAAGCAGGTACTTCGGCGTATTCTGCAAGCCACGTCCTATAATCTGACAGTTCTGTCATATTCAATTTATCATTCAGCCAGTTCCGGGAAGCATATACACCTGTCTCATATCCCGCTGCACTGATCGTCTCCAGAAATGCCTTATGCGCCGCCGTCCTCTCCTTCACATTCAGCCCGTCGGCACGTCCACTGCCGCCTGCGCTCTCACTGTCCAAGAACACCGGGTAATCCACGTCATACTCTTCGATCAGCCGGATCACCATACTGGCCTCTTCCACAGCCTCCACTTCATCCAGCGCCTGGGTGAAGAAATACACGCCCACAGGAATCCCCGCATCGATAGCACCCCGGATATTTTCTTCATACATGGGGTCTATGACAAGTGCACCGCTCGCCGCACCCCGGTAACCGCATCGGATAATGGCAAACTCAACACCTTCTTCGCTGACAGCCTCCCAGTCAATTTCCTTATTCCACTTGGAGACATCGATGCCCAGTTTCGCACTACCATTGTCAAACTGCATCTGGGTATTCTCACTGCCATCAGCATCTTCCTCTGCACCGTTGACCGCTTTATCCTCCTTGGACGGATCGATATCATCTTCTGTCAACATCATATATTCTATATTATCAAGCACGCGGTACTCAATGTCCTGCCGCACCAGAATCGTCGTGACCGTATTGGGTACATGAAATCCTTCCAGTTCTTTTAGGGACACCGCATATTCACCTGCCCGCAGGCCGTCAATATAAATGATTCCATCCTCGTCATCGTCCGTATATTCCCCGATCCCCTGCACTTCGATTGTAAAAGGTGCTCCCGTCACAAGCCTTCCCACGCTGTCCACCACCATCACGCGCAGATCTTTGGCCACAGAACTCATCATCAGGAACACATTCCGGCCGGCGTAAGTCTCGATGCTCCTAAACTTTGGCTCCTCATCAAAAAAGGTCTCATCGCGCAGAAAAGCAGACAGATCATCTCCTATCTGTCCACCATCCGTCTCTGCCTCTTCTTCAATTGTAACTGTCTCCTGTTCCGGTTCCTCCACAAGACCCAGCTTGCTCATCACCGTATCAAGATTCATGAGTGCGATCACCGCGATAAGTGCAAGAAACATGCCTACCATGGCAAAGAGCGCACGTCTCATTTTCTTAGAGTCCATTTGCAACCTCTACCATGTATTGACCATAGGCCGTCTTCATCAACGGCTCTGCCAGCTCTAACAGTTGTTCTTTGGTAATAAATCCTCTCTTATAGGCAATCTCCTCAATGCAGGAAATATACAGTCCCTGCCTTTTCTGGAAAGCAGCCACAAAATCAGCCGCATCCAGTAAAGAATCATGATTTCCCGTATCCAGCCATGCGAAGCCGCGTCCAAGCGTCTCTACCCGCAGCGTCCCTCTTCGCAGATACTCATTATTGATACTCGTGATCTCAATCTCTCCTCTTGCAGAAGGCTTCACATTGCGGGCAATGTCCACCACGTCATTGTCATAAAAATACAATCCCGGTACAGCATAATTGCTCTTGGGATGTTCCGGCTTCTCCTCGATGGAGACCGCCATGCCATGCTCATCAAACTCCACTACCCCATACTCTCTGGGGTCTCTCACATAGTAGCCAAAGATGGTCGCGCCCTTTTGCCTGGAAGCCACTTCCCGAAGCACTCTGGAAAAGCTCTGCCCGTAGAAGATATTATCTCCCAGAATCAGTGCCACACTGTCGTCCCCAATAAAATCAGCCCCTATGATAAAGGCATCCGCCAGACCTCTTGGATACTCCTGCACCGCGTAAGACATCCGCAGACCCAACTGCTGCCCTGTTCCAAAAAGCTCCTCGAATACAGGCAGATCCCTGGGCGTGGATATGATCAGGATATCCTGGATACCCGCCAGCATCAGAATAGACAGCGGATAATAAATCATCGGTTTGTCATATACCGGCATAATCTGTTTTGAAATTGCCTTTGTCAATGGATAGAGCCTTGTTCCGGCTCCGCCCGCCAAAATGATTCCTTTCATGGGAGATTTCCAACCTTTCTATTAAAAACGGCATTTCGTCCGTTTCCTGTCTACGAATACATTTCCTCGTAATATTTCTGGTAATCGCCGCTTGTCACATTTTTCATCCATTCCTCATGTGCAAAGTACCATTCGATGGTACGGCGGATTCCCTCCTTAAACATCGTCTCCGGTTCCCAGCCGATCTCTTCCCTGATCTTGTCCGGGGCAATCGCGTATCTTCTGTCATGTCCCTTGCGGTCCTCCACATAAGTGATCAGATCCTCCGTAACGTGCACGCGCCGTTCATCTGTCTCGGGCAGCATCTCCCGAAGCGTTTCAATGATGATCTTCACGATCTCAATATTCTGCTTCTCATTGTGACCGCCCACATTATAAGTCTCAAAGAGTCTGCCCTTTTCCTGCACCATGTCAATGGCCTTGGCATGATCCTCCACATAGAGCCAGTCACGCACGTTCTTACCGTCCCCATACACAGGCAGTTTCTTGCCCTGCAGAGCGTTGTTGATGATAAGCGGGATCAATTTCTCCGGGAACTGATAAGGGCCGTAGTTATTGGAACAGTTGGTAATGTTCGCCGGGAAATGATAAGTATCCATATAAGCCTTTACCAGCATATCGGAACTTGCCTTACTTGCCGAGTAGGGGCTGTGGGGAGCATAGGGCGTGGTCTCGTAGAAATAGCCGCCGTCCTCCTCCAGGGACCCGTACACCTCATCGGTAGACACATGGAGGAACTTCTTATCCTCTTTGTAAGTCCCGTCAGGCAGTTCCCAGGCTGCTTTCGCACAGTTGAGCATCACGGCCGTGCCCATCACGTTGGTCTGCACAAATACTTCCGGATTCCTGATGCTGCGGTCCACATGGCTCTCCGCCGCAAAATGTACCACTCTGTCGATGTCATTTTCCGCAAAGATTCGGGCAATCATCTCTTTATCACAGATATCTGCTCTGATAAAAGTATAATTCTCCCGGCTCTCCAGGTCCTTTAGATTCTCCAGGTTGCCGGCATAGGTCAGTGCATCCACATTGATAATCCGGATAGCATCACCGTATTTTTGAAACATGTAATGAATGTAGTTGGAGCCGATAAACCCAGCACCGCCTGTCACAAGATAAGTTTTCATTTTTTCCTCCATTTTGAGAGCCATTATGATACTGTAAATAACTCTCCCTTGCTACATACTACCATTCTACGGTCAGAATGTCCATAGACATTCTGTCGCCTGTTATTTAATTCATATAACTGATGTTCAAATCCACATCCCCTTTGATTCCGCTTACTTTTCCCTTGGAAGAGTACTGCCACAGATCATAGCGTGTGGCTGTGTAAGTCGGCGCACTGGCATACTGCGCAAGCCAGATCTTATAGCTGGTCAGGCTGCCTGTGCTGATCTTCTCATTAAGCCACGTCTTATTGGCATAAATACCGGATGAAATGCCGGAATTCTGCACAGTCTGGCAAAACGTCTTACAGACTGCCGTCCTAGTGTCTCTGCCGATTGCATCCCCGCGGCCGCCGCTGGCTTCCACATCTAAGAAGAGCGGATAATCCAGACCATATCCTTTGACCAGATCTATGGCCATGGACGCTTCTTCGACGGCTTCCACCTCATTGACCGCCTGACTAAAGAAGTATGCGCCTACCTTAAGACCTGCTGCCTTCGCACCTTTGATATTACTGCGGAACATCGGATCTTCCACCAATACGCCCGTAGAGTATCCCCGGTAGCCGCAGCGGATAATGACATAGGAGACGCCTGAATTTTTGACCGCGTTCCAGTCAATGTTTCCATTGTGCTTCGACACATCAATACCCATGCTGCCAGAACCTCTGGAGAGTTTACCGTCACTGCCAAACGTATACTTGGCGCCCTGGATCACCTGTTCTCCCGTCACATACTTGTTATCTTTGCCGAAGAAATAGAGCGCTCCGTCAATGGTCTGCCATCCGGTATATTTATACTCGGACGCTACCTTCACCTTTTTGTAGAAAGTACTGCGTTCCTTATAATCCTTATAAGTCGCCTCCACGTACTCGCCGGTCGACTTTTTCTTGTAATAGAGCTGGTTGCCGTCCTTATCTTTCAGCTTGGTCGTCTCGTCGATCACCGACTTCTTGACGGTGATCTCCAGCACGTCATAAATGTTTCCGTTTGCCTTGCAGGTCGCTCTAATCTTGACCTTGCCTTCCGCCACACCCGTGACCACACCCTTACTGTCTACTTTGGCCTTCTTCTCATCCTCGCTGCTCCAGGTGATCTCAGCCCCTTCCGGTTCTGATTTTGCCTTCAACGTCAGCGTCTGGCCGATACCCACCTCATTCTTGCCGCTGATAGCAACTTTCGTGTAATTCTTGTTGCTGACGGATACCTTGCAGGAAAGGTTGGGATTCTTGATGGTAACGCCATCCGGCGCCTTCACCTTCGCATTGACGGTGACCGTCCCTTCTTTCAGTCCCTTCACCTGACCGTCCTGGAAAACCTTCGCGATAGAGGCATCACTGCTGGACCATTCACCGTCATAGGCCTTACCGCTTCCGTCCGTGATCTTCAAAGTCTCTTTGCCGTTGATGGCAAGATTTAATTCTGTCTTACTCAGTTTTAACTCTACTTCACTCTTCTTGGAGCTGACGGTCACCTCACATTTCAAGACATTGGAACCTTTGATGATGACCCCGTCACCTGCGCTCACTTCCGCCGTGATCGTCGCCTTGCCGGCCGCCTTCGCCGTCACCGTTCCGCCTGACACCGTTGCTATATCCGAATTGCTGGTGGACCATTTTGCAGAATAACTGTTGCCGTCACTGCCTGATACGTTCAAAGTCTTACTGCCGCCGACTTCCAGTGTGAGACTGGTCTCACTCAGACTCACCGTCACCTCCTGCTTCGGCGTCTCTTTCTCTTTGACTTCCACAGAGCAGGTCAGTTCCGGATTTTTGATCGTGACACTGTCGGAATCTTTCACCTTCACCTTGATGGTCGCCTTACCGGCTGCCTTCGCTGTCACCGTTCCGCCGGATACCGCCGCCACGGAAGTATTGTCGCTTGACCACTCCGCAGAATAGCTGTTGCCCTCACTGTCTGACACACTCAGCGTCTCACTGCTTCCGACTTCCAGCGCGAAACTGGTCTTGCTTAATTTGACCTCTACCTCTTTCTTCGTGGGTTTGGAAGGCTCTTCCGGCTTATTGGAATCGCCCCCGTCCGAACTGCCTGAATCACCGGAGCCATTCCCGCCTGAGTTTCCTGAATCACCGCCTTCGCCTGAGCCATCCCCGCCTGAACTGCCCGAATCACCGGAGCCATCTTCGTCTGAACTGCCTGAATCACCGCCTTCACCGGGCTTATCCTCATCAGGACTCTTGGTATCCTTGTCGGCTTCGTCTGCCGTCCTCACAGACGCACCGTCTCCTTCGCCTTCATTCACCAGCTTCCTATAATTGCTGCTCACCGCCCACGGGTCCGCAATCTTGTCCTTGGATACTTCCTCATAACTGTCTTTCTCGTCCCCCACCGGCGTCTTGGTGGATTCTACCCATTCTACCGTATCTTTTAATGTGGACTCTACCACCGTATTCTGCTGGGAAGCCTCTTCCTGGGCTACATTGATCTCGGATTCCTTCTTCACCTCGTCCGCCACATCGACTTTCTTATAGGCAATCTTATCCGTGACCTCTACAGTACTCGCCGATGACTGCAGCCTGTATTTCTGATAGGAGTCTCCCTCAAGTGCTTTCATTTTCACACTGTAGCTGCCGGCACTCACCCCTGTCTGGTAAATAATACCGTCCTTGTCATCATCTTTCAGCTCATAGGTCTTGCCGCCGCCCGATACTTCCACGACAAACGGCACACCGCCCACCAGCTTCCCGGTTGCTTTGTTGGCAAACTTGATTTTCAGGTCAGACTGAATGGAAGTCAGTCGAAGCTCCACATCAATCTCTTTATCAGGATCTTCCTTTTCTTCTTTCCCCTGGCCTTCCTCCCAGTCCTCCAGGCCTTCTTCCTCATCATACTCTATCATACCGCCAAGTTTCGCGGATTCCGACACGGCCAAAAGCCCGCTCTCTCCAATGACGGAGACGCCTCTGATCTCATCGCCCACTTCCGCAAACGTGGCAACCTGCTTCTCCGTAAATTTCGCACTTGCATAGAGACTTCCAGTAATAACAGCTCCTGCCACCACGAGAACACCAAGCATCGCCACGACCATATCCAGCGTGCTCATCTCCGACAGGAAATTCCGAAAACGCTCTATGATACCATCGTCATCGTCCTCATCGTCGTAATCATCATCATAGTCGTCATCTTCGTAATCGTCTTCGTAGTCTGCTTCGTCCTCATAATCATCATCTTCGTAGCCTGCTTCGTCCTCATAATCGTCATCTTCGTAGCCTGCTTCGTCCTCATAATCGTCATCTTCGTAGCCTGCTTCGTCCTCGTAATCGTCATCTTCGTAGCCTGCTTCGTCCTCGTAATCATCGTCTTCGTAGCCTGCTTCGTCCTCATAATCGTCATCTTCGTAGCCTGCTTCGTCCTCGTAATCATCGTCTTCGTAGCCTGCTTCGTCCTCATAGTCATCGTCTTCGTAATCTACTTCGTCCTCGTAATCATCGTCTTCGTAGCCCGCTTCGTCTTCCTCTCCGTAGCCGTCTTCGTCCTCGTAATCGTCATCTTCGTAGCCTGCTACACCGTCTGCTTCCTCCTCATAGTACTCGTCTTCATAATCTTCCTCATAGTACGCTTCGTCCTCATATCTGTCATCCTGGTCCTCGTAATACGCCTCCTCTTCGTACTCCTCATACTTCCTTTGATGACGGGACACTTTGCCGGTTTTGGCCGGTTTCCCCGCCGCACCTGCCGCAGACACCTTCACACCACGTCCGGACCCGGACGTCTTCGCGCCATATTCTGTCCTGGAAGACTTCCTTCCGCGGATTGGTTTGGATGCCTTCTCACTATGCTTCTTCTGGTATGACGCGATCATGTCGTCATCCAGACTCAAAAATTCCAGCGTGTCTTCTGTCACGCTGTCCGCATCCTCATCATCAAACCGATCATCCCGAAGCAGTTCTTCAAATCGGACCGGCCTTTTATTTTCACGCTTTTTGACCTGCTTTTTGTTCTGTTTTTTGTTTTTCATCTTATGTAAACCTTTCCTGAAAACCAATTTTATAACATCATAGCACAAACCCTTCATTTTATCAAGGTTTTTTGACATCCTTCTTATGGTTAACCGGATTGGTAAGATTTACATAACGTTTACTCTGTTATGTCTGTAAACTGCCTCCGTTACGCGATAGCTGCGCGATATTTAACACCGCCAAATATGCTATTTTATGGTAAAATCCGCTTGACTTTGTCACCATCACCTGACACAATATAAGTGCAACATTACAATTTCAACATGAAGTGAGAAAAGGGGAATTTTTCATGATGTACATGCACTATTGTAAGCGTTGCCATCGGGTCTATATGTTAAACGGCCACAAACAACTCTGTCCGAAATGTCGTGAAACCATCACAGAGTTAAAACTGACCTATATGGACTATGCGTCCATGGACGAACGATCAAGAACTTTGTTTTGCAGCTGCTGTGCTGACGAAGAGCAGTTAAAGAAGCTGAGTACTACATACCGTATGTACAAATACAGCAAGTGGTATAAAGAACTGCAAAAACAGCTTACGCCGCAAACGATCATCGCCTATCCCGTCATAGACCAGGCGCCGATGGAAAACGCCCTGTCAATGAGTTGACAGGCAGGTGTGTTCCTGCTTTGCCGGACACACGGCACGATGCCGAAGAAGAGCGCGTCCCAGAATCAGCGGATTTTAGGACGCGCTCTTCTTGTATCCTGCAAAATTAAGAAAAACGTAATGAATAAATAATAGTAAGGCATGGATTTTTCTAAAAAATCATAGTAAAATGAAATATATTTTAAGAAACACAGGAAAGGTAAGAGAACAAATCATGAAACAAAACAGAGAAAAGAAACAGACATCCGTAATCGATAGAGAAGAAGAAAGAGCCGTTTCCAAAAAGGGCAGACATCTTCCTGTCAACATACACATAATTCTGCTTGCTGCCATCGTACTTGTCATTGGCTTTTCGGCATTTCGTCTCTATCAGTGGGACAAGGGGGGGATACAAGTAGACTATGACCCCGGCCAGCAGACCACGGAGTTCGATGTGGAAGTACTTGACAGCATCATTCCGCTGGCTCCAGACAAGCTGGAAGGCCATGAAGACGACGGCGTAACGTCAATCCTCTGTCTGGGCGACGACCCCTTTTCCTTAGACCAGGGAGAAGGCGGCCTGGCAGAACAAATTGCCCAAAAGACAGGTGCAGCCGTCTATAACGGCTCCTTTACCGGCACCACTATCGCACCGGCATCCGGAACCTTCACCGAGGGAGATATGATGGACGCCTTTTCCTTCCTGTATGTGGCAGACAGCCTGGCCCGCGATGATTTTCAGTTGATGAAGACGGCCGCTGCCTACAGCAGTGATGATAATTTCCCCATCACTGTCGACATGCTTTCGAATCTGGATATGAACAGCATTGACATCCTCTGCATCATGTATGATGCCAGCGACTATATCAACAAACGCCCCAGCGATGACCCCAACGAACCTTTAAACCCAATCACCTACACCGGCGCCCTGCGCACAGGCATCAAGGCAATTCAGAAAGCCTATCCACATATCCGTATTGTGATCATGTCACATACTTTCTGCCACACGATCAACGAGGAAGGCAACTTCGAAAACGGCGACCGGGTGGATTTAGGACATGGCACACTGAGCCACTACCTCCAGAAAGAGCGGGATGTCTCTTTGGACTGCGGTGTCTCCTTCATTGATAACTTCTACGGATCAGTCAATGAAGATAATTATCTGGACTATATGACGGATTATATCCACTTCAATGATGCAGGAAGAGAACGGCTGGCCTCCCGGTTTGTGGAGTGCATCTTCCCGGCCGGGAAGGAAGAATAGAAAGAAAATCCGCCGGCAGCAGAAGGAACGGATCTGCTGCCGGCGGATTATTTTTACTTTATCAATGCCCCTGTGATAAACTGCTAAATCAGCCAGACCGGCACATGCCAGTTTTTTCGTCCACTGGCAGTAAATCATTTGCCATGCAGATCACGCTTCCCGTCCCTATTTCTACTTTTAGAGATTCTAACTCCCCGAATACCTCTTTACGGGTCACAGGCTGTAAAACACGGAAATTCTTAATGGCTGTTTTACCGGGTGACGCCGCCTTTTTCAGCTCCATCGGGGAAAGTATACCGTTCTGATATAATACAGACCAGTATCTAAAAAATGAAGGAGCGGCATTTTAACAACACGTTTGAGCACATTATTATGGTATGGCGGCACCAGGACAATGATATGAGACGATACCAGGATTGAAAGCCACTTTTTGGCTGTTGGAGCCGAGATATCTGCGGCGCCTGCCAATTCCTCATAAACAACAGGCTTTGCAGTATGCGCGGCAACAATCGTCATAAAATTGTAAAACTGCGTTTCATCGGCAACCTGTGCAAAATCGCGGACATCTCTCTGCAGGTACGTGTCCACATAGGAACGATAATAGGTTTCCAAGTCTACTTTGGGATAAGCGGTTCATTAAGTGTGCCGCATCCGTCTGGAACGGCTCACTTGGCTCCTGATAAATTTCTGCGTCAGACAATCCCAATAAGTTCACAATTCCAACCCGCCCGGCCAGACTCTCGCTCACATTTTCCATAAAACGGAATACCTGTGATCCCGTAATCCAGAAATCACCCTTTTTTTAGAACGGTCTATATTCATCTTGATGTAGGGCAATAATTCTGTTGCGTACTGAATCTCGTCAATCAATATCGGAAACATTTCAGATATCCGTGCAATCGTATCTTCCGCAGCATGCTTGATATATGTCATGGCAATCTCTCCCTCCGTTACAGTACCAGCAATTCGGGCAAACTATTCGTCTATTCCAAATCACCATTTTAGCAGACATTGACAAATTGTCTACACAAGTCCTCTTACCACTCCACCGAAAACAACTCCTCAAAATCATACCGCCCGATCATCTTTCTGGTGCGCGCAAGTGCCTGTGCCATTTGTTCGGAAGAAGTCACCTCGCAGGTGCCGACCACAAAACATTCCGTCATATACCGGTTAATATCTTTATGGTAATGCGTATAGTCTGCATAATTATTTAAATCTGTCACGATCTCTTCCTGATCCGGGAAATAAAACACACGGACATTGTCATAAGAAAGCAGCCTGTCCGCAATGTACTGATACTCCGCCATCGTTGCTTCCAGATGGTTCTCTTTCATCACATCATTCCAATAAAGGATGCTGTAAGGCGGAAAGAACACATAAAATTCCGTCTCCGGATTCAGTTCGATATAAGGGCAGATATTCTGCGAAAGGTTCGCTTCCACACTGGCAAGATAAGCGTCAGCCGCCGTCTCCTGCTCCACCTGCATTGGATTCTCATAATTGTGCATGACCCACTGGATATTATAATATTCGTCCGTCCACCAGCTCTCATATACGGTGGAAAGGTCTGTCTTATCCGGATCGGCCGCCGGGCGCAGGATATAGTTTAAGAACACGTCTTTATTCCAGAGATAGGCCGCGTCATTCCATACCATATCATCGTACAGATACGCCGGGATCGGGTACTTCGTCTCTTCCACGCCGCCGGTACAAGTCATCACATCGATACCGTAAAATACCGTCTTTACCTGATTGTCACTGTGGAAAATCCGCTCCATGATATTGGCCTGGTCTTTCGGATAGGCACCGCTGTAATTCAGTTTAATGGTATGAAGCCCCATCAGTTCCTCGAACCAGTCCGTATTGAAATTAACCGTCATAGAAGATCCTAATATCACGCTGTCATATTCCATATGCACCGCCATGCCCGGATTCTGGTTGATCTGATTGTCTACCAGATACGGAAACTTTGTAAGCGGCTCATGATACTGGAAAAAGGGATCCACGCAGACTACCACAGCCGCCTCCAAAAGGAGCGCCGTGATGACTGCCAGTACACAGGCTATCATCCACTTCTTATATTTGTTCATCATCCGATTCCCTCATTCTGTTTCACTCCCTCAATTGCGTATCCTGTCTGTGTCACACAAAGGCCGGCTTCCGACCTGGATTCTCAGACTCTTTTACTGACTGCGCACATCACCACAATCTGCGTCTCAGAAATTAAAGTACAAAAAGGTGCTGACCCCTGAAAATGTAAGAATGCTCCACACCATCAACACCGCCAGGACAATCACGGATCCTGCACGGTACTTTACCCTCTCCATCCGCTGCGCTGCATTGGCACCCACAAGCGCCAGATAAAGTCCTGCCGCCAGTATCAACGCCATCAGGATATATCTGCTGTAGGGTCTGTTGTCCAGGTGTAAGATTTTGATGACATACCAGAATTCATCCAGCCGGAAACACTCCGCCAGGTCAAGGGATACCTTCTGCACCTTTCCTTTCAGGGCCGTCATCAGCATGCGGTTGGCCTGCGCAATATCCTGTGCCCGGAAATAGACCCAGGCAATGCTCACATAAGAGAACAGGAGCAATTGTGACAATACTGTCACAAATTTCGCACCTACCTTCCGCCGTAAGGACTTTACATCTGCCGCCTTATATATGACATCTCTGCCATGTTCTTTCTTCTGCCCGCCTGTCTCCTGCATGGTATCTTTACAATACCGCCTGTCACTGCTCCGGATCTGCTTTTGCCAGAATCTTGTCACCACATACAACACACCATGCATGGCACCCCAGACCATATAATTCCACCCGGCGCCATGCCACAGACCGCTGAGTACAAAGACGATCATCAGGTTCCCATACATCCTGGCCCGGCCTTTGCGGTTGCCGCCAAGCGGTATATAGACATACTTGGTAAAGAAGCGGTTCAGGGTAATATGCCATCGCTTCCAGAAATCCACAATATTAAAAGCCTTATAAGGCGAATCAAAATTCACCGGGATTTCTATGCCAAGCATCTTGCCAAGCCCCCGCGCCATATCACAATAACCGCTGAAATCAAAATATAACTGTAAGGCATAGAACACGATCACAAGCACTGCATCCGCCTGCCCCAGAAATGCCAGATTATCATAGCCGTAATCCACACCCGTACCGAAAGTATCTGCAATCAATACCTTCTTGGCAAGACCCAGGACAAAGAGTCCGAATCCCTCCGCGATCTGCTCCCACTTACACGTTTCCTGCCCCACCTTACGAAACTGCGGCAGCATTTCATCATGATTGACAATCGGCCCGGCAATCAACTGCGGGAAAAAGGAGACAAACAGCGCATAATCCAGCAGTCCGCAGTTTCTCACCTCTCCCCGGTAAGTGTCCACCACAAAGGATATCTGCTGAAAAGTGAAAAAACTGATTCCCAGAGGAAGCAAAATCCCGCGCAGCAGAAACGACGAACCAAACACCGCGTTGACCGTGGAGAGAAAGAAGTCAAAATATTTAAAGTAAAACAGGATACCCAAATCCCCTGCCACCGCCAGAATCATCAGCTTTTTATCCGGATTCTTTGATAACAGCAGATGGAAGATATAATTGAAAGCGATACTGCCCGCCATGATTAAAAGATAAGACAGGTTGAAATATCCGTAAAACCAAAATGACATAACCGTCAGAAATACTTTAGCCGCCTCCGGCCTTTTCATCCGAAGCAGGCCGTAATACCCAAACAGGCACAGCGGAAAAAATATAAAGACAAATATATAAGAATTAAACAGCATAACCTTCCTCACTTCTGCGTACATGCCCACGCACACCGGACTTTTCCAAACCGGCCGGCTTTTCATCCCTCCAGGAGAAACGCCCTGTGATCTAAAGGATCATATCCTTATAAATCACATAAATCCCCACCTGGCCGTATACCTCATATCCGTAATCGGTCAGCGGCTCTTTGATCTGGCGATCCTGCCTGAGGATCACATAGGCGCAGGGATACTCTCTGGCCAGTTCCACAAAATATGGCGTATCGATCACTTCCGACTCTTCCATGGCCTCATACATGGCATGATAATAATCCCACCTTTGGATCATCATCTCCCTGCCATAGGGCAGTTCAATAGCCGTACTGTACTGGCGCACATACTGCACCAGTTCGCCCGGCATCAGCACCATGATACGCCCTTCTTCCGGTTCAATCAGATCTACAACATCTATCACGTCCTGTGGCAGGTGATAAGCGTTCTGGGCTTTGGATATATTGACGCTGTCATAGACATAGTCCCCGCCTGCCACAATGGCCGCACACAGGATAATAAGCCCGATCCTGCGGTGCTTTCCCATCAATTTGATAAATCCATAGGCCGTCACAAGGCTCATCTGCAGAAGCCACAAAAGACGGTAATAGGTCTCCGAATCCTCCAAAACCCGCACAAAGCCTTTCCGAAACAAAGGACAGAAAAAGGCCGCCAGAAGCAGTGTGGGCGCATAGACAAGAATCGCCCGCCGGTGCTTATCCTTCTCCGCAAACCACAGATAAAAAAGCGCAAGCAGATACAGTCCCGCCAGAAACTTATACTGGTGAAACCCCATATAATTCTTAAATATCACAACACTCTCCAGAAAAATACCCCACATATGCCCGCTCCCGTTATCATGACAGTAAATAACTATACGCCATCACCACATAAATCCCCATATAGACCAGATTCGGGATACACACCGCCCCCAGCCTGATCAATACCTTAAAGTCCCGTTCCACGATCATCAGCACAAAAGCCGTCACCGCCATCAGGATAGAGACTAAGAAAACCGCAATAGAACTGCAGATTCCAGCCGTCATATTGACACATACCAATAGAAGCCACAATCCCGTATCTGCCCGTTTTTTCCTCTTAATCCCGTCATAAATCAATAGCAGCAGCCACAACATGGCCGGGATCACCAGACTGCCTGCCACCGACTTGCCCTGCCAGGTTCTGGTCAGGAAAAAGGTCTCGTTGGTGTAGATCGACACATTGCCGAATATCTGAAACAATCCCATCACGATCATAAAGACCGGTAAATTGACATATTTGTCAGAAAACAAAAACTTTCCCATCTGAAAATATAACAGATATGTCAGAGGTATCAGCAAAAGCGGCATCACCAGATGAGACACAATCGTGGCATGGATCCCGCTTCCGGCTGCCAGGAAGCCGATCCACATAGGAAACACCGCCAGCACATGCCGCACATCCAGCCCCGTGGAACCGCCCGTATAGGGCAGAATCCGATACATGACGCCTGCCTCCTGGGCAAGTAACGACTCCGTCACATAATAAGCGTCATCCCCGTCAAAGCTCATGCAGGCCGCCGCCTGATAAAGCTGAAAACCAAGAATCGCCCAAAATAATATCCACTCGATCCGCTCTTCCCAGGACATCTCCCGGATACGGCATCTTATGCGGTCAAACAATGTGACATTTGTGTCATTTGTCTGATCTCCGTCCCTGCCATTCCACGGACCAAACAGCAGGCCGGAATTGCCCTTTTTTGCATTCCGATACCACATAACGATTCCGCAGACCGCACAGAAGACCGCCAGCACCACAAACCATATGGAAGCCTTACGAAAGTTGTTATACTTTACCCACAAAACTGCCGGAATCGTGATCAGCCCGTACAGCGCCCACATCACAAAATAACCCGCAAGCAGAGTAAATCCCAGGCTCCTTTTATTCGCCGATATGAAATTCGCCGGTATCAGCCCGATGCAAAGCGGGACGATCACCAGCCAGAACAATAAGCTGACGACTGCTGCCATAAAAACTCCTCTTTTCTGGTATGCCTCTCTACGATAAGAAATACCGTCTTCCGATTCCATAGAAGCGTATAAACAGACATTTCCCAGTCATAATAGTTGTAGTATACCACATTTGAGACATTTTACATAGACCAACTGTGCTATCTTTTTAAAGCGCTGTACTGTACATCCCTTCCCAAATATGGTAAACTATTTAGTATCTTTGGGTATAAGCATTGTTACCTTTTTACGCTGTACCCGCATAACTACGAGGTATCCCATGAAAAAAGTATATGTGATCGGCGCAGGGCCTGCGGGACTTACGGCCGCTTACGAATTATTAAAACGCAGTAACGATTATGAAGTCACCGTCTTAGAAGAATCCGATGCCATGGGCGGCATCTCCAAGACCGTCAATTATAAAGGCAACCGCATGGACATGGGCGGCCACCGCTTTTTCTCCAAAGTGCCGGAAGTCAATGCCTGGTGGGACCGAATGCTTCCAAGACAGGGGGCGCCCACCTATGATGATATTGTACTGCACCGCCAGATGACGCTAAATCCGGGTGGTCCGGATCCGGAGAAGGAAGACCGGGTCATGCTCCGCAGAAACCGGGTATCCCGTATCTATTTCAAACGGAGATTCTTTGACTATCCGATTTCCCTGAGACCGGAAACCTTTGTGAACATGGGACTGCTTACCACCCTGCAGGTTGGTTTCAGCTATCTTGCCTGCCTGATTCATAAGCGCAAAGAGAATTCGCTGGAAGATTTCTATATCAACCGCTTTGGTAAGAAACTCTATTCCATGTTCTTTGAAAACTACACCGAAAATCTCTGGGGACGCCATCCCAGTGAGATTGCGCCGGACTGGGGCGCACAGCGTGTCAAGGGATTATCCATCACCGCCATCCTAAAGGACATCTTCGCCAAGATGCTCCCCGGGAAGAAAAACCGGGAGGTGGAGACTTCTCTGATCGAAGAATTCAGCTATCCCAAACTCGGCCCCGGCCAGCTCTGGGATGTGACCGCAGAAGAGATTGAAAAGATGGGTGGAACCATCCTTCGCCGCTGCAAAGCCACAAAGCTTCATAAAGACGCACACAACCATATCACCACTCTGACCTATGAAACGGAAGGACGGGAAGTGACCGTGGAGGGCGATATCTTTATCTCTTCCATGCCCGTCAAAGATCTTGTGGCAGGCATGAACGATGTGCCGAAAGCCGAGGCCGACATTGCGGCAGGGCTTCCCTACCGCGACTATATGACCGTAGGGCTTCTGCTGCCCAAGTTAAATCTTAAGAACAAGACCAAATTAAAAACCATCGGCAATATCGTGCCGGACTGCTGGGTCTATGTGCATGACAGGACCGTCCAGTTAGGCCGCTTCCAGATTTACAATAACTGGTCTCCCTACATGATCAAAGACCTGGAACACACTGTCTGGGTGGGCCTGGAATATTTCTGTTTCGAGGGTGATAAGTACTGGAGCATGTCTGATGAGGACTTTACGAAATTTGCGGTTGACGAAATCGTGGGCATGGGCCTGATCGACTCCCCGAAGGACGTGATGGATTCCCATGTGGAGCGTGTCAAGAAAGCATACCCTGCCTACTTTGACACCTACAAGGATATGGACAAGCTGGTGGACTACCTGAAAACTTTCGACAACCTCTACTGTGTGGGACGAAACGGCCAACACCGCTACAACAACATCGACCACTCTATGGTGACTTCTTTCGAGACTGTGAAGAACATTGTAAACGGTGTTTCTTCCAAAGATAATGTCTGGAATGTGAACACGGAGAAGGCGTACCATGAAGCAAAGGCATAGCACAAACCGGTTTATTGGATTATGTACCAGTAAACCGGTTTCTTTTTGTCCTCATACTCTATTCCTCCACCACCCCGCCGCCAAACACAAAACTGACACTACTGTCGTATAAAGAACCATCCCATACAAATACTTTACACTATGAATGGACAGCAAATAATAATAAGGCGGCAGTAAATATTTCACCGCACGAAATCCCCGCAGATTCAAAAATACCGGGCAAAGCACCAGCATGACCGCCGTCAGAATCAGCATACAGCTTCCCAGACGCTGCGGCGTGCCGCACAATACTCTGATCAGGTTGCTAAATGCCAGCGTTGCACAGACAAACAGCACACAGCTTAGCAGTTCCCTGCGCCATACGGTAAACACGCCTGCCAGCTTACAAGCCGCAATCAATACCACCGCCGCATCTGAGAGGAATACCGCACCTACTAAAAATGCCGCGGGAAGCCTGCGCCCCACCGGTGTTCTTGCATAGACCCCCTGCGCTTCATCCTGCATGAAATAAAGGCAGGCCGTAAGGCCGCAAAGTACCAGCCAGATGGACAACATCCCCCGCAGGGGCGCCTGCAGATAATTGAAATCCTCTTCTGTATCCTCTCCGCCGTCCAGATAGGCCATCCTAAAAAGGCTTCCTTCCACCAGCGTCCGTTCATAAGCCCGGCGTATCTCTTCCTCACGAAGCCCTTCCAGGCCAAGGTCTGTACGGACATACGATTCGTAGACCGCATAAGAAAAGGCCGGATACAAAGCCGCCCCCAGAATTTCCCGGGAAAGGAGCAAAGAAACACTCTCCTTGCGCTCCACCACTTTGACCACCGGACGGATGCGCTTTTTAGAGGCCGCCTTCTGCAGGCTGTCCGACAGATTTTGCTCAAAAATCCACGCTGTGTCCGCCTCATCCGACATCACCATCTGACGGGCTTCTTCCGCATTGTCACAAAGGCTGTAGCGCAAAAGGCCATCATCGTTCATGAGTCTATGTGCCACCTGGGCAGCCAGTTCGTCAGTGGGATCCGGAAGGCACAGTACGACCCTGGCGATACCGCTCTCCTGCCCCGCCAACAGTCTGATACTGCCTATAAGGAACGGCACAAGACACAGGATCAGCAGGAAGCTGTACTTCTTAAACAACCGCTTATTCAACAGATAATATCTGATCACGATCCGTCTTATCATCCGATTATCCCCTCCGTATCCTGTCACTTCTGACCATCACAGCCAACAGCAAAAATACCACCAGATAAAGCAATACGTCTAACCCTGCCGCCGCAGTGCCTTCCTGTGCCACGATACCGTCCACATACCGCAGGGCGGCCCCGGCAGGCAGTACGTTCCCGATCCGCTGCATGGTTTCCGGAAAGAATGCCGCCGGATAGAAAAATCCCGACAGGTATCCCATCCCCATCCCGCAAAGAAACTGTAACAAGATGCCGCTCACGCTGCCCGTCACCAGTTCATACAGTAAAAACTGCAGTGCCGCAAACATGGCGATCACCGGCAATAGTGAAACCAGAAATCCTTTTAACGGTTCCGCCCCCAGTCCTTCCCACTCCGGAATGGTAAACAATTCCCTCTCCATCACCACAAAAAGCGGCGCAAAGAGCAGCAGCGCACATGCCGCCAACAGACAGAAATAAGCCAGATACTCCCCAAAAATCTGACCTGCGGCTCCCACACCTCTGGATTTCATAAATCTGGGCATATCGGCTTTTTGATGCGCAAAAAGTGCACTATTGTTGATACCGGACAACAGCAGTAACAGAAGCAGGATACTGCAAAAATAGTATCCCTCCACGGACAGACCGTTGGCGATGCCAAGTACCTCCACATCATACAGTCCGCTCCTATTGATCACCAGTTCAATCAATAGAAGATTTAAGGCATTGGTGGCTTCCCAGAATCCTTCTTTCATTCCCTGTTCTATCATAAGCGACTGCATGCCAAAGACTGCGCTCTGTGAGCAGGTCACCAGCGTGGAAGCCACATCTACAATCTGTCCCATCACCATGGCACCGATGCCTTTGGGTCCCTCGGCGGCAATATAGGAAATGGGCTTATCATTCGCCCCGCTCTCGATCGCTTCCATCATGCCATCCGGCACCTGCACGATCGCATAGAGTTCCTCTTTCTCAAAGGCTTCCCTGGCCTCTTCCTCTGTCATGGTAACAAGTTCGATCATAAAGCGGGAATCGTCCAGAGACTGTATGGCTGTGACACCAAAGCCCAGATAAGAATCTGTCATATCCCCCACCAGACCGATCCGGTACTTCTGAGCGTCCTGCGTCAGAATCCCGTCACGTATAAACACGACCGCCAGAGTACCCACGCACAGACAGACCAGAAGATTGGCCGTCAACTGTCTGGGAAAAGTCCTCATCATCCGTTTTAATTGGATACAAAAATACATAATACTCCTGCTCATTTATAACCTGCCTGCCAGATGATGCAGATCCCCATCGTACTGATACGCTTCCAGGACACCTGCCTTTAAAATATAACACTTGTCACACAGTTCCAGTTCCTGCATATCGTGGGTGGCCAGAAATACGATGCCGCCCTCTTTCTTATACCGTTCCAGGTAACGGTATATTTTCTCCTTACAGACCAGATCAAGCGCCGCCGATGGTTCATCCAGCACCAGAATCCTGGGCCTTGCCACCACCGCGCAGGCTATCGAGAGACGTTTCTTCATGCCGCCGGACATCTTGTGCACCGGTGTTTTCAGGAAACTGTCGATTCCCAGCATGGCTAGCGCTCCCTGCGCTAATTCTCTGCGGAGGGTAGCCGCATCATACCACATGCGCAGATTGTCCCACGCATTCAGCTCTTCCATCAGCGGATTCCCTTGGGGAACATAACCGAGCACCGCTGGAATCTTCTTACTGTTTCGCAATAAATCCTCCCCCTGATAGAAAAAGCTTCCGCCGTCTGCCTTCTGGACCCCTGCAAGAATCGACAACAGCGTTGATTTTCCACTGCCGTTGCCGCCCAGAATGCCTACGCAGCTTCCCTCCCCCGTGGAAAGTGATATGTCCGCAAGCACTTTATGTTTCTTATAAGATTTCCGTATCCCTGCCAGTTCCAGTTCCATACAGACGTGCAATCCTCCATGCCCATTAGTAATAATACATCATTCTGATCAGCGTTTCCTTGTCCATCTTGTCAAACACATCCAAAGCATCCGTAAACTCCGAGGGCACTCCGGCCTGCTTCAAAGAATCTGACAGTTCTGTCATATGCAAGTACTTACTCCACTCAATCAGCTCCTCTTCCCCTGTCACGATCACCACATTCGTCCCCGGATCAGCCCCCTGATACCCCTCATGTCTCTCATAGGACACGGAAATATCTACAAAGTCCCTGTCTCTCATAGACAAACGCATATCGCATTTGCCCGAATCCTCCTCCGTCACAAAATCCATGGCCAGTTCCATCCCCTGTATGATGGACAGCCCCGGTGAATACTCCATCTGCTCTTCCACATCCTCCGTCAGCCCCAGAATCATGTGGCCGCTTAACATGCCCTTTTTCATTTCTGCCGTGTGCAGATCCTGCAGCCTGATATTCAGAAACGGCATATTACAGTATGCCAGAATGAACTTGCCGTCTATCCTGTCATCGTCCCGCATGCCGGTACCTGTCAGGTACCATGACTCATCATAGTCTGGATCCTCATAATAGAAATCCTCATAAGATAACTCATACCCGAACTGTTTCCCCTTTTCGGGCATCAGCCTGCTGAGGGTCACATTGTCCGTCTCCATGATTCTGCCCACAATCTTGCCCTTACGATCCACATAGACCTTCATCCGGAAAGTCTCATCGTCAGAAACCGCAAGTTCTCCGGAAGATACAAGTCCCTCAATCTTCTCAGCAGTCCTCTTCCGGAACTGCTCATAGGCCTCTTCCGGACTCCTGTCCTCCAGTTCCAGTTCTTCCATAAAATCCTCATTGGCCGCCGCTTCCTTGATAATTCTCTCTATATCCTCGTCCGTCTGCATCAGACGTAATATTTCGATTGCCGCGTTCCGAAAGGTATTTGCATCCGCCGTCACAGTGAGCACCGTACATTTCTGCTCTATGTCCTCAACTGAAAGAATCCCCTTTTGCCTGCTCACATCATCCATGCAAGTAACCACAGTCATCAGATAGCGGCCAAGCAGCTCCTCCAGTTCCTTCTGATCAGGGCAGACTGCCGCCAGCATCTCATACGTTTCCCAGATCTCATCTACATCATCATAACCGCTGTCGGGAACTGCCACACCCAGATACCGTTCGTTGATCTTCGGCACCTGAACATAGACCGCCTTATCCTCCAGATCATAAACCATGTTGCCCGTCACAATATCCACGCCGTTAAGTACGACCCCCAGTTCCATCGCCAGGGCTTCCCTCTTCATGGAAGACACCATCGTATACGACATGCTCTCAAGCCATGACAGATCCACTCCCGCAAGCCCTGCCAGATTCATCAGTTCCCGGCTGCCTTCTCCCAGTGTGATATCTACCCTAGCGCTGACACTCCTGTCAGAAATATCCAGATTGTCCAGGAAATACCGCCCATACAATTCCCCCACATTGGCAGTTAAAGCTTCCACACTCTTCTTTTCCACATAGTGATAATAATCTTCCGGACTGGAGAATGTCCTGCGTATGCAATGACTCAACACCTCCCAGTTCAGAAACACAACCACTAGCGCGATCACAAGAATGACAGCCGCCCCTGCAGTCAACTGCCATTTATGGCCGGTGACAAACTTCCGAAAGCCGCCCGCCTGTGCGGCATCCGGCATCCCTGCCTGATTCTGTTCCACGCCTGCCGCACCTGTCCCCACAGGCTCACCGCACACCGGACAAAAGCTTTCACCATCGTTCACATGACTTCCACACTTTTGACATACCATTTCCGTCTCCCCTTCCCCTCAATACCTTCCCTTTATCACCATTTATTCCGCCTTCCTGCGGTACAACTGTACACTTTCTCCTTCCAGCTTCCAGTCCAGAAGCTGGTCATACTGATATAATCCCCATTCCATAAGGGATGGATATATTTCTGCGTGATCCACCACCACGAAATCCGCAGTTCCCTCGTGAATATAGCGATCCTGCTCCTCATTGATCTCCGTGACATGCTTACTGATATTGGGGGCAAAATAATACCGGGCGGCAGGCCTGACATTCTCAAAGGTCATCATCTGTACCCTGTGGTTGCGGTACATAAGAACCGTCTTATCCTGTCCCTTTGCGTCATGCTCCATCTCTTTCTCGCACACATCACACAAGGTAAAATTCTCGGAAAAAACAGCCGCTTCCCTATAATTTTGGTTAAACACAAACAACAGACACAGGCATGGCACCGCCAGCGCAAAACCTGCCCACTCCTGCACCTTCCCTTTCCCGATCCTGTCCACCAGCACACTGGCTGACACCGTCACTCCCAATACCGCAAAGACCGCCACAAGACAATAATAATACAGAAACGCATAGCTGATATAAGTGCTGCCTATAAGCACCGCGAAAGCCATTAACAGACCAATCCTGCCAATAACAGCCTTCATATACCGGGCAGACAACACAAAGCCCAGAAGCCCCAGAACCACCAACAGCGTTGTGCCCGGATTATCCTTCACCGCAATCAGCACATTCTGCCCGAACACGGCAAGCATCTCCCCTGTCGTCTTAACGTCCGCATACGCAAGATTCGCGTCAAAATAACCGTTTTTCAGATAACCGATGGAATCTGCCAGGATAAACCAGCCAACCACCAGTACGCTCACTCCGATAAATCCCCCCGCAAGCGCCGCCATATCTTTGAGAATATTTTGACGTTTTGTCAACTTATACAAAACCATCATGCCCAGCAGGACAAAGAGACACACCGTCATGTTAAATTTCATCCAGAAAGAAAGTCCGGAAAGAATCCCCGCCCCCGTCATCCACCATACACTACGCTCTTTTCCGCCAGAAAAATAGGCAAGATATCCATACAGCACGGCCATGTAGATCACCATGGTAAATTCTTCACAGGATGCGCCATATCCCAGAAAACCGCCGTCCAAAAGAATCACCATGGAAAGGACGGACAATACCAGGGCCGCTCCTTCGTCAAAGTACAGCCTGTATATTTTGTGGGCAAAATAAAGAACACCGGAAAAACATAAACTCTCAAGAAGGTAAACCCCATAGAAACAATCAGGTACCAGCAGATGTCCCAGTGCGAACAGGAAAAACACCACCGGCCCCTTGTGATCGAACATATCCCGATAAGGCACATACCCCTGCGTGATGCCCCTGCCTATGGAATAGTAAATGCTCACATCGTCCCATGGATTACGGGCATAGAAGGACGATGACTCCGAGGCAAAATAAAGCGCAGTCAGAGAAAGTGCCAGAAAAAACACATACCGGACAATGCTGCGCCGCGAAATACCCGCTTTCCTTTCCGCCCAGAGCAGAAGTGACATTGCTGTCATAATCAAAACAGACACCCGCACGGGCGCCTTACAAAAGACAGAATAAAGCGGCAAAAAAGCTACACTTATACATATCAGGAGGTAAATTCCTTCGGAATTTACCTCCCGAGATCCGCTTCGCGGACTCGAATGCGCACCACAATCTTCTCTACCCTTTAGTGGGTAAATTCCTTCGGAATTAACCTCGTAATAAAGGAACAGGACCACGAGCAGATATATCACCAGATAAGCGGCGGTCTGTCCGGTGGGCAGTACCCTGGTGATCCACAACGTATCAATCTGCGGCAGTTCCTCTCCCGTCCCCGTAAGAAGCACTGCCCTGATGCTGTTATTACGGATATTAGAAGGCAGTTTTGTCTCAAATACCGCGCCTGTGCCTGCCTTTACGCCCGCACTCGCAAGAACGCGCTCCTGCCCATTGACCTCATAATAAATACGACAGCTATCCGCTGCAGCTTCCTGCGTGACGACTGTAATCTGATACCGTCCCCTATCCAGACTGAAAAAGTCAGCCGGCCCACAGGCATAAAAAGTCCTGTCGTAACGCCGCGCCCCATAGAAACCCAGGATCACGAGCAGGAACAACAAGACGATTATGCCGCAAACAACTCGCTCTTTTTTCTCTTTCATATCAGTCCAGCACCTTTCCGACCGCTTCCGCGATACACTTCATGCCGTCCGGCGTGGGATGTACCCCGTCCGCGCTTGTATTGTGCAGATTATCCACCGTGATACCACAGGAGTACAAATCGATCACCGGAAGATTTTTGTTCCCCGCTATCTGTGCGATCCGCGCACTGTAATCTGCCGCCGTCAGGCCCTCCCCGTTGACAAATTCCACATAAGGCGTACTGGTTCCGTAATCGCCAATCTGTGTGATCGTACAACAGTAAATCTTCGATGCAGGGTACTTTGCCAGAAGCTTATCAAGCATTAACGTATACGCATCCCCGAATGTGGATACCACCCCTTCCGGTACCTGCTTTTTCCCGTCATTATCCCCCAGCGGAATACTCTGCAGCAAATCATTGGTACCCATATAGACGATGATCACATCAGGCACCGCGCCATCCGGCCCATACAGCCCGCCGGTGCGCAGTTCATTACAGCCGCACTGAGGACTCGATGCATCTGTGGAATCCCCCACACAGGCAGATCCAGAACTGGAGCCGTTCACATAAAGCGTCCAGTCTTTCTCATCTAAAAGGCGTTTCCACCAGGTATCGTTGACATCCGATACCAGCCCGTTCTCCGGGAAGAAGTCATAATATCCCGCCGGAATATAATCCCGAAAGGTAGAGATACTGTCTCCCAGAATAGAGACTGTCCTGCCTGCCTTGTCGTCCGGCTTTTGATGAAGCGTCTCCTGCTTAAGGGAATCTCTCTCCTGACTGACGGCTGAGTCTTCTTTTACCACAGTTTCCTGTTCCTGCTGATTTTGTTCGTCTCTATTGTAGATACTTTCAAATGTAATATCGTCTTTTATATCTGCTCTATTATGCCCTGAAATTCGACCAACGCCATAAAACAGCATACAGACTATCAGCACACATACCGCCAAAGCACCTACTGCCGCCATGATAGTCCCGACAGGGCTTCGCCTGCCCTTTCTTCTTTTCTCCGGTCTTCTTCCGGTTCTCTTTGTACTCATATCATCCATCCGCCCATCCGGCTTTATTTTTTCTTAAACACAGACTGTCTCGCACCGTGCATTTCCCGGTGTTTCAGCGCATCCTCCACCGCATCCATGCGCAGTCCCGCATCAATAAAATCACAATATTTACAGAACGGATAATTCTGTCTGCCCGTGGCAATGGCCTCCCGAAGCTGTCTGTACTTCTCACTGTTCCAGCCCTCTTTTACGGACACTTTATTTAAGTCCGCCATCTCAGTCACCTCGAAGTTGTCACAGCAGCAGACGCCCAGTTTCCCATGGGGTGTGATCCACAGATCTGTAAAAGGCATCAGACAGGTTTCTTTGATAATCCTGCCCTTGGACTTCTTGTTCGGGGCACTGCCTGCCCGGTTTGTCAGTACCTCTTTCAGATAGCGAATCTGGATCAGAATATCCACATCCCGGAACTCATCGGGGTGAGCCTTGGCATATTCATAGATGACCTTCACATTGTCATGCATTTTCATATCCAGGCAATAGTTATTGATGATCAACTGATCCACGTAAGGAACAATGGACTTTACTTTGTCCACATCAAGCAAAAGCCCGTTGGTGGACATGAAGATAAAAGCCTGCGGCAGTTTCTCTCTCGCGTATCTGTGAAATCCCACAATCCGCTTGTCCAGCCACGGTTCATTGTTTCCATAAAGTGTCAGGTGGCCTTTATAATCCCAGTCATGAAGCTGATCGATAATGGAATAATACAGTTCCTCTTCCATCTTTTTGTATGGACGCTTCTCCGCATGGATGTTGGCGGTACAGAACTCACAGGTACTGTTACAGCGGTTCACCGTCTCCAGATTTACCACCAGCGGTTGCGGTGCCTCCTTATGATCCAGAAAATACTCTATATAATTTTTCTGCGACTTTCTCCTGCTGATAAACTGCAGTTTCAAATAACTCTCACTGGACAGCCTCGGCAGATATTTTTTAGCGTTCCAGCCGACTACGCCTCCGAAATTGTGTACTCTGATCGGCATTTGTGTCCTCCTTGTTGTTTACGGTTTTTGTGCATCATACACATACACTGTCAGGCTCTCATCCTGTGACGCATATGTCCCCTGCAGTGTGAGTCCCAGTTCTTTCGCATTGGAAAAACGAATCCTGGAAAAGATATATCGTCCGCCCAATTCCCTGAAAGCTTCCGGATCCATATAAAGCGTGTCATCCGTGGCATACACAGTCTTTGCCGCACTTACCACACTGGTATCCGTACCGGAATACAGATAGGCTCTCGCGCCCCAGTCGTCATAATAAATCCTGCTTGCCTCCACACGCTCCAGAGCCGGTGCAATGATCTTCCTGAAATCTTCTTTATACTGCTTCGCGTAAAATCCCAGATAGCCGTCCAGCGTAGCAATCCCGTTATATTCAAGCACCGCCGGATGCATGCCGTAGGCCGCCGCCCACTCACCATTATAACCGATTTGGTCCTTGATCTGCTCAAACAGTTCCACTGCATAGAACTGCTCATAATCAAATTCATCCACTTCCGTCCCGTGATGATACGCATACAGCCTGTGATGGCAGGTCATATAAAGGTCATTGTATCTGGTGGGTGTAACAATCACCACGAGCACCGCCACGCAGACCAGAAGATTGGCCGCCCACAAAGTGACAATCCCTCTGTCATACAGCCTGACAAGAATCAGCAAAAGCGCCATATCCCACAAAAAGGGATTAAAGAAAATGGTCCGGTTAAACTGCCAGCCCTGCAGCGGCGGCAGAATCGTCTCCACAAGCGTCCGCAAAGGTTCAAAGTCATACAGTCCGTAAATCAGACAATTAAACAGGATAAAAACCATCAACAGATTAAAGGGGTCGTGCAAAATCTTCCCCGCCTGTTTTTTCAACAGATACCATCCATTCAATATTACAAAATAAATACCGCACACCGGCATGATCACCTTGCCGTGCACATCCTCCGCATGAAACATGCTGTCCTTCCACACACTGACAATCTCCTGCCCGATCTCAGGCAGGGAAAGAGAAGGGTTCACGATCGTTGTGCGTATGGTCTCTTCATCGCCAAGAAGCATCTGCCCAAACAGACGGTACTCACACACCACATAGCCTGCCGCCAGCACAAACAGCGCCCCAATCAAGGATTTGGCTATCCTTTTATCCCGGATGGAAATCCACAGGCTGGCAATCACCAGATACCCCAGAATAAAGATACCATGATATGAAAAATACGACACCAGCGGATAGGCAAAAAGCGCCAGATACCACCGGATATCCGGCTGTCTATATATCCTGATCAGCAAATAAACGCAAAGCGGAATGGACGCAAAGGCAAACCCAAAGGCCGGGAAAAAATAAATAATACCGTAAGCAAATCCTGCCATCCAGATGGCAGGCCGGTAAATTCTATACTTTTCGTCAAATATCTCTCTGCCCAATAGACAAAACGAGACAATTCCCAATACAATCTTACCAAGCAGTCCCAACACATACGCCGTATAGGTCGGAAAAATCATATACAGCAGACTGTATAAGGATAGTTCCGAAGGCAGAAGATCCCTGCTCACACCGCCCAGAAAAGGCACATTGACACCATGCTTCCAAAAGGTGCCCGTGTTTTTCAGCATCTGGTACTGAGCCAGGAACAGATCCATATTATCATGCACTGCAATATAACTGCGCTCCCCATAGCCGAACAATACGGCCGCCATAAGCACGATAAAGCCCACGATTGGGAAAAAGAACCAGTATTTGGTAAGCCAAAGAAACCATTTATACTTCATCAGATTTCTCATACAGTATCCCCATATCCTTCCTACTGCACGTTACGCTGTCGTTTTCCCGTCCGGAATACGAACAGCTTCTGTCCGAAGAAATTCATCACAATAAACAGCCCCATGCCAAGCACCATCGCCACATTATCCACCACCACAACAGGCTGTGATGCCAGCAGATAACGGATGAACGGCCTCGCAATTCCATACGCCAGTCCGTAACAGACAATGATATTGATGGCAAACCGCCAGGGAAGCCATTTATCCTTGTTTTCCACCTTAAAGGTCACTTTGCCGTTCATATAATAAGAGAATACACTTCCCACAAAATAAGAAGTCCCGCTGGATACCCAGTAATTCCAGTGCGCCAGATTATACAGACCCGACATAATCAGATAACCCAGAAGCGTATTCATCACACCCACGATTCCAAAATGAATCACTTCCATGATAAAATCTTTGTATTTTTCATAGAGTGCTTTTATTCTCATAATATCCCCCGTTGGCACTGACTGCATTTACATTCTTCCAGCCGCCTGCTATACTTAAAGTAAATTCCTGCGGAATTAACTTTACGAGTTTTGCTTCACAAACTCGGATTAGCGCCAATGTTTCTTCCCTCACTATTCCTAAAAAAGGAGCCGCCATATGTCATTAACAGTACATCACATAGGTTATCTTGTCAAAAAAATAGAAAAGGCCAGGGATGAATTCCTGTCGCTCGGTTACCGGGTGGAGCAGGACACTGTGCGGGATGAAATCCGCAAAGTGGACATCTGTTTCCTCGTCAAAGACGGTTACCGGGTCGAACTGGTCTCTCCCTATGCCAATGACTCGGTCGTCTCAGGTCTGATGAAGCGGTACAAAAACAGCCCCTATCATATCTGTTATGAGACCACAGACTTTGAAACCGCCTGTGCAGACCTTTGCAAAGGCGGCTTTATCTCCATCGACACCCCCACGCCTGCACCGGCTTTAGGCGGCCGGAACGTGGTCTTCTTGACCAGTCCTGTTCTTGGTATGATAGAACTGATCCGAAACTGAACAGCAGCCGGCACTAACCGATCTTACTGATGATGATGTCCGCCATCTCACCCACATTCTTCATGGACACTACCTGTCCCATATTAAATTTCATGCCAAACGCCTGCTCCACAGCCGCCAGCAGATTGATATGTTCCAGGGAATCCCAATCCTCGATATCGTCTGCTGTGGTCGCATCCGTCACCGTGATCTCCTCATCGTCAAACACATCGCGAAACACTTCATTTAATTTCTCAAACACTTCTTCTCTGGTCATAAATTACCTCCATTAAGCCATGCGCCGTTTTGATACGGCAAATCTTTTACTACTATATCCCTTTTTCCATAAATTAGCAACTTTTTGTTGGATGCCGCATTCCGGGCGCTACCGTTCAACCGGCAGCTATCCCCCGCATGGAAAGCGTCCTATTTTCAACAGAAATCATTGGTCAACCTGAATCACGGTATTTTTCTTTTCATACCGCTTAGGAATCACATACTGCCATGTAGTGACACCTGTGTCATCTTCCGAAATCTTCTCAAATCCCATCTGTCCATAGAAATCTTTTACCATGGCATTTTTGGCCGTAGGGTAATAGTAGCCGATGATGGTAGTAATGCCTCTGTCCCTGCACGCCTCTGCCACGCTGTCCATCATGGCGTACTCCATATCACGTTTGAGCACACGGCAACTCATCAGCCACAGCTCCAGATGCAGCACCTTCCCGTCTGTATCCGCTTCCCGGACAGCCTCCCTTTTTTGATAGGCCTGCACGTCCTCCATGGTTCCCTGTCTGCCGATAACCACGCTCACGACCCCATTGTCACCGAATTTATCTTCCAGCTTCCCGTATCTGGTGAGATAACCGGCATTCGATGCAAACTCTTCCACATCGGTCTGGGTATATCTTCTGGTGGTCAGATTAAACTGATTGCTTTTATTGGATAACTGGGCGATCCGCGACATATACAGCGGCTCAAAAGCCCGGATGATTCCATGCATCTGCAAGGATAGCAGATATTCCCGGTAATCTCCGAAGTTCTGCGCCTGTTTCTGCCTTTGCAGATTTGCCTGGTACATCTCGTTTCGCTTCCGGTCATCTTCTGACAGTTGTGTCACTTCAAAGAAACCGGAACGATCCAGCACACGGATATACTGCTCCGGAGAGCCGATCTGCGGTACAGATACTCCTTTTACCTGGCTTTCCACAATTTCCCGTTCCGCCGGATTATCGTCCACAAATACAAGACTGTCCGGTAAGATGTTTAGTTCTTCTGCAATCTGTACGATATTCCTGCTCTTAGGATCCCAGTTCGCCTTGATCACAATAAAGTCCTCCGGCTTCAGGGTGCCGTCCGGATGATTCAGTCCCGCGATTGCGTTTTCCTGCTCGTTCTTGGAATCCACACACAGAAGTACGCCGATATCCTTCTGCGCCTTCACATACCCCTGAAACTCCGCATAAACCTGTCCCATGGGCGTCTCCTGGCCAATCTCCAGATGTTCCACCCCATCGTCTCCCACGATACCGCCCCAGAGCGTGTTATCCAGATCCAGCACCAACGCTTTCTTATTCTTCCCAAACACCGCCTTGATGATATGTGCTACATTATAGGCGAATTCCGGGATGGCCTGCAGGCACATGGCGTATTTGTACATATGCCAGTACAGCGGATCTGCCCATCGATCCAGTCCATAGGCCGCCGCCATATAATGAATGTCATTGATATAGAAATTTGCATGCGCCCTGGCATACTCATAGAATTTCTCGTTCAGACGGTTGATGAAACAGATCCGGCCGTGTATATCCACCGCTTCCCGATTGCCCAGAAGCCGGTAAAAAGGATACTCGAAGTTGTTCTGGATCACAGGGCAATGATACTGCTGTTCGATCTTGTCCCACATCACCCGGAAATGCTCATATTGTTGTGAAAGAAGCTCCTCCACCTGCTGTGCGCTGTCTCCCGGGGACGGAAATGCCGTTATGTTGCGGCCGGACGTATGAATCAGGATAAGGTCCGGAGCAAAAGCCAGAAGATCCGGCTGATCAAACATCACATCCTGCCAGTACTGGGCATACTCCGACTCATAAAACTCGGCCCGGATTCCCTGATCCAGAAGGAACACCTCCAGCACCCTGATAATATCATGGGTCGTACTTCCTCCCAGAACTGCGATCTTTTTCGATAAAAAGTCTGACCGTTCCTCCAACAGCTTCCGCTTTATTTTTTTCGATTTTTTTAAAATATCTTCACTGTCAAAAGGGTATTCTAATTCCCGCATCGTTCTACTCCCTGTGTCCCGTCAAAAAAGACAGGCCTTTCCTGCACCTGTCTTTTATCATACCATAATCTGTTTGTTCTATGCAATCGCTACCGTTCATCCTCAAATCTCTCTGCCGCATGCCGTTATTCCTCCGGCCTGAAATCCTTATTAATCACCCTGGCGATTGCTTCCGCATAGACACGACTCCCAAGCGGCGTCATATGAACACCGTCCTCCAGATAATCGTCTGCGGTCTCCGCATTAATACCGCTCACTTCAAAGGCATTGTAGAAGATTACATTCTCCTTCTTATGCTGTTCATAAACATAGCCTGTGCCTCTTGCAAAATCAACCAGGGGGCCATAGCCGTAGTCCATCGAATACCCGTCTCCCAGGAACGTATCCCCGCTGAAAATCTGGCAGTAATGGGGCGCAAGCAGAAGAATCTTCGCATCCGGGAACTTGCCCTGCAGACGCTGAACCGCACCCTCTAACGCTCCCGTATAAGTATGGATATCGCTGACCGCCAGCGTGCCGCCCTCCTCCAGATATCTGCTCTTGGGAATCTGCCCGCTTAAGAAATCATTTACGCCGTACTCGATGATAAAATAATCCGTCTTGCTAAAATCACATTTTTTCAGCACATCACCGGCCGGATACCCGTCAAAGATGCTCCCGTCGATATCCCCGAGAATCGCATGTACCACACCCAGCAGACTTCTGGATGTCCACTGGTCAAAATAAGCCTCCTCGCCGGGCAGAAGCGCCGCCGTCGTGCCGCCCATGGCCATATTGTAGACTTTGGCGTTGCAGTCATGTGCGATAATGGCCGCCGCACCGCTCTCAGTCCTGTCATGGTCCATGATGCTGTCGCCCAGGATGACAATCTGCATATCATACTCTTTGTCATCCTCCTCTTCTTCCTCCTCAGACTCTGCATTTGCCTGGTCGTCCCCATCGGAAGGCTCCTCCGTCTGTTCCATCACCTTGGGCGTCTCTTCACTCTCTTCCTTACCGCCCACATTCTGTTCCGACTCACCTTCCTGTGTCACCACGCTGGTGCCTTCCTTGATCTGGTTCCATTCGTTTTTCAGCTCCTGCACCGTCTGGTTATTTTCCTCAGCCAGTGCAAGCCTCTCCTTTTCCACTTTCATCTGCGCCTGTCCGTACAAAATCTCAATCAGCGCCAGAATACAGAACCCGATCAGTACAATAAGAAGCAGATTATTATTGTTTTGCCTTCTCCTTTGCGGAGTTCTTTTATTTTCCATCTATTTTCACAACCTTTCCAGATACGCCGTATCTTTCCTATGTCTGACTTTATCATATTTTTCCTATTTTGGATATCCCTATACTAATTTATTAAGAAAACTTTTCCAAATCTTAAGAATTGTCGTCTGATTCCCTTTCCACATTCGCTGATGTGATGGCTAAATAAATATAAAACATTTGTAACTGACCTATAATATAGTATATAATGAAAAAATGGAAATATACCATGTTACCATCAATCAGCATTTACGAAAGGGAACATCTGATGTCACTGGTCAATGAGGGCGCACAGCCCGTATCACTACCGCCAGGATTCGGGCGTCAAACATACAAAAGATCCCCAAAAGAACCTCTCACCGCCTCCCCCTGGATGTGGCGGCTTTTTTTTCTTGTGCTCCTGATTCTGTTCTACTGTCTGGAACTTTTCTTAATCCGGCCGGTGGACGGCATCAACGATGACTGGGGCATGTACAGTATCCTCTCCGGTGCCTATCTGGGATATCCTGACGCGCATGTCATGTTTTTCCTGTATCCCTTATCCTGGCTTTTGTGTAAACTATATGAACTGTGCAGTTTCATCCCCTGGTACGGTCTTTTTCAGCACGGCGTGCAGATTGCCTGCCTTTGCTTTATCTATCACCGCGTTATGCGGATCTGGCATCGGCACGATTCCGGTGACGCCTTCTGGAAGCCTGCCCTGTGCACTTTCCTGATACTGTTCTTTCTGGTGGACTTAAACGTGCTGACGCAGGCGCAGTATACCACCACCGCAGGACTTGCCGCTGCCGCTGCCATCTTCTGTTTCATCACCACCAGGATCGGCAGCAGTGTCCCTGTCTTTTTCCTGGATAATATACCAACCTTTGTGTTTGCCTGGATTTCCTTTAGTATGCGGCAGAATATTCTGTATCTGATGCTGCCCATGGCCGGAATGCTCTGGCTTGCCAAGTGGTGGGTGGCCCGCCGCATCGAGACCGGAAACATTGCCCTCAAACTGATGGGATTTGCCCTGATCCTGGGCCTTGGCATGGGAATCCTGTGGGGCATCAATGCCATCGCCTACTCGGAACCCCAGTGGTCTGATTTTCGTAAAATCAATCACTATAGAGAACGCGTCGGGGACTTTTACCAGTGGCCGGAATATGAAGAGTGTGCCGACGATCTTACCGCTCTTGGTATCACGGAAGAAGCCTATATGTACCGCCGAAACGGCGCCCCTTACATAGGCCATAACATGTCTGTGGACGACTGGAAACAGATGCATGACATTGCCAGAAAATGTTATCTAGCCCGCACGGATATAAAGGAGCGCCTAAAGAACATTGTCATCGGCAGCATAAATGTCTTCTTCTACGAAGACGGTATGCAGCCCGCCAATCTATTGGCAGGTCTTCTGCTCCTTGCCGCCCTCATCCTGATCTTCGTAAGGCGCAACTGGCAGGCTCTGTTCGTCTTGCTGTGCTATCTGTTCGGCCGCAGTGTGAGCTGGATCTATGTGTTGTATGAAGGACGTTTTCCCAAGCGCATCATCCAGCCCCTGATCACGGTGGACTTTATGATACTGTTCGGCATCCTGCTTGGCTTCAACCTTCTGCATCTGGAAGCGAAGAAACGATATCGATTCCTTCTGCCTGTCGTAGTGTGTCTGAGTGTGTTATCTGTCTATATCACGAAGACAAATGTGGATGAGAACTATCACAGCCATCAGCAGACCTGGGAAGAATTAAAGGCTTACTGCCATGCCCACCCGGACAATTTCTACATATGGACTTATGATTCGGGAACTTTGGAGAATTACTGCGAATCGCCTTTTGACCTGACCCTGGATACATACAATAACTTTTTCTACACCAACTGGGGCGTCGTATGTAATCCCAACAGCAAAATAAAGCTGTCCGCCCACGGCATCGGCAATTTTGGGCAGGATGTGGCAGAGAATGACCATGTATATTTCATCCTGCGGGAAGCACCCTATAACAGGGAGCATCCCGTCATCATGTATTTCAGGCATACATACAACGTAGAATCCGAGATTGCCGATATCTTCACGGCCGGAGATACCACATATCACGTGTATCAGCTCAGATGACGTTTGCTGTATGACAGACAGGCTGCGGCAGGTCGTCAAACGGCCCGCTGCTCCCGCAATAGCAGGAGGGCAAGCACCGTCACAGAAAGCATCACCGGATACAGATAACGTATCAGCACACAAGGCCCCAGAAGCAGGGTACCCACAAGCGCTAAGATATACACGGCCGGGAGCAGCAGCACCGGCTTTTTCAGACCGATACAGAATAGACAATAATACAAAAGCGCCCAGCAGTAGAATGCCGGCTGCATCACAAGCGCCAGCGGAGGCATATACCGCCACACCTCGTCTCCCGCCGCAAAATAACGGTAAATAGACTGTAGAATCTGCAGTTTCTGATGTCTCTCATATCCCGGCGCCAGCGCCTCCATATACTCTTTCTGGTCTCCCGGATAGGAAATCTGCAGATATCCTTTGGCATACGAATAAATATCGTTCAGATATGTGGTATCTTCCAAGTACCACATCCCCATATTTTTAAGCAAAAACGCTTTACAATACTCCCCTGGATAACGGCATCCCAAAGAAATCCATTCTTTTGCAAGTGTCTTTAATACTGTCCCCTCTCCTACGATATCCCGTTTGCTCCGATCCGCGATGGCCGGCACATACTCCGGCAGTTCTCCCTGATTCCAGATAACTGCAAGATTCTCCAGATCCTGCGGTGTCAGTTCCTCCTCATGAAAGGAAACGACTCTGGCAATCTGCTGGGCCGGTACACTGAGCATTTCTCTGGCATAGGTCGCACTGGTGGCGCCGGACAACTGAATCATCAGTGTATTCACAAGCAGATACAGAACAAAGGCTGTCCCGTGTGCCATACACAGTTTTCCATAAAGACCCGGGAACGTTAGATATTCTTTCTTTCGAAACACAAGCAGGGTCACGATCACATACAAAACCCAGGCATAAATACTGTTATTGCGAAACAAAAGCAGCAATACCGTCAGCACCGTGTACGCCATAAACCAGCCTTTGCCGGGACTTGTCCCGCCCCGCCAGGTCACGATTTCGAAAGCAAATACGGCAAAGACCATGACCAGTACCGCATAGATCGTATCCTTCGTCACAGAAATAGCCAGCATCCCATGGGTAGGATAGCAAGCCGCGCACAGCACAAAGAAATAACAAAAATACCGATTCACGCCCTTTCTTCGAAAGAAGGTATACACATAAGAAAAGCAACATGACACGGCTGCCATCTGCAGCAGAGAATAAATCGCAAGCCCTGCCCTGTCCCCATCGGAGAAAAAGGGCAGTATCTCACCCAGTTTCAGGCTCATGGAAAGCATCAGGGTATGAATCAGCGGATGGTGTGTGGTATACCCGCTGATCCGGATCTGATCTAACTGGGGGATCACATCATAAGCCATAATGCCCGGATAATACGTGGCAAAGGGAATCAGAAAGCCCAGCATTATAACAAGAAAAGCATACAGAAAGCCTCTTCTTGGCACAAACTCCTTCCTGGCCCAGGTAAATCTGGCCATAAACCAACGATCAAATCTTCCGTAAATGCTCTTAGCAGATCCTTCCCCGGAACCGATCCCTTCTCTGTCATGCCCCACCAGATGAAACAGCATATTCTGTCCCGCAAACGCAAGCGGCCACAGACACAAGACCCAAACGGCGATTTCCACGCCGCTCACGCCGCTCTCAAGTCCCGGATAGCTCCACCAAAGCCCTATTACCTGAAAAGCCGTAAATACCACGGAAAGGAGCACTCTCACCCAGACAGCAAAAAAGACTTCTTGCATAAACAAAGCCTTTTTCCACAAACAGTATATTCCCACAAGAATCCCCAACGGGAAAAGTCCCATCGTATACAGACTTCCCTCTCTGTACAGCAGTAGGAAAATCCGCCCTGACACAAGAAGGGCTGCGCCCGCAGCAACAGCCGTGGCCACAGCCTCCTTCGATGTAAAACCGCCCTTTGCTCTCTCCATATCAAAACCCCGTTTCCGTGTTCAGTTCACTGCTCAAAATGCCCGTTTCCCGACATTCTCTCAAATATGCAGCGGCATTCGCTCCGCCTCTTTACCGCCTGGTGCTACCTGTTCGTTTCCTGCACCCTTCTGGTCACCAGCGTCAGCCGGTACTCAAAATCCCTGCGGTTTTTAAGCGCCATATTGGACAACATCAGCCCGGCAAACAATGACTGAATCGCCGCCAGTCCGATAAAACCGCACACAAACAATGTGGGGAACCGAAGCACCAGTCCCGTTTCCAGATATGCGATCGCGATCGGAATGAACAAGATTACCGCAATCGCCGCCAGAATGGCCGAACACACCCCAAAGAATCCCATGGGCTTATAGTCCCGGTACAGCTTTAAAATCGTGCGTAACACCCGGAAGCCATCGGAAAAGGTGTTTAATTTGGATTCGCTGCCCTCCGGCCTGTCACGATAATCCACCACCACATTCTCAATCTGCATATTATTATAAACCGCATGGATGGTCATCTCTGTTTCAATCTCAAATCCAGTGGACAGCACCGGAAAGGTCTTCACAAATCCATAACTAAACGCTCTGTATCCCGTCATAATGTCTTTAATCTCACAGTCAAATAGACGATTGATACTGCTTCTCACAATGGAATTGCCAAAGTTGTGAAAAGGCCGCTTATTCTCCGTAAAATAAGTGGAGGAAAGCCGATCCCCAACCACCATATCCGCATTGTTCAATAGCACCTTGTCCACCATCTCTCTGGCATACTCCATGGGATAGGTGTCATCCCCGTCCACCATGATATAGCACTCTGCCTCAATCTCACGAAACATCCTGCGCATCACATTGCCCTTGCCCTGCATACGTTCATACCGGATCACTGCCCCGGCATTTCTTGCCAGTTCCACGGTACGGTCCTTGGAATTATTATCATAAACATAGACCACCGCCTCCGGCAATGCTTCCTTCGCATCCCTCACCACCTTGGCGATCGTCTTTTCCTCATTATAGCAGGGAATCAATACGGCTATCTTATCCATCGTCTTTCTCCTAAATTATTCTTATCTATTATTCTACCACAAAATGTATGCCTTTACTATGGCTATTTTGCTATTAGAGTTTAGCACAACACTTTCTATCATAAAACTCATGGCTGAACGGTAACGCTTCACAACTTCTCTATCGATGCGATCAAATACTTCTGCCGCTTAAAGACCAGCCGAAGCAGCACGTCCAAATATTTAATGGCAATCGTAAGCAGCAGAAACGTGGCAAAGAACCCGGCCGACATCAGAAGCATGATGGCCGTCCAACCTTCCACCGGCTTGTTCACGCCCAGGTACACAACAATCACATAAATTCCCGCAATGACCATCAGCACGGCCATGAGAATGGAGAGTGAGATGGACACCTTATAAGCCAGATCCGTAAACAGGATCAGCGCATCCACTGCCGTATTCTTCTTCTGGGCGTCTTCCAATCTGGTGCCGGTCACGCCCTGCGTCTTTGGCACATAATCCATGTCATATATCTTCAGGCCGCAGGAAGCATAGACCGCTTTCCTGAATGGAATCGTCTTGCTGTAAGCTAAGGTACGGTTGATCGCCCTTCTGGAAATGATCTGAAAGCGCTGCGTTGCAAGTTTTCCCTCCCCATGGGAAAAGCAGTTATACACTGCATAGAAAGCACGGGATGAAAGCCTGCTCTGGTTCTTTGGCGGCAGAGCGGCCACGATATCAAACCCGTTGAGTGCCTTTTGATAAACATCCATGATCAGTTCCTTATCATAATCCGCGTAGCAGGAGTCAAATTCAAACACAAAATCCCCGATGGCCAGATCGATCCCCGCGTTCATGGAAGCCTCCAGCCCATGAAAGAATCCCATCTGTATGATACTGACGATGGCCTGTTCCTTTTCCTTCTTATAGCGGTAGACGCCGTCTAAAACCTCACTGCCCGCATCATCGTTCACGCAGATCAGCTCATACCTGTTAAAGTTCGCCTCCAGCACGCTCCCCAACATCTGCAAGAACTCATACACATGCCTCTCCCCTTCATGCAGATACACCACCGCAGAGACAAAATTACTTTCTTTATTATCCATGTAAATAACCATGCCTTTCTCTCAGCCTGCTGCTTAGGACCGCAGGCACAAATCTGCCTGTGAAAATGAATGTCTTATATAAGCACCTCATCCAAATCATACACCGTATTTATTTTTCCAGAAAGCACACTGATAAAGACGGGGTGCCTGGAATGTTCCCGGATCACCGTAGGTCTTGAATCGTCAATCTCAGAAGATTTCAAAATCGGTTTCATGGAAAAGAGGGACTTTTCATACGTAAAAGACAAATCTTCCCTCATATATTTTCTCGCAAGACTGGACATATACGCCCAGGCTGTCTGCGGCCTTGCCACACAGTCATTGCAGTTGCCAAGCTGCCCAGGACAACAGTAATCCGGTTTGCACCTTTGCTGGCAGGAAAACGTGGGTACCTCATCATAACTGGTAATGTGCGGGGTGAATGTCACGGATGTCAGTGAATGATATCCTGTCTTGCCAAAAGGCATGATAGAAAAAAACGGCCCGTCCATCACTGTCAGACCCAGATTTTTCAGCCCCTCATCCACTTTGCACAGAATAATCTCGCACAGTTCATATTTGATCTGGAAAGGCTCAAACCCTCCCAGCGCACAGACCTGGTTCACCGATGCGTAGGCCGCATTTAGCACAAAGCCGGTACCGTACTGTGCCCCGTCCTTCGTTGTGATCACATAAGCATCCTGACCCCGCTCTATCCGCGTAATCCTTGCATGGTACACCAGTTCGATATTCGGATACGCCTCCATCTGAGACAGCAGTTTGTCCCGAAGCAGCATGGCATCGTAAGTATACTCCCTGGTCAGGAATGCACCGTCACATTTCCCTTCCTGAAAATATTTGTCCGGCGAAATCTCATCACAGCGTATGTTTGTCTCTTTACAAAACTTCTTAAACTGTTGTGCATTGGTCCATGAAAAATCCCTGGATGTGGCATAGACCTGATCAAACTCCGTCAAAATGCAGTCCTCATAGTCTCTGCAGAACTTTTCAAAATAATGAGCAGATTTGGCGGCCGTGGATAAGGACCTGGGGTAATGATACCCCATATGCACCCTGGCCTGGTTAATATAAGTCGCCCGCCGAAAAGAGGCGTCCTCATATTCGAGCACCACCACATGCTGGCCGTTTCTGCCGCAAAGGAGCGCGGCATACAGCCCATACAAGCCGCCGCCGATAATCACTTTATCATAGTTTTTCAACATCTTACTCCTCAATTATATGCACTTACTTTTGCGTATATCGCACTTATGCCTGCACTCTCTGTGCCAGGCTGTTGCCGCAGACCGCATGAAGTGCCCGCTGCGTGGTGAGCGTTACCTGACGGTTCTCTTCTCCCCCTTCCCGGACCGTCCGGGCAAAAAGGCGGATCATCTCCCGCAGATTGTTCCCCTCATCAAAGCGCTCTTTTAACACGATGCGGCTTTCTTTAGGCTTTTTTGCATCGCCGGTATCCTCACAGGCAAGCGCCTGCACGGTATACTCTCCCAACATATCAAAGACCAGAAGGCCTCTCTCGCACTGCACCCTTACCGTTCTTTCTTTCTGTTCCGCAAGAAGACTGCACGCCAACCTGCCGCGCACGCCAGCCGTCTCAAAATAAATAAACCCGTCCTGCGCATACCCGTCATCGTCACAGACCACATTTTCTACCTGCCTGATCTCTATCGGCGCTCCTTCAAACAGATAAGCCAGCACGGACAGCATATGCACCCCCACTGTCTCATAGACATGTTCCCCTTGATAAAACCGGCCAAACTGCCTGATCGCCATATCAATATACAACACCCGGCCAAACCGATGCAGGTATTGTTTCATACATCTGATAGACGGTGAAACCATATAAATATAATCAGTAAACAGTACGCATTCTTTTTCTTTTGCAAGTGCCGTCAGGCGTTTCGTATCCTCGTAACTTTTACATAAAGGTTTCTCGCAAAACACATGGATGCCGTGGGAAAGCAGTTGCTCCACCACCGCCAGATGATTGCGGGTCGGTACACAGACAAAGGCACAGTCAATCCTGTCTATCATGTCCGGTAAGGCTAACCCGTCTTCTTTATGATGGTCACAGATTCCCAGCAGACGGAACTGTTCCGACTCCCGGATATACCGCTCTATTACGTGTCCCCAATAACCGTATCCGATCAATATACAGTCCATGTAACACCGCCTTTAGTCTTTCGGTTCATATTTTCTGACCGCAAGGTTCCATAAGATTTTCATCAGATCAATATTCCCCTTGATGGGGCTGATCTTGGTGGGAATCTTACCTGCCGGGTACTGCCTGAGTACAGGCACTTCCGTGGCTCTGTATCCCAGACGGGGAATGATCACCGTCAGATAATGGATCAGGGCATAGGTCGGGAAATCCCCGTACCGGAAGGGCTGTATCCTGTCATCCAGAAATACCTGAATGCTGTGCGCCCGGAAACCGTTGGTGGTATCCGTATATTTACATCCGGAAAGAAGATTGACGATCGGCACATGAATCAGTTTGATGGCAATCTCTCTGGATCTGGGCGTGTTGATAGCCACGCCGCCTTTCCGGTATCTGGACCCTTGTGCAAAGTCAAAGCCCTGATCCAGCGCCCGCGCCATCTTAAAGATGCCTTCCAGGCCGTCTTTGCCGTTGCCGTCTATGGTGATGGTGCCTTTGTACCCATTTACCACCGCATAATAATACCCAAGCATAAGCTGATCGCTCAGATGCCCTTTGGATTTGCGGATGACAAGAGCTGTCACGTCATACTGCGCAAGCATCTCTAAGTCCGCACTGCCGTCTGTACTGCCGCCGTCACAGATGATCAGATCCGCCACCCGGGAAACCTTTAACTTCTGCATCTGTGCAAGCTGATTTTTGAACTTTTCCCCTTCGTTCAATACCGGAATACAGATGAGATACTTATTCTTTTTCTCCCCGATCTGCGTCAATTCATACTCCGGCAGCCGTATTTTGTTGTTGATTAACTCCATTTTTACATTTGTCTGCATTTTACTCTCTCCATTCCTGACTCCATGAATCCGCTAAAACAACGATACCCCATCCCAAAACATTTGGCAAGCATCAGAACCCCTGATAGATAAACTCCGAAGCGCTGTATCCTGGCCCGTAGCACCCAAGCAGGATCACCCCGAACAAAAGCGCATACCACACGATCCACCGCACCGGCAAAGCCTTCTGTGCAATCCGCTCCCGCACGCCCTTCTTTTGCTGCAGCACAGAGACCGCACACAAAAGCACAAGCGAAAGGATGGCGATGGCCATCTCGATCCCGTCCAGTCCCGCAGTCAAAAGAGAACCGTCCCACAGCACATTGGGATTAAAAACCGTCACCGCCTTTTGCAACATGGCAAAGGCGTCCCCTACAGAGGCCGCACGAAAGAACAGATTGCCGATGCACACCAGAAAGAACGTTCTAAGCATCCGGATTCCACTTATCATCTTTCCCGCCGCATGGATGTGCAGCCGCTCCATCAGCCTGGCACAGGGCGCTTCCAACAGTTCCTCCATCACGATATAGAACCAGTGCAGAAGGCCTGACCCAATCACGAACTTCCAGTCGCCGCCATGCCAGATGCCTACCGTCAGCCAGAGGATGAACATGGCACAGAAGGTGGCATACTGCTTCCCCTTCTTCTTGCCGAACCGCTGCTTGAAAGACTGATTCAGATTGGTAAAAAACTTTGACCGAAGCACCGGATAGAACACGTACTCCTTCATCCAGACGCCCAGCGTGATGTGCCATCTGCGCCAGTATTCCGCCACACTTTTGGCAAAAAACGGGGTCTGGAAATTCTCCGGCAGAAGAATCCCGAAACTCTCCGACATACCCAGCACGATATCCATACACCCCGAAAAATCCGTATAGAGCTGGAACGCATAGAAGACTGTCGCCACCCAGATATAAGCACCCGGATAGCCGGTGTAATCCCCATAGACCGTATCCACCAGCATCCCCAGCCGCTCCGCGATCACCAACTTCTTAAAACATCCCCACAACATACGCTGCAGGCCGTAAGCCACCTGACGGTAATCAAAAGCATGGGGTGCAAAGAATTGTTCCCCGTGTTCTCGATACTTTAGAATCGGTCCGGAAATGATCACCGGAAAATACGTGCCGTAAAGCGCAAGCTTCCAGAAATTATTCTGCACACTGGCAATGCCATAATACACGTCGATCACGTAACCCAGCAGGGAAAAGGTATAGAAAGACACCCCCAGCGGCACCAAAAAATCCACGCTCTCCAACAGCGTCCTGCTGCTTCCAAACAGTCTGGCCACACCGTCTATGGTATAGATGCCAAAGTTCACATACTTTAACACCACCAATATGCCGATATTGACTGCTATAGTCATCAGCAAAATGATTTTCCGCCTCTTCTCATCCTCCTGCGGCGTTCCCACAAGAAGCCTGCTGCCCGCATAACAGGCCGACACGGACGCCACCGGATATACAATCAATACCCCCTGTCCGGAAAGCAGATAATATAAAATACTGCACAACAGAAGAAGCCCCCACTGAAATCTCCGGGGGATGCTGTAATACAGTATCAACATAACGCCAAAAAAGCATAAAAAATAAAACGAAGTGATTCCCATATCTGCACCATACAAATGTGTTATAAACAAATTCCTGGGACGCAGGATGCTGATCCTGCGTCCATTTTATCATAAAAGCCCCGCGAAAGAAACCATTTTGTAAACTTGCATATTCCCTACAAATAAAGTAAAATAGGAGAAGTAATTTGCTTCGTGCATGCAGGCGCGAAAAGCAAACACTGCCGCGTAAATATAAAGGGGTTTTTCCATGCAAAATATACGCAGACAATTTTCCTGCAAGTGGGCAGACAGAAAGAACGGTTCTTCCCTGCTGTCGGACTGGCTTACATTAAATACAAAAACATGCCGCTTTTTCTATGCATTGACGATATTATACGGCATCTATGTTCTGCCGGTTCTGCTGGCAGACCGCTTTTATCATGACGATCTGACCAGAAGCCTGCGCGGCGTCACTGGCTGGAATAACGATGCGCGCCCTTTGGCGGAATGGCTCATGAAGTGGCTCTGCGGCGGTTTCCCCATAGGGGACATTTCTCCGCTTCCGCTGCTATTATCCGTCGTATTATTGTCCTATGTTATGACTTTATATGTGAAACAAAGCCTTCCCGGCCGCCTCGCACACTGGAAAGTCTTTTGCTTTTCCGGCGTGATGTGTATGATTATGCTCATGACATACCAGCCCTGCAGCGGAGTCTACATTTGCCTCTGTATGCTGGAACTGTTGTTTATGATACTGTCCTGCTCCCTTGACCTGCCCAGGCTTATCGTCTCGCTCTGGGCGGTGACATCACCCCCATTGATGCTGTTTTACAGAATTATAAAAGTTTTACCGTCCTTGTCCGCGATTATACAGCCGGGGTACCCATTGTGCCGGCTTTTATGCTCGCTGCCGGCGGTATGATCCTCCTTCTTGCAGGCATATGGAAAACAAAGAAGACAGGGCGCTTTCTTGGGATTGTTTATGTCCTTTGCCTGCCGGTTCTGGTTCTGGCCGGGTGTCTTTCGCCCCTGCTTGTCCTGCAGCCGACTTTCTTTACCATAAGTACTCATACGTTGATTGCTCTGTGCGGTTTTGGCGCATGGGCGGGGATCATGCCATGTTTCCTGTCGGAGAAATTCCGCCGCCTGACATTTCTTCTGGCAGTGCCCTGTATCCTATTTGGCTTTACCTTTTCCTATACTTACGGCAATGCCTTAAAGAGTCAAAAACAATATGAAGAATATATGGCCTACAACATCGTTCACGATATCGAAACCTTAAATGCTGATGGAGAATTCCTCTTATCTGGGCGGCGCATTGTTGTCCCATTATATGCAGGCAGAACTGCAATTTGCAGATATGACACCGGAAGATAAAATGCTGTTGGAGACAGGCAGTCCAATCCTGCACAACGCCATTTATTCCTGTTATTGCAGTCAGGACAAAATCATTATTCATTTTCATTAAATAGCATTTTTCTATACAAAATATCAGAGCGCACAGAGGGAGATCAAACATGTTATTTCATTCCATATCCTTTGCTGTTTTTCTTATCATCGTTTTTATGTTATACCGCCTCGTACCGCACAGGCTTCGCTGGGTCTTTTTGCTGCTTGCCAGCTACGCCTTCTATATGAATCTGCACATCAGTTACGGATTGCTGCTGTTTGCAACCACACTGTTGACTTATGTGATGGCGATACAATTGGAAAAGGCTGATACCGCAGCCCGGAAAAGACGGTGCCTCCTTAGCGGTATCCTGCCGCTCATCCTGATACTGCTTTTCTTGAAGACAGCATCCCCCCTGATCGACAGAGTAAATACCCTGATCGATGCGGGACGGCTGTCCATGCAGCCGCTCACGGTGCGGATCCTGCTGCCTGCGGGTGTGTCCTTTTACTTCTTCCAGTCCATGGGATATCTGATCGACGTCTACAAAGGGAAGATTCACGCGGAGAGACATTTCGGTTTCTATGCGCTGTTTGTCTCTTTCTTCCCGCAGCTTCTGGCCGGCCCTATCGGCAGAGCCGACAGCCTTCTGCCGCAGTATAAGAAAGAACGGCCTTTTGACTATGACAATGTGACTTACGGCCTGAAACTGATGGCCTGGGGATACTTTAAGAAACTGGTGATTGCCGATGTGTTTGCCACGGTGGTGGACAAGGTATACAACCAGCCCTACAGCTATGTAGGTCTTGTTTTTATCATCGTCACCGTGATGTTCGCCATCGAGATCTACTGTGATTTCTCCGGCTACTCGGATATTGCGGTAGGCTGTGCGAAGCTTTTTGGCATTGACCTGATGACCAACTTCAAAAGTCCCTATTTTTCCTTTTCCATCAAGGAATTCTGGAGCCGATGGCATATCTCCCTCTCCACCTGGTTCCGGGACTATGTCTATATTCCCCTTGGCGGAAACCGGGTGGGAAAATGGCGCCACTGCCTGAATCTGATGATCACTTTCCTGGTCAGCGGTTTCTGGCACGGAAGCAACCTCACATATCTCTTCTGGGGCGGTATCCACGGGCTTTTACAGATTATCGAGACTCTGATTTACCCGAAGAAGCGCAGGGGGCAGAGCGTAGTCCGCAAGAAACACTGGTGGCAGTTACCGGTCACCTTCTTGCTTCTGTGTTTTACCTGGATTTTCTTCAGGGCCAACACCATACAAGATGCTTTCTGGGTCATCCAGAAGCTCTTCTGGGATGCTTCCCGGCCGTTCAACTACTTAAAGACGGCCGCAATCTGTCTGGATATGCCCTATATTACCATGGCCGGTATGTTCCTGTCGGCCATCCTACTGGGCATTTATGACTGGATTTCCTTAAAGCAGGACGTAATCCGGCTGATCTCCCGTCAAAAATGCTTTGTGCGCTGGCCCGTTTACGTTCTTTTGCTAGTGGTGATCGCCTTGTTCTCCAACAAAGGAATCGCCACGGAATTTATTTATTTCCAATTCTAGTATTGCAAGGAGGAACCAATATGCACAGAAAACAAACCATACTGAAATTCATTATAAAATGTATTGCCATCCCGGCGGCGGCTGTGCTCATTATTTTTCTTCTGAATATCCCTTATCGGAAGATTGACGATGAGAAATACCGGGATCTGTGGAATCTGCGGATGCTGGGTAATCAGATCCAAGAGGTGGAAATTGCCAACGTAGGAAGTTCCCACGGCGCCTATAACTTTACCTATGAATTGTTCGAGGAGAGGGGTTACACCTGCTTTAATTTCGGCAATGCCAGTCAGACTTATACTTACGATCTGGCACTTTTAAAAGAATACGGAAATTATCTTGATCAGCAATGTATTCTGTTTATTCCGGTCTCTTACTTCTCTTTCAATAATGAGACCGTGAATGAGACGGAAGCCCAGGCTCTTAGCGTCAAATACTATCACTGTCTGTCTCCTCAGAATATACCGGATTATGACCCCTATACAGATATCGTGACCACAAGGCTGCCCATCCTGTCTGCGGGAGAAGATATCCTGAAACTGTTTCCAGATCTGAACCTGGCCCTTAAAGTGCAGGCCGCAGAAGGCGAAGGCAACGGCATCAATGTGGAAGAGTTTGCCGACAGGGCAAGACAGCGCTACGAAAGGCATTTTGAAGGCAAAGACGAATACTTCATGCCCACAAGAATTGAGGAACTTTATGCCATCATTGACTACTGCCAGAATCACGAGGTCATTCCGGTTCTGATCACCACGCCGTTCTCGCAGTATTATACCGATCTGATATCCGAGGAATTCCTGCAGGAATTTCAGGGCATCGTTCGGCAGATTGCATCTGACACCAATGTCAGTTACTATGATTATTCCCATGACGAGAGATTCCAGTCCCATCTGGAATACTTTTCAGATTCAGACCATCTGAACGAAGAAGGCAAAACCTATTTTATGGAAATCCTGTCAGAAGAAGTGGCCGAATTACAATAGGTGGCTGACATGCATGACCGCTTCCTTCTCCACATGCCTGTCTGTAAGTGCATAGAAAGTCTTCACCGCTTCCTCCGCAATCTCCGGCGTCACTTCCTCCGGCAGGGTCAGCCCGGGATGAAAGAGTATTTCCAGCGTTCTTCCGTCCCGTTCTGCTTTGCGGATCATCTTCGAATACAATTTTCCTATCCTTTCGCTGTCCATGCGGCCGCTCATCACAAGCCCCCACAGATACATCTGCTTCATCCCCCGGGCCGCATAGTACCGGTCCACCTTATGGGAATAGAGCCACAACAGCCTGTTCTTCACGAAATTAATCGGGCGGTAGGTTCTAAACAGCGAAGGCTTTAAGAGAAATACACCCAGCACTTCTTTGGAATTTCTGATATAAGTAAGGTCTAAGCCTTCTTCCTTTACCACCTCTAAGACGGCCTCCCACACCACCGGGATCATATGGGCATGCTGATGGCTGTCCAGCCGGAGTCCCTTCTGTCTGCAGACAATCCCATGCTTTCCGGCAATATCCATGCAGTGGTCAATCGCCTTTTTCGTCCGTTCAATCTGTGCCTTGATTTCCTTCTTTAGCTGCGCCTTGACCTGGTTTCGTCTGCCAGGCAGATAGGAATACTGAAAAAGGCCGCCCCAGGAAAGTCCCATCAGATCCGAACCCTCTCTCACCAGAAGCGGCACCTCGCCTTTCCTGGCAAGGCTTCTCCCTTCCACAAAGTCCAGGTGCACCGACATAAGCGGCACAAAAGGAAGCTTCGGAATCTGCTCGAACAGCATTTCCATGCACTCCTCAAAGCAGCTCATATTCGGTACAATACTGATGCTGTCCAGCTTTCCGGTGCGCATACATTCCAGCATATCTTTGGAAGTATTGACCGTCAATGCATAATCATCCGCATGTATATCTGTCTTCACCATAAACTAACCTTTCTTTCACGAAATTCCCACATTACTCCCGCCAGGGTTCTTCCGTATAGCGGAATCCATCTTTGAAACCATCGCCCCGAAGCTTTAAATGACTCAGTTGATCCGCCTGGGGTGTGGACGGGAACGCCGGATAGCCGATCAGATCATCCTCCGGTTCCCAGATGGTCACATTCTCCACCTGCACCTGCACGGCCGGCCAGGCACCGTAAGGCTGTTGTCTCAGCCAAAATGCCGGTTCCAGTGCGCCCACTTCCTTAATCTTACTGACGAAAAACAGGAGCGTTATAAGCATTGCAGCCGCACCTGCCAAGGTCAGTACGTCCCTCCCGGGTATCCAGGATTTCCTCTCCCATCCGCCAAGGGCCAGCGCAATGATGACAAAGACATAGACCTGCCCGTAACGGACTAACGGCGCCGCCATCAGCCAGAATACCAGACTCACCACACAGACACCAAGGACTGCGGCATATTCATATTTCTTCTGTACAAAGCTCCTGACCATATTGACCATCACGGTCACCACACACACAGCCCCCACAACCAGCAAAATCCGATACCCCATACTCTGAGACAGAAACCAATGCGGCATCCAGGCAAATAAGGTGCCCTCATAAGTCTGGGAATAACTTGCCACATCCGTAAACCCTCTGGCCCACATGGTGAGATTGTACTTACTGTCCTCCAGAAGCACTGCAGGATCCATCTTCCAGTCCACCCTAAAGAGGTCGATCCCCGCGTAAGGGTACACCAGATAACCGGAAATGATCACATTGCGAATCAGATAAGGAATCACAATGATGACCGCCAAAATCCCGTTCACCATAATCCCCCGCACATCCTTTTTACGGATCAGAAGGATCAAAGGATACAATACCAGAATCACGATCGCCGCCGCCGAAAGTTTCACGGTCAGCGCATAAAATCCAACCAGACAGACATAGCACCAGGGCGCCGTATCTTTCTCCCCCTGCTCTGTATATTCACACCATTTGGTACAAATATACACGATCAGAAGCATCGCCCAGATATCTGTTCCCGGCGAGGCAACACTGTAGCGCTTGTTCACCACATAGATTACCATAGCGCACTTGAGGAAGTCTGATGTCTGCCATTTCTCCCTGCCAGGCGTCCTCACTGTGCCAAAGGCATAGAGCAGCGCGCACAGACTTAAGAAACCGTTCATGGTATGCAGAGACTGCCCTACCAGCCACTCTAAGCTGAAAAGTGCCTGCAGGCACAGAAACGCACTGTTGTAGGCAAAGCGCATGTGCAGGTTGCCAAGCCCCGGCACCACACCGTATTCCTCAATCCACCGGATGGCCTGGGCATGATATAATCCCGTGTCATACTGCCCCGGATCTTGTGTCGTCCACAAGAGTGCGGACACAAAACACAACACCAGAAGCACTATCCTCCACCAGGGCAGTTTCCGCTGTGCTGCACCGGGCAGCAGATGAGGGCGCTCTCCTGCACGCATATGCCGTACCAGATATACCGTCGTCAGGATAATCCCGATCAGTCCCAGTATAGTACAGGCAATCCCCGCCACTTTATAGATCACACTGAATAGCTGTGCATAAATCGTCAGGAAAATAATCCCCGTCACGATATAGACATCCGGCCTGCCCATGCACTGCAGATTTTTCCGGTAGATGAAGTCCACGACTGCCTTTCCGAAAATAAATGCCGCCGCACCGATGAGCAGCCAGGAAAAAACCACTGACAACATGTCTATTTATCCTCCTGCGCATCCTCACGCCAGACAAACGTATCGATAATATATCTCGGCCTGTGTTTGGTCTCCATATAAATCTTGCCCACATATTCCCCGATGATACCAAGGGACAGGAGCATGATGCCGCCGATCATCAGCGTCACGACCATGGTCGTGGTATATCCCGGCACATTATTGCCATTGACCCAGTCCACCAGACTGATAATACACATAACAAAGCTGAATATGCATACCAGAAATCCCAGCCCTCCGATCAGGCGCAGCGGCCTGACGCTCATAGACGTAATACCGTCAAGTGCAAGTGTCATCATTTTACTCAAGGTATACTTGGAATGTCCCGCTTCCCTTGCTTTTACATCAAAATACACCACATCGGAAGGAAATCCCATTGTGGGAATCAACCCCCGCAGGAACAGATTCGTCTCCTGATACTCCGAAAGCGCCTCTAAGGCCTTCTTCGACATCAGTCTGTAATCCGCATGATTTGTCATCACGGTACTGCCCAGCATATGCATCAGTTGATAATAAGCCGTGGCCGTCGCTTTCTTAAAGATGCTATCGGAGTGTCTGTCATTGCGCACCCCGTAGACCACCTCACAGCCATCCATATAGCGGGCCAGGAAATTATCCAGCGCCTCTATATCCTGCTGCAAATCCGCATCTATCGTGACCACCGCATCTGCGTACTGCCTCGCTGTCATCATCCCCGCCAGGATTGCGCTCTGGTGTCCGTAATTACCCGCAAGACTCACCACCGAAAACATCTGATCGGCCTGTGCGATTTTATGCAGAAGAAGCAGGGTCTTATCCTTACTGCCGTCATTGACAAACATGATCTTACTGCCCTTTGCGATCTTTCCTTCCCGTTCCAGGCGCTTCATCTTATCGCCCATGACACTGGCGGATTTCTCCACCACTTCCTCTTCATTATAACAGGGTACTACCAGATAAAGTACCGGTATCTTCCGTTTCTGCATTTCACTCATTCCTATAACCATACTCCCTTCAGCCATTCCTCCACTCCATCATCCTGCCACATCTTAAGATACCAGCACGCAATGCGTCCACGTACCCTACTTCGCATAATACGTCCGATACCACTCCACAAATCTGGACAGGCCCTCTTCTATGGAAGTATCCGGTTTGAAATCATAATCCCGCATCAGTTCGCTGACATCCGCATAGGTCTGATATACATCGCCCGGCTGCATGGGCAGATATTCCTTTACCGCTGTCTTTCCAAGACACCGTTCCAAAGTCTCCACATACTCCATCAGCTTCACCGGCTTGTTGTTACCGATGTTATAAATCTTATAGCGGGCACCTTTTTTGTTCTCGGCCGGCGGATTACAGAGAATATTCTCCACCCCTTCCGTGATGTCGTCAATGTAAGTAAAATCCCTATACATATCTCCGTTGTTGTATATCTGAATGGGTTCCCCCGCAAGTATCTTTTTCGTAAACTTAAAATACGCCATATCCGGCCTGCCATAAGGGCCATAGACCGTAAAAAACCGAAGCCCCGTAACCGGGATATGATATAACTTACTGTAGGCATGAGCCATCAGTTCATTGGATTTCTTAGTCGCCGCATAGAGACTTACCGGCTCGTCCACCTTATCCTCTGTGGAGAAGGGCACTTTCTCATTCCCGCCGTAGACAGAACTGGAAGAAGCATATACCAGATGCTCCACCGGAAAATACCGGCATCCCTCCAGAACATGAAAAAATCCCATCATATTGGATTCCATATAAGCCTGCGGATTATCAATGCTGTACCGGACGCCTGCCTGTGCGCCCAGATTCATCACGATCTGCGGTCGGTACTCCTGGAATACACGAAAGACATCCGCATTGTCCGCAAGATCCCCTTTTACAAAAGTATACTTCTCATACTTTTCCAAAAGAGCCCGCCTGTCCTCCTTAAGCTGCACATCATAATAATCATTCATATTGTCAAAACCGATCACGAAAGCCCCTTTCTCAAGAAGGCTCTTTGACAAGTGGAAGCCGATAAAGCCCGCGCCGCCGGTGATCAGATATGTTTTGGAAGTATCCAGTTCCTTCATATGATTATCCTGCCTTTTCATCGTCCTATGCTGTAATACTCTATTCCCGCATCCTCCATGGCCTGCACGCCAAACACATTACGGCCGTCATAGACCAGAGGGTTCTTCATCAATTCTTTAAAGACCTGCGGCTGAATGGCTCTGATCTCTTTCCATTCCGTAAAGACAAAGCAGATATTGGCGTCCTTAAGTGCCTCCTCAATGCTGTCCACATAGGCGATGCTGCCCCGTCCGTTTTCGCCTGCCGGATAATGCTTCGCAAAGTTGTTCGCCGCCACCGGATCATAGGCCGTGATCCTTGCGCCGCCCTCTAACAGGAGTTTGACATTATCCAGGGAGGGCGCTTCCCTTAGATCATCCGTTCCCGGCTTGAACGCCAGACCAAGCGCAGCCACTTTCAGTCCCTGGAACGTGATCATGCGCTGACAAGCTTTCTCATAAAGTCTCGTCTTCTGAGAGGAGTTCACATCCACTGCCGCCTCAACGGTCTTTAACTGGTACCCATGCTGATGGGCCAGATATTTCAGTGCCTTGGTATCCTTCGGGAAACAGCTCCCGCCATACCCGATACCGGCCTTTAAGAAATTGGCACCGATCCTGGCATCATAACTCATGCCTTCTGCCACCGCGTCAATATCCGCCCCCACCAGTTCACACAGATTCGCGATATCATTCATATAAGAAATCTTTAAAGCCAAGAAGTCATTGCAGGCATACTTGATCATCTCCGCGGAACGCCTGTTGACAGATACAATCGGAAGCCCGAAAGGCTCGTAAATCTCTTTAAGAATTGCCTCTGCCTCCTTGCTCTCTGTCCCGATAATGATACGGGCAGCATGGAGCGTATCATGCACGGCAGATCCCTGTGCCAGAAATTCCGGATTGGAAGCCACCTCCACTTTCACATCCCGCTCCAAAAAGTCATGAATGAACTGTTCTACTTTATCGTTGGTCCCTACCGGCACCGTGGATTTGACCACCACCAGGCAATCCCGCTCCACCGATTCCGCAATCTGTCTGGAAACCGTGGCAATGTAGCTAAGGTTCGCAGAACCGTCAGGCTGTTCCGGTGTCCCTACCCCGATAAAAATGGCGTCTTTGTCCCGATAGGCACTGCGATAGTCGGTTGTATAATGAAGCCTGCCCGCCGCATTGTTCTTCTGCATCAGTTCCTGCAGACCCTCCTCATAGATCGGGGTCACACCGGACTCCATCATCTTCACCTTGGCCTCATCCACATCCACACAGGTGACATCATGGCCTTTTTCCGCAAAACATACCCCCGCTACAAGTCCCACATATCCTGTTCCCGCTACTGCTATTTTCATATCCTACACCATTTTCCTTTCGTTTTTATTCCTATAATTTCTCCGTGTTGAATAGCTTCTTTATCTTACGCACCGCCCTGTGGGCCAATGTGGGGCCGTGATTGCGGCGTGCTTTTATCTCATCAAACAAACCTTCTAAGTCCGGCTGGCTGTTCACATAGTCCCACCAGACGCTTCCCAGGTTCGTATCATAACGATTCCAGGGCTTGTCTCCCGCATAATGCAGGATCACCGGCTTCTCCATGGCCTCCTCATACTCTTCCTGCGTGCTAAGCCCTTCTTCCACAAAGGTATGATAGTCCGCCCTTTGCATGTAAGCCAGACGGTTATAAGCAAGCGGCAGATAGATGATCGCATCCTTGCAGGTAATATTCAGGATATCCTGATCCTGATAATAGAGCTTCTGCCTGCCCAGTTCCTCCCACTGCCTGTCAAGCTGCCTTGCCCGGATCTTGGAAAGATTCATCAAAAGCACACCGGAATTAAAGTATCTGCCCTGCATTCCCGCAAGCAGATGCCAATAAGGTCTGTCACTGTTCCACGCCCACTTGTCGGATAGTCCTACCGGACCCTTAACTGCCGCCAGAAGATACTCTTCAAGCTCTGTCTGCCAGACCGGCAGCAGACTGCCGCAGATCAGTACATCCACATCCAGATAGAGTATCTTATCCACATCCGGCAGAATCTGATGCAGGGCAAGCCGCAGATACGCACCTGCAGAAATGCCGCGCACTTCGTAGGAATCCGCATAAGGATTCTCGATACGGTGCATCACAAGTGCGGACGCCGGATCCCGTGTCTTCACAATCTGACGCAGTTTCTCTTCCACCCGGCCTGCCGCCTGCGTACAGACACAATGCACCTCACAGTGGACAGACCCTGTGACACAACTGTCAAGCAAAGAAGCAGCCGCCGCCTGCACCGGTGCGGTCAAATTTTCATCAAAACAGAAGACTGCCTTAATCGTTTCCAACCTGTTCCTCCATGATCTCCCAAATCCTTACCGTCCATTTTACATGGATACCGTCCAAAAAGCAAGAAATCCTGCTCAAAGAAGCGTGAAGAACCTCTCCGCACAGGCCACATTGGACAACTGTTCCCGATACTGCATGCAGTTGGCTGCATACCGGTCATGATATGCCACCACCCGTTCCAACGCATCCGGCCCCCAGTCATCCTCCACGATGCCCAGTTCCTCCCGCCTGATATAGGCCGCATTGTAGGGTACACTAGTCGTCACCACCGGTGTCCCAAGCGCAATGCTCTCCACGATGGAGACCATGTTATTGTCCTTCCTGGTAGATACCAGAAGTGCCTTTGCGCGTGCCACCAGCGGAATCAACTGTGCATGGGACATCCGCCCGGCAAAGGTTACATTCTGCTCCAAATCCAGATGCCGTACCAGGCCTCTCAGCCGTTCCTCCTCTTCTCCCTTTCCAATAATCCACAGACGGTATTCTGTATTCCCCCGCCCCACAAACGCGCCGAAAGCCTCTATCGTCCGCTCAATCTGCTTACGGGCAATGAGCTGGGATACCACAACAAACTGCTGCGCCGTATCTGCTCCCTCAGGAAGCGGGAACTTATCCAGATCCACCCCGTGATCGATGGTATGTTCCGTCACCCGGGGCATAAACTGTCGGATAAAAGATGCCGCCGCCTCTGACCGCGGCACCACCTTCACCCGGCGCATCATCATACGTGCCACCAACTGATACCATACTCTGGAAGGGATTTGATGAAGCATATTGTTATGTGCCGCCAGTTCATGCCATATCAGCGTTTTGGCCGGGCATACTCTGGCTGCCGTGTAAGACCAGGAGGCAAAAACCTCACTGCTGACAATCATGTCATATTCTGTATGTTCCTTCAAATATCTGCGCAGATCCGGCATGTACGGAAAGCATCTTGGCTGGAACAGTCTGTGTCCCACCGTGTGAAACCACAATATAGGAAAGGGATAGTCCTCGTCTGTTCGGGGACGGTAATCTTCGGCCGCGATCAGCACCACCTCGTGGCCTGCCCGCACAAAGCCAAGACACATGCCATAGATCATCGTATCTTTGATAGAATCTACCCGTGGAATCTGATTATTCTCCGCCGTATATAAGATAGGATTGATCACCAGTACTTTACTCATGGGGCTCCCTGCCTTTCCCGGCCAGCGCCAGAAATCTGTCCGCAATCTTGGAAACGGCCAGTTCCTCCTGCAGTCTTGCCGCCTCCCGGCCAAGACGCTCTCCCAACTCCGGATCCTCTGCCAGCCTCACCATGGCTGCGGCAAGCGCCGTCACATGCCCCACCGGCACCAGAAGTCCGTTCACACCGTCTTTGATATACATTCTGGAACCGCCAATGGGACAATCCGTGGCAATCACCGGCAGTCCCAGCGCCATGGCCTCCAGCATGGAATTGGATATCCCCTCATAATCCGAAGAAAGCACATACATGGCGGCTGTGCGAATTTTTTCCTGCACCTTGTCACAAAACCCCCGAAAGAAGACCCTGTCTGCCACACCCAGACGCTGTGCCATGTTTTGCAGTACTTCTTCCAGTTCCCCTTTCCCATAAATCTCCAGCACATAGTCCTTCTGCTTCCTGGCAAAAACCGCAAAAGCCTGCAGCAGAAGCCTGTGATTCTTCTGGGCGCTCAATCTGCCCACCGCAACAATCCGCTTCTCCCGTTCTCCCTCATAAGGCGTCACACCTTCCAGTTCCAGAGGATTGGGAATCACCGCCGCCTTGCGCCTGATGGCCGCCGGGAAACTGACCATCGCATCCGGCGTCTGACATACTACCATATCCGCCCGCCGATAGCTCAGATTCCTGATCGCTGGGTGTTCATACATATTAGGATCGTTGCGCTCGGAAACCAGAAACAGGTGCCGCTGACCCAAAGCCGCCACTGCCGAAAACACAGCCCCCATCACGCTGAAAGACCAGATCTGACAGCCCTGATTCTCCCGATAAAACTGCCTCATCCGGCAGATTCTATTAAGCCGCTCCAGAATTCTGCCGCCCGAAGGGGCTCCCACACTGACCACTTCGATGCCGTCGCACAGTGGATAGGCGGTCTCGTGTCCTGCAAAAAGAAGGATGGTCACGCCAATCCCCCGCCTGCAATATTCATTTGCCAGAAGCGCCACCACCCGTTCCGTGCCGCCGCCGGGCATATCCGGTATCACAAATACAATCTTGTCCATCACATTAACCGCCATTCATCTGCTGCACTTTAGAAGTACTCTTCACACCACTTTCTATTCTTCCGGCTCCCAAGCCCCGGATCTGTAGAACTGTTCACTTGCATGAAATCCCTTACTATCATCGTCCAAAGCAATTGTCCGTTCAAAAAGATCCGTCTGGCCGAACATCATAAGAAGTGCCAATACAACTGCCGCCCCGCCGATCCAAATTGCATTCTTCTTAAAAAAGAAATGTCGGATATCCGTTCTTTTCTGATCGGTTGATTCCTGCAAAAGCCACATCCATGCCCGGTCGGCCCATCTGATAAACTCTGCAAACCCTTTCACCCCATAAGGAATCAACAGCACATAATAGGGAATTGCATAGGATGCCGAAGCCTCCCACACCAGATGAAACAAAAATCCTCCCAGGAACACCACAAAAATAACCAGTTCATATATTTTTGCTTTCTTTCCCGTAAACAGCAGATAAAACAATGCTCCCGTAAGAATCAATGTCTGCACCAGATTAAGTGCCACGGAAAGATAAGAACAGCCTTTTCCTTCTATCAGACTCTTAACACCCGGTGATATCTCAATTTCAGATTTACGCCCTGCCATACGATCCAGTGAAATAAAAGTAGGATCATTCCACTGATAAGCGGTCTTACGTGCAAAGAAAACCAGTCCATTGTCCACCGGAGCCTCCATCATCCAGCGCAGCCTGCTCTTTAGTTCCTCTTTGGAGCGCTCGTTGGCAAGTTCCGTATCATAATTGCTCTGTGTATAAACATTCCCGTTGAAGCCATTATAATTTCCCGGTCCTTTGGGCGCTTCCTGCAGTCCCATCACCACCCAGGAGAGCATCACCTGGCCCTCCGGCATCTCATAACCGGACAGATGCTCCACATAGCTGTTGACAGCCCGGTTCGTACCAGCCACACCGATTCCCATCACCGCCACAAACAGAAGAGATACCAGCCAGGTCTTATCCCCTCTCTTTCCCTTATCCAGCAGCCTCTCCGCTGCATCATAAAGGAGAAAGCAGCCGACAGCCACCAGATATATCAGACAGTTCATCTTAAACACCGTGGCAAGGCCCATCAGCAAAGCCGCCGGCAGCATATGCAGCCACCTGCGTGTCTCCAGATAGCGGACCACACAATATACCGCTCCCAGAGAGCAGGCCATACCCGGCATGATCCCATAAAGATAAGTCACATAGAACATATAAGGAGCCCACAAGATCAATGCAATATGAGCCGCCGCCACAACTCCCCTGTCTTCCTTCCAGAACCGGCCAAGAATCTGCACGATCAAATAATAAGACAAGGTCAGAACCAGAAGATTCACAAACTGCATCCCCACATAATTCTCGGTCCCCAGAAATCCCATCAACAGATAATAGAATAATACGATTCCTGACTGAAAAGGATACTTAAACAGGTATCCCTCTTCCCCGTCCACATTCCTTTCAAAAGAAGAAAAATCTCCCTCCCGCCACTGCGCGGCCACCCGGCACACTTTGGCAGGGTCAGAACCCGGAAGCAGTTGTGTAGACATAATCCAGACAGTTCCCATCAGAAACCCAATAGCCGCTGTCACCAAAAGCACCGCTCTCAGATTGATTTTTCTGTCTTTGTTACGAAATTTCCGATAAAGAGCCACCGAAACTACGGTGACAAACACAAGCACCACCAGATGCACAAACGGACTGTCCGTAATGTTTAAGGTGTGATCTTGTATGCCGCCGTCCTCACCCGGGATCTGGCCGATAAAACTGGTGCTGAAAATGCTATGTAAAAACAACACAAACACCACCAGCGCCAGAATGACTCTGATCAAACTATTGACAATTCTTTCAAAGGAATCTCTCATGCTTTCCCGCCCCACTGTTTATCGCACAATTCTCATTGTCCTGCCGCATCTTCTATCCTGCCGGACAACAGGCGCACATCCTCCATAACCAGTGCCGCCTCATATTCCATGCCGTCTTGCGTGTACCAAATATCGCACTCATAGCGCCCCGCAAGATACTCCATGACATCCGCCGGGAGCATCTCACCATGCGCTACCCAGAGTCTCTGGCTCACATACTCTGTCGTAGCGCCGGTATTCACGAACTCCACCTGATTATATTTCTCCGGTTCATTCAAAATATCGTCTAACAACCGGTATCTTATTCCGAAATAATCCTTTAAGTACGCAACGCCGTCATCAAAATTATCATAAGCATCATTGAAAATAGTATACTTATTCAACCCCTCGTCACTCCAGCGGATCGTATCCATGGCAATCGAGGCATCGATCTCCTGCTGCAACTTATCTATATACGAGGATTCATAAGAAGCAATCAGATCTCTGTAACAGGCATTATAACTCTGAACCACATCCTCACGGAAATAAGGGCTCTTAAAAAGTTTTTCTCCCAGCCCCACCGTAAAACAGTCTAACAATTCATACGCTGATGATTTCACATTGCCCAAAGACCTGTCGTAGTCCCACACCGGCCCCGCGTAAAGCTTACCGTCATCCGCCGTAAAATAAAAGGTACTGGCTCTGTTTAAATCCGCCTCATTGGACAGTTCGTCTAACAGAAACATCTGGATAAAGGATTCTATGTCCACCAGACTTTTCAATTCCTCATATGCCTCTTTGGAATCGCTCTGCTCTATCAATTGCGCCACTTCATCCATAAGCGCCTGCATCTCTCCCAGTCTCTCATCGGAAATATTCTTCGGATGTTTAATCTCATACCAGCCGGCGCTGCTTCCCAAAAAGGTGCTGTACTCCGCTTCCTCCTCGACCCGGCTTGCAAAAACCCCCTCTAACAGACAGCCGTTTCCGATCTCCATACGCTCTCTGGCAACCTCCACCCGCTCGCACAGCAGATAATTGCCCGCATACTCTCCATTAAAATAGACATCCGCGTAGGCACAGTCCACCGCATATGGCACACCCATCGAAGCCGCCAGATCATAGACCACCCGGTTACGCATACGGCTCAAATCATAGGCATTGGCCTGCAAAACCCATTTTCTGGCACGTCCCATACCCAGCACATCCGTTGCCACGGCAAAACGAATCCCATAAGACTTCTTGGGTGCATTAAAACTCGAATACCCTCTGCCAGAAACCTTTCCCAGTCTGCCTGCACTATCCACCGTGCCGTCCGCAAGCACACACAGGAAATTCCCCACTTCCTCGTGAATCTTATCCGCATCCAGATATGCCATGGAACCGGAATCTGTCTCGATAAATACAGCCGGCACGGTATCCGACTGCAACAGCGTAAGACTGCACGTCACCGTCTCCTGTCCCTGTCTTGTATAGACAATGGTTTTCGACTCCCCCAAAGCCAACTCCAGTCTGTCCCCGTCACGAACCGCTTCTCCATCCAGTGCCAGCCGATATTTTCCCTCGTCATACTTCCATATCAACTCGTCAGCATCAGCAAAGGAAGGCAGAAAAAAATAAGCCGCTTCCTGCTGCCTGAAAAGCAATATTTCCTGATCACCGCCAGTACTCTCTATCTCCAAAGCGATTTCTTCAAATCCTTTGCCGTGAACACTCTGCTCCCTGAGCGCTTCCGCCATCGCCTGCGCCTTGGCCTCTTCCCTGGCCGAAGCTTCCAGTTCTGCCATCAGCTCTGCATTAGCATTGGCCCGATCCCCGAAAGCATCTTCGGACATCGGATCCCATCTGATGCCATAAAGCAATATCCCGATAAAAGCAAGCATCGTAAGCCCATATAAAATATTTCTGCTCAATCGCTTGTTCATTCTCTGCCCTCAACCGTTCTTACCAAACTGCAACATCACTCTCACACTCCTGCGCAGAGTAATCCATAACGGAAATCTCACGCCGTTTTGGCGAAGCGCCTGATACCCTTCCCGGAAAGAGACCAGATAATTACCGATTCCCGCATTACTGGTGCCCCCGTAAAACATAGCCACCAGGACTTTAGGTACATATGCCAGCCTGTTATTCTCGTCTTTTAAAAACCGCACCATGAATTCATAATCTGCGGCACATCGATAAGAAGTGTTATACAAACCGTATTTTTCATATACTTCTCTTCGCAAAAAAAGAGTCGGATGTCCAGGCATCCAGCCCTGGGAAAGCTTCCCCTCTCCCATGTGCCATCGTCTGACAACCCGATCTTTCTCTACATATACAAGATCGGAATGTGCACCCACGCAGCCTGTCCCGCCGGCTTCTATCGCCGCTGCCAGACAGCTTACCGAATCCGGCTGACAGAGCCTGTCATTACATACAGCAATGATATCACCGGTACTGATCCGATATGCCTTATTCATGGCATCATACAGTCCTTCGTCCGGCTCCGACACCCATCGAAGGGACAGCCCCGTCCGACCCGCTGTCCGTTGTTCAAACGCCCTGATCAGATCAAGCGTCCCGTCCGCAGACCCTCCGTCCACAATCACGACCTCTATATTCTGATAATCCTGTTCCTCTATACTCTGTAAGGTAACCGCCAGGTTTTCTCGCGCATTATATACGGTCACCAGTAATGAAACCTTCCTCATAATCGAATCCCTATGTCATTTACGGCTTTTCTATTATTCATTCTACCCTGTTTTGCCATAAAATACAATAACGCGCCTCCTTTAGTCACATTTTTCCGTCTCTACATTTGTCGTTTATACAATAATATGTTGTAATATTTCTATAAGCTCTTCGTTTTATGGATTCTCTGCTACAACTCTTTGTTGTGTGATAGGATTTGTAACAACACACATATTATAAGAACCACCAGATCATAGAAGAAAGGAGTCTGCTGACGCAGAAAACCGGGAACAAAGATGAAAGAATTACGCGTGATTCTCAGAGATTTACGGGAAGACAGTGATATTAAACAGAAAACCATCGCTGATTATCTTGGTATATCCCAGCAGACATACTCTAACTATGAGAACGGCCACCGCGAAATTCCCATCTGGGTCGTGGTCAAACTGGCACAGTATTACAAGGTCAGCACGGACTACCTGCTCGGTACAGAGACCGGGTATCTTGGCAACACAAACCTTCACAGTAAATATTTCGGAGATGTTACCATGCATGATGTGGTATATGACCTCCAAAAATTCAGTGCCAGGGAGAGACGGGATCTTCTCAAATACATTAAATTTCTCAAAAGTACAGATTAGTATTCCAGTAGATAATAACTTTCCCCAAAATCCGTAACTTCCCCATATTCTCTGCCGTTGACCGTAACGTTTTCAGGCTCAGACCCGAACCATAGGATACAGTCCGGTGTAAACTCCTGATCTGCATAAATCGCAGACTCATTATCCACATTGATATGTTCCAGCCTGCATCCGTCCGTCATCATCCATAACGGATATTCATAGTCATCCGCTTTCATCAGATATAATCCCACAGACGCATACCCTTTCGCTTTGATCTCATCCGTCAAAGCCGCATAATAAACCGCCGGTTCCCGTCTGGAAGCAAAGTACCCGTACGGTCTGTTGTCGGCGCCCCGATAAGCCCAGATGTCATAATGGAAATAGGACACACTGACAGCTTCCATCACACCAAGAAATCCTATAATCCCCACCAGGGCTGCCTGAAAATGCCTTCTGTCTTCCCGCGCAGTCCATGTCTGAATCTGAGATACAATCATCGGGCACAGAAGTGCCAGATAAGCAATCATATATCGGCTGACAAAGGGTTCCCAGCGCAGCACCGTACAGAAAATGCAAAAAGATATCACACTGGTAAACAGGTATCCGCTCCTGAGTGCCTTCCAGTCAGTCTTTCTAATCGTTATAACTGCCCAGAACATACAAAAGATAAACAGCCACATGACCAGCGGATTTACCGCCGTGTCACAGCCATAAGTATTCGCGCTGTGCAGCCCATATTCAATACCATTCTCCGCAATGGACTCCGCGTCTATCTCCACCTGCAGAATCTTCGCCGCTTTCGTGGCAAATTTGGCAAAAAACACGTCACTGTCCTTCAATAAAGGCGTAGGCAGATTAAAGGAAAAGTTCTTCATAAAATTAATCAAAAGATACGTCGGCTGCAAAGTTCCCACAAGTTGCCGCGCTCCCGTAGTCTGACTCGCATACGCATGAAAAGTTTTAAAATTGCGCAAAAGTTCCGGCACAATCGGCAACACAACACAAGGCAGCGCACAGCCCGTCAGTCGGATCAGATTCCACACCCTGTCCTTTCTTAAGATGCAAACGATCAAAAGCCAGACCGCAAAAATCACCATACCAATACACACAGAAGGTTTCGTGAGATATCCCCAGGCCACACACAGACCCATGGTACACACCTTGCGCACCGAAGATGAGTCAAACACGATCTTCTCTTTGCGCTCCGCCAGATCCAGCAGCAAGTACACAAAGAAAAGCAGCCATACCGATGCAAAATGATCCACCTGTGTGGTGAGTGCTTCTGCATAAGCGATCGGCATCGACAGAAACAACAGCATGGAGAGGAACCGGAACACCCTGTTGCATCCCAGCCTGCCGGCAATCGCTCCCACCGTCACGGCACAAGTCAGATACGATGCCGCCTGCAGCAGATTAAATAGAACATCCCGCCCCCGGCACAAAATAAACACATGCAGATTAACGAATTCCGCTAATACCGGACTGGAAATCTGCCGGACACTGTTTGTCGCATAATGCTCCACAGAGCGGTTTTGTGCCCAGTAAGCAATCCGCGGCAGATGATAGGTCATGGAATCCCAGTTATTGGGTGTTGTAAGGAGCGAAAGCACCAGGACTATCATTCCGATCACAACTAATATCCCATAATACGGTGATTCCTTTAAGAAATGCCAGCAGTCCCCGCAAATTCTGCAAAAACCACAAGATCTGCCTTTTTCTCCTGTCCCTTGCGGCTCCCTGCCCGTACTCTGGCAGGCATTTGCCTGTCTGCCATACTTTCTCCACTGTACAGCAAACAGGATAAGAAGCACACAGTCAAACAGCCCCCACAGACCGAACAAAGAAAGAAACCGTACCGCATGCCAGACAGACAACACCTCTGTCACTGCAAACAGATACAGCATCCATACACAACAGGCCTCAATATATGAACTGAGGCCCGTACTTTCTATCTTCTTTCTTTTCTTATACAAATGAATATTACCATATAACGTCACGATTCCAAGTAACATTCTTTCATACCTTCCTTATACCCGGCTCTCCCCGTCATGGGAAATGCAGTTAACTTGTGTCATGCACGCCATGTCTGTTATCTTCTTAAGAAGCTCTTCCTTCTTCGCTGTCCTGATCTCAATGATCAATTCTGCCTCACCATTCTTAATGCTTCTCGACTTTTCTTTATGATATTTGCAGAATTCCTGCATCATCACATCTATCTGCTCATAATTCACTTTCTTTGCATCCGCACGAAGCACTAACAGATCGGGTGCCTTCGCATTGGGAACCATATCCAGGACAAGAAGCAGTATTGTCATCACAATACACATCACAAAAGCCAGTACGTAAAGCCCAACGCCCACGATAATACCCGCACTGATAGACCAGAACAGATAAAGCAGATCCAGCGGATTCTTCACCGCATTACGGAACCTGACAATGGACAGTGCACCTACCATACCGAGAGATACCAGCAGATTAGACTGCATCGCTATCATAATCGCCGTCACGATCAGCGGCATACCGGCAAGTGTCACGTTCAAATCTTTGGAATAAAAAGCCGACTTACTGCTCAGCTTGTACACCGCAAAGATATAGACCCCCACCAGACAGGCCAGCACAATGAGCAGCAAAATATTCATAATCGAAAGATTGGTTCCGCCGCCCAGACTTTCATACACACTACTTTTGATAACATCCTTAATTGACATAGTCTTTCTCCTTTTGTTATTTTATTCCCAGTCTTTTATACAAAGCGTTGTACTTTATTCCTCCGCCTCCCTGCATAGCTGATACTTGGAATAAGCACTCTGCTGCATATTGCCAAGTTCCAGAAGCTGTACCAGAAAGTCCGGTATGAACTCGTCATACTTCACCTCTAATACTTTATCACACTCCCGCAAAAAATCATAGCTGATATTTGCTTTTCCGAAATCCTCTGTCCGCCTGCTGGCACGCACATTTCTGTCAAAAGTAATTCGCACGTTACCCGGTCCGAACACAAAAGCTTTCCGCTCATATGCCACCACGACTTTCGGCCGCAGCCCTCTGGTCTGAATGGCAATATTAAAAAGCGTTGCCGGATCGTCCACAGATGCCGTATCCTCGATACACTGCCCGTTCATCAGGCAAGCCAACTGCTCTCTGGTGATGGACTTCGACCGCTTCAATATCCTGCTGTCCTTCTTGGACTTGACTTCCAGCTTGATCACATCCAGCGAATCATTGTATATCCTGATACGGTACTTGTCCCGCAGATTGACGCCATCCACCGTCTCCTGCAGACAACTGTCCGTCAGATCGTCAAAATACAGACTCACCACGCTGTACCCTTCCGGATTACTCTCATTTCTGTCCGGACTAAGCACTGCCTCAATCCTCTGTTGAAGCATATACATCTCTGTCCCGCTGCAATTGTATTTATTCTCCACACGATACATAGTATTCTCCATTCTCATCTGTCATTATTTCGTATGACACGTGCAGGCATGCCCACAGCCACTTTACCGGCCTCAATATCCTGCAGAACAGCGGATCCTATCCCGACCAGAGAATTTGCTCCCACCGTACACTGGTTCTTGATAATGCTTCCTACCACCCACGCATGATCTTCCACCGTCACACTGCCGTACAGATGACTGCAGATCAGATTGACATTCTCGCCGATCCTGCTGTTATGCGCAATCAACGTACAAGGCCCAATCTTGACCCCGTCTTTGATATACGTATCATCGATCGTACCCCGCTCAATATCCGCATGACTGCCTATAAACACATCGTCTCCGATCCAGACACCGCCAAAATGCCTTATCATGACCGAACGTGCGCCCTCCTGATAAGAGCCGAACCCGTCCTCACCGATCATTGTAAGCGCTTGTATCGTACATCTTTTGCCAATCCGCACCCGGTTCCTGATCACCACATTATCGGAAATTATCGTATCATCACCGATCGTCACATCCCCCGTGATAGAACAGTTATGCCCGATCTTAACATTCTCTCCCAACTTTACATGCGGGCCGATCACCGTATGATGCCCGATCATCCCGCCATCATCCTCCGGCACTGCAAAGAAATGCTCGATCAATGAGAAAAACGCCGCCTTGGAATTGCGGCAGATGATCTGATTGGGCAGCGGGATTTCCACCCCTTCCTGTACAATGGCCAGCGCAATGTCAGGCATCCCTTCATGCCACCTGTCTGCCGACTTGATCCAGGTCATGGTTCCCTCACGATAGGCATCCAGTGAGGAAAATCCCTGCACTGCCTGCGGTGCGTTGACCTGCATACGGTATTCTTCCTTTTCCTTTGCCAAAAAAGCTTCTATCTGCTCAATGTCTGCCATAAATCGTCCTTCCTCACAAATTCCTCCAGGTCGCGGACATTATCATGCAGATCGTCATAACAACGCGCCGCCATCCCGGTACAAAATCCCTGAAGCGCCTCAGACGCGCTTCGTTCTTCGTCATCATACCAGAAAGGATGTGTCAGCACATGAAGCCTGTCATACCTTCCGCTTTTGATGATACTGATCACATCTTCTCTCCAGTTTCTCCTGGAATCCGACACATATTTATGCCGGCGGAAAAATTCCTCCCCATAGCTGTTGACAATCCTGCCGCCCGCCACCTTGTAATCAGCTTCTAAAGTAGCTTTAGAAGGCCGGTGCATGGAAAGGCTTTTCACTTCATGCCCCAGACACTGCCCCAAGAGCGCCGCTTCCTGCTCCATCGCCTGCACCAGATCCGTTGTCTGCGCATCATACTTTACTTCATCAAAATGCAGCCCGACAGCATGTCCCATACTGCAGATCTGCCGCAGAGACTCCTGATTCCTCTTCGAAAAAACATTGAAGAAATTGCTGGTCACCAGGACAAAATACGTGGAGGTGACTCCCATCTCATGCTCTATTTCAGCCATCCTGACCGCTTTCTCAATCTGCAGATCAATGTCGTGGCGAATGATCACGCTTCTGTCTGCCTGTGCATAGTTGTGGTAATCACAGATTGTATAGTCATATTCTTTTAACAGGGTAAGTAATTCCTTGTACGCCTGGTAGGTGAATTTCATCCTGTCTGGCCTCCTTGCAGAAGATTTTATCTTCAATGATCACTAACATACACTCTTAAACACGCATTATTATATCTGCCTTATTGCAATTTTACAAGAAATATTGCAAAGAAACTACGGTTGGGACCTCGGTCAGTAAAAAACTATGTTGCTGAAAGTAAAGCACGAATCCTCACTTCCGGTATTGTCCGTATATCCGCCCTGAAATGCTACCGTTACGCTGCCCTCTAACTGGGATACGTCCAGTAAATACTGATGCCACTCATTGTCCAAATCCTGATACTCTGTACCGCACTCCGCAAGCAAATGATCGCCTTCCCCATACACATAGACTCTCGGGTGTCCCTGATCCTTTTCTTTCCTGCCATTGAACGTCAGATATTTATAAGGCCCTATGTCGTCAATCGTAATCTTCGCCCCCACGTACCCGGTGGTTGCAATATATCTGAAAATGGACATCTCACTATCATGCTCTCTTTGTAATGTCCCCCTGCATGTGATCCCCGCTGTGCCTGCATATTGGTTTGTTACGATAGCCGCATTTTGCAGTTCGGCATTTTGCAATACCTCCTCAGATACCTCCAGAGGTTCGACCCCGTTTACCGTCTGATTCAGTAACGCTTCCGCATAATAATCCTTTTCATAATCTACCTGCTTATTCAACTGGGCAAAATCATATGTCACATAGAAATGCAGTTCATCCTCCAGATATTTCACATAATTATCCTGTGTGAGCAGGCATTTCCCGTCTTTCATATATCTCAGGATCAGGCTGTTGATCAAAGAACCATAATGCATGGTATCCTTATAATTGTTCAAATCCGTAATCATATCCGTCAGGCCATTAAAGGAATACAGCTTAATGTTGTCATATTTCAATATTTCTTCTATGACTATCCTCTCCGCATCTACCTGTTTATACACAGTACCATTACTGATCAGGGGCTGCCACCACATGATACTATAGGGTGTAAAAAAATAATAAAAGGTAACGTCAGGATAACTTTCCGCGATGGATGTAACATTCTGACGTACCGTTTCCAGCACATTGTCCCGCTCGGCATCCGATAAATGAACCGCCTCACCGGCCTGTACTACCGGCACCCCGTTGGGACAGACCGCATTGACCCCAAAAGTATCGCCCGACATCCAATTGGCATAGGAATCAAAGGACGTAATCCCCGGCTGAAATCCCTCGTCGTCGTTGGCAAGGATCATAGGCGCCACATATTTAAAAACCACATCCCGGTTGAAAACATAATTCACATCGTTAAATATATTCTGATCATACAAATAAAACGGGTATTCCCCCAAATCCTCCCTCATCAAATCCACTTGCTCGGTAAATTTCGCCATATCCAGCCCCCGGACTACGGTTTTCAGATCCGGATTGTACGATAAAGCCACCTTTACATTATCATTGATCTCCTTATAGGAACCGCCCGAGTAGGATACTTTAATGGATTTGGTCCCAAAAATCTGATCCATCTCCGATGTTTTGAAATTTTCCGTCATGGATGTTCCCGTAATCAACGCATTATACTCAAAATGTTTGGCTATCCCGTCATTCTGGCTCCGCTCATTATCCAATTCATAATAATAGCTATCAAGAAGAGGCGCATGATAATGAAAAAACGGATCCACCCTGACCACCCAGCGTGCAATGACTAAAAGCGCACCCAGCACCAAAATAAAATATCCAATTATCCAGACCTTTGAACGTTTACCCACATTATCCTCCGTCTCAAACTATCTTCCATGATTCCGCCTGGCAAAATCTTAAAAACTAAAATATACAAATACGGCCTCGCCGCTCAAACATAAGAATGCCCATACAAAAGCAATTGCCGCAAAAACCATGGAAATCCAGTTATTCTTCTGAAGCTTTTTATAATTATTGGCCGGCACGAGACACAGAAAGAATGACACCGCCACAAACACGGCCAGATTGAATCCTCTCACAGTCTCATGCAAATGACTCAGATGGAGGACCTGCAAAAGAATACTGATCTCCGGCAAAAGGAATTCCGCTAACAATCCACTGCTTACGTTCATATCCTGAAAGGTAAACATTTTAGCAAGTATATTCCCCCACTGTGCAATGGAATCCGCCCGGAACAAAAGCCATAATAGATTCACTGCAAAGAACGTCCCTGCCCACCTGACAGCCTCCATGAGATTTCTCTTTTTATTCTCAAAAATCCGATCGAATACACTTAAAATTCCGTGTATCGCACCCCATAGAAGAAACGTCCAGTTTGCGCCATGCCATATACCGCTCACCAGGAAAACAATCATCGTATTGAGATAAGTCCTTGCCTTTCCCTTCTTGCTTCCGCCCAAAGGAATGTATATATATTTCGTCAAAAATCCTGTCAGCGATATGTGCCATCTCTTCCAGAAATCCCGGATGGAAAGCGCCTTATAAGGTGAATCAAAATTGATTGGCAGCCTGATATTCAACATATGAGAAACAGCCGTGGCCATATCACTGTACCCGCTGAAATCAAAATAAATTTCAAACGTATAAGACAACATGACCAGAAAGCAATCCATCGCCGTTGCTGCCTCCACATTGGAAAAGCCCCAGGACACCGCCGCCGAAAAAGTGTCTGCCAAAAGCATTTTTTTGAACAGTCCATAACTGAACGTCTTAAGCCCGCTCGCAATATTGTCCCAGTTCACCTTTTTCAATGCCGGATCATTTATCTGTGCAATTAGGTCCGCCGGTTCCACCAAAGGACCCATTAAAACTTTGGGAAAATATAAAATATATGCCAGATAATCCAACACGTTCACCTGCTGAATATCCTTTTTATATACATTAACTGCATACATAATCTGCTGAAATGTCAGAAAACTGATCCCTAACGGTAAGATAATGTTTCTCAAGGTATAGTCTGTCCCCAAAGAACCATTCAGTGTTTCCAGAAGAAAATTGAAATATTTAAAATAAAACAGCAGCAACACATTCGCCGCAATATCCGACACCAAAAGTGCCTTTTTATAAGTACCTGCCTTTTCCAGTAAAGATACCAATAAATAATTGAGCAGAATAGATGCCCCTGTTATAACCGCAATGTTTAGACCGCCATATATGTAAAATACCGCGCTCATCAATATTAAAAAGACTTTTCCTGCAAGCAGGTGGAATCTGTTTAATACAAAATATCCTGTCACCATGACAGGCAGGTATAAAAGAATAAAAATATAGGAATTAAACTGCATGCTGCTCCTTACATAAATTAGGTCCAAATATCATTCGTTGTCTTATCTTCCTGCTGAAAACAACCGGTACTCAGCCGGGTTCCTATTTCTTACGGTCGTTTACAATCTCCCTCACAATAAACTGCGGAGATTTATTCATGGAAATATAAATCCGCCCGATATATTCCCCGATCAGCCCCAGCATGATCAGATTCAGTCCCCCAATGAGAAGCAGGACAGACATCAGCCCACTGAAACCCAACACATAATTCAGTCCCGTCAGCTTACGTATAATCGTCACAATGCCGTACACAAAACCCGCAAATGCCACAAAAAATCCAGTAGCTGTTGCAACCCGTAAGGGCTTGACACTAAAAGCTGTAAATCCATTGAGCCAGAGTTTAAAAAGTTTGCTCAGTGTATATCCCGACTGCCCCACTTCACGCTCTCTATGACACACATCCACGTTGACAATATCTTTTGTGCTTCTAAGAAGCAGACCGATCACATACGGATACGGATTATCATATTTGATCATCTCATCTATGATAAACCGCTTGGCCGCAAAATAACTGGACAAATACAATTCCTTAGGCTTCTCCAGTAAAAAGCGGGCCATCAACTCATTGAGATGACTTCCAAAATTGCGGAACCCCGAATGCCTCTTCCTGGCATATCTGGCATACACCGCGTCGTGCCCCTGACGAATCGCCTCAATCAGTTTACCTGCTTCCCTGGCGGGCGTCTGTCCGTCATCGTCCAGACAGACGACAATATCCCCTCTCACCTGATGAAAACCGGCCATAAGAGCCGCATGCTGCCCAAAATTCTCATTCAGATTCACACCGATGATATTACTGTCCGCGCTGCATAACTCCCGAACCACATCAAATGTGTTATCCGGTGAGGCATCGTTTACCAGAATAATCTCATACGCTTCCTCTATGATGGTCTCTTTAATCTCAGCCACAACTTGTCCGATTGTTAATGCTGATTTATAGCATGGTATTACGAAACTGATCACCTTTTTGTCTCCTTGGAATCAATGCCTGCCTGCGATGAGTCTTGGTTCAGCCTATTACTCATGTGCCAATCTATAAAATATGCCACTTAACACTATATCATATTCACGCTATTTTGCAAGGGATTAGAAAGCGGCCTTTCCGATACACGCCTGTTTTTACTTCAATTACATCTCTATGGCAGGCACACCTGCCTGTGTTGCGCGTTTTGAAGAAATCGTTGCTATGAGAACTAAAAGTTTGTTCTATTTGGCTCTTGCGGAGTATTGGACGATAATAACCTTAGTTCTGAAACATGGGAAATCAGAGATTTATGATTGGAACTTATTTTGTGTCTTGAATACAATCTCCGCAAGCCTGTCATAATTTGCACAGTAACAAAGGACAACATCAAAGCCTTTGAGAGTACAGCGAAAAAATATGGTATCGACTTTGCACTGAAAAAGGACGCGAAGAAATACCACAAAGGCATTGAGTACGGTTCCGCACGTTGGGGAACTACCGACGATATAAAGCCGTACACAGACCCGGTATTTGAGAACAATATCCCCTTAACGCTAGGGGAGTGCAATGAACTTTCATCCGAATATCCATGCCATTGTTCCTTGCAGCGGACTGGATACGAAAAATCATTGGAAAGACAATTGGGAAGATTTCTTCCTGCCGATCAAGGTGATCTCCAAAGTGTTTCGTGGAAAGTACACGGCAGAACTCTGGCAACTCTGGGAGAATAGTAAGCTGGAGTTTCACGCTCATCGGTAGTGTAAAATAGTTTGTGTCTTTGGAAAGAAATACCTCTTTTTTGGTAAGAATCAAGATATGACAATTCTTATCAAAAAGGAGGCTTTTTTATGCCGGCAACAAAACAGCAGATTCGACAGA
>CATOMC010000006.1 GCA_951801245.1 uncultured Lachnospiraceae bacterium
CATTAAAGAGCCCACAAAGATTTATCCGGGACAGGTGATCGTGATTCCTGACCTAACGGCAGATATTTTGACACCGGCAGCACCTGTGGCGGCACCGGCAGCGGTACAGCCGGAAGCAGTACCGGCAGCACCTGTGGCGGCACCGGCAGTGGTACAGCCGGAAGCAGTACCGGCAGCACCTGTGGCGGCACCGGCAGTGGTACAGCCGGAAGTAGCACCGGCACCTGCGGTACAGCCTGAGACAGTACCGGCGGGCATGACATTGGAAGAGTGTTTCAAGGATCCTGAATTCAAGAGTTATATAGATTCTGAACTGCAGATGTTCTCAGGAAACGGCATGGATGTTGCGGTTGCATTCCAGGGGAACACCATGGCGGTCGTCATTACAATCACGGATTCTTCTTATCTTGTAGAGGGAATCGGAGAGGCCCTGAGTGAAGCTATGGAAGCAGTCAGTCCTATGGTTGAGGAACTGGTTGCCATGATAGAGACGGAGCTTGGTAATCCCGGTAACTGTGTCGTCATATACAGCTATCAGACAGCGGACGGTACCGTGCTTGCGCAGAGAGCATTTACTGCAAAATAACAGATTGCAAACGGATCAAAAAGGCCGGGTCAGTAATGAACCGGTCTTTTTCTATATTGAAATTTATACGGGAATAGTCTATGATATAAAAGTGATATTTTGCGATTATACTGCTAAGGAGTGCATCCTGACAGATGCACGGGAATGGAGGAGTCTATGGAACTTAAGATAACCTGTATTCCGGGAGACGGTATTGGCCCGGAGATTGTTGCGGAGGCAAAGAAGGTGCTGGATGCGGTGGCATCAAAATATGGCCACATCATGCATTATACGGATATTATAATGGGCGGGGCATCCATCGATGTACATGGTGTGCCGTTAACGGAGGAGGCAGTGGCAACGGCAAAGAGTGCGGATGCGGTGCTGATGGGATCCATCGGCGGCGATACGACGACTTCGCCCTGGTATAAGCTGGCGCCCAATTTACGGCCGGAGGCAGGTCTTCTTGCGATCCGTAAGGCTTTGAATCTTTTTGCCAATCTGCGGCCGGCAGTTTTGTACGAGGAACTGGCGGAGGCATGTCCTTTGAAAAAGGAGATTTCAGAAGCCGGCTTTGATATGCTGATCATGCGGGAGTTAACAGGAGGTCTTTACTTCGGAGAGCGTAAGACGATTGAGGAGAACGGCGTGCGAAAAGCGATCGACACGCTGACCTATGACGAAAATGAAATCAGAAGAATTGCCATTAAGGGATTTGATATTGCCAGAAAGCGCCGGAAGAAAGTGACCAGCGTGGATAAGGCCAATGTGCTGGATTCTTCCAGACTCTGGCGCAAAGTGGTGGAAGAGGTGGCCGCAGACTATCCGGATGTGACATTGGAGCATATGCTGGTGGATAACTGTGCCATGCAACTAGTCAAGGATCCGGCTCAGTTTGACGTGATTCTGACAGAGAATATGTTTGGGGATATTTTATCGGACGAGGCAAGTATGGTGACAGGCTCTATTGGCATGCTGGCATCGGCTTCCCTGAATGACACGAAGTTTGGATTGTATGAGCCAAGCCACGGTTCTGCACCGGATATTGCAGGGAAGGATATTGCCAATCCGATTGCTACCGTGCTTTCCGCATCTATGATGCTGCGTTACAGCTTTGACCTGGATCGGGAGGCGGATGCGATTGACAATGCGGTGAAGTCTGTACTGCAGGACGGATACCGGACCGCGGATATTATGTCCGAAGGGTGTGAGCGTGTAGGCTGCAGGCAGATGGGAGATCTGCTGGCAGAGAGGATTAAATAATAACACGTGTGCTTAAAGAGCATGATATTGGCGCATCGAAAAGGTTTGAATGTATGAAACAGCAAGTGAAATGGCCGGCTAAGGATAAGGAATTCCATATTTTTCTGGTGTTTTTTGTGGGCATGGCAGTTTACTATGGTTACAGGATGTTTGCGATCACACCATGGTATGATGAACTGTATACCTATTATTATTTTATCAGCAGGGGGCCGGTCTATGCGGCAATCCACTGGCCGCTGCCTAATAACCATGTGGGATATTCAGCCCTGTCAGCCTGTCTTAACATATTTGGCAGCTCGGCAGTGGCCTTAAGGGGTGTATCATGGTTATGCAGCCTGGGCAGCCTGATCTTATTGTATCGGATCGGCAGAAAGTGTTTTGCGGGATTTCCTGCATTGTTTCCCGCATTTGTTTTTGCTGGGATGAGCATGGTGAATCAACTGGCAGTACAAGGCAGAGGATATGCGCTTGTGACTTTTTGTTATCTGACGGCGATATGGGAACTTATCCATATCGTGGTGGAACATCGGCAGAAACGAAGAGATTATCTATGCTTCGGATTATCTCTAGTGGCAGCGCTGTGGGCGATTCCAAGCAGTCTGTATGTGGTGATGCCGATCTGTGTGATTGGCGGTGCGGTGCTGCTGCGGCAGAGGGAATATAAGATCCTGTTGCACCTGATTATCACATCTTTGGTCAGTGCAGTCTGTACGGCAGGGTTATACGGGATTTTGTGGCTGGCGATCGGATCTAACCTGCTTGTCAAAACACCGGACAGCGGATTTACCGGCATGGGGCATGGGACGGTCATTTTGCATGCGCCTTTTAAGGCAGTCATAACGGGTGTATCTTATATGCTTGATACGCCCTACATCCAGAGTATGACCAGAGAACAGTTTACAAGTCAGGCGGTTGACTGGCTGCAGACGCTATTTGGTACACAGCTTGCCCCGGCCATAGGGATTCGGGGAAAAGGTATGTGCCTGCTTGTGTGCCTTTCCTTTGTGGCCGTGGTGGTATGGACTGTGTGGCGGATCAAAGGAAAATATCACGCCGGAAAGCAAGGCCCGCAGGGAGAACAGGACAGTTATCGGGAGTTTCTGGAATGGTATTTCCTGTTAACAGTCTTTCTATTGGGTATAGCGTTGATCATACAGTGCAAGCTTCCCTATCAGAGAGTGTTTTCGTTTCTGGGCGTGTGGGCAGCACTTCTTGTCACCTGGCTGATTGAAAGAATAGCAGACGTTATAGAAAAGCGATGCGCGAATAGAGAAAAGGGCAGAGGGATTGCCGGATGGACAGCAGTGGTGTGTACTGTCCTGGCCGGCGGATTATGCATTTTAACACTGTTATCAGATACAGCGCCATACAGCAGGCGGGATGAACTGCTTTGCGATGCCTATGGACAGTTTGATATGAGTCAGGCAGGCAGGGTGGCTGTGACGGACTGTGATCAGGAGTATTATCTTTTGTATGCCTATGGTATAGGAGAAGACCGGGTGACCAGGCAGATTGAAGAGGCAGATATTGTATTGCTGGATAAGGCGCTCCTGAACATGGAATACGGGTATCGGGAGGCACCCGAGGAGTGGAAGTTTTATCTGACGAAAGAGGAGATCCCGACAGCATATTTAGAGGAGAAGATGGAGCCGGTCTACGAGAACTGGCAGTTTATCTTATATACCAGGAGATCATCGCCTGGCAGTGTATGAAAGGAATGAACAAGGGGCGCAACGTGCCCCGGAACGGAGGAGAGTATGAGAAGTGACAATGTGAAAGCAGGCGCACAGCAGGCGCCGCACAGGAGTTTGTTTAATGCACTTGGCTTTACGCAGGAGGAGATGAAGAAACCCATGGTGGGAATTGTCAGCTCCTACAACGAGATCGTGCCGGGGCATATGAATCTGGATAAGATCGTGGAGGCGGTCAAACTGGGCGTGGCGCAGGCTGGCGGTGTCCCGGTGGTATTTCCCGCAATAGCCGTCTGTGACGGTATCGCCATGGGGCATATCGGTATGAAATATTCTCTGGTGACCAGAGATCTGATTGCGGATTCCACAGAGTGTATGGCACTGGCACATCAGTTTGATGCGTTGGTGATGGTGCCTAACTGTGACAAGAATGTGCCGGGACTTTTGATGGCAGCGGCGCGTATCAATGTGCCCACTGTATTTGTATCCGGCGGCCCTATGCTGGCCGGGCATGTACATGGACAGAAGAGAAGTCTTTCTTCCATGTTTGAGGCGGTGGGTTCTCATGCGGCAGGCACGATGACAGAGGAAGAACTGCGGGAGTTTGAAGAAAAAGTATGTCCTACCTGCGGTTCCTGTTCCGGTATGTATACGGCAAACTCCATGAATTGCCTTACAGAGGCACTGGGTATGGGCCTTCGCGGCAATGGTACGATTCCTGCGGTTTATTCGGAACGGATTAAACTGGCAAAACATGCTGGTATGGCGGTGATGAAGCTTCTGGAGAAGGACATCAGGCCCAGGGATATCATGACAAAGGACGCCATCTTAAATGCGCTTACAGTGGATATGGCGCTGGGATGCTCTACCAATTCCATGCTGCATCTGCCCGCGATCGCTCATGAGATCGGCTTTGACTTTGATATTGCTTTTGCCAATGAAATCAGCGAGAAAACGCCAAATGTGTGTCACCTGGCACCGGCAGGCCCTACTTATATGGAAGATTTGAATGAAGCGGGCGGCGTCTATGCTGTGATGAAAGAACTGGCAGATATCGGACTGCTCCATACAGATTGTATGACTGTCACGGGTGATACCATCGGTGAGAATATCAAAGGGGCAGTGAATCGCAATACGGAAGTAATCCGTACCGTGGAGAACCCCTATAGTAAGACGGGCGGCCTGGCTGTATTAAAGGGAAATCTTGCACCGGACGGCAGTGTGGTGAAGCGTTCTGCTGTGGTGGAGGAAATGATGGTCCATGAGGGGCCGGCCAGAGTCTTTGACTGTGAAGAAGATGCTATCGCAGCCATCAAGGGTGGTCAGATTGTAGCGGGAGATGTGGTGGTGATTCGCTATGAAGGTCCGAAGGGCGGACCAGGTATGCGGGAAATGCTCAATCCTACTTCTGCCATTGCAGGCATGGGACTGGGTTCCAGCGTAGCGCTGATCACGGACGGACGGTTCTCGGGAGCATCCCGCGGTGCTTCCATCGGGCATGTGTCACCGGAAGCGGCTGTGGGAGGGCCTATTGCGCTTGTGGAGGAAGGAGATATCATCAGTATTGATATTCCGAATATGAAGCTGGACATCAAGGTTTCCGAGGAAGAACTTGCCTGTAGACAAAGCAAATGGCAGCCCAGGGAACCCAAGGTGACAACCGGGTATCTGGCAAGATACCGGGAGATGGTCACCAGCGGCAACAGAGGTGCCATTTTGGAAATACCCGGAACAAAATAGGATAATTACAGAATATAATAACATATGTAATCATATATTGCATGTTATATGATCTTTATATAATAACGCGTGTGGTTAAATATAAACAGACAGGAGGATGATAAAATGGTATTGACAGGTGCGGAGATTGTAGTGGAATGTCTCAAAGAACAGGGCGTGGACACTGTGTTTGGTTATCCCGGCGGTACAATCTTGAATGTATATGACGCATTGTATCAACATAGTAATGAAATAAATCATATTCTTACATCTCATGAGCAGGGGGCCGCGCATGCGGCGGACGGTTATGCAAGGGCGACCGGTAAAGTGGGGGTCTGTCTGGCAACCAGCGGCCCCGGCGCTACCAATTTGGTGACGGGTATTGCCACAGCTTATATGGATTCTGTACCTGTGGTAGCCATCACCTGTAATGTAAATCTCCCTCTTCTAGGCAAGGATTCTTTCCAGGAGGTGGATATTGCGGGTATCACCATGCCCATTACAAAGCATAATTATATCGTGAAGGATGTAAGCATTCTGGCGGATACACTGCGTAAGGCTTTTGCTATTGCCGGAAGCGGCAGGCCGGGACCTGTGCTGGTGGATATCACCAAAGATGTGACGGCCAACCGTTTTGAATATGAGAAAAAGGAACCCATTGCGGTAGAGAAAGTCTTGCGATGCTCAGAGGAAGAGATCAAAGAGGCTGTCAGGCTGATCGAACAGGCTAAGAAGCCGTATATTTATGTGGGCGGCGGCGCCGTGATTTCCGGAGCCTATCAGGAAGTGAGAGAGTTTGCGCAGATTGTGGATGCACCTGTCTGTGATACATTGATGGGGAAGGGTGTTTATGACGGACACGACGAGCGGTATACGGGCATGATCGGTATGCATGGTACCAAAACTTCTAATTTTGGTGTCAGCGAGTGTGATCTTTTGATCGCTTTAGGTGCCAGATTCTCTGACCGTGTAGTGGGGAATCCTAAGAAATTTGCGGAACATGCAAAGGTACTGCATATTGATATTGATGCTGCGGAGATCAATAAGAACATTAAAACGGATGTCTCTCTGGTAGGAGATTTAAAGGAAGTACTCGGCAAGTTAAACAGCCAGCTTGCGAAACAGGATCATGGGGACTGGATGGAACATATTAAGGGGTTGAAAGAAAGATTTCCGCTAAGCTATGATGCGTCCGTGCTCTCTTGTCCTTATATTATGGAAGAGATCGACCGGGTGACGAAGGGAGAAGCCATCATCACCACGGATGTGGGACAGCATCAGATGTGGGCAGCGCAGTATTATCAGTATTCCTGGCCCCGCACCTTACTTACATCGGGAGGACTCGGAACCATGGGATATGGTCTCGGCGCCTGCATTGGTGCCAAAATGGGGCAGCCTGATAAGACTTGTATCAACATTGCCGGGGACGGGTGTTTCCGGATGAATATGAATGAACTTGCCACGGCAAGCCGTTATAACATTCCGATCATCCAGGTAGTGATCAATAACCATGTGTTGGGAATGGTCAGGCAATGGCAGACGTTATTTTATGGACAGCGGTATTCCCAGACCATATTAAATGATGGCGTGGATTTTTGTAAAGTTGCGGAGGGACTTGGCTGTGAGGCAATCCTTGTGACGAAAAAGGAAGAAGTAGCACCTGCTATTGAAAGGGCTGTTGCCTTAAAAAAACCTGTGTTACTTAATTGCATCATACCCGAGGACGACAAGGTATTTCCTATGGTGCCGGCAGGTGCGCCCATCAGTGAAGCTTTCGATGCAACAGATCTGGCGGAGAAGTAATCGATGCACCTTATGAGTACGTAAGAAAAACAAAGTGATGGAACCGTCTTATGAGAAAAAGGACAATGAAGTATCTGGCTGTCATGTTTGGAATCATCATGATCAGTCTGATGGGGACATATGCAGGCCTTGCCATCTATTATCATAATGCGTTTGCCTACGGAACCTGGATCAATGGCGTTTACTGTACGGGGAAGAGTATTCAGGAAGTCAATGATGAACTTGTGAAAGATTTCACATACGAAGGGCTTACGATATATGACAGGGATGGCAATGCTTTTGTGATCCCGGCAGAAGAAATTTCATATCAGTTTGATTTTGGCAAAGCGCTGGAAATCTATCAGAAGCAGCAAAACTCCTGGATGTGGATCGACAGCATATTTCATGCGCATATCACCAGCCTTACGCCGGTAGTATCTTATGATCGGGGGAAGTTTGAGACGTGTTTTGCCGCACTTCCTTTCTGTATGGAGAGTACCCCGGAGGAAGCGCGCAGGGTAGAGATCGTCAATACCGGTAACGGGTACGAACTGATCAATGAGAGAACGCAGGTTCTGAATCTGGAGGAAGCAAGATCGGCGGTTCTGACAGCCGTCGAAGAATCCAGAGAGGAGGTCTTTCTTAAGGAAGAAGACTGTTATCATGATCTGGAACTGACAGAGCAAATGCAGGATACTCTTGCCTTGTGGGAGAAGCTTAATGCTTTTCAACAGTGCGGCATTGTCTATCAGATGGGAGAGGAGCAGATTCCTCTTGATGCATCCGTTGTCAGTAAATGGATAGCGCTTGATGAGACAGGAGATTTTCTGTTGGATGAGGCCGGTCAGTTCCAGCTTAGGGAGGACGCTATTGAGGAATTTGTGGAGGAACTTGCAGCCAAGTACGATACGGTAGGAGGAAGCAGACAGTTTCATGCCACCAGGGGGGAACTTGTGACAGTAGAAGGCGGTGTCTATGGCAACCAGATTGACCAGAATAAGGAGATCGACTATCTGACCGAGGCTTTCTATGCCAAAAAGAAAGAAGTGCATGAGCCGGCTTATCTGCAGGAAGCCTGGAAACAGGGCAGTGAAGATATCGGCTCCACCTATATCGAGGTGGATATGGGGGAGCAGAAGATGTACTATTATGTGGATGGCGTTTTGAAGATCGATACACCCATTGTGACAGGGAATACATCCCGCAGAATGGGGACGCCCTCGGGCGTAAACTATGTCTATCTCAAACAGAAAAACCGGATCCTGCGCGGCAGGGATTATGCCTCTCATGTGGATTTCTGGATGCCTGTCAAAGGGAATATCGGGATCCATGATGCAGCCTGGCGCAGTAAATTCGGCGGTGAAATCTATCAGACCAATGGTTCCCACGGCTGCATCAATACGCCCAGAGAGGCTATGGAAGAGTTGTTCGACATGGCGGAGGTGGGAACGCCGGTGGTCATGTTTTATTGAAATATATAGTTTACATAACTAGATGCGTCAAAAAATTTGACATGGTAATTGACTAAAGTGGATGAAAAAGGTACAATGAAATCTGGTTGTTGTGATGGCACAGGAGAGATTTGAATCAGATTGTGGCCTGTGGCCTATAAATTTGTACAATATCGGGAGGAGAAGAAAGTGGCTAGAGTGTATAATTTTTCGGCTGGCCCTGCAGTGCTGCCGGAGGAAGTTTTGAAGGAAGCTGCAGAGGAAATGTTAGATTACAAAGGATCGGGTATGTCGGTCATGGAGATGAGTCATCGCTCCAAAGTATATGACACGATCATCAAGGAGGCAGAGGCCGATTTGCGGACACTTTTGCAGATCCCGGATAATTATAAAGTCTTGTTTTTGCAGGGAGGTGCAAGCCTTCTTTTTGCATCCGTACCCATGAATTTGATGAAAAACCGTAAGGCAGGATATATTCTGACCGGACAGTGGGCTAAGAAAGCCTTTGCGGAAGCCAAAATCTATGGAGAAGCTGTGGAACTGGCATCTTCTGCGGATGAGACCTTTTCTTACATACCGGATTGTTCCAATCTGCCCATTACGGAAGACATGGATTATGTTTATATCTGTGAGAACAATACGATCTACGGAACCAAATATCACGAACTGCCCGATACCAAAGGCAAACTATTGGTTTCCGACGTGTCTTCCTGCTTCCTGTCAGAGCCCATGGATGTGACCAGATACGGCCTGATCTATGCAGGCGTACAGAAAAACGTGGGGCCGGCAGGTACCCAGGTGGTCATTATCAGAGAGGATCTTCTGACGGATGAGGTACTTCCCGGAACGCCTACCATGATGAAATTCAAAGTGCATGCGGACAATGATTCCTTATATAATACGCCGCCCTGTTATGGCATTTACATCTGCGGCAAGGTATTCAAGTGGCTGCTTCGTAATGGCGGCTTAGAGGCGATGAAGGAGCGCAACGAGAAGAAAGCAAAGATTCTCTATGATTTCCTGGACGAGAGCAGCATGTTTAAAGGCACTGTCAGAAAAGAAGACCGTTCCCTGATGAATGTGCCTTTTGTAACGGGAAATGACGATCTGGATGCAAAATTTATCAAAGAAGCTACGGCGGCCGGATTTGTGAATCTGAAGGGACACAGAACCGTAGGCGGCATGCGTGCCAGCATCTATAATGCGATGCCCATGGAAGGGGTCGAAAAGCTGGTAGAATTCATGAAGAAATTCGAGCAGGAAAATCAGTAATCGTACGGCCGTTTTCCAGGCGGCAGTGAGAGATAGAGTCTTAAGAAAAGAGGATATAAGAGATGTTTAAATATCATTGTTTAAATCCGATCGCAGGTGTAGGACTTGAGAAATTCAGTGAACAATATGTAAAAACAGAGGATATGGCAGAAGCGGACGGTATCTTAGTTAGAAGTGCGGCGATGCATGAGATGGAACTGCCGGAGCGTCTGGCTGCCATTGCGCGTGCCGGTGCCGGTGTCAATAACATCCCACTGGATAAATGTGCGCAGAAGGGTATCGTAGTCTTTAATACACCGGGTGCCAATGCCAACGGCGTCAAAGAGCTTGTGATAGCAGGTATGCTGCTTGCATCCCGTGATGTGGCGGGCGGCATTGAATGGGTGAAGGCAAATGCGGCCGATGAAAATATCGCCAAAGATGCGGAGAAGGCTAAGAAGAATTTTGCAGGAACGGAGATTCAGGGCAAGAAGCTTGGTATCATTGGCCTGGGGGCGATTGGTGTCAAGGTGGCCAATGTGGCGAAACATCTGGGCATGGAAGTTTATGGGTACGACCCTTATGTGTCAGTGGATGCGGCCTGGAACTTAAGCAGGGATGTCAGGCATGTGCTGAATGTGGAAGAAATCTATGAAGAGTGCGATATCATTACGATTCATGTACCGTTAATGGATGCAACGAAGGGAATGATTGGTCAGGACGCTCTTGCCAAGATGAAGGACGGCGTAATCTTGTTAAACTTTGCAAGAGACCTTTTGGTGGATGAGGAGGCTGTGCTTGCAAGTATTAAGTCGGGCAAAGTAAGAAAGTATGTATCTGATTTCCCGAATCCTACAACGGCGGGACAGGAAGGATGTATCGTGATTCCTCACTTGGGCGCTTCCACAGAAGAATCTGAGGATAACTGTGCCGTGATGGCTGTGAAACAGATGAAAGATTATCTGGAAAACGGTAATATTGTGAATAGTGTCAATTATCCTTCCTGCGATATGGGTATCTGTACACAGGCCGGACGTGTGGCGATCTTCCATAAGAATATTGCCAACATGATCACTAAGTTTACAGCATGCTTTGGTGATAACAATATCAATATTTCCGATATGACCAATAAGTCCAGGGGTGAGGTGGCTTATACCATGCTCGACATTGAAACCCCCGCTTCCCCGGAGATTATCGAGAAACTGCAGTCTATTAGCGGCGTGTTCAGAGTCAGGGTAGTGAAGTAACATAAAAGGCCGGGTAAACTCGGTCCGATCAAGAATATGGCGGTCTGTTAATCAATCGTTAACAGACCGCCATAATAGTTTTCGTTAGCTTATCCGGTTGGCGATGGAAGAGAAATTAGCGTCTTCCTCGTCATCCAGTGTGGCCTGCAGATTCTTCTCTGCTTCCACGGATGCTTCACTGGCAAGATCCATATAGAGGATAAAAATATCTTCCACAGACTTACCGGTCTCATCGGCAATTTCCTGCATAACGGGTTTCAGGGCCTCTAATTGAAATGAAATTCTGGTCTTCTGAGGATCGATGTCTGCCAGAGCCTTCTCGGCATAGGCGTTGATCCGCTCTAATATTTTCTTGTTTTCTGCTGTCATAATCACACTTCCTTTCTCGTATATTTTAGCACTTCGCGCTTGTACTGCATAGGGGAATTTGATAAAATAGATATAAATGTGTGAAAAGCAACTTAAGAAGCGGTAATCTCATTTACCGCAAAAGCAATTTCATCAAAACAGGAGAAAATATGGCAGATATTATTCCATTTCGGGCTGTCAGGCCAAGGCGTGACATGGCACCGAAGATAGCGGCGCTTCCGTATGATGTGTACAACAGCGAAGAGGCGCGTAAAGTGGTAGAAAACGATGCGTATACTTTCCTTAGAATAGACAGGCCGGAGACGCAGTTTCCAAGGGGGTATGACATGTATGCTCCAGAGGTCTATGAGAAAGCCCGGGATATGCTTGCGGAAATGATCAAAGACGGCTATTTTATGGAGGAAAAGAAACGTGCCTATTATGTGTATGAACTGGTGATGAACGGCCGCTCCCAGGTTGGCATCGGTGCCTGTGCATCGGTGGATGATTATGATACGCAGATGATCAAGAGGCATGAGAACACCAGGGCCGATAAGGAAGCGGACCGCATTCGCCACGTAGACGTGTGCAGTGCACAGACCGGACCGATTTTTCTGGCTTACCGCAGGCGGGAGGCAATTGAGCGGGAAGTACAGGCGGCGATGGCCAAAGAACCGGTGTATGATTTTACGGCAAACGATCAGATCACACACAGATTATGGGTGATTGATGACGAGGAATGTGTGGAGCGTATCCGGCAGGAATTCTTAAAAGTGGAGGCAATCTATATCGCGGACGGTCATCACAGATGTGCCTCGGCGGTGAGGGTTTCTAAGAAGCGGCGGGCCAAATATCCGGATTATACGGGGAAAGAGGAATTTAATTATTTTCTGTCGGTGCTTTTTCCGGACGATCAGTTGATGATCATGGATTATAACCGTGTGGTGAATTCCTTAAACGGTTATGAGGAGGAAGAGTTTATCACAAAGGTGCAAGAGATTTTCAGGGTGGAAGCTGTGGGTATCGGGCCGTATAAGCCACAGAAAAAGGGTGAGATCGGCATGTATCTGAAAGACAGATGGTTTCGTCTTGTCGTGGATCCAGCAAGCTATACGGGTGATCCGGTGGAGGATCTGGATGTGGCGGTCCTGCAGAGAAAGCTTCTGGAACCGGTACTTGGCATAACGGATCCTAAAGTGGATGACAGAATCGCTTTTGTAGGAGGCATCAGGGGATTACAGGAATTGGAAAGGCGCGTTCATACGGACGCAAAGGTGGCTTTTGCCATGTATCCTACAGATATTCACGAATTGTTTGCAGTCGCGGATGCCGGCAGGCTGATGCCGCCCAAATCAACATGGTTTGAGCCAAAACTCAGGAGCGGCATGCTGATCCATCAGATTGAACAATAGCGCCAAGGACGGATGAAATGCTGCAGCGTATATCAGGAAACGTTCGAATGAGATAAATATAAATAAGAGAAAGGTATGGTATTGCATATGAATAAGAAACTATATAAACTGATGAACTGGCCCCAGATCGAGGAGATCATTTATTCCGAGGCAGACGACCCCCACGCAGTCCTGGGTGCTCATGTGACGGGCAGTTCCGTATTGGTACAGACGTTCCAGCCGGGGGCAAAGAGTGTGCGGCTGCAGCCTCTGGAAGGGGATAAGAGTTATAAGATGGAGCAGGTTGATGAGGAGGGGTATTTTGCGCTGCTGCTGCCCGGCAAGACCATTCCTGCCTATGAATATATTGTGGAGGCGGAGAATGGCAGCCTGAGAAAGGTTAAAGATGCTTACAATTATGCGCCTCAGATCACCAGACAGGATACGGAGAAATTCAATGCCGGAATCCATTACATGATTTATGAGAAACTGGGAGCGCACCCGATGAAGCTTGACGATACGGAGGGAACCTATTTTGCGGTATGGGCGCCCAATGCTTTGCGGGTCAGTGTGGTAGGAGATTTTAACGGCTGGGACGGCAGAGTGCATCAGATGAGAAGACTCTGGGATTCCGGGATTTTTGAACTGTTTCTTCCCGATGTGAAAGAAGGGGAATGTTATAAATTCGAAATCAAGGCAAAGGGCGGTCTTACTTTTATGAAGGCAGACCCCTATGGATTCGGGGCGCAGCTTCGTCCGGATACGGCCTCTGTGGTCAGAAATCTTGAGGGCTTTGCCTGGAAAGATGGCAAGTGGATCAAGAACCGTAGTGTAGAGCAGGCACAGGATAAACCCATGAGCGTATATGAAGTGTATCTGGGATCCTTTGATAAGCCAAAGGATGGCAGAGAGTTCTATACTTACAGAGAACTGGCGCCGAAGATCGTGGAATACGTGCAAAAGATGGGATATACCCATATCGAGCTGATGCCGGTTATGGAGCATCCGTTAGACGAGTCCTGGGGATACCAGGTGATCGGTTATTATGCTCCCACAGCCCGCTATGGTACGGCGGAGGATCTGATGTTCTTCGTGGATGAGATGCATAAGGCGGGAATTGGTGTGATATTTGACTGGGTACCGGCTCATTTCCCGAGAGATACCTATGGATTGTCCGGATTTGACGGCACCTGCCTTTATGAGCATCAAGATCCCAGACAGGGATGTCACCCCCATTGGGGAACTTTGATCTACAACTATGGGCGGCCGGAAGTGACCAATTATCTGATTGCAAATGCACTCTACTGGGTAGAACAGTTCCATGCGGACGGTATCCGTATTGATGCGGTGGCATCCATGCTCTATCTGGATTACGGCAAAAATGACGGAGAATGGGTCGCAAACATCTATGGAGGCAATGAAAATCTGGAAGCTGTGGAATTTTTGAAGCACCTGAATTCCATTATGAAAAAGAGAAATCCGGGCGTTTTGATGATCGCGGAGGAGTCTACGGCATGGCCTAGAGTGACGGGAAGCTTCGATGAGGATGGACTTGGCTTTGACTTAAAGTGGAACATGGGCTTCATGAATGATTATCTGGGATATATTTCCACAGATCCCTTTTTCAGATCGGGCTGTCATAATGAACTTACTTTCAGCATGATCTATGCCTACAGTGAGAAGTTCATGCTGGTGCTGTCTCATGATGAGGTGGTACATGGGAAGAAGACTCTGCTTGGCAAGATGCCGGGAGAGCGGGAGAAGCAGTTTGCGAATCTGCGCCTGACGTATGCTTATCATATGACCCATCCGGGCAAGAAGCTGTTGTTTATGGGGCAGGATATCGGTGAGTATGATGAGTTTAACGAGAAGCGTGCCGTGGAGTGGGAACTTCTGGAAAACGAAGAACATGGAAAGTTAAACCGGTTGGTGGCAGATTTAAACAAGCTTTACAGATCGATGCCTGCACTTTATGAGAAGGACACTTCCTGGGATGGGTTTGAGTGGATCAACTGCATAACGCCGAACGCATGCATGCTGTCCTATATGCGCAAGGCCGGCAAGCCGGAGGATATGCTGGTGGTCGTGGCCAATTTTGCAGATGTGAGACAGGAATTCCGGGTAGGGGTTCCTTATGAAGGAAAATACAGAGAGATATTTAACACAGACGACAGAACTTATGGCGGAAGCGGCTGTGTCAATAAGAAGGAATGTGAAGCCTTGGAGATGGAATGGGACGGTAAGCCGTTTGCCATAGATATGGTGAGCGCGCCCTTAAGCATCAGTATTTTCTCTTATACACCGTATACGGAGGAAGAAAAAGCAGAAATAGAAAAGAAGCGTGCCGAGGAACGCCGTAAAGCCAAAGAGGCTGAGGAGAGACGTCTGGCAAAAGAAGAGGCCGAGCAGACGGCGAAGGCTGCAGCAGAAGCCAAAGAATTGGCCAGACAGGCGACGGCAGAAGCCAAAGAACTTGCAAAGCGTGCTGCAGCGGAGGCGAAAGAGCGGGCAAAGACGGCAGACGCATTGATGAAAAAAGCTGAAGAAGCGGCGCTGAAACTTCAGAAGCTTACCGAGAGGCAGGAGGCTTCCCAGGAAGTGGAGAATACGGACAAAAAGGCCGGCTCAGAAGAAGCAGACCAAAAGACCGGTCTGGAACAGACAGACAAACCAAAGACCGGGCGGCAGACGGCAAAGAAAGCAACTGCAGCTAAGAAAACGGCAACCCGCAAAACCAGTAAGAAATAAGAGATTAGGTTGAAAGATTTGACGAAGTGTAACCATGGAGGATCAGGATGGAAGAGCAACTGATGAAAGAACAACTCATAGGCGTAGAAATACTTGCGGAAAATGAACTGCAGGTAGGGGTGATCGAGACTTATCTGCAAGAACTTCCGGACAAAGTACTGCGGTTTGGCGTCCGCGTATTGCTTGCGCTGGTGGTATTTCTGGTGGGGATGCAGGTCATTAAGCTGATCCGCAAAATCCTGCGGCGTTCCCTGCGGAGAGGTAATGCGGATGAGGGTGTTATCCATTTTCTGGATTCCCTTTTGAAGGTCACACTCTATATTCTGCTGGTGTTTTTGATTGCTTCCGGGTTTGGACTGGATGCCACCAGTGTAGTAGCGTTGGTCGGTTCTGCCGGTGTGGCCATCGGTCTTGCCGTACAGGGAAGCCTTTCAAACTTTGCGGGAGGGGTACTGCTTTTGCTGCTAAAGCCCTTTAAGACGGACGATTATATCAAGGACAGTAACGGAAATGAAGGAACGGTGCAGGAGGTGCAGCTTTTTTATACCAGGCTGATCACACCGGACCATCATGTGGTCATCGTACCGAACGGTACACTGGCCAACGCCAATATTTTAAATATGAGTACCCTGGAAGACCGCAGAATAGATATTGTCGTGGGAATTGCTTATAACGCGGATATCCGGGCTGCCAGGGAAGTGCTTTTGGATGTCCTTAAGAAAGATACGGAGGTCCTGCAGGAGAAAGAGCAGTTGGTGTTTGTGGATGAACTGGCAGACAGCGGAGTGATCTTGCATGTGCGCTGCTGGAGCCGGAATGACACATACTGGAATACGAAGTGGCGTTTGACGGAGCATGTGAAATATGCCCTGGATGAGGCAGGAATTTCGATTCCGTTTCCACAAATGGATGTGCATATACAGACGGGAGAGCGCACGGCAGACTGATGTGCGGATACAAGGCAATGACAGGCAAAAGAAAGAAATTGTTGGGCGTTCTCCTTCTTTTTACAGTGACAGTCATTTTATTTGTCATGTGTATACGTGAACATACTGTCATATATTATGTAGGGACTGAGGAAGAGCCTTATACAAGAGAATATCTGCTCCCCTTTTTTGTAAAGAGCATCACGGTGAAGCCTCCACAGACAGAGGCGGAGAATCTGTTATTCCAGGGATGGTACTATGAGGAAGAGCTGATCAATCCTGTGGAGGGCAGACTGCAGTTGAGCACGGAAGGGGACCAGGGGATAACGGAAATATATGCCAGTTGGTTTCAGGATGATCCCGATACGGACTATACCCTGCCGGAGCTGTTCATCACATCCGGTGAGGGGTATGCAGACGTAGAAAGAGGAGAGTATCTTACTTGCAGCTATCGCATGACGAATACGAATTTTCGCTATTGCTTTGACGGTCTGCCAGGAGAAGTGCGGGGTCGGGGTAACAGCACCTGGACAGAATTCGAGAAGAAGCCCTATAAAATAAAGTTTTCCGAAAGACAGGACATATTCGGCATGGGAGATGACAAGGAGTGGGCGCTTTTGAGCAACACCATGGATCACGCCATGCTCAGAAATGAGATCGCTTTTGGAATCGCAGATATTATGGGACTGTCCTATACCTCTGACTGTCAATTGTGTCATCTGTACTGGAATGAGGAATATCTTGGGGTATATCTTCTATGTGAAACAGTTGAGACGGGCATCAACCGGGTCAATATAGAGACGGACTATGATCCGGAAGAAATCATGGTCAGCTTTTTCGTGGAGATGGGCGGAGGGGTAAACGGTTTTCCGTTATCGCCGGTAGAAGGAAGCGACCGCAACTGGGAAGAAAACTTTTCGGTGGCTATTTTGTATCCGGAAGAAGAGGTTATTACAAAGCATCAGGAGGAATACATGGATGCCTATATGCAGCTTGTGAACAATGCCATTTTTGCAAAAAACTGGCAGAGCATCACAGATTTGGTGGATGTGGATTCCTTTGCGGGCTGGTATCTTACGAATGAGATCATGCTCAACGGAGACATGGGGTGGAGCATGTTCGGATATATGCCAAAGGGCGGAAAACTCTATTTGGGGCCTGTATGGGATTTTGACCAGTCCTGCGGCAGTTCAGAGACGGGAGGAGAGGCCGTGGATACCTGGCAGCCGGATACAAGCAGTCAGAATCTCTGGTTCGATACCCTGATGGAGATGGAGGAGTTTCGGGCCGTCATTGCCTCCAAATGGAAGGAAAACAAAGAAGCGCTGGAATTGTTTCTGACGGCAGAGGAAGAAAAGGCAAAACATCTGTCTGGGGATATGGATGCGAACTTTGACAGATGGCATGTGTTGGGCGTGGAGGAGCAGTGGCGGATGCGTGAGGAGATTGCAGAATTTACCACCTATGAAGAACATGTCTCCTATCTGTTTGCGTGGTTAAGGAGACGAATTCACTGGTTGGACTCGGAGATCAGTACATAGCAGCCCATGAACTGCCCGTCCAGATAAAACAGGATATGGGCATAAGGATTGGGGAGGCTGGAAAGGTGCTCGCAGTCATCTGCCACGTGGAGTTCCCAGGAAGATTTGGCTTCCAGGTTCGCAAGGGACAGCGGGTTTTTCCCGCCTTCTTCATCCGTCAGTTTCAGACGGTAGCATCGCTCTTCTTTTGGCAGAAGAGATTCGTTGAGTATTTTGAGTTCTGCCGTACTGTCTTTTTCACAGGCCTGTCCAAGGGCATTGTCATAAGGAATGGCGCAGACCATGCTGCCGTAGGCTTTGTTGTTTTCAAAGGCATCGGTGTGAAAAAGGACAGAAGAAAGATCTTGTGTATCGTTAGAGACAGCCAGTGCCTGCTGTTCTTTGCAGAACAAAAGAAAAGCGGCGGCAGAGACCAAAGCAAGCAATAGTATAAAAATAGGAAATAATTTTTGACGCATCGGCGGTTCCTTCTGTATATTTGATGTCGATTATTCTATCATAGAAGGGCAGAATATGCAATTGGTATTATTTCGGCCGATAATTTTGTGAAAAATATCTTGCAAATTTTGGCGTTCCATCATATAATATTCATTGTTGTGAGACATGCTGGAATAGCGCAGTTGGCAGCGCAACTGATTCGTAATCAGTAGGTCGAGGGTTCAAGTCCCTTTTCCAGCTTTATGAAAATGGCACTGACGGAAGAAACGTTGGTGCTTTTTTATATCATAGGTTTTTCTTTTGATTATCCGACTAAGTCAGTCAATAATGTCGTCTCTTGTTGCGTAAAATAATATGGCACAATACCTTGACAGAAAAAAACGGCATGATACAATATATAGTATGCGTGGCATGGTATAGAAGCACATCATGTAGTATTATTAGAAAATATGGATGGGTAAAGAATGAAGATTATTAAAAGAAGCGGTGTGGAGGTAACCTTTGACTTAAAGAAGATCATAGCAGCGATAGGTAAGGCAAACGACAGTGTCAAAGAGGAAGAGAAACTGACAGAAGATGAAATTGATGAGATTGCCATGGTGGTTGCGGATCATTGTGAGGAGATGAGGCGGGCTCCCAGTGTGGAGGAGATTCAGGATATGGTGGAGAATCAGCTTATGAAGTACCGGGCTTATACGATATCCAGAAATTATATCACCTACCGTTATAAGCGGGCGCTGGTCCGTAAATCCAATTCTACGGATGAACAGATCTTAAGCCTGTTAGAGTGTAACAATGAGGAAGTCAAGCAGGAGAATTCCAATAAAAATCCAACGGTCAACAGTGTGCAGCGTGATTATATGGCAGGGGAAGTGAGTAAGGATATTACAAAGAGATTCCTGCTGCCGCCTGATATTGTGGAGGCGCATGAGCAGGGTATCATCCATTTTCATGATGCGGATTATTTTGCACAGCATATGCATAACTGCTGTCTGGTCAATCTGGAAGATATGCTGCAAAACGGTACGGTAGTCAGCGAGACCATGATCGATACGCCCAAGAGTTTCTCCACGGCCTGCAATATTGCAACGCAGAGCATTGCCCAGATTGCCAGTTCCCAGTACGGTGGACAGAGTATTTCGCTGTCGCATCTGGCGCCTTTTGTGAATGTAAGCAGAGAGAAATTCTGCAGAGAAATCCAAAAAGAGATGGAAGAGGCGGGGCTTAACGCTACCGAAGAACAGATCAGGCAGATTGCCGAAAGACGGGTAAAGGATGAGATCAAACGGGGTGTGCAGATCATACAGTATCAGGTCATTACGCTGATGACCACCAATGGACAGGCGCCGTTTATCACGGTGTTTATGTATATTGATGAAGTGCCCGAAGGACGGCTTCGGGATGATCTGGCAATGATCATAGAAGAAATGCTCAACCAGAGGATCCAGGGGGTTAAGAATGAGAAGGGCGTATACATTACGCCGGCTTTTCCCAAGCTGATCTATGTGCTGGAGGAAGATAATATCCGCGAAGACAGCAAATACTGGTATCTGACGAAACTGGCGGCAAAGTGTACGGCCAAAAGGATGGTGCCCGATTATATATCGGAGAAGATCATGAAGCAGTTAAAGGACGGCAACTGCTATACCTGCATGGGATGCCGGTCTTTTCTTACCGTATACCATGATGAAGATGACAAACCGAAATTCTATGGCAGATTTAATCAGGGCGTTGTGACCCTGAATCTGGTAGATGTGGCCTGCTCTTCCGGCAGGAATATGGAACGGTTCTGGGAGATTCTGGATGAGCGGTTGGAATTATGCAGACGGGCTTTGATGGCCAGACATAACCGCCTGAAAGGTACCCTTTCCGATGTGGCGCCGATCTTATGGCAAAACGGTGCACTGGCCAGGTTGAAGAAGGGGGAGAAAATCGATAAGCTGCTCTATGGCGGATATTCGACGATTTCCCTTGGCTATGCGGGGTTGTGTGAATGTACCAGATATATGACAGGAAAGAGCCATACGGATCCGGAGGCGATGCCCTTTGCCCTGAAAGTCATGCAGTATCTGAACAATGCCTGCAAGGAATGGCGTGAGGAGACGAACATTGATTTCAGCCTATACGGTACGCCGCTTGAATCCACCACGTACAAATTTGCAAAGTGTCTGCAGAAGCGCTTCGGTGTGATCGAAGGCGTGACGGATCGTAATTATATCACGAACAGTTATCATGTGCATGTGACGGAAGATATTAATGCATTTGATAAGCTGAAATTCGAGGCACAGTTCCAGGAACTGTCACCGGGCGGTGCGATCAGTTATGTGGAAGTACCGAATATGGAGAACAATCTGGATGCCGTCTTATCCGTGATGCAGTATATTTATGAGAATATCATGTACGCGGAGCTGAATACCAAGAGCGATTACTGTCAAGCCTGTGGGTATCATGGAGAGATACAGATTGTCACGGACAAAGATGGCAAGCTGATCTGGCAGTGCCCTAACTGTGGGAACACAGATCAGGATAAGATGAATGTGGCCAGACGGACCTGTGGATATATCGGAACGCAGTTCTGGAATCAGGGACGCACCCAGGAGATTAAGGAGCGCGTATTGCATCTATGAATTATGCGGAAATCAAAAACTGTGATATAGCCAATGGCCCGGGAGTGCGGGTGACGCTCTTTGTCAGCGGCTGTACCCACCACTGTGAGGGGTGCTTTAATGAGGAGACATGGGACTTTCAGTACGGGCAGCCTTTTACCAGGGAGACGACGGAACAGATCCTGTCCATGCTTGCACCGGATTATATCACGGGACTTACACTGCTTGGCGGAGAACCTTTAGAACCCGGCAATCGGAAAGCGCTTTTGCCGCTTCTCAAGGAGGCGAAAAGGCGTTATCCCGGGAAAGATATCTGGTGCTATACGGGGTATCTTTTTGATACGGATATTCTGGGCAGGTTTTGTGAGGAGTGGGAGCAGATGGGAGAGTTCCTGTCATATCTGGATGTGATCGTGGACGGAGAATTTATCCTTTCACAAAAGGATATCAGCCTGCGGTTTCGCGGTTCCAGAAATCAGCGTATCATAGCGGTAGCGGAATCTCTTTCTAAGGGAGAGATCGTATCCTGGGATGATTCTATAGAATAAAGAGGACGCCTGTCAGTACTGACAGGCGCCTTTTTGTCAGTATGTGTTAATCATATAAAGACATACCATATTTGATCTTTCTGTAATCTTAAATCCCAGCGTTCCGAAAAGGGAAGCAGCAATATAAAGGGTGGAAAGTCCGCCTGCGGCGCCACCGATCACAATCAATATTTAAAGTCCTATGTTTATATATATTAATCTCCTTTTATCACGTTTTAAGGCTGTTCAGGATTGCTTCCAGGAATCCTGAACAGTCTGGTGATGTATATAATTGGTGATCATGATGGAACAGGAACAATGAGAAGGAATCCCATGTCCCCAAAAGGATTCTAAACAGAATAACGCATGAAAAGTCAGAAGGTCCTTGCAAAGTACCGTGAAATGATTCCTGACAGAGCGCAGCAGAGGTCTGTTGCTGCGGCCCTTCGCGGCAGATACTGTCTGCTGTCCGCCAAAATCTCGCGCAGACAGATACTTTTGAGAAGGAAATGTTTGCCCTGCGAAAGTGATGGCAGAAGGAGAGTGATTTACATAACATTATTCCTCACCACAGAACATACCTGTCATCTCGGAAGCGGAGGCGGACGAAGACACCGTGCCCCAGAGAAGAAGGATCAGAATATAGAACAGACATATTTTTTGTTGGTAAGGTTTCTGTAACATGTTGCTCCTGTCATGGATCTGGCCTCCGCCGGGCAGCGGCATGTGTATCTGCCCGGTGGATTGCCGCTGGTTTCATAAAGCCGGACTTATCTATAGCAAAGATTTGGAGAAAAGGCAATTCATAGCGGAATCCTTTCCTATTTAATATTTCTTACGGTAATAGTGTTCTGCGCTCTGGATCAGTTTGTAGAAAGCCATGGCAATGAGGCAGAGGATGATGATAGAAGTGATGACCATATTCAGTTGGAATACCTGGGACCCATAGATGATCAGATACCCAAGGCCCCTTCTGGCAGCCAGGAATTCTCCGATGATCACGCCTACTAAAGACAGGCCGATATTGACCTTCATATTGCTTAAGATCAGAGGAATGGAACTGGGCAGTATCACTTTGCGCAGGGCATCTTTGCGGTCACCGCCCAGGGTATAGATCAGCTTACACATCTCAGCATCTGTCTGGCAAAACCCCGTATATAGGCTGATGATGGATCCAAAGACGGCCACCGAGATACCGGCTACGATAATGGTGTTGGTGCCGGTGCCAAGCCATACAATAAGCAAAGGTGCCAGGGCTGATTTGGGCAGTGAATTTAAGACCACAAGATAGGGTTCCAGAATCTCAGAAAGGCTGTTCCAATACCATAAAAGTGTAGCCGCCGACAGGCTTAGTAAAGTGACCAGAAGGAAACTGATCAGGGTCTCTAACAGGGTAATGCCGGTGTGGTCATAGATGGAATGGTCTGCAAACATCTGTCCGAGATATTGCAGGATTCCGGAAGGGCTGCTAAAGAAAAAACTGTCAATCCAGGAGAGCCTTGCGGCCAGTTCCCAGAGAGCAAGAAAGAGAAAGAACAGAAAAAATCTGCCAAAGGTGATCATATGGTGGTGCCTGTGGTGAGCACGCAGGAAATCTTCCTGGCGGGCGGAGACAGGCAGGGCCGCCTCAGAAAATGGGTTCGCCATCTGTCAATACCTCCCATAGTTGATTGAAATAATCCTGATATTCTTTGGTACTTCTGATCGCCAGTGGATCCTCTCTGCTTATTGCATAGTGGATCGGCATCTCGCACTTCACACAGGCAGGTCTTTTGGAGAGAACGATCACCCGGTCCGCTAAAGTGACAGCTTCGGAAAGGTCGTGTGTGATCAAGACGGCAGTCTTTTGGGTCTGGCGGATGATGGAAGCGATGTCCGCAGAGACAGCGAGTCTGGTCTGAAAATCCAGGGCGCTGAAAGGTTCGTCTAATAATAAAAGATCCGGATGGACTGCCATGGTGCGGATCAAAGCGGCTCTTTGGCGCATGCCGCCGGAAAGCTCCGATGGCTTCTTATTCCTGAATGCGTAGAGACCATAATCTTCTAACAGTTTCAGGACATAATCGGTGTTTTCTTTGGAAAGCATATGATTCAGTTCCAGTCCCAGAATGATATTCTGATAAATGGTGCGCCACTCAAAAAGGTGGTCTTTTTGCAACATGTATCCGATTTTGAGTACGGTATCCTGGCAATAGTCCGATGCAGAAAGCCCACGGTACAAAATCCTGCCTTCCTCGGCAACAAGAAGCCTTGCGATGATGGAGAGGAGGGTGGATTTGCCGCAGCCGCTAGGCCCCACGATAGCCACGAATTCTCCTTCGGATACCTGCAGATTTATGTGTGTGAGGGCAGGCGTCTCTCCCTTTAGATTATGGTAAGAATAAGAGATATCCTGCAAAGACAATATTGGCTGCATAAGACAACAACTCCTTATGATTATAAGATATTTTATGATTTTCTATAAAATTTGTGTTTTAATTGAAAAGAAAAGTATTTTGTGGTATCATCAAATTCAGATTTAATTAAGGTGGAGGATTAGTGCATGGCACAGCTATGGGGAGGCCGTTTCACAAAGGAGACGGATCAGCTTGTATATAATTTTAATGCGTCAATCTCATTTGATCAGAAATTTTTCAGGCAGGATATTGAGGGCAGCATTGCCCATGTGGTCATGCTTGCCAAGCAGGGCATCCTGACGAAGGATGAGAAAGACGAGATTTTAAAGGGACTTACCGGGATCAGGCAGGATGTGGAGGAAGGAAGACTGCAGATCACGCAGGAGTATGAAGATATTCACAGCTTTGTGGAAGCGAATCTGATTGACAGGATCGGGGTAGCAGGCAAGAAGCTGCACACCGGCAGAAGCCGTAATGATCAGGTGGCGCTTGACATGCGTCTGTACATAAGGCTTGAGGTCCTGTATGTGGATGAATTGGTGAAGACTCTTTTGCAGACCCTCGTGTCTGTCATGGAGAATCATGTAGAGACTTATATGCCGGGATTCACGCATTTGCAGAAGGCGCAGCCGGTGACACTGGCGCATCATGTGGGCGCTTATTTTGAAATGTTTAAGAGGGATCGTTCGCGGCTTAAGGATATTTATCACCGCATGAATTACTGTCCGCTGGGAGCCGGGGCACTGGCAGGTACCACGTATCCGCTTGACAGGAATTATACGGCGTCCTTGCTTGGATTTGAGGGGCCTACGTACAACAGTATGGATTCTGTGTCGGACCGGGATTATGTGATTGAATTCCTTTCGGCTCTGTCTACGATCATGATGCATTTAAGCCGTTTTTGTGAAGAGATCATCATCTGGAATTCTAACGAGTATCGTTTTGTGGAGATTGACGATGCTTATGCCACCGGGAGCAGCATCATGCCCCAGAAGAAGAATCCTGATATTGCAGAACTTGTGAGAGGCAAGACCGGACGGGTTTACGGGGCGCTTTTCTCGATTCTTACGACCATGAAAGGGATCCCGTTAGCATACAATAAAGATATGCAGGAAGATAAGGAACTGACGTTCGATGCGATTGACACGGCAAAAGGATGTCTTGCATTGTTTGAAGGCATGATCCGGACCATGAAATTCAACGCGGATATCATGGAAAGGAGCGCGGCGATGGGCTTTACCAATGCCACCGATGCGGCGGATTACCTGGTGGGAAAGGGTGTGCCGTTTCGGGATGCTCACAGTATTGTGGGCAGGCTGGTGCTTTTATGCATTGATCAAAAATGCGGTATTGAGGATCTGACGATGGAGCAGTTCAAAGAAATCAGTGCCGTTTTTGAAGAAGATATTTATGATGCGGTCAATATAAGGACCTGTGTGGAGAAAAGGCTTACCATGGGTGCGCCCGGTCCGGAAGCGATGCGCAAAGTGATCGCCGGTTACAAAGAATATCTGGCCAGGGACTGGCAGGATGAGGATGAGATCAAGATACCCAGATAATATGAGGAGGATGAAAAAATGAGTGAGAAACTGAAAGTAGGTATTTTAGGCGGTACCGGCATGGTTGGGCAGCGGTTCATAGCGCTGCTTGAGAACCATCCCTGGTTTGAGGTTACAACGATCGCGGCCAGTCCCCGATCGGCGGGTAAGACCTACCAAGAAGCAGTAGGTGAAAGATGGAAAATGGATACGCCGATGCCGGAGGCGGTCAAGAATATTGTTGTCAGGAATGTGAATGAAGTGGAGCAGGTGGCTGCCGAGGTAGACTTTGTGTTCTCTGCGGTGGATATGACCAAGGAAGAGATCAGACAGATCGAGGAAGCTTATGCGAAGACGGAAACGCCGGTCGTTTCCAATAACAGCGCACACCGCTGGACGCCGGATGTACCTATGGTGGTACCGGAGATCAATCCGGAGCATTTTGATGTGATCGAAGATCAGAAGAAGAGACTGGGTACGAAACGCGGTTTTATTGCAGTAAAGCCCAATTGTTCTATACAGAGTTATGCGCCGGTGTTAACGGCGTGGAAAGAATTTGAGCCTTATGAAGTGGTGGCGACTACTTATCAGGCTATTTCCGGTGCCGGTAAGACTTTTAAAGATTGGCCGGAGATGGTGGAGAATGTGATCCCTTATATTGGCGGTGAAGAGGAGAAGAGCGAGAAAGAGCCGCTGCGGATCTGGGGTAAGGTGGAGAACGGACAGATTGTGCCGGCTGACAGTCCCGTGATCACCTGCCAGTGTATCCGGGTGCCGGTGTTAAACGGCCATACGGCAGCCGTGTTTGTTAAATTCAGAAAGAATCCGACAAAAGAGCAGCTTGTGGAGAAACTGGTAAACTTTAAGGGACTTCCGCAGGAACTGAATCTTCCCAATGCACCCAAACAGTTTATTCAGGTCATGGAAGAGGATAACCGTCCACAGGTAAAACTGGATGTGGACTATGAGAATGGTATGGGCATCAGTGTTGGACGTATCCGTGAGGACAATGTTTATGACTGGAAGTTTGTAGGACTTTCTCATAATACGATCCGTGGCGCGGCAGGGGGGGCTGTGCTGTGTGCGGAGACTTTGAAAGCAAAGGGATATATCACCAGGAAATAAGTAAAGCAGTAGGAACGGGTCAGAATACATAGGTCATGGGGACTGTCGTCAGGTTTAAGGGAGCCAAAGACAGAAGTGGGTATAGGTATGAATAATTTAGAATATCAGGTGGATCTCTTAAGTGCGATCAACAAGAAGCTGCGAAGAGATGAAAAGATGCTCCGGCTGATCTGTGAGACATCTAACAGCGCCTTTTTGTATTATAACTATGAGGAGAAAAAGATCCAGACCATAGCGAACTGGGATCATTTTTTCAATTTCGCGGTTCAGGATATACGGGATTTGGAAAAACTGTATGACTGCGTAGAGGAGAAGTATATCATTTCTCTGCGGGAAGTGCTGTTTATAGAAAAGCAGGGGATGAAGAGCCAGTCAATAGAGATCAGGCTGAAAGACAGCCGGATATGTATTGAAGTGGAAGCCAACATTGTGTATGATGACCAGGGGCAGCCCACAGACAAGATTATCCGCTTCAAAGATGTGACGAAATTTAATGCGCAAAATGACGAACTCACATACATGGCGTATTATGACATCCTGACGGGTCTCTATAACCGTAATTATTTTGTGCGGCTCTTAGGGGAGTTTGTTCATCGTGCAGAAGAAGAGGGCAAAACGGTTGCCGTGATGTTTGTGGATGTAGATGATTTTCACAAGATCAACGACGGCATGGGGATCATCGTAGGAGATGAACTGATGCAGCAACTGGGGCAGTATCTGATCGATCTGATGGGAGATAATTTGGTGATATCACATTTTAACAGCGATCTGTTTTGCATTGCCATCTATGATCCCTGCGGTGCCAGAAGTGTGGAGACCATCAACCAGTCCATCAGAGAACGGCTCAAGAAGCCTTTTAAACTGACCGGAGGCCAGGAAATCTTTATCACAGTGAGCATGGGAGTGGCGGAATATCCGGAGGCGGCTTCCAATACGCTGGAACTGATCAACTGTGCAGAGATTGTCATGTTTAAGGCAAAGAGCATGGGAAAAGATAAGATACAGTATTTTGACGGTGCGATCCTAAATGAATTTTTACAGAATGTAAATATTGAGAATAAGCTGAAAGAAGCGGTATTTGCGCAGAATTTTACCATGCATTTCCAACCGCAGTTTCGGACCAGTGACGGGGCTTTGCGTGGCGTGGAAGCGCTGATCCGGTGGAAGGATGATACGGGTGGTATGATAAGCCCTGCGGTCTTTATTCCCATAGCCGAAAAGAATGGGACCATCGTGCCGATCGGGACCTGGGTGATTGAGGAGAGCCTTAAAGATTATGCAGAGTGGAAACGAAAGTACCACTACCCTTTGATCATGTCCATCAATATATCGGCGATTCAATATAAACAGCCGGATTTTATAGACAAACTTTTTCATATATTAGAGAAATACCAAATTTCTCCCTGCGAGATAGAGTTGGAGATTACAGAGTCTATTTTGATAGATGATTTCGAAGAGATTACGGAGAGACTTATCGTTTTGCGGGATATCGGGGTTAAGATATCGTTAGATGACTTCGGAACCGGATTTTCTTCCCTGGCCTATTTGAAAGGACTGCCTATCGACACGTTAAAGATCGACAAATCCTTTATTGATACGGTGATCACGGATGAGAATACCAGGATTATCACAGAGTCCATTATCTATATGGTCAAAAAGCTTGGATTTGAGACCATAGCGGAGGGTGTGGAGACGGAAGAACAGTTTCGATACCTGCAGGAGATATCCTGTGATATCATGCAGGGATATTATCTGGGCAAACCGGTGACGGCAAAAGAGATCGAAGAGCTTTTAGCAAATACGACGGCGGGTGTGTGAGGCAATTTATGTTATTGGGCAGAATAACCGAACTGAATTATCTGAACAATTGTTATGATAGAGAAGGCAGTCAGATTTTGATTGTCTATGGACAAAAACATATCGGTAAGACGGCACTTGTGAAAGAATTTATGAAAGACAGACCCCATTATTATTATCTGGCGCGGGCATGTTCCGAGCGGGAACAGGCCTATCAGTGGGGACGACAGATGGCCCATGATGGCTATGTGGTAGATAAATTCCCGACCTTTCATGATATTTTTGCGAAGATATCTAATCGTATCAATGGTAAAAAGGTAATTGTGATCGATGAGTTCCAGAATATTGTCAGGGCCAGTGACAGCTTTATGAAGGAACTGGTGGCCTTTGTACACAGTCAGTGGAACAGGGACGATGCGATGGTAGTTCTGTGCAGTTCTTCCATCGGATGGATCGAGAACAGCATGATCACACGTATCGGTGAGGCGGCCTACGAGCTGTCCGGGCTGTTAAAAATAAAAGGGATGTCCTTTTCGGATATTGTGGAGCGGTTCCCCAATTTCCGTATCGAGGAGTGTGTGGAGGCCTATGCCATTCTGGGCGGAATTCCCGGATTGTGGGATCAGTTTGATGACAGGCTGACGATTCAACAGAACATCTGCCGTAATATATTAGACAGTAACAGTTTCCTTTTTGAAGAAGGGGAGCGGATTCTCACGGAGCAGCTACGGGAACCGGCGGTCTATAATACGATCATGGCATCCATAGCGGCGGGCAATTATAAATTAAACGATCTTTATCTTCACACAGAGTTTTCCAGGGCGAAGATCAGTGTATATTTGAAGAATCTGATCGAGCTTGAACTGGTGGAGAAAGTTTTTTCCTATGATACGGCTGGCAAAGAGAATGTGCAGAAGGGCATTTACAGGATCAGTCATCCTTTTGTGGATTTTTATTATACCTATATGTATCCTCATATGAGCGACCTGCAGACACTTTCTGTGGGAGAATTCTATAATCACTATATTATGCGGGATTTCAGACGTTATGTGGCAGGATATTTCAAGCAGATCTGCAGGCAGCATCTGGCAATGTTAAATGAAAGGCACAGGCTGCCGATCCTTCTGGATGATATTGGGGAGTGGATCGGCAAGGTCGGGTCTTTGGATATTGTATCGCAGGACGAGGAGGGCCATACATTGATAGGCTTGTGTAACTGGGAGAAGCCAATGACCTATGAAGACTATGAGAATCTGCTGCTCTATGCCAGAAAGGCGAAGATAAACCCTGATTATGTCTATATGTATACGGCTTTTCGTTTTGATGAAAAGCTGAATCTGGAGGCAAAGATCAAGACGAACCTGAAACTGGTGCAGATTTCAGATTTGTAGGGCATGGTAACAGTCTGGCGAAAGAAAGGACTGTTATGTGGTATGTGAGGAAGTTATGGGAAAGAGTTTATATATTGCAGAGAAACCCAGTGTGGCCAAAGAATTTGCCAAAGCTTTAAAATATGACATGAAGAACAGGGACGGGTATATGGAATCTGAGGAGGCAGTGGTAACCTGGTGTGTAGGGCATCTGGTGACCATGAGTTACCCGGAAGCTTATGACGAAAAGTATAAGCGCTGGTCTTTGGATACCATTCCTTTTATCCCGGAGGAGTTTAAGTACGAGGTGATCGACAGTGTCAGAAAGCAGTTCGGAATCGTAAGCGGTCTTTTGAACCGGGCGGATGTGGAGACGATTTATGTCTGTACCGACTCCGGACGGGAAGGGGAATATATCTACCGTCTGGTGGAGCGGCAGGCCGGGGTGGAAGGTAAGATCAGAAAGCGGGTCTGGATCGATTCGCAGACAGAAGAAGAGATACTTCGGGGCATTCAGGAGGCGAAAGATCTTTCGGCTTATGATAATCTTTCAAGCGCAGCGTATTTGAGAGCGAAAGAAGACTATCTTATGGGTATCAATTTTTCGCGGGCACTGACATTGAAATACAGTAATCCGATCAAAAATTATCTGCGGACAGATAAGGCAGTGGTCTCTGTCGGCCGTGTCATGACCTGTGTGCTCGGCATGGTGGTGAACAGGGAGCGGGAGATCAGAGAGTTTGTCAAAATACCCTTTTACCGGATACTCATGCAGACCGTGATAGAGGGGCATGACTGTACTTTTGAGTGGAAGGCGGTGGAGGGGTCTAAGTATTACCAGTCGCCGCAGATATACAAAGATAACGGTTTCTTAAAAGAGGAAGAGGCAGATGCCTTCATCCGCTTTTTGCAGGAAGATCCTGTAGAGGAACCGGTGATCGAAAAGATAGAGAAAAAGAAAGAGAAAAAGAATCCGCCGCTTTTGTATAATCTGGCGGAGCTGCAAAACGACTGTTCCAGGCTCTTTAAGATCAGCCCGGATGAGACGCTGCGGATTGTGCAGGAACTTTATGAGAAGAAGCTTACCACCTATCCGAGAACGGATGCCAGGGTACTTTCCACGGCGGTGGCAAAGGAAATCCAGAAAAATATCGGCGGACTGAAAAATTTCCCTGCGACGGCGGAATATGCCGCAGAAATCCTTGAGAAGGGAGCTTACCGGGGCATAGAGAAGACCAGGTATGTGAATGACAAGCAGATCACAGATCATTATGCGATCATACCGACGGGACAGGGATTTGGGAACCTGAGGAATCTGCATCCCACTTCGGCTAAAGTTTACGAGATCATTGTCAGGCGTTTCTTAAGTATCTTTTACCCGGCAGCGGTCTATCAGAAGATATCTCTGGGCGTGAAGATGAAAGGAGAGACTTTCACATCCGGTTTCAAGGTGCTTGCGGAACAGGGATATATGAAGGTGGCTCAGAATTTTTTTGCCAGAAAGAAGTCTGAGGAGTATACTGAAGAAGAGAAGAAGGAAGAGACGAAAGAGGAAACCAAAGAGGAAGAAGTGGCATGTGACGCTTCTTTTATGGAGGCTCTTGGCACTCTCAGGAAGGGGATGACTCTTCCGGCCGGAGATCTTGGTAAGAAAGAGGGAGAGACTTCACCGCCCAAACGTTATAATTCCGGCAGTATGATACTTACCATGGAAAATGCGGGACAGTTTATCGAGGACGAGGAACTGCGGGCACAGATTAAGGGAAGCGGTATCGGTACATCCGCGACCCGAGCGGAAATTCTAAAGAAACTGGTACATATTAAATATCTGAATCTAAATAAAAAGACGCAGATCATCACGCCTACGCTTCTGGGGGAAATGATCTACGAGGTGGTGGCCGGGTCCATCAGGCCGCTTTTGGATCCGAGACTGACTGCCAGTTGGGAAAAGGGACTCACAATGGTGGCATCGGGGGAGATTACAGAGAAAGAGTATATGGTGAAGCTGGATGACTTTGTCACCAGAAGGACCAATGCGGTCAAGCAGATGAACAATCAGTCGGCGCTCTATCACAGATTTCATTATGCGTCGCAGTTTTATAGAAAATAAATGGGGAAGAGAGGGTCATGAAATGGCAGGATTACAGGATACTACGATAGGAGCACTCTATTCACTTGAGGAGACGATCGCCAAAGATATTTTTGAGGGGGTTACTTATCCGTGGGAAGTCCTTTCAAAGATCAAAGAGTTTATCGTAGCACTGGGAGAGAGCCTTCCGGAAGACAAATATGAGAGAAGAGAAGGGAATGTCTGGGTTGCCAGAAATGCCACGGTCTTTCCAAGTGCGTATATTGGCGGACCGGCGATCATCGACGAGGAGGCAGAGATAAGGCACTGTGCTTTCATCAGAGGTTCCGCGATCGTGGGCAGGGGAGCGGTCGTTGGGAACTCTACGGAACTTAAGAATGTGATCCTTTTTAATAAAGTACAGGTACCTCACTACAATTATGTGGGCGACAGCATCCTGGGTTATAAGGCACACATGGGTGCAGGGTCCATCACATCCAATGTAAAGAGCGACAAGACACTCGTGGTGGTGAGGGCCGGAGAAGAAACGTATGAGACCGGACTTAAAAAGTTCGGAGCCATGTTGGGGGATAATGTGGAAGTGGGATGTAATTCCGTGTTAAATCCCGGTACGGTTATCGGCAGAAACTCCAATGTGTATCCTACGTCTATGGTGCGTGGATGTATTCCGCCGGACAGTATTTATAAAAAACAGACTGAGATAGCGGCAAAATATTAGACCTGTCAGAACAGTTACCCGTAAACCGACAGAAAAAAGTATTTTGAGGATAAGATGTATGGCGATGGATTTGAGTATTGAGAATTTTGGTTCCATGATCGATCACGTGATCGCAGGAATATGTTTTTTTGATTATGAAGACGGGAATCTCACACCACTCTTTATCAATGAGGGATTTTTTCGTATGCTTGGATATTCCAGGGCAGAGGGGATGAAATATCTCGAGATGATCGAGATGTTCATTATTCCGGAGGATCTGCCGGCCTTTCACCAGGCGATAGAAGACGTTCTGAAAGATGACGGTGTGGTTGATGTGGAGTTTCGTACTGTGACGGCTTCTGGCGGCTTACGGTGGCTGCATGTGAGAGGAAATCTTTATGCCAGAGAAGGCAAGAAAAATACGATCGTCACAGTGATACAGGATATTACCGAGCGCAAGAATGTGGAGGAAGAACTGCAAAGGCAGGCAGAACGTTTGCATATCCTCTCGGAGGCAGAAGGGGAGAAGATACTGGACTATAATGCCAAGACGGATGTTATGATCATCAAAAACTCCGGTGAATATGGTGTGGGAGGAGAGGAGATCTACAACAAATATCTTGAGAAATTCAATGCCGGCAATATTTATGAGGAGGATATTGCGTACTACCGGGCGGTTATTGACAGCCTCTTGAAATCACCCAAACATGATACGATTGAGTTTCGAATAAAACGGTTTAACGAAGATTTCACCTGGTATCAGGCGAATCTTACCTCCCTGCTTGGGGCAGAGGGCTACGTGACCAGAATCGTAGGCCGTATGATCGATATCAATGACAAAAAGCTGAAAGAAATGGAGCTTTTGCTACGGGCGGAGAAGGACGCGTTAACTGGAATCTATAATCAGGGGGCGGCGGAGCAGTTGATCCGTAATGCCATCGAAAGCAGTGGGGATAATACCTTAAAGGCTCTGATGATCATCGATCTGGATAACTTTAAGGAGGCGAATGATCTGATCGGCCATGCCCAGGGAGATAAACTGTTAGAGGAGACCGCAGGGAAATTGAGCGAGATCTTCCGGGGCGGTGATATCATCGGCAGAATCGGCGGTGACGAGTTCATTGTCTATGTCAAGAATCTAAACAATATAGCTGAGGCAGATGTAATGGCAAGCAGTATTGTAAGAAGCGTGAATTATACGTTGGATTGCGAAGAAAATCCGATCCACATAACTTGCAGTGTGGGTGTGGCCGTATTCCCGTATCATGGCAAGGAATACGAAGAACTTTTTAAGAAAGCAGACCGGGCAGTCTATACGGTCAAAGCCAATGGGAAAGGCGATTATCGTATCTACGACGCGGCCAGTACGATGGTTTATCACGCGAACAGAAAGAATGGCTATGATCCCAATAAAGGATTGGATGTGGACAGAAATATCGAAGATCAGGTCATGCAGATACTGTTTGAAGACAGAGTCATGGAGTCGGCGCTTAAGTCGGCGATCGAACTTATGACGACGAAATATCATTTTCACAGAGGGTATATCTGCGGGAACGAGTCTTTACCGATTTCAAAGACGGTACAGTTCTCGCTGGATGGTTATGCAAAGGGTAGAGAAGCAGATGAGCATTATGAACTGAAACGGGTTGTGAACGAGATTCTGTATGCCGCTTTCCCGGGTGCTACCATGATCCATGACTATGATTTGTCCCTCGATGAGATGCATGACTATTTTCAGTCAGAAGGGATTAAGAGTATGCTCTTTTATCCGTTGACATCCAAGGGGGAACTGCAGGGAGCCATTGTTTTGGAGAACCACGAGGATGTACAGATGGAACTGCCAAAGAGCGAGATGGAGGAGATATGTTCTCTGTTCCGTATTATGGAAGCGCATATTCTGCAGATTGGACTGATGGACAGACTACAGGATTTCGTGACGCAGATAGCAATCTTCGACAATATGGACAGTTTCGTCTATGTGGTCAATGCGGACACGTATGAGCTTTGTTTTATCAACAAAAAGGTGCTGATGGATTCTCCCGATGTGAAAATCGGAGACGTCTGCTACAAGGCGCTGCAAAATCGTGAGATGCCTTGCGAGAATTGTATTCTGCGCAATCTGGACAAACAAGATCCGCACTGCAGGTGCACGGAGGAACTGTTCAATTATTCGCTGCGCTGCTGGACCAGGTGCAGTGCAAGCTGGCTGGAGTGTAAGGACGAAAACGGACTGGCACTTTTGAACAGTATCGATATATCCGAGTACTTCATGGGATAGCCGGATGTATGATCCATAAAAATCTGCAAAGGATTCTGTTAAATTACAAGAAATATCTGGATTTTTTTACAACAATATGAGACAATGGACACAGCGGTTATGACAGGCTTACATCAGCCTGTTATCAAATAATTTATACATAATCGAAAGGAGTTATCACATGATCTATTCAAAAGAAGTTGAAGAAATGTGTACAGTGGCACAGGGCGTTCATCATGGCTGTGCTCCTATCCCAGAGGAAGCAAAATGGGTGCAGGCAAAGGAAGTCAAGGATATTTCCGGCCTGACACACGGCGTTGGCTGGTGTGCTCCTCAGCAGGGTGCCTGCAAGCTGACCCTGAACGTGAAGGAAGGTATCATTCAGGAGGCACTGGTAGAGACGATCGGTTGTTCCGGAATGACACACTCAGCAGCTATGGCATCTGAAATCCTGCCGGGACTTACGGTTATGGAAGCACTCAACACAGACTTAGTATGTGATGCGATCAATACAGCAATGAGAGAGTTGTTCTTACAGATCGTATATGGCCGTACACAGTCTGCTTTTTCCGAGGATGGACTTCCGGTAGGTGCAGGTCTTGAAGATCTGGGTAAAGGTTTGAGAAGCCAGGTGGGTACCATGTATGGTACGCTCAAAAAGGGTCCCCGTTACCTTGAAATGGCAGAAGGCTATGTGACAGGTATCGCATTGGATGCAAATGATGAGATTATCGGTTACAAGTTTGTAAGTCTTGGTAAGATGACAGACTTTATTAAGAAAGGTGATGATCCTAATACAGCTTATGAGAAGGCATGTGGTCAGTATGGCCGTGTAGATGACGCTGTGAAGATCATAGATCCCAGATGCGAATAATACAAACAGGAGGATTAAGATAAGATGGCTTTATTTGAATCATATGAAAGAAGAATTGACAAGATCAATTCCGTATTGAACAGTTATGGCATTTCTTCCATCGAGGAAGCTGAGAAGATTACAAAAGATGCTGGTCTGGACGTATACGAGCAGGTAAAGAAGATCCAGCCCATCTGTTTTGAAAACGCATGCTGGGCTTACACGGTAGGTGCGGCTATTGCGATCAAGAAAGAATGCAAGAAAGCGGCTGACGCTGCGGCAGCAATCGGTGAGGGCTTACAAGCTTTCTGTATTCCCGGTTCCGTTGCAGATACCCGTAAAGTTGGCCTTGGACATGGTAATCTGGGTAAGATGCTGCTCGAGGAAGAGACAGACTGCTTTGCATTTTTAGCAGGTCATGAATCTTTTGCAGCGGCAGAAGGCGCGATCGGTATCGCTGAGAAAGCTAACAAGGTTCGTCAGAAACCCTTACGTGTTATCTTAAACGGTCTTGGCAAAGATGCAGCGAAGATTATTTCCAGAATCAATGGCTTCACTTTTGTGGAGACAGAGTATGATCCTTATACAAACGAAGTAAAGGAAGTTGACCGAACAGCTTATTCTGAGGGTCTTCGTTCTAAAGTAAACTGCTACGGTGCAAACTCTGTACCGGAAGGTGTTGCGATCATGTGGAAAGAGAACGTTGATGTATCCATTACCGGTAACTCTACCAATCCTACAAGATTCCAGCATCCTGTTGCAGGTACATACAAGAAGGAGAGAACGGAAGCGGGCAAGAAGTACTTCTCCGTTGCTTCCGGCGGCGGCACGGGACGTACACTTCATCCGGATAACATGGCTGCAGGTCCTGCATCCTATGGATTTACGGATACGTTAGGCCGTATGCATTCTGATGCGCAGTTTGCAGGTTCTTCATCGGTACCGGCACACGTGGAGATGATGGGTCTGATCGGTATGGGTAATAACCCGATGGTTGGTGCTACTGTGGCTGTGGCTGTTTCCATTGAAGAAGCGGCGAAGGCCGGGAAATTCTAAGAAATAACGTATTTTCAAGGGTTTCCGTTGATATGAGTTGTCAGCGGAAGCCCTAAATTTTGCAAAATTATGTTCTTATCATCCACAAACTGGGGATTGATTTTTATTGATCGCTCAAAAATATCTGTTTCGCCATTTTCAGTTGTTTCTGTAACTATAAATTTATAATAGTGTGCATCAATGCCAAAATGATAGGTATCTTCTTTAAGGCTACCTTGTGGAGTATCTAAATATTTCTCCATTATGGAAGATTTGGCTATGCACATATCATCAAATAAATTCTCATACATCATTGAGCGCATATGTAAGTCGAAAACTTCGCTAGTTTGTTGATTTATCCAGTCGTTGTAAGATTTCTGTAAATTGTCATTACGTTTAAGCGTATCATTATAAAGCTGATTTAGAATGGATGTGTCAGAGCAATGATTGGTTGCAGATATTATGTTTTCTTTTATCTTCATTGTTTGTATCCCTTTTTCTTTGATTTCATCAGCCATAAGTAAATAATTTCCTCGGCGGCTTCCTTGCTCAGAACTGGGAAAGATGATTATGTCTGGCATAATAGAAGCCCACCTTTTTCAATCAGCTATCCGGTTGCGGAAGACTGTACATGGGAATTTATTAGAATAGTCTCAGTTTATCATAAGTAGAAAGGTACCGCAATCAAGCTGTATGCGGTACTTTTTCTATTTGATATTTTTTGATATTGTGGTATGATAAATAAAACGTTCAAGAGAGTTTCAGACGGAACGGGAGTGTAACGGGGAAAGGGTCATGACGGAGTCTGTAAAAACGTCTGAAAGATGAGCAGGAAGAGCGCATGTATAGTGTTTTGGTAATATACCAGGGATTTATGGTTCTTGGGTGTATTTTTTTTGTAATTCTTATGATGAGGCAGCGCGAGAGCGCACTCTCTAAATTGATGTTATGCATTGGTTTTCTCGGTGCGATCCAAAATGCCGGGTATTTTCTGGAACTGGTCTCCAAGGATATTGGAGAGGCTATGGTGGCTGTCCGCATGGAATATCTGGGCGGGGCATTTATTACCACCTTTCTGTTTGTGTTTGTGGCAAGATACTGTGGTTATAATGTGCCTGAGAAACTGGAAGCGTTGATGTTTGGGCTGGACGGATTTGTATTGTTGTGCGTTTGGAACTGCGAACATAACAATATGTATTACAAAACAATCACTTTTGAGACAGATGCGCCGATTCCACATCTAACCCTGGAAAGAGGACCGTTTTATTATATTTTCCTGGTTCAGCTCATCATCCAGTTGGTGGGATGCTTTCTGTTTACCATAAGGGCAAACAGAAGAGCACATAAAGGCCATATGAAGCTTAATGTGTTGACACTTGGTATCTGTTGTGTGTTTCCGATCATAGGTCTGGTATTCAGTCTGTGCAGGACAATTGATGGTTTTGATGTGGTTCCGGGTTTTGAGGCGCTGGGCATTCTGGGATTTGGTATCGTGATCGTTTTTTATCATGTGTTTGATCTGTCCATATCGGCACATGAGGAGGTCATCAAATCTATGGATGAAGCGGTTCTCATTCTGGATGCGGATGGTGGCTTTATTGAGGCAAATGATAAGGCGGAAGAGCTGTTTCAGGTTCTGTCCTGTTTAAAAAAGGGTGACAGTGTAAGCGAAGAGAGTTTAAGAGAAGTATTTGCTGATAATAATAATTTTGAGTACAGTAACAGGGATCACAGTTTTGAAGTCCATGTGAATAAAATATGGAACAAGCGGATTCTGGCCGGATATGCGATCGTGTTTATGGATGTCACGGAGAATAAAAAGCAGCTCCAGCAGATGCAGACATTAAAGGCCAATGCGGAGAAAGCAAATATGGCCAAGTCAGAATTTCTGGCCAGAATGTCTCATGAGATTCGCACGCCGATCAACGCGGTGCTTGGCATGAATGAGATGGTATTGCGGGAGTCTAAGGAGCCGGATATTAAGAAGTATTCCATGGATATTAAATCTTCGGCGCAGGCGTTGTTGGGCGTCATCAATGACATTTTGGACTTTTCCAAGATTGAGTCGGGCAAACTGGAGATCATACCGGTAGAGTACGAGTTAAACAGTATGCTCAATGATTTATACAATATGTTTTCTCTGCGGACACAGGAGAAGGGGCTGAAATTCGATGTCATTGTAGATTCGAAGCTTCCGTCAAAGCTTTATGGTGATGATATCCGGATCAGACAGGTGCTTAGTAATTTCTTGAGTAATGCGGTGAAATACACCAATAAAGGCACTGTCACTTTTGTACTGTCAGGACGGACAGAAGGGGAAGACGTGATGCTGCACTTTATGGTGAAGGATACCGGGATTGGAATACGGCAGGAGAATATGTCCAAGCTGTTTCTGGCTTTTGAGCGCTTCGATGAGGAGAAGAACCGAAATATTGAAGGCACCGGACTGGGCATGAATATTTCAGCACAACTGCTTAAGCTGATGGGAGCCGATCTGAGAGTAGAGAGTGTTTATGGGAAGGGAAGCAGTTTCAGTTTTGAACTGCGCCAGCGGATTGTGAATGAGGAACCGATCGGCAGTTTCCAGGAGAGAGCAAGGAAGGCGGCTGAGGAGCATGTCTATCATGCCAGATTCATGGCTACAGAAGGGGAGATTCTGTTAGTGGATGACAATCGTGTGAACAGAAAAGTGTTCTGCGGCCTGTTAAAACAGACGAAGGTAAAGATTAAAGATGTGGGAAGCGGGAGAGAATGTCTTGAGGAGATTGGGAAAAAGCATTATGATATCATTTTTCTGGATCACATGATGCCGGAGATGGATGGAATGGAGACGATGGTCAGGATGAGGCAGATGCAGAATAATCAATGTGTGGATACGCCTGTTATCATGCTGACGGCGAATGCGATCGTAGGAGCGAAAGAACAATATCTGGCAGAGGGATTTGATGATTTTCTGGCGAAGCCGATCGATCAGGAAAAACTGGAAAAGATCATTATGCACTGGCTGCCGGTGGAAAAGATACATAGCAATATATAAATATTAAAAAGGACAGAAAAGAGGAGAAAGTCGTGAGAGAAAATTTGAAAAAAGAGGTAGAAGCGCCCATCTATACAGTGGTGTCGGGTGTTACCTTCGCGCAGGTGGATGCCTGGTTTGGCCACACGAGAAGGGACTTGAAAATGGACATTATCTATCCGGAAGATAATACCAGGAAGTATCCTTGTATCGTATGGATCTGCGGCGGTGCCTGGGCGGTTATGGACCGGTCAGCTCATCTGGCCTATCTGTCAGAACTTGCAAGGAGTGGCTTCGTGGTGGCAAGTGTGGAATACCGGACAACGAACGAGAGTACTTTCCCGGCTCAATTGATAGATGTGAAAGCCGGTATCCGTTATCTCAAAGCGCACAGTGAACGCTTCCATATAGATGCAGAGCATTTTGGTGTGATGGGAGAGTCGGCGGGCGGCTACTTGACGGCGATGGCGGCACTGGTGGAGGATAAGGTTTATGATGTCGGTGCTTTTACCGAATATTCCAGTAAAGTACAGGCAGCTTGTCCATGGTATCCGCCGACAGATGTGGTATCTTTTCCCTATCCGTCACCGGAACTTGCGGCAGCGGCACCGGAATCTCTGCTGCTTGGTAAGAATGTGGCCCGGAACAAAGATGAGGCGAAGAAAATTTGTCCGGTCACGTATGTGAGAAAAGATGCGCCGCCTTTTTTGATCATACATGGAGATCAGGACCATACGGTACCTTTCGGGCAGGGAGAACTGTTGCATGATAAGTTGGAGGAAGCAGGCGCTGAGGTGAAGCTTCTTGTTTTGGAAGATGCTGACCATGCGGATGTCCGTTTTTTCCAGAAAGATATCTGGGAGCGGATCATTACATTCTTTCAGGATAAGCTGGGATGTGGGAAAGAATAAGAGAGGATATGCATGAATTATTATTTAGTGGATTTTGAGAATGTGAAAAAGGATGGACTGGACGGTATCCATATGCTGGGGAAAGAAGACAGAGTATGTATTTTCTACAGTAAAAATGCGGATAGTATTACGTTTGACCAGCATCGGCGGATCATAGAGTCCAAGGCGACAATTGAGTTTTGTAAAGTGGAAGTCGGAAGTAAGAATGCGTTGGATTTTCAGTTGGCGACGCAGCTTGGGTATCTGATTGCCAACAGGAGTGCTGACCAGTATTTTATTGTCAGTAAGGACAAAGGGTTTGAGATCCTGAGTGTTTATTGGAAAAGCCGCAATGTGAATGTTACACTGATTGCCGATATCACCGGGCGCAGCCATAATCAGGAGGTCGAGGAGACGAGAGCCAAACTGGAGGAGCTTCTGCAGGATGAGGAAGATGTAGATGTGGATGAGATTCAGAAGATCATGCAGCAATACAAGACGAAGCAGGGGATCAGCAATGCACTGATGAAGAAATATCCAAGTAAAGACAATAAGAAATCCAGTAAGATCTATAAGATGATCAAGCCGCTTCTGGCAGACAAAAAGGGAAGCTGAGGCAGGAGAGTATTTACAGTCATAAGTGGTATACTAATATCACAGCAAAACAGCAAAAGGTATCTATGATATTATTTTATGCCAAGAAAGAGGAGAATGTTATGAAAAACAGAATGAGAACAGCGGCGGCAACAGGGTTAGTGGTGTTACTGACAGCACTGGGATGCAGTGCCTGTGGAGAGAAAGGTCCCTCGGCAGATAATTTGGAGGGCAATCTTAGTGAGATCATGGCTTCTCTGTATGAAAATGCACAACTGGATCAGGATTTTAAGGACAGTCTTGACGGGTTTGAGACCTATGAACTGACAGATGAGCTGGAGGTTTCGATTCTGGGAACAGACGAGATTACTTATAAGGAAGGTGTGGTATCCATGCCGATGATGTCATCTAAAGCTTACCAGTGTGTGTTGCTTCGGGTGGAAGAGGATGATGTGGAGACAGTGAAGCAGTCTCTTAAGACCAATGCCAATCCGGATAAATGGGTCTGCGTGAGTGCAGAGACGACACTGATTGAGAGCCGTGGGGATGTGATTTTCTTTATCATGTGTGATAAGGATACGGCCTATGCGATGAATAGTGCTTTTCAGAATCTGTAAAAAAACGTCGCCGTAAGGCGACGTTTTCTTGCTTTAAAGGAATCAGTTGGATTTCACTTCTTTCCAGAGGTTGTTGTAGAGGGAATCTCCATCTTCTCCCAGATAAATGTAGGTCTCTAAATGGTCATACTGAGACAGATCGGGAAAGGCAATCTCGGAGTTTTTGATGCTTTCATCTTCAATCAGGTCACGTGCCGCATCGTTGGGTGTGGAGTAGGTTATGTACTCAAAATTTTTAAGGGCAATATCATCACGGCACATGAAGTCTATGAACTTTTCTGCATTTTCCTTATTGGGAGCATCTTTTAGAATTACCCAGGAGTCAATCCATACATTGGTTCCTTCTTCGGGGATCACATATTCCAAATCCGGGTTTTCGCGCTGAGTGTAGATGGCTTCGCCGGAGTAGATCACGCCGATGGCAGCTTCATTCCCGATCATCTTATCGCGCACCTGGTCGATCACGTAAGCCTGTACCAGAGGCTTTTGCTCGATCAGGGAATTTTTGGCCGTTTCCAGTTCCTGAGAATCCAGTGTATTCATGGAGAAACCGTTCTTTTTCTGGGCCACCATAAAGGCATCGCGGACAGAATCCTGCATGAGAATATTGTCGGCATATTTTGTATCCCAAAGCTGTGCCCAACTGGTGATGGGTTCCTCTACCATCATCTTATTGTAGAGGATACCGACCGTTCCCCAGCAGTAAGGGACAGCGTATTGGTTGTCAGGATCGAAGGATTTGGACTGTTCGAAGTACTGTGCACCAATATTCGCTTTGGCATTTGGTATATGATCAAAGTTCAGTGGCGACAGCATGTCATTGGCGATCATCTTACTGATCATATAGTCGGAAGGGCACACCACATCATAGGATGCGGCGCCGGACTCCACTTTCGGATACATGATTTCATTCGTTTCAAATTCATCGTATATGACTTTGATACCCGTTTCTTCTTCAAACAGTTCGATGGTATCGGGATCGATATACTCTCCCCAGTTATAGACAATGACTTCACCGTTGTCACCGCCCTGGGAAGAACCACAGGCGGTCAGTACAATGGGCAGGGAAAGGGCTAAAACAGCCGGGATAATATTTTGCTTTCTGTTTTTCATCATAATCCTCCATAGCAGAACAGTTTACTGTCGTTTATTTCAATTTAGTTTTCCGGCTTCTATGAGTCGGGATTTTTCTGCACTTTATTTTTGGCAGGTGTCATATTGATCAGTAACAATAAGATCAGTACCGTCACAAATATGATGGTAGACAGTGCATACATTTCCGGTTTTATCCCCTTCTTGACCTCTGTATAGATTTTGGTGGAGAGAGTATCCACGCCGGCCCCCTTGGTGAAATGGGTGATGATAAAATCATCCAGGGACATGGTAAAGGCCATCAGGAAACCGGAAAGGATTCCTGGCAGTAAATCCGGGAAAACTACTTTAAAAAAAGCCGTCACATGGGAAGCACCCAGATCAAGTGCCGCTTCATAGATACTGGGATTTAGCTGTTTCATACGCGGCATGACACTTAAGATCACATAAGGAATGTTGAAGGTGATATGTGAAAGCAGTATCGTGCCAAGGCCAAAGCGCAGCCCCATACTGATGAAGAGAAGCATCAGAGAGATACCCGTGACGATCTCGGCATTCAGCATGGGAATGTTGGTGATTCCCATCAGGATCGTGCGGGATCTCTTTTTCATGCCGGTCATAGCCACGCAGGCAATGGTGCCAATCACGGTAGCAGCAAAGGCGGAAACCACCGCGATCAGCAGGGTATTGCCCAGTGCCTCTAATATTTCTTCGTTTTGAAACAGCCGTCCATACCATTGCAGGGTAAAGCCGCCCCATTTAGACCGCGTCTTGCTTGCGTTGAAGGACAGCACCATCAAGGTGGCGATGGGAGCGTACAAAAAGAGGAAAATCAATGCGCTGTAAATATTCTTTAAAGTACTCTTCATAGCATGGATCCCTCCCCTTCTTTATCAAAAACAGCGGATGCGATCATGTTGAGGATGATAAAGACCATCAGCACGATAGAAAGGCCGCTTCCCAGATGCCAGTTGGAAGCCTGGGTGAATTCCTGTTCAATGACATTGCCGATCAGCAGAATCTTACTGCCGCCAAGCAGGGTGCTGATCACAAAAGTGGTCAGCGCAGGAACAAATACCATGGTGATACCGCTGATAATACCCGGTACGGACAGGGGCAGTATAATGCGGAAAAAGGTATATACGCTGTTGGCACCAAGGTCTCTGGAGGCATTTAGTACGTTTTCATCAATCTTGGACAACACGTTATACAGCGGCAGAACCATAAAGGGAAGGAAGTTATATACCATACCCAGTATGATTGCATAGGGCGTGTTGATGATATTGATATTCGGCAGGTGTATAAAGTTCAGTACACTGTTGATGACGCCGTTTTTTTCCAATAAAGTCTGCCAGGCAAGGGTGCGCAGCAGGAAGTTCATCCACATGGGCAGAATAAAAATCAGTATGATAAAGCTGTGTTGGTTTACCTTCATATTAGAAAGGATCATAGCTAACGGGTAAGCCAGCAAAAAGCAGATCACCGTACTGATCAGGGATAACAGGAGAGAAAGCCACAGCGCTTTTGCATGCTCGGCTGTCGCCATCGCTGTAATATTCTCCAACGTGAATGCACCTGTCTTATCGGTCAGTCCATAGTAAAAGATCATGCCAAGCGGAATGATGATGAACATGACCGACCACAGGACATAGGGGGTGGAGAGCCATTTGTTTTTAGATGTCAATTGCTACCGCCTCCTCATCTTCAGATTCCGGTTTGTTCATGATCTGGATATTGAAAGGGTTTACCCGGATTCCCACTTCTTTCCCCACAGGGTAAAGGGTCGTGGAGTGTACAAGCCATTCGAAACCTGCCGCCATGACTTCCATCTCATAGTGGACGCCCTTGAAGATCAGATGGGTGACGACACCCTGGATGGCACCCTGATCCGGTTCCACTAAGATCACGTCTTCCGGGCGGATCACCACATCCACCGGTTTGTTGTGTCCAAAGCCTGTGTCCACGCAGGCAAAGCGTGTTCCAAGAATACTGACCAGTTTATCATCTATCATGGTAGCGGAGATGATGTTACTGTCCCCGATAAAGTCTGCCACGAAGGCATTTTCCGGCTCATTATAAATGGATTCCGGGGAACCAATCTGCTGGATATAGCCCTGATTCATGACCACGATGGTATCTGACATGGTGAGGGCTTCCTCCTGATCATGGGTCACATAGACAAAGGTGATCCCCAGTTCATTTTTCATACGGATCAGTTCATACTGCATCTCCTGACGCAGTTTTAAGTCAAGAGCACCCAGAGGTTCATCCAGAAGGAGTACCTTGGGTTCATTGACGATTGCCCGGGCGATGGCGATACGCTGCTGCTGGCCGCCGCTTAAGGAATTGGGCATGCGGTTTTCATATCCTTCCAGATTGACCAGTTTCAGGGCATAGCGGATCTTATCATCTATGTAACTTTTGGATTTTTTCTTGATCTTTAATCCAAAGGCGATATTTTCTGCAATCGTCATATGGGTGAAGAGCGCGTATTTTTGAAAAACGGTATTTAACTGCCGCTTATTCGGCGGAATACGGGTGATATCCGTGCCGTCAAAAACTACTTTGCCGGTATCCGGATTGGCAAAGCCGCCCAGAATCCGAAGCGTAGTCGTCTTTCCACAGCCGCTTGGGCCAAGCAGTGTGACGAATTCATTTTCATGTATGTTCAGATTTAACTCATCTAAGACCATCTGGCCGTCAAAAGATTTGGAGATATCGACAAGTTGAATCAATTCTTTTTCCATGGGGAAGTCCCTCCTGTGTATGAAGTGATAGCCCTGCTATCCTAAAAAGTGGGCGGTGTACTGACCCACAAAAATATGGCGCCGCTTTTGCCGCCTGCCTTGACATAGTGTTCCGAATCCGGGGTGAAGTAGAAGGCATCCCCCTTTTTGGCCTTGATACTGCGGTTCCCGACAATGATCGTGATGGAACCGGAGAGTACATAGCCAAACTCTTCCCCTTCATGGGGCTGGTCAGGATACGTGGAGCCTTCTGCCTCCAGGGTAACACGGATGGGTTCCATCATATTCTTCTGGGCATTGGGAATGATCCATTCGATCTTATTGTGGAGTTCCGTATCCACCTTCTCAAAGAAATCATCTCGCCCAAAGACGATCTGTTCATCGTCCGCATCATTGAAGAAATCTTTTAAGTTGGAGCCAAGGCACTGCAGGATATCGATCAGTGTGGCGATGGAAGGGGAGGTGACATCGTTTTCCAACTGACTGATAAACCCCTTTGAAAGTTCACAGCGGTCAGCCAGTTCCTCCTGTGTCAGTCCCTTTTTGTTGCGCAGTTCTTTGATTTTGTTGCCCAGATCCATCCGGATGGAATTTGTGTCCATGATGCCCCTCTCAATTCAGTAACAATAAACTAAAAGTTTACTAACGCTAAACATACACTGAATCCCATTATACAAGAATGTTGAGGTATGTCAATGGGAAAATTACAAAATACTGCAAATAATGCAAATCCTCAGGAAGAGGTATCCGGAAGAGACCTTAATGCTTTACATTTGAGGGCTTCATTGTTATAATGAGACCATCGGGATAACACGTAAGAAAGCAAGTCTTGGTGTTAATCTGGAACAGCTTGACAGGATCAAAGAGTATCATACGAAAATAAGAGGCTGACTTGGAGGAATGAGATGAACCAGGATAAATATGTGGCATATGTATCCACTTATACGGTGGGCAAAGCAGACAAACATGGGATTAAGATTTATGATGTGGATATTGAAAATGGCAGAATGACAGAGAAGAATCAGGTGGAGATTACCAATTCTTCTTATATTACCATTTCCCACAATCAGAAATATTTGTATTCCATCACAGACTTTGGTGTGGAGGCTTATAAGATTCTGCCCGGCGGTGATCTGGAAGTGATCAATGAAGGATCGATCAATGGCATGAGAGGGTGTTACCTGTCCACGGATTATGAGGATAAACTTCTTTTTGTGGGAGGGTATCATGACGGAAAGATCACGGTTTTGCGGCTGCGGGAGGACGGCGGCATCGGTGAGATTACCGATGAGGTCTATCATAAGGGGCTTGGAAGCATAGCGGAACGTAATTTCAGACCTCATGTCAATTGTGTGAAGATGACCAGAGACAATCATTATCTGTGTGCGGCGGATCTGGGTCTGGATCATGTGAATGTGTATCGGGTGGATCACGTAAACGGCAGGCTGAAACCTATTGACATGATCCGCAGCGAACAGGAATCTGCGCCTCGTCATCTGAAGTTCTCCAAAGACGGCAGGATCCTCTATATTGTACATGAGTTGAAGAATTATATTGACGTTTATACGTATGAAGAGATAAACGGGAATCCGGAGTTTGAGAAGATTCAGACGATCTCCACATTGAATGATTACCATGCGGGTGGTTCGGCGGCCAGCGCCCTCAATATTTCAGAGGATTTCAAATATCTGACCAGTTCCAATGCGGGTGATAACAGCGCTATTGTCTATAACATCGATCAGACGACAGGGATGCTTGAGAAGATATTCTGTCTGCCGATCAGCGGAGATTATCCGAAGGATGCGATCCTTTTCCCGGACAATAAGCATCTGGTGTCCTTGAACCATGAGTCCAATACGATGACGTTCTTTAATGTGGATCTTGAAAACGGACTGCTTGTCATGAACGGCAAGGAGATCAAAGTGAATCAGCCTAACTGTATTATTTTCCATAAACTTGCCCAGTAGACGGCATAGTGAAGAATCCTTCTGCATATACATTTACCAGTATATGCAGGAGGTTTTTTTATGGATTTATTGCAGAATAGTACATATGACCTGTATAAAGATATACAGCTTAGAACAGGAGGAGAAATCTATCTTGGCGTGGTGGGTCCTGTCAGAACAGGAAAGTCTACCTTTATCAAACGCTTTATGAACCTCCTGGTGCTTCCTTATATGGAAGATGAACATGAGAAAGAACGGGCACAAGACGAAATGCCTCAGAGCGCCGGCGGCAAGACCATTACGACAACAGAGCCCAAGTTTATCCCCAAGGAAGCCGCCCATGTGAAACTGGGAACGGATATCAATGTGGATGTGCGGCTGATCGACTGTGTGGGGTATATGGTGGAAGGCGCTACGGGCCATATGGAGCAGGAAGAAGAACGTATGGTCAAGACCCCCTGGTCCGTGGAAGAGATTCCGTTTACCAAGGCGGCAGAGATCGGCACCAGAAAGGTTATCAAGGATCATTCCACAATCGGGATTGTTGTGACTTGTGACGGTTCTTTTGGAGAACTGGCCAGAGAAAACTTCTTAAATGCGGAAGAGCGTACCATTAAGGAACTGCAGGCCCTTGGCAAGCCTTTCATTGTCCTTTTGAACTCAGAGAAACCGTATGCGGAGGAGACAAGAGCGCTTGCGGACGAAATCAGTGATAAATATCAGGTAACAGTGATGCCTGTCAATTGTGAGCAGTTGAAAAAGGAAGATATCAACCACATTATGGAAAATATCCTCTATGAGTTTCCGCTGACCATGATAGAGTTCTATATGCCCAAGTGGGTGGAGATGCTTTCTTGTGATCATAAGATGAAGAAAGATATCATTCAACAGATCAGGCAGTTGATGACCACTCTGAATAACATACGGGACATCACGGCAGATCATTTTGTGATGGAGAGCGAATATATCAGAAAGTGTAAGCTGGACGGGGTCAACATGTCGGATGGCAGTGTGCGCATTATTCTGGATGTGGACGATGCGTACTATTATGAGATGTTAAGCGATCTTGTGGGAGAGTCGATCGGCAGTGAATACCAGCTTCTGGCAACGCTTCGGGAGATGGCGAAGATGAAGAGAGAGTATGTGAAAGTACTGCATGCGTTAGAAGCCGTGCGCTATAAAGGATACGGCGTGGTGATGCCGGATCGAGAGGAGATTGTACTGGAGAAACCGGAACTGATTAAGCAGGGGAATAAGTTCGGGGTAAAAATAAAAGCCGAGAGTCCCAGCATCCATATGATCAAAGCAAGCATTGAAACGGAGATCTCTCCCATCGTGGGGACGGAGGAACAGGCAAGAGATCTGATTCAGTTTATTTCTGATACAGGTTCCAGCGAGGAAGGCATTTGGGAGACCAATATTTTTGGTAAAACGGTGGAGCAGTTGGTCAATGATGGCATTAACGGCAAGATCTCCATGATCAATGAGGAGAGCCAGGCCAAATTGCAGGAGACCATGCAGAAGATTGTCAATGACAGTAACGGCGGTATGGTGTGTATCATTATTTGACGATGGATGGGGTATCGCTTTGGTGATATTCTGGTATGTTTGTCTGTTGGCTCAGTGTCGGAAGTTTGTCGGTGCTGGGCCTTGACTTGTTTACGGGGTGTGATCTGCCTTATTATTTTCAGGAAAGAAGATAGAAAAAACAAAACAGGTGTGGTATACTGTACGAAAAGCGGCTGCCTGCGCCGGCAGTGTGCTGTGGAAAAGATATAATAAGAAAAGGATTAGAGAGGTGGCAAACATATGAATCCTGTGTATGAGAAACTCTTAAAGTGTTATGAGTGTTACAAAGCAAAGATTGATTTTGATCCCAAGGTGGCGGTAGTACTTGGCTCCGGGCTTGGGAATTTTGCGAAAGTAGTGGATGTGAAAGCACAATTGCCTTACAGTGAGATCGAAGGTTTTCCGGTATCTACTGTGCCGGGACATGCCGGAAAGTTTATTTTTGGTTATATCAATGAGATACCAGTGGTACTGATGCAGGGACGCGTACATTATTATGAAGGATATCCGATCACTGACGTGGTGCTTCCGGCCAGGCTGATGAAGATGATGGGAGCGCAGGTACTCTTTTTGACCAATGCTTCGGGCGGCATCAATCCTTCCTTCCATGCGGGGAGCCTGATGCTGATCAAGGATCATGTGTCCCTTTTTGCACCGAATCCGCTGATCGGGCCAAACATCGATGAACTGGGGACCAGATTCCCGGATATGTCCCATGTCTATGATGAGGATCTGCAGAAGATCATTACAGATACGGCCAGAGAGAATGATATTGAATTGTTCGAGGGCGTATATGCACAGCTTACGGGGCCTTCTTTTGAGTCTCCGGCGGAGATTCAGATGCTGTATAAGCTGGGCGTCAGCGCGGTGGGTATGAGTACGGTGGTGGAGGCCATTGCGGCGAACCATATGGGAATGAAGATCTGTGGTGTTTCTTGTGTGAGCAATCTGGCGGCAGGCATGAACAGTGCACCGCTCACCCATGAAGAAGTACAGGAAGCGGCCAATGCGGTGGCACCGAAGTTTGAGAAGCTGTTGGTGGAATCGATTACCAAATTTGGAGCTGTTATGTAAAATCATAAGCGCATGCCTTTTGGAGGGATGCGCTTTTTTCAGGAAAGCCAATGACGATTTATATGGTAACGTTCATCTGTATTTGTTATCATTGCATTACTTAGGAGGAGAACTATGCTTTCGGAAGAAAAGATTCATGAGCTGATCGCCAGTGCCATAGCGGCAAGAGAGAACTCATATGCGCCCTATTCCCATTATCAGGTCGGTGCGGCTCTGCTGGTGGATAACGGGCAGATTATTATGGGGTGTAATATCGAAAATGCCGCCTACACCCCCACAAACTGTGCGGAGCGGACGGCCTTTTTTAAGGCAGTCAGTGAAGGCATTCGGGGATTTCGTGCGATTGCGGTGGCTGGCGGTCCGGCCGGAGAAGAGATTTCGCAGTTTGCCTATCCCTGCGGGGTCTGCAGACAGGTGATGATGGAGTTTTGCAATCCGGCCTCGTTTCAGATCATTGTGGCAAAGTCACGGGAGGAATATGTGTGTACGACGTTGGAACAATTGCTGCCGGACGGATTTGGTCCGGACAATCTGGATGCAGGAGAGAAAGTCTGAAAGCGGAAGTGTTATGATAACAGATATAAGAATTGGCTATGAACAGAACAGGAAGGGGTGCTTTAAGATGAACATCAGATTATATCATGCAAAGATTCTGACCATGCAGGAGAAACAGATTTTGGAGGGGGAAGTATGGGTACAGGATCATAAGATTGTGTACGTGGGGGACGGCAGTGACGTGGATGCAATCTACCGGGAACTGGCCCTTGAAAGCATTGTCTGGGACAGAGAGATTGACTGCGAGGGGAACCTTCTGATGCCCGGGTTTAAGAATGCCCACACGCATTCCGGCATGACGCTTCTTCGTTCCTATGCGGATGATATGCCGCTGTCCGACTGGCTGAATAAGCAGGTATTTCCCATTGAGGCGAAAATGGAGGGTGAGATGATCTATCATCTGACGAAACTGGCCATCCTGGAATATCTGACCAGTGGTATCACGGCGGTCTTTGATATGTATCTGACACCGGAGACCATCGCACAGGCCTGTGTGGATATGGGGATGCGCTGTGTGCAGGTTGGCGGTGTGAATAATTTCAGCCAGTCTCTGGAACTGATCGAGCGCATGTATCAGCAATTGAACCATGATGATCCGCTGCTTAGCTATTTTATTGGTTTTCATGCAGAATATACCTGTTCACGGGAACTGCTTGAGGGAGTGGCCAGACTGGCCCATCAGTATCAGGCGCCGGTATTTACACATCTTGCGGAGACCAGCGCAGAGGTGGAAGGCTGCAGGCAGCGTTATGGGATGTCACCGGTGAAGCTGTTAGATTCTCTTGGCATGTTTGAGTATGGCGGCGGCGGTTATCATTGTGTCTATCTGGAGGAAGAGGATATGGATATTTTCCAGAAGAGGGGGCTTAGTGTGGTGACCAATCCCGGATCGAATACCAAACTGGCCAGCGGTATTGCGCCGATTGCGGCTTATCTGAAAAGAGGAATCAATGTGGCAATCGGAACGGACGGCCCTGCCAGCAATAACTGTCTGGACATGTTCCGGGAAATGTTCCTGGTGACGGGACTGGCCAAACTTCGTGAACAGGATGCTTCTGCCGTAGATGCCGGGGAAGTGCTGAAAATGGCTACCGTGAACGGCTCTAAGGCCATGAACCTGCCGGATACGGATACGCTTGCCAAAGGCAAAGAAGCGGATATGATCATGATAGACCTGCATCAGCCGAATATGCAGCCGCTTAACAATATTCCCAAGAACATTGTCTATAGCGGCAGCAAGCAGAATGTGAAGATGACCATGATCCGGGGTAAGATATTGTATGAAAACGGACAGTTTACCAAAGCATATGATGTGGAAGAAATTTATAGAAAGGCGAATGAGATCATCAATCATCTCAGATAAATATGGATGCTTTGTTTTTGGCGGGCGTGATCGTGCTTTTGATTGTGCTCTTTATGGGGAAAGAATACCTTGACAGCAAAACCTTTCAAAAGAGGATTCTGCAGAAACTGTTTCTGAGTTATGGCACGAAACCGAACCGGACATACGGACCGGAAGAACTGGGTCATATCAGTATGTATTATCAGAAACACCGGACCGGGGAGCAGATAGACGATATTACGTGGAACGATCTGCATCTGGATGAAATCTATGCGAGTATGAATACATCCTGCAGTGCGGCGGGAGATGAATATCTTTATTATCGGCTGCGCACGCCGCTTTATGACGAAGAGCAGATGTCGGATATGGAAAAGCGGATTTGCTTTTTTATGGAACATGAAGCAGAAAGGCATAAGGTACAGCGTATTTTCTACCAGTTAGGCCGGATCAGAAAATATTCCATATATGAGTATCTGGATCATCTGGAATCACTGGGTGTCAGAAAGAACGGAAAATATCTGCTCTACGATCTTGCGGCGGCGGCCTGCTTTGGGCTGTTATTCTATTCTCTGCCTGTCGGATTGATCGCTTTATTGATTGTGTTGTGCCATAATCTGATCGGCTATTTTAAAGAATATAAAGAGATAGAGCCATATATCAGCAGTTTCCGGTACATCCGCAGAATGCTTGGATGCGCGGAAAGGATGGGGAGGGAGCAGATACCGGTGATCGCTGTGGAGCAGGCAAGGCTGCGGGACTGCCATCAGAAGTTGAAAGGTTTTCTGCGCAATTCCTATCTTGTTATTTCAGCGGAGAAAGGAAACGGCAATCCGTTGGAAGTTGTGCTTGACTATCTGCGTATGCTCTTTTATCTGGACCTGATCCAGTTTAACCGGGCGCTCACGGCACTCCGGGGACATATGGATGAAGTAGACGAGATGATCACCATATTGGGGGAGATTGAGACGGATGTGGTGGTGGGAGCCTATCGGAAAAGCCTTTTGGACGGCTATTGTGTGCCAAAGCTGCATTATGACGACAGGGCGGATCTTTTATTACGGGTGGACGATCTGTATCACCCGCTTTTGAAAGATCCTGTCAAAAACTCATTGAAAGTGACCAGAGGCGTTCTTTTGACCGGGTCCAATGCTTCCGGGAAATCTACCTTCCTGCGGGCAGTGGCCACTGCAGGGGTGCTATCGCAGACGATCCATACGTGTCCGGCTGACAGTTATGAAGCGCCGATTTTTCGGATTTATTCGTCCATGTCCCTGCGGGATGATCTGACAGGCGGCGACAGCTATTATATGGTGGAAATCAAGTCCATCAAGCGGATCCTGGATGTGACCATGCAGAGGGATAAAAGGCCGGTGCTTTGTTTTGTGGATGAGGTGCTTCGGGGTACCAACACGGTGGAGCGGATCGCGGCATCTACACAGATTATGAAAATGCTTTCAAAGGGAAATACACTTTGTTTTGCGGCGACCCATGATGTGGAGCTGACCAGACTTTTGGCATCCTTATATGACAATTATCATTTCGAGGAAAAAATCGAGGAAGAAGATATTTATTTCCCGTATCTTCTGCTTAAAGGACCGGCCACGTCCCGCAATGCGATCGCGCTTCTCAATATGTTGGGATATGACAAAACCATTATAAAAGAAGCCGAGGCCATGGCACAACGGTTCTTAAGCAGCGGCAGTTGGGGACTGTCATAATACTGGCGGGCGGCTGATCGACTGCGGCCAAACAGGAAGAAAAACAAGAAGGGAATTATGCTATGAAGGTAACGATCTATACGGACGGGGCAGCCAGAGGCAATCCGGAAGGGCCTGGCGGATACGGTGTGGTCCTGCAGTATGTGGATCCGAAAGGGACTCTGCATGAGAGGGAATATTCTGCCGGATATAAGAAGACGACCAACAATCGCATGGAGCTGATGGCGGCGATCATAGGACTTGAGGCGTTGACGAAAGCCTGTGAGGTGACTCTGATATCCGACTCCAAATACGTCACAGATGCTTTTAACCAGCACTGGATCGAAAACTGGGTCAGGAAGGGCTGGAAGACCGCAGGGAATAAGCCTGTCAAAAATGTGGATCTCTGGGAGCGTCTTCTGAAAGCAAAGAAACCGCATAAAGTGACATTCTGCTGGGTCAAGGGACATGACGGACACCCGGAAAATGAGCGCTGTGATAAGTTAGCGACTACGGCGGCGGATGGTGCGGACTTACTTGACGATGCGGGAGTAGCCGTGCTATAATAAGCCTAGTTTTGAGGCCATGTGGGCTATTTATTCAGGAAGAGAGAAGGTTGGGACAGATGACAAACTTGATTTTATTTGTGAATTCATTTTTATCTTATTTATTGTGCTTTTTACTGATCGTTGCGCTGGTCGTAGTGGCCTGCATAATCGGTGCGAAGTGGCGCAAAAGCAAAGATGCGAAGGCGGCGGCACAGGCTTCCGGATCGGATGAGGCACAGCAGACAACCATATAGATTATTTTGCGGGGAAAGCAACTGGGCTTTCCCCTGTTACATATTAGCAGGAAACTGGATGAGAAAGGAGGCAGGATGGCGAAGTCACCGAATCAGAAGTTAAAATTACTGTACCTATTAAAGATATTGACGGAACAGTCTGATGAGAACAACTGCCTGAGCGCACAGGCGCTGATCGATGCGCTGGCGTCCTATGATATCAAGGCGGAGCGTAAGAGTATCTATGACGATATCGCACAGTTAAATGATTTCGGCTATGATATTGTCCTTGTGAAGTCCAAGACTGGCGGCGGGTATTATCTGGCTGACCGGGAGTTTGAACTGGCGGAGCTAAAGTTGCTTGTAGAGACGGTACAGGCATCCAGATTCCTGACCCTAAAAAAATCCAGAGAACTGATCGGTAAAATAGAGAAATTAGCCTCGAAAGCGCAGGCAGGGCAGTTACAGCGCCAGGTCTATGTGGCCAACCGCGTTAAGACGGCCAATGAGAGTATTTATTATATTGTAGATGATATTCACAGAGCCATTCAGAACAATGAGCAGATCTCCTTCCAGTATCTGGAATGGAATCTGCAAAAGGAGCTGGTGCCAAGACGGGACGGAAGACAATACCGGGTCAGCCCCTGGGCACTTACCTGCAAGGATGAGAATTATTATCTGATCGCCCACGACGGGGAGGAAGATAAGATCAAGCATTTCCGTGTGGACAAGATGGGCAAGATAGAAATCCTATCCGGCATCAGACGGGAAGGCGCGGCGCTTTTTGAGCGCTTCGATATCGCAGACTATGCCAATAAGACTTTTGGTATGTATGGCGGTCAGGAGGAGACGGTTACGCTATTATTTGAGAACCGGTTTATCGGAGTGGTGATAGACCGTTTCGGCAAAGATGTGCCGGTGAGGCCGCGGGACGAGGGGCATTTTACCGTGCGGGTCAAGGTGGCGGTCAGCGGTCAGTTTTTCGGCTGGCTTACCGGGCTTGGCACAGGAGCAGGCATTGTGTCTCCTAAGGAGGTAACGCAAGCCTATCAGGATCATCTGCGGGAGGTTCTTTTGCAATATCAGATATCATAAACGGAATTTGTCGGGAAGGGTAAAGTACTATGAAAATACAGTTTGCAGATCGTATGAAAGACTTTGAGGAGGGAATTTTTCAGGTCTTAAATGAGAAGAAGACACAGATGGAGAAGCAGGGGCGTAAGATCTATAACCTGTCTGTGGGAACGCCGGACTTTGCGCCGGAGCAGCATGTGCTGGATGCGGTGCTGGAAGCGGCCGGAAAACCAGAAAATTATAAATATGCGCTTACGGATATCCCGGAACTGGTGGAGGCGGTGATCGGGCGTTACAAGAGCAGGTATGGCGTGGAACTTGCCAAAGAGGAAGTGATGAGTGTATATGGTTCTCAGGAGGGCATTGCCCATATCTGTATGACACTCTGTAATCCTGGGGAATCTGTTCTGGTACCGGATCCCGGATACCCCATTTTTGGCATCGGTCCTTCTTTGGCCGGCGCACGGATTGAGACTTATGCGCTGACGAAGGAGAATGGATATCTGCCGGATCTTGATAATATGGAAGAAGAGATGTTGTCCCGGGTAAAGTGCATGATCGTGTCCTATCCCTTAAATCCTGTTTGCAAGACCGCACCGGATTCCTTTTACGAGAAGCTGGTTCCCTGGGCGGCTAGACATCAGATCGTATTGATTCATGATAACGCTTATTCGGATATTATCTACGACGGCAGAGTAGGAAAATCCATCCTGCGCATTTCGGGAGCGAAAGAAAACACGGTAGAGTTTTATTCCCTGTCCAAATCCTTTAATTATACGGGGGCAAGAATGAGTTTCCTTGTGGGGAACCGTGAAATCGTGGCGAATTTCAAACGGCTCCGGTCTCAGATAGATTACGGGACGTTTCTGCCGGTGCAATATGGTGCAGTGGCGGCGCTTACGGGATCGAACCGGATGGTGAAGGAGCACTGTGCGGAATATCAGAGAAGAAGAGACGCACTCTGCGGCGGTCTGCGCAAAATCGGCTGGCAGATAGAGGACAGTGAGGGCACCATGTTTGCCTGGGCGAAGATTCCCGATCAATATGATGACGATGTGGCGTTTGTGATGAAATTGTTTGAAAAGACAGGAGTCTTGTGTACCCCGGGAAGCAGTTTCGGGTCTTTGGGCCGGGGGCACGTGCGCTTTGCCCTGACGATTCCGGTGGAGCAAATAGACGAGGCAGTTGCCGCAATCGCGCATGCAGGCATGATTGCATGAAATTTCGAATTTTGTCAATAGGTTTTTGTATGGGATATGTCACAAAAAGACATATCCCTTTTTGGTAGTTTTTCTACGATGGTATCATTGACATAACATGTTTATTATCTTATACTAATCCTAAACCACTAAATATGGTATTATTATGTCAACTTATACCATATTTAGTACATAATAAAAGGCGCAGGTGTGGGAAGGATGCCTGTTGCAGAGCACCACGGAGGGAATGTATGAGCAGTAAATTTGAATCGGATAGTTCGGTTGGAGAGAATTTCAGTCTGGAGTATCAGCCGGAAAAAATCGTGAAGGTGATCAAGAAAGATGGCAGTCTGGAAGCATTTAATGTCCAGAAGGTTATCGATGCGGTAGGAAAAAGCGCGTATCGTGCTTTGACAAAATTTACCGATGAAGAGAAACGCCATATTTGTCAGACGGTCATTGAAAAAGTAAATGAGTTGGATGAGCCGCAGATTCCGATTCAGATCATGCACAATATTGTAGAGAGTGCCCTGGAGGATGTAAAGCCTATTGTTGCGAAGAGCTATCGTGACTACCGCAACTACAAGCAGGACTTTGTTCGTATGATGGATGACGTTTATAAGAAGAGTCAGTCGATCATGTACATTGGGGATAAGGAGAATGCCAATACGGACAGTGCCCTTGTATCCACCAAGCGCAGCCTGATCTTTAATCAGTTTAACAAGGAATTATATCAGAAATTCTTTATGACCACGGAAGAGATTCAGGCCTGTCGTGACGGGTATATCTATGTCCATGATATGTCTGCCAGACGGGATACCATGAACTGTTGTCTCTTTAATGTGGCGGAAGTGCTGAACGGCGGTTTTGAAATGGGCAATATCTGGTACAATGAACCCAAAACGCTGGACGTGGCCTTTGATGTGATTGGAGATATCGTTTTGAGTGCGGCCAGCCAGCAGTACGGCGGCTTTACGGTGCCGGAGGTGGACAAGATCTTAGAGCCTTATGCGGAGAAGTCTTATAAGAGGAATATTGAGAAATATACGAAACTCGGAGTCGATGAAAAGACGGCTAAGGCGCAGTCTATGGCGGATGTGGAGAAAGAGTTTGAGCAGGGTTTCCAGGGCTGGGAGTATAAATTCAATACGGTAGCCAGCAGCCGGGGGGATTATCCGTTTATCACCGTGACGGCAGGTATCGGTACCGGACGGTTCGCTAAGATGGGCACCATCATGATGCTCAATGTGCGCCGCAAAGGGCAGGGTAAGAAAGAATGCAAAAAGCCGGTGCTGTTCCCGAAGATCGTGTTCCTTTATGATGAAAATCTGCATGGCCCGGGCAAGGAGCTGGAGGACGTGTTTGAGGCAGGGGTCAAGTGTTCTGCCAAGACCATGTATCCTGACTGGTTAAGCCTGACGGGCAAGGGCTATATTGCCAGTATGTACAAGCAGTATGGCAAAGTGATTTCACCTATGGGGTGCCGTGCGTTTCTCTCTCCCTGGTATGAGCGGGGCGGCATGCATCCGGCGGATGAGGAGGATTCTCCTGTCTTTGTGGGACGGTTTAATGTAGGGGCGGTTTCGCTGCATCTGCCGATGATTCTTGCTAAGTCCAGGCAGGAAGGAAAGGATTTCTATGATGTGCTGGATTATTATCTGAATCTGATCAGACAACTGCATATCAGAACCTATGCCTATTTAGGAGAGATGCGGGCTTCCACGAATCCGCTTGCTTATTGTGAGGGCGGTTTCTTAGGCGGGCATTTGCAGCTCCATGACAAGATTAAACCGATTCTGAAATCGGCGACGGCAAGTTTTGGGATTACGGCTTTTAATGAACTGCAGGAATTATATAACGGAAAATCTCTCGTAGAGGACGGTGCGTTTGCACTGGAAGTGCTTGAGCATATCAACAATAAGATTACGGAATTTAAAGAAGAAGACGGCCACCTTTATGCCATCTATGGGACGCCGGCAGAGAATCTCTGCGGCCTGCAGGTGAAACAGTTCAGGGCTAAATATGGTATTGTGGAGGGCGTTTCCGACAGGGAATATGTCTCCAACAGCTTTCATTGTCATGTAACGGAAGATATCACACCGATTGAGAAACAGGATTTGGAGTATCGGTTCTGGGAGATGGCAAACGGCGGCAAAATCCAGTATGTCAAATATCCGATCGACTATAATATGGAAGCCATTAAGACTTTGATCAGACGGGCTATGGACATGGGATTTTATGAAGGGGTCAATCTGTCGCTTGCCTATTGTGATGACTGTGGCCATCAGGAACTGGAAATGGATGTCTGCCCCGTGTGCGGCAGCCGCAACCTCACGAAGATTGACCGCATGAACGGCTATCTGGCGTATTCCCGCGTACACGGCGACACAAGACTCAGCGATGCCAAAATGGCAGAAATAGCAGAGAGGAAAAGCATGTGAAAACAGCGAGCCACGAGCACAATGCCTCTGTTTATATGAGGCATTGTGCTTGCGGCGAGCGTCCATCATGAACGAAGGCGAAGCCGTAGTGAATGATGCGCTGCATGAAATGCAGGGGTTTTCATGAAAAGTAAAGGATATATAAATTATGAGATACCATAATATAACGAAGGACGACATGCTAAACGGGGACGGCCTCCGGGTGGTGCTTTGGGTTGCCGGGTGTACGCACTGCTGTAAAGAGTGTCAGAATCCGCTTACCTGGGATCCGGACGGCGGTCTGCTGTTTGATGAAGCGGCCAGACAGGAAATCTTTAAACAGTTGGACCAACCTTATATCAGCGGGATTACTTTTTCGGGCGGGGATCCGCTTCATTCGGCGAATCGCATGGATGTGAGAGGGCTGATGGAGGAGATTAAACAAAAATATCCTCAAAAGACGATCTGGCTCTATACGGGTGATTGCTGGGAGGATATTCTACATTATCCCATGATGAAGTATGTGGATGTGCTGGTTGACGGAGAGTTTGAAATTGACCGAAAGGATGTAAAGCTTCTTTGGAAAGGGAGCAGTAACCAGAGAGTGATCGATGTTCAAAAAAGTTTGGAACAGACAGATCCGGTCATTCCGGTACTTCACTGCGGAGACTACGAATAGAGGCGGGATGAAAAGATGGGAACAGAAACGATTAAAATTAAATATTTTACAGATCAAATAGATAAACTGACTTACATAGACGGCAAATCGGACTGGATCGATCTGCGGGCGGCGGCGGACGTTTGTCTGAAAAAGGGAGAGTTTAAGCTGATACCGCTTGGTGTGGCGATGGAACTTCCTGCAGGATATGAGGCGCATGTGGTGCCGCGCAGTTCTACTTTTAAGAATTTTGGTATCATCCAGACCAATCATCAGGGTGTGATCGATGCCTCTTACTGCGGTGATAATGATCAGTGGTTCATGCCGGTGTATGCAGTCAGGGATACGGAGATTCACATAAATGACAGAATCTGTCAGTTCCGGATCATGGAGAATCAGCCAAAGCTTGTGTTCGACGAAGTGATACATCTTGATCACGCGGACCGCGGCGGGCATGGCAGTACCGGAAAAGCCTGACATGGATGACAGCCGGGAAAACAGGAAAGGCTGACCGATTGGAAATGAAATGCTATGCGATGCATAAGAAAACTCCTTCCAAGACATACTATGGGAAACAATGGTAAAGTCTCGGAAGGAGTTTTTGCGGTGAATAATAATAACGGCATACAACAAAGCGAACAAGAACAAAGACAGCAGCAAAGCAGGCAGACGATGACCACGTCCCTGCAGGAAACAATGGAATATATGAAAACACATATGTCTCCTGATTCCAGTTTTGATGTGGTCTACCGCGTGATTGAGGTGGGCGGCAGACAGGCCTGTATCTATTTTATAGACGGGTTCTGCAAAGATGAACTGATGATGAAGATCCTGCAATATTTTATAGGGCTGACACCGGAGAATATGCCCGAGAGCGCCTATGAGATGTCTAAAAAAGCCACTCCCTATGTGGAGGTGGACTTAAAGGATAAGTGGGATGACATTTTCTATAATATTTTATCCGGTGTGTTTGCGCTCTTTATTGAGGGATATGACAGATGTGTGCTGATTGATTCCAGGACATATCCGGCCAGAGGCGTAGAGGAGCCGGATAAGGATAAGACGCTTCGGGGTTCCAAGGATGGATTCGTGGAGACGGTAGTCTTTAATACAGCCTTGATCAGACGGCGTATCCGAAGCACGGAACTTCGCATGGAGATGATGAATGCGGGAAAAAGTTCCCAGACAGATATCGTACTTTGCTATATGGATCATCGAGTGGATCATGCTTTTCTGGAAAAGGTGAAGAAAAGAATCAAAGAAATTCAGGTAGATGCGCTGACGATGAATCAGGAGAGCCTGGCAGAATGTCTATACCAGCGTAAATGGTTTAATCCCTTTCCGAAGTTTAAGTTTACAGAACGGCCGGACGTTGCGGCGGCTCAGGTGCTGGAAGGAGATATCGTGATTCTGGTGGATAATTCTCCTTCGGCCATGATTGTACCGACTTCTATTTTTGATATTGTGGAAGAGGCGGATGACTATTATTTCCCGCCCATAACAGGAACTTATCTGAGGTTGTCAAGATTTATCATTTCGATTCTTACTTATGTTATGACGCCGACTTTTTTGCTTCTCATGCAAAATCCTGACTGGGTGCCGGAATCCTTTCAGTTTATCATGCTGCAGGAGAAGTCGAATATTCCGCTCATTGCACAGTTTTTGATTCTGGAGCTGGCAATTGACGGCTTGAAGCTTGCGGCGGTGAATACACCTAATATGCTGAGTACGCCGCTCAGTGTCATGGCGGCGCTTGTGTTGGGAGAGTTCTCTGTCAACAGTGGGTGGTTTAATAGTGAGGTCATGCTATACATGGCGTTTGTGGCGATCGCGAACTACACACAGCAGAATTATGAATTGGGATATGCCTTGAAATTCATGCGTATCATCAATCTTATTCTGACAGCGATGTTTGATCTGTATGGATATATTGCGGCGATTCTCATTTTTGTGGTATCGATTGTCTGCAATAAGACTTTGTCTGATAAGAGTTATATCTATCCGCTCATCCCGTTTAATTTCAGACAACTGGCCAAACGTCTGCTGCGTCTGCGTCTGCCTGAGGCGAAGCAATAGCCATGCATGGAAAAATATTAGGTAAAAATGGATTAATTTAAGTTAATAATAACTAAAATTAATTGCTGCAATTGTGCATGGTTAACGAAAATGAAAAATTCATTACGGGAGTCTTGTTATTTTGCCGGCAAGCTAGTAGAATGAAGACAGATTTTCAAAAGAAAGACAGTTTGTGCAGGAATAATGGAAGGAATGATGGCAGGAGTTATTTCATAGAGGTTTTGCTTTGCTATAGAATTGCTATGAAAGCTCCTGCAATTTATAAGTTAAATATTGGAATATTTAGCTAATTTGAAGTTAAAATATTAAGCTATATGTAATAAATGTATCATGTGATTTGGAAGTTACATAAAGACGAACACATAACGTAATTTGGAAAGCGCTATAAAGACGAACACATAACGTAATCCACACTTTGGTCAGGCATAAAAAGTATCAAAATATAAAAGAAACAGAGGAGACTGCTTATGGGATATGAAATTCAAGCACGAAAGGGCTGGGTTCACAGGGGGAATCTTGGCCGGCTCAAACAGATGATGAGAAGGGCGGCCAAGGGGGATCGTATGACGATGGCGTTTTTAGGCGGTTCCATCACACAGGGATCGGTGTCCACGAGTTACACGAACTGTTATGCATATCTGGTATTTGACTGGTTTGTGAAACGGTTTCCACGGACGGCCTTTACCTATATCAATGCAGGTGTGGGCGGCACGACTTCCCAGTTTGGTGCAGCGAGGGTGGAAGAAGATGTACTGCTGTATAAACCGGATTTTGTGAGTATCGAATTCTCGGTCAATGATGATAATACAGACTTTTATCAGGAGACTTATGAGGGGCTTGTGCGCAGAATTTATGGAAATGTCTGTGAACCAGCGGTGCTGTTGATCCATAATATCCGTTATGATACGGGGGTGAGCGCGGAAGAAAAACATCGGGAAGTGGGCGCGCATTATGACTTGCCCAGTGTCAGCATGAAACCTACAATCTATCCTAACGTCGTTTCCGGTGCCATTGAGAACCGTCAGATCACGCCGGATGACTTGCATCCGAACACAGACGGACATGCGCTTGTGGCGGAAGTAATCACAGATTTTCTGGATAGAGTCTACATACAGATGTATGAGGAGGAGGCGCCTGGCAAGATGCCGGAACCGCTCACAGCCAATGCCTATGAGCATGCCAAACGATATCAGAATCATAACAGTCGGCCGGTCTGCAACGGTTTTACAGCGGATACCGCCTTTAAAAAATACGTCAATGATGCATTTCGCTACGGATTTACGGCTTCGCAAAAAGGTGACAGCATCACCTTTGAGGTGGAAGGGACAGAGATCGCGGTGCAGTATCGGAAGTCCGTGAATCATCCGGCGCCGGTGGCGGTTGCCGTGGTAGACGGCGAGGAAGAAAGTGCGGTTACGCTGGATGCCAATTTCGACGAGACTTGGGGAGACTGTCTCTACATCAGCACCGTGGCACATCATATAGAGGCAGGAAGACATAAGGTGGAGATACGACTTGTGGAAACGCACGAAAATGACGCGGTGCCGTTTTATCTGGTTTCCGTGATCGCATCGGACGCTTATCATGGGTGGAAGACAGAATAGCAGTGAGAGAGGATAAAAGAAGGATGTTTCGAGAAGATTTTGTATGGGGTGTTGCCAGTAGTTCTTATCAGATAGAAGGACGCGATCCGCAGGATGGTGCGGGGAAGATGATATGGGATACTTTCACGGAAGAAGGCAGGATTCAAGACGGGACAAATGCCTATATAGCGTGTGACCATATGCACCGCTATCAAGAAGATTATAAGCTGATGCGCCTTCTGGGGGTGAAAGCATATCGATTTTCTGTCAGTTGGGCAAGGCTTATGCCGGAGGGAACGGGCAGGGTCAATGAAAAGGCGGTGGCACTTTACCGGGATATGATCAGGGAAATGCAAAAGAATGGCATTACGCCATATCTTACCATGTATCACTGGGAACTGCCGCAGGCAATTCAGGACAGGGGCGGCTGGCTTAATGAGGAGATTATTGACTGGTTTGGAGAGTATGCAAGGGCGATCGCTGAGAATTTCTCCGACCTTTGTGAATATTTTATCACACTCAATGAGCCGCAATGTTTCGTGGGACTGGGACATCTGCATGGTATCCATGCGCCGGGTAAGAAAATGAGTTATCAGGAGACCTTCCAGATTGCCCATAACGCGTTGCGGGCACACGGACAGGCAGTCATCAATCTGCGCAGATATGCATCCCGCCCGATCCAGGTAGGATATGCGCCCACATGCGGCATGGCCTATCCGGCAACGGATACACCGGAGGATATAGAAGCGGCAAGACAGGTGCTTTTTTCCTTCTATAACCCGATGGATGACTGGACGTGGAATGTGGCGTGGTTCTCGGATCCGGTATTTCTGGGCAAGTATCCAGAGGAAGGACTTTCCAGGTTTGCGCAATACCTGCCGGACATAACGAAAGAAGATATGAAATTAATCTCACAGCCACTGGACTTTATGGGACAGAATATTTATAATGGTTATATCATCCGTGCAGGAAAAGACGGAGCACCGGAGTTTGTGGACAGACCGGCAGGATTTCCCAAAACAGCGGCGGGATGGCCTGTGACTCCGCAATGTCTCTACTGGGGCGTGAAATTCCTCTACGAGAGATATCAACTGCCCCTTTATATCACGGAAAATGGCATGTCCTGCCATGATATCCTGTCAAAAGACGGGAGAGTACATGATCCCAACCGGATTACATTCCTGGATTCTTATCTTTCTGCCTTACAGAAAGCCAGTGATGACGGTGTTGATGTAAGAGGATATTTCCTGTGGACGTTTCTGGACAATTTTGAATGGGACAAAGGATATCATGAACGGTTTGGCATCGTGTATGTGGATTTTAAGACCCAGAAGCGAATCGTAAAAGATTCGGCTTACTGGTATCAAAAAGTAATGGAGACGAATGGCGCTATGTTATCAATCAATGAACAAGAAAGACCAATTTTATTCTTGAATCCGGTATTCAAACAGATGATCTGGGGCGGCAGCCGTCTGGGAAGCGACTGGCCTTATCAGATTCCGGGAGACAATACCGGAGAGTGCTGGGCGGTCAGCGCCCATCCCAATGGGGATTGTACGATCCGAGAAGGGATTTACGAAGGATGCACGTTATCACAATTATGGGACAAACATCCGGAACTGTTCGGTGAGACCGGGTTTGACCGGTTCCCGCTTCTGACCAAGATTATTGATGCGAAGGCAGACCTGAGTATTCAGGTGCACCCGGATGACGCTTATGCCAAGGTGCATGAGAACGGCTCTTTCGGTAAGACGGAATGCTGGTATATTCTGGATTGCGAAGAAGATTCTACGCTGGTGATCGGGCATCACGCGAAGGACAGACAGGAACTGGAGGATATGATCCGTCAGGGAAGATGGAGTGAGTTTATCCGGGAGATTCCAGTCAGCAAAGGAGATTTTATCCAGATCGATCCGGGTACCGTACATGCGATTAAAGGCGGTATCATGCTGTTGGAGACACAGCAGAACAGCGATATTACATATCGCGTCTATGATTATGACAGGCTCACTGATGGTAAGCCCAGGCAGCTCCATGTGGCACAGAGTATTGATGTGATCACAGTACCGGCCAAGTCTGCCAAAGAAAGTGTGATGCAGGCAAAAGACCTGCCGAAGGATCAGATGAATCTGTTGATTTCCTGTGACTACTATAAAGTCTGGAAGCTGGATGTGACCAGTCAGGTTTCCTTTGAACAGGAATACCCGTTCCTGATCATGAGCGTGACAGAAGGGGAAGGACTGCTTGGCGGACAGATGATACAAAAGGGTGATCACCTGATCCTGCCATGCGGCTATGGAACGGTGGAATTACAAGGCACGATGGAGATCATTGCATCTACCGTCTGAACGGATGCGGGATTGCTCTAATAGAAACAAAAAGACACTGTTTTACGGTGTCTTTTTGTTGTGTTCGAACCCGTGTACCCAGTCAGCTTTCAGGAAATAAATAAGAAAGACAATAGAACTTAAACTCCAGGTCAGCGGATAGGCCCAGAAGATGACATTGATCACCGGATGGAAGTGCACCGCGATGGTGATGTAGCTGACTCTGACGATGCACCAGAAACAGAGCATGGTAAACATAGGCACGGCAGCTTTCCCGGCACCTCTTAAGATACCCGCAATGCAGTGGGAGAACGAGAGAAGGAAATAGAAAAGGGTGGTGATTCTCGCATGCGTGGTGCCGTAGGCGATGACTTCCGGAGTACGGTTGAAGGCCGCGATCAGGGCAGGGATCGTAAAGTAAATAAAGATACCCACAATTTCTGCCATGATAACAGAACACAGAATCCCGAACCGGGCGCCCTTTTTGGCTCTGTCGTACTGCCTGGCACCGAGATTCTGGCTGATGAAAGTGGTAAGCGCCATGGCGAAACAGGTGATGGGCAGGAAACCGAAACCTTCTATTTTGGAATAGGCGCCGCTTCCGGCCACGGCCATTTTACCGAATTTATTAATGTTGGACTGTACCACCACATTCGCCAGGGCGATGATAGAGTTCTGGAAGCCGGCCGGCAGTCCGTTGGCGATGATTTGCTTTAACATGGGCAGATCGAAACGGATGTGGCTTAGACAGACCCGGTATTCTTCCGGGCTTTTGCGCGTGAGGCGGAAAAGACATAAAAAGGCACTGAGAAACTGCGAAAGGATCGTGGCAACCGCGGCGGAACCCACGCCCATTCTCAACACAGCCACAAATAACAGATCTAGCAGCACATTGATGACAGACGAAATGATTAAATAAATCAACGGATTGCGGCTGTCACCGATGGACTGCAAAATTCCCACGAAGACATTGTACATGACAAAGGACAAAGAACCTATAAAATAAATCCTGAAATAAACGGTGGATTCAGGAAGTACATCTGCGGGCGTTCCCATCCATATCAGAATCCGGGAGGTGAGCAGTGTCCCGAATACGGTCAGAAAAAGACCGGAGGCCAGTCCGAAAGCCACCGTGGTATGCACGGCCTTTTTCACTTCTGTATAATCCCGTGCGCCGAAATATCTGGCGATCACCACGCCGGCACCCACAGAGATGCCCTGAAAGAATCCAACCATAAGGAAGATCAGATTTCCGGAAGAGGAAACCGCGGCAAGTGCGTTGCTGCCAAGAAAATTCCCGACAATCAGGGAATCCGCCGTATTATAGAGCTGCTGGAAAAGATTGCCTACAAAGAGCGGCAGGGCAAAAGCGGTGATCTGTTTCCAGATGCAGCCTTCTGTCAAAAGAGTGGTTTTGGAAGGTTTATTGTCTGTGTGCATGGTTTTTCTCCGATCTAATACTTTCCTTACGGATGGCAGCATGATATGATAAATGCAGGTTGTCTTTGCAAAACGTTTAAAAGCTGTAAAAGCAAAATGTCTACCATTGGTAGACACAAAAAAGGCAAATTTATTGTAAGATATTGTCACTGGCAGGATTACTCTTTTGCGGTATCCAACACAGCAAAATGATGGTCAAACAGCAGTCCGTTTACATCCAGTATAGACATTTTATGCTGCAGGGCGAACAAGATCAGGGCATCGCGTTCATCTCTTGCGTATAATTCTCTGTTGCAGGAAAGCTTTAGCATTTTCTGTGTTTCTTCATCAGATAAATTCATGCCGAAAGCCAGGGCAATCAGTTTATCACGAGAAGGTACTTTTTGACCGGCAAAAATCCTGTAGACATAGGCTCTGCCGAGGAGTGAACCGCGTATCACATCTGCTCTGCAGAGTCCTTTTTGGGTGAGCAGCGTGTGGAGATGTTCTGAGAGACTGACATTTACAAACTGATTTTTGTTTGACACAAGATAATCTTCGATGTCCGTTACGATTTTGATCTCATGATTTAATTCAGCGGTTGACTTATAGTTCATGTTCTGTTTTGCCTTTCTTTTTTACTTATTATAGCTGTTTTGTCAGAAGGTGACAACTTCTTTAGGAAAGAATTTGAACACAACTATGTGAGATGATAAAAAGATATATTATACCGAAAGGAAACTGGGAAAGATGGAGTACAAAGAGATAAGTTTACTGAAACAGAGCGACAGGGGCACGATACATCTTGTACAAGATAAGTCGGGAAAAGAACGGTTTGTCCGAAAAGTATTAAAGGGGCAGTATCCGATTTATACGCAGTTACAGTCGATTAGCCATCCGAATCTGCCCAAAGTGTATGAAGCTGTCCTGGATGGGGAGTCAACAACAGTCATAGAAGAATATATTGCGGGCAAGGCGCTTGGAAGCACGGCACTATCGGAGAAACAGTTCCTTGGTGTTGTCCGGGAATTATGTGATGTTCTGGAATATCTGCATGGAGAGGGTATCATTCACCGAGATATTAAACCTTCCAATCTTATTATGGCTGATGACGGACATGTCCGCCTAATCGATTTTGACGCGGCGCGGATTCCGAAGACGGAACAGGAGCAGGATACGCATCTTCTGGGTACCAGAGGCTATGCAGCACCGGAACAATACGGATTTGCACAGACAGATGAACGAACAGATGTTTATTCATTGGGGATCACATTGGAGCGGATTTTGGGAGATGATTACAAAAGACCGCGCTACAAGAAGATTCTCCATAAGTGTAGCGATTTGGATCCCAACAAAAGATATCAGACGGTCAGGGAAGTGCGGGATGCATTTTTAAGAAAGAGGCAAAAAAGGATTTATTGCTGGGCGGCAGTCTGTGCTGTTTTGGTCCTGATGTCAGGCATGGCATTCTATAAGGCAGGTGTTTTCGGCGGCGGAAACGATGAAAGCACGAAACTGACAGTACTGCAGGCGCCGAAAGATCCGCATTGGGACGGGGATACCGGGACGATGCTGTGGGGAAATGTGCCGGAGTCGGGTCATGGGGACGGCGTGTGTTACTATTGGAAATTATACAGAAGAGATACGGCCAAAGCCCCAAAGCCCGATGAAGAAGACTGGTGTGTCGAGGGGGATATGCGGGGCGATAATACACAGCCTGAGTGGTTTGATATGAACTTTTCCTCCTATTTTGAGGAAAACGGATTTTATTATATTGCGGTAAGTGCGGTAGGAGATGGAATACAATATGCCGATAGTCCTTATGCGGTATCAGACGCTTTTGAATATACGGGCGACAATGCACCGACGCTTCCTGTCCCCACAGATTTAGCATGGAAGATTGTAGAGGAAGAGGGGGACGGCGTATCGGAAAGAACCTACTGGGCTACATGGGGCAACCTTGACGAGTATGAGGATAAAGATCACTTTGATGTATGGGTATACGATCAGGACGGAAATTACGTCATGAATAATACCTGGACAAAAGAGTGGATTGAGGAAAGGGGCAATGGTGGCATACGGATCCGAAAAGAATTCCTTTCAGACCGGGAAGGTTCCTACCGATTCACAGTTCGGGTGCTGACCTCCAGACCCAATGAATTCCAGTGCAGCCCCATGCCAGACCCAGTGCCGGAAGAATATTACAGCCCCTGGTATTCTAATTAATTCATAAAATATCTCCTGACGGTAGACCAAAAGTCTGAATGGATATTGTATGATAGCAGAGTAATAAGAGGCGGAGGATTCATGTTACCTGCCGCAAATACATGACTTTTGAGTCTGGAAGGAGAAAATAATGAAAAATCGATTAAAAAGGTTGACCTTAATCTTAGGAACGGCTATATTGATGCTGTGCCAGAGTGGTGAAGGGGCTTCGTTGGTGCGGGCACAGGAGAAGGAAGAGACTCGGTTGACTGAGAACACAGCAGAGAAGAAAACAGAAGGCACAGAAGAGAAGAAGGAAGAGGCGGACCCGGAAGGAAAGAAGGAGGAGGCAGGCCCAGAGGGTAAGCAGGAAGAAAAGGAGACAGAGGGTAAGAAAGAAGAGGAGAAAAGGGAAGAAGATACAGAAGAAAAGAAAGAAGAGAAAGAGACAAAAGCAGCGGAAGAAATTGACGGCAAAGAAGAAGACACAACATTGTCTGATACATCTGCAGAAAGCGAGAGCGAACAGCTTGAAAAGGCGACAGATCTGCGCTGGACAAGTAATGGACAGGGTTCTTTTACCAATCCCAACGAGTATGCTTTTTTTAGAATTGAAGTATCAAAAGAAGACAGTGACTTTAGTCAGATATGGAATGACTATTACGACGCCCGTGGGAAAGATGAGGTGGTGACGCTTGATCTTTATCATCTGGTTGCGGCAGGCGGTTCCGGGACATATAGGTTTCGGGTAATGGCAGTGGCAAATGGTTATCAGGAGTCTGACTGGACCGATTATAGTGATAGTTTTACATATACAGAGCCTGCCGAACAACTTCCCATACCGAATATCAGTGTATCGGACGGAATTGTGTCCTGCACCCTTCCGGAGGGCAGCCAATATACATTAGAAACAGATTATGGATTCAATTATGTGGTGTTTACATCGGATGATGAGGAGATCGCTCAATGGGGAAACAATTATGAATCCATTAATGCGATAGAAACCTTTGATGAAGTATTGACCAGTGGGCGCCAGTATTTTATAAGAGTGCAGACACTCAGCAGAGACATCACGAGATATAAGGACAGCGACTGGACGGATGGCGAGGAACTGATCGATAAAAGGGACGATGGAGATAAGAAAAAATCCCGCAAAGAGGATAAAGTTACCAAAGTGACAAAGACGGAAGAAGAAAATAGCGAAGAAGTTTCCGCTCCCGAAGCAGAGGTATGGAAACCGTCCACGCCGGATGAGATCAAACGATATGAAGTGTTTGGAAAGGACAGGCCGGTGTATACGGCTGCCGAAGGGAATACCTATCCCGTAACAATCTCTAATGCTATGCAGGGAAAACAGTGTTTCGATGTGTTCGAGGCCGTATTAGAAGGCTGGAAGATTGGAAGGACATACAACATCATGCCTTCCGGCAGACAGGTATATAAGATGGATGGTAAAGTACGCATTACACTGCAGATTCCACAGCAATTACGGGCGGAGGGCAGAGCGTACAAAATGATCTGCGTTACGCAAAGCGGACAGCCCATCGTGCTTAATGACCTGGATTCTGCGGCGGAGACCATTACGTTTGAGACAGACAGCTTTTATGCATTTGCGCTGGTTTATAAGGATTAAGATAAAATAGTATAGGAATGTTTAAGGTAAGCCACAGACGCCTGCACTGCAGGTACCTGTGGCTTGTTATCTGAGAGAGGAAGGCGCCGGGCATGTGCAGGGATTCGGCTCTGCGGATGTAGTGATCGGTGAAGGCACGGACATTTTATCACGGGCGGGGTATCTATGGTGATTTATTGAAATTAGTAATTTACGTAAGTGGGCTGGAAGGGCAGTGTTTATCAGGGACTGAGGATGTTTTGGATTTTTAAGAGTATGTAAGAAGATCAGTCTGTCATACATATATTTTGACAAGATTTTATGAAAAATAGGGCAGGAAGTTCTTTTCATTCAGACGAAGACGATTTTGTACGATTTTCAGAGATAGTTTCTTTTTCAGGGCTGCTTTGTGTAGGAATTGATGATACAATAGACCCAGAGTCAGCACTCTGCGTCCTAAGAATTACTACGTAATTCTTTTGAGGCTGCCAGGGCTGACAGCTTTTGTGGCTTTCATACAATAGACGCAGGCTGCGAGGAATGACAGCTTATGAAACTAAAATAAGATTCGGTTAAGCTGTACAGGCGGATCATATAAAGAGACGGAGGTATATAAACGTGAAAAAGGAAAAGGGAAGTTCTCTGAAACAGGGTATTGCTTTATTGTGTGCGGCCAGTACACTATTAGCTGGCTGCGGCGGGAAAGAGGCTGGGTCAGAACAGCGCAATATTGAGCCGATAGAACAGTCTGATGGACAGGTCGGGAACGTGTTTGTTGAGGGAACTGAAACTCCCGAAGCGGAGGAAACAGGTGTACCTGACAGCACAGACACGGGAAATGCTGACGAAGCAGATACAGAGAATGTACAGGCTATGTATGCGGCGCAGGTCAGACATTACTACGGCGGCATTCTATCTCAGATCACGGCGGCATGGCAGCTTCCAGATGGAGAGTTGGACACGTCCTCTTTGGAAAACGGGTTTGGGAAGATGAGCGATAATCGTTTTGCGGTGGCGGATATTGACGGGGACGGCAGGGAGGAATTGATCGTTTGCTATGCCAATGCAAGTATGGCAGGCATGATGGAAATTATCTATGATTACGATCCAGTTGTCGGTGAATTAAAACGCGAGCTTACGGAATGGCCGATGCTTACCTATTATGACAATGGTTTGATTAAAGCGGAGGCTTCCCACAACCATACGCACGGAGAGTTCTGGCCCTTTGCGCTTTATCAATATGAAACGGAGAGCGATTCCTATAAGCAGATTGCCTATGTGCATACCTGGGATAAGGGAATTTCCGACATATATGAGGATCAGCCTTTCCCAGAGGAGTTGGATACGGATGAGGACGGGACTTTGTTCAACATTTCGGAGGGTGCGGAACCATCCTACGAATACGAAAACTACAAATATAATCAGGCAGACTTTGAAAAATGGTACGATGGAATGATGGATGGCGCACAAGAGATTTCTGTTCCCTATCAGTCTTTGGAATATGAATCCTATGCAGATTTTGTGCCGGCCTATCTGAGACTGAAAGCGGAAGAAGCGGGCAGAGAACGGACCGATACGGCGGACGATTTAGGATTGTTGATTCTAAGTGAGGATTATTTTCTCAATGCAGCACAGACCCTGCTCGCGGAAAAATATGGTGTTGAACTGGAACAGCCAGAACCGAATTTTGAGGAGCACACGGTTGGGCTGGTCGACGGGAGAGAAGTCTTTTCCTTCACGGCGCTTGATGCGGGCGATCTTTCCTATTCCGGCGAGAAAGTGGGGGATGTGACGATTTTCAGCATTTATCCCGGTATCGGCGTAGATGATGCGTGGAAAAAGTTAAATGCCTATGGATTTTACGCGTCTCCCTACGGGGAAGTGGAGAATTGTCTCATTACGGGGGATGGCTTCGGCAATATCAGTATCTGGTTTTCGGCGGAGGACAACATGGTGACGCAGATTACGGTTATGCCTTTCTGCGCTTTTGCGGGATAGTTGAAATCGGGAAACTGCGGGAAATTGCGCAGGGGAAATGGAAGGGATTGGTGAAAAATGAAACATATTTTGGTAGTGGAAGATGACGCATCTATTTCGTCGGCGCTCACATATGCTTTGGAAAAAGAAGGATACCGCACGACACATTGCAGAAATATTGCCGATGCGCTGCGAGAAACGGCAGTATCTGTTTTTGATCTTGCGCTTCTCGATATGCAGCTTCCCGATGGTTCCGGCAAAGAAATTGCATCACGGTTAAAATCCGGTTACATTCCGATACTGTATGTAACCGTCGTGGACGACGAGGATGAAATTGTAAAATCGTTAGATGACGGTGCCGCCGATTACATCACCAAGCCGTTTCGCATGCGTGAGCTGCTTTCGCGGATCAAAAAGGCGCTGCATGAAAACAGCGGCAGTGAAATCTTGAAGATCGGCAAGGCGGTAATTGACGTCGACGCGGGAAAGGTCCGTATAGAAGGGCAGGAAATCAGTCTGACGGCGCTGGAGTACCGGCTTTTGCTTATTTTTGCGCAGAATCAGTCCATTCTTTTAAAGAGGGAACAGATTCTGGAGCGCATTTGGGATATAAGCGGCAACTTTGTGGAGGATAATACGCTGACCGTATATGTCAAGAGACTGCGTGAAAAACTGGGAGATGCGGTTTCTATTACAACTGTCAGGGGGATTGGGTATCGTGTGGGTTAGTAAAAAAGAACTTTTATCACTTTCCGAGGGGATTCGTGCAGCGCTTGATGGACAGCCCTTCGATCCGCGCGATAACAGGGAAGGCGCGTTCAGTATTTTGAAAAACGATATTTATATGTTAACACACGCCGGACAAGAACAGAGAAATGTTTTGGAAGAAGAGAAAGAGCGTCTGGCGGAATATCTGTCTGATATATCCCATCAGTTAAAGACACCGGTTTCCTCGATTCTTCTCATGGAGGAGTTAATGATTGACGCGCCCGAAGAGACGCAGCGGGATTTCCTTCTCGGCATAAAAAGGGAAGTCCGTCATATGGAGTGGCTTATTTCTGCACTTTTAAAGATGGCTAAGCTGGATTCCTCCGTCGTGAACTTTCACGCGCAGGAGACAATGGTCAGCCATTTGCTGGGAGAGGCGCTTAAGTCCCTGGACATTATTCTGGATATCAGGAACCAGCATATACGTCTTTTGCATGATATATCTTTATCCTGTGATAAAAAGTGGACTATGGAAGCGATGATTAATCTTTTGAAAAATGCTTCTGAATGTTCCGGTGATAACAGCGAAATTTTAATGGACAGCGGACAAAATCCGCTCTATGACTGGATATCTATTACGGACGCTGGAGAGGGCTTGAAAAAGGAACAAATCGCCGGACTGTTTCGCAGATTTGAAGGGTCGCAGAAGGAAAACGGTTATGGGATAGGGCTGCCGCTTGCGCTTTCCGTCATGCGTGCGCAAAACGGAGATATTGAGGTTTCGCCTGGCGGGAACGGAGTCGGCGCTACATTTTTTATGAAATTTTACAAATAGTCACCGGGGAGTCACTTTTCTTATTTATAACTATAAGAAACGATGTAAAATAAGAAAAGGGGTGTCATATGGAGATTTTGGAAGTAAACGAACTGACAAAGATATATGGAAGCGGCGATAATCGGGTAACTGCTCTGGATCATGTCAGTTTTCAGGTGAAAAAAGGTGAGTTTGTCGCCATTGTGGGAGCGTCGGGCTCGGGGAAATCTACGCTTATGAATTTGATAGGAGGCATAGACCGCCCCACATCGGGAGATGTTATTGTCGATGGCAGGCGCATCTTCGATATGGATGAGAGCGCTCTGGCAATTTTCAGGCGCAGAAATATCGGCATTGTCTATCAATTTTATAATCTGATCCCGAATTTAACAGTAGTTGAGAATATCATGCTTCCCTGTCTGTTAGATAATCGAAAGCCCGATGCACAGAAGCTGGCAGAGATTTTGAAAATGACTGATTTATCGGATCGCAGGGATCATCTTCCGGGAGAACTCTCCGGCGGCCAGCAGCAACGCGTTTCCGTGGGAAGGGCGCTTATCAACGCCCCGACGTTTATTCTGGCTGACGAGCCGACAGGGAACCTTGACAGCAAAGCGGGCAGGAGAATTACGGAACTTCTTACGGCGGCAAACCGCAGGGAAAACCAGACGCTGATTCTGATTACCCACGACGAGAAGATCGCTCTGCTGGCGGATAGAATACTTACTATCAGTGATGGACGGATCATCAGAGACGAGGTGATGCGCGTATGAATATTTTATGCTCATTTGCCTTTAATCAATTAAAGAGAAAGAAGAGCAGAACAGCGATTACCGCCTCGGCAATCGCGCTGTCCGCCGCGCTTCTTTCGGCGGTCGTCAATTTTGTGGCAAGCGGCAATGCGATGCTTGCGGGTTTTCTCGGCGAGGGCTACGGCTTGTATGGCGGCGCCTATATGATGATGCTGCTCGTTCCCGCCGTATTTCTGGCGGCGCTGATTGCGTCGATGTCCGTCATCGTTATTTCCAACGCGTTTCGCATGAGTGCGAACGAGCGGATGGCGCAGTTTGGTACATTAAAATGTGTCGGTGCTACGAAAAAACAGATTTATAAAACGATCATGTATGAGTGCATCTTGCTTTGTATTGCAGCGATTCCGTTCGGCATTCTTTTGGGGTATGGGTTCAGTTTTATCGGCATAGGGGTGGTGAACCTCTATATGGATGAGTTGAATGTGCTGGTGCGTTCCATGATGAAGCGGGTAAACTTCAGCCTTTCCTTTACGTTTTCATTGACTGCGCTTGTTACTTCGGTCATCATTTCTCTGGGAACGGTTCTGTTTGCGGCTATGCTTCCGGCACGGAAGGCGATGCGTATTTCTGCGCTGGACTGTCTGAGAAACGGCGGTGAAACAGACACGTCAGGGTACAAACGTACCAAAATTACTGTGGATGCCAGAAGAAATATCGAATACCAGATGGCGCGCAAAAACGTGTCGTCCAACCGTAAAAGGATGCACTCAGCGGTGACAGCGTTTTCCATCAGTATCATGCTGTTTATCACGATGAGCGGTCTGCAGGAAATTGCGGCAGACATACAAAATTATATCTATACGGATCAAGGATATACCGTCATCGCGGATTATACGGCAAAGTTTAAGAATACCATCCATCCAAAAACAGGACGAAGACAGCAGGAGTGTGCATATCCGATTGACGCGCATACGGCGGAAGAGATTACGCAGCAGCTTATGGAATATGATGAAACGGATGTTTACGGAAGCGGGCAGGATTATTCCACCTATGTAGCCCGCCTTGCCGCGCGGGATATCACGGAGGAAATGCGGCAGGTTTTGGCGGCGGAATATGGGGAGGAACAACCGGAGATTATTTTGGAAGTGGAACGGATCATTCTGGATGACAGACACTACGGAGAACTGTGCGAACAGGCAGGAACGGCGTATGGCGGAGTGATACTGCTTAACGATTATAAATATAATGACAACGGAACAGAGCGGCATATTGCCCCTGTTTCGTTGACAACGTCCACGTTGAAACTGGAAACGGCTGACGGCAGTTCGGAAGAGATTACGATTGACGGTGTGTTGGAAACATTGGAAATCCCCGGAACTTTGATGTATCCGAATACAAATCCCATCCGTCTCGTCGTTCCCTCTGCGGGAATGTCGGTACGCGGCTATAACTGGATGGCGAATCCGGAGGATGAGGAAGGGTTTATGGAGTATGCAAGGAGCGTATTGGAAGGTTATTTTCCGCAGCACGGCATGGAATATGACGAAGCGGGGTTTACAAGCAGGGTGTACGGCACGCATGATTTTGTAAAAATTATGAATATCGCAATTGTTCTTGCAACGTTTTTCCTCTATGCCTTCGTTTTTCTGCTTGGGCTGATCGGTGTGCTGAATGTCATAAGCACCGTCAGCTTTCAGATTAAACTGAGGGCGAGGGAACTTGCGGTTTTGCAGAGCGTCGGCATGACACCGGACTCGATACAGAAGATGCTCAATATAGAAAGTATTCTATGCGCTGGCAAAGCGTTGATTGTCGGCTTGCCGCTCGGTATGGGTATCGTTTTCATTATGGCGCACTGTGTAAAGAAGCTGTTTCCGATTTCCTTCCATATGCCGTGGATGGCAATTTTGGTCACGATTGTGATTTCCGTTATCGTTATGTGGGGCACTGTGCGGATTTCGGCGGCCGCGCTCAAAAAGCAGAATATTATTGAAACGATTAGGGTCTGATATTCGTATCGTATTTACCTGTATGGCAGCTATGACAGATTCCGTGGCGCCGGCTTTTGCCTGAATGATGTGTGCTATGCAGTCAGCGGTGACCAGACGGAGGGTATCATAGTCAGTCATTTATAGGAAATATACAAAGAGTAAAAGAGTAATCCCATGACACATCTCGTATCATGGGATCACCCTTTTTATTTCATGTCAAAAGCCGAAATTTATTTCACATTTCCTTCACAGCAGTCAAATCCCGGGTTGAATGCGTAGAAGTTCTTTTCGTTCAGGCGATCTTGTACGATGCGCAGTGCTTCACCGAATCTCTGGAAATGCACGACTTCACGCATACGAAGGAATTTGATGGGTTCACAGACATCAGGATCATGCACCAGACGCAGAATGTTGTCGTACGTTGTACGGGCTTTTTGCTCTGCCGCCATATCCTCCATCAGATCCGTAATGATATCGCCTTTGGACTGGAACTCGCAGGCATTAAAGGGAACACCGCCTGCCGCCTGCGGCCAGATACCGATTGTGTGATCCACATAATAGTTGCGGAATCCACTGGCCTCTATTTCTTCCATGGACAGATTTTTCGTCAACTGGTGCACGATGGTAGCAACCATTTCCAGGTGTGCCAGTTCTTCTGTACCCACCTTGTGCTCAGAAATGTTCCAAATCATGCCTTATGTGGACAAGTCAAGTGCCCTTGGCTTATCTAAATGGAGTTAAACAAGCTCTTTTTCTATGGGAAACCACACCATTGTCTACTTCAATCGTGTGCGCTTTACTATGCTGACTTTTGAAGTATGCAAAAGTATTGCGTTTTCAAAAAAGGACTAACCCCTCTGTTATATCGTACAAACCCTTATGAATACATTATGGCGAGGTGGTGTTGATGATTGAAATGTCGTGAGTTTATTTATGTCGGAGAGCCTGCTCCGCAAATTACCGAACAGGCATACACAGCGTTTTATCTGCATCTTCAAAGGTCAATACTTGCTTCTTTGGAAAAGAGGGAGCTTTTGACCCATTCGCAATATAGCTGCTGTATCGAGGAAATAGAAAAACAATACCGTCAGAAAAACCGCAGCCAGGCCTAACCGCTCGGCTCTTTACATATAGAGATGTGCAATTTAATTATTTGCACATTCGACATACAAGCAAACAGTCATTATACCTAAACTACGGCAAGTCATTGTCGGGAAAGGAAAGGTTTTATGCCAACATTACGATATGAACTCTTAAACCAAGAGAGAAAAATGCAGGAAACGAAAAAAAGAGTTGCAGCCTATTGCCGTGTTTCCACGGATAATGAAGACCAAGCCAATTCTTTTGAAAGTCAACAGCGGTATTTCCGCCAGTATATTGAGCGTAATCCCGATTGGGAGCTTTATGCCATATTTGCCGATGGGGGCATCTCTGGCACAAACACGAAAAAACGAAAAGAATTTAACCGCATGATTGGGTGTGCTAAAAACGGCGATTTTGATTTGATTATTACAAAGGAGATTTCCCGTTTTGCGAGAAATACCCTTGATAGTATATTCTATACCCGTGACCTCAAAGAGCACGGTGTCGGCGTTATCTTTCTAAACGACAACATCAACACCTTAGACAGCGATGCAGAGCTTCGCCTTGCCATTATGTCCTCTATCGCACAGGAGGAAAGCCGTAAGACTTCCGAGCGTGTGAAATGGGGACAGAAACGTCAGATGGAGCAAGGCGTTGTGTTCGGACGCAGTATGCTTGGTTACGATGTAAAGGACGGAAAAATGACTATCAACGAGGAGGGAGCAAAAATCGTCCGCCTTATCTTCCACAAGTTTGTGTACGAGGGAAAAGGTACTCATGTTATTGCCCGTGAGCTTCGGGAGGAAGGCATTGAGCCTATGCGTGTGAAGGAATGGCAAAACACCGTCATTCTCCGCGTTATCCGCAACGAAAAATACTGCGGCGATTTGGTACAGAAGAAAACCTATACGCCAGACTTCCTATCCCATGAGAAGAAATACAACCGAGGACAGGAGGAATTTGTCATTCTCAAAGACCACCATGCGCCGATTATCTCTCGTGAGCTTTTCGATAAGGCAAACCGCATTTTGGATACAAAATCGCTTTCGCAGGAGGGCAAGGCAAAACACAGCAGCCGCTATCCGTTTTCGGGGAAAATCAAATGCGGCAGATGCGGAGCAAGTTATGTCGCCCGATATAAGACCCGCAAAGACGGGAGCAGATACAAGGCGTGGCGTTGCTATGAAGCGGCAAACCACGGTAGCCAGCATATCGACAAGGCGGGCAGACAAGTGGGCTGCTCTGGTGAGAGTATCCGCAATGAAGATGCGATTTATTTGTTGTATCTTGTTTGCAGGGAGCTGAAAATCAACCGCCAGCAAGTTGTCGATAATCTCACCAAGACGATTGAATTATGTTTGCGGACAGATCTAACAGGAACAAGTACGAGTGCCTTATCGGAGAAAATCGAAGAAGCTAATAAAAAGCGTACAAGTCTTATAGACCTTTACACAAGCGGCGACATAGACAAAATCGAATTTACTGCTCTAAGAGCCAAGTATGACGAGGATATTGAAAGGCTAAAGTCTAGGGCAGATGGAATTGAGCAACAGCAAACAATGGGACTCAAACATCAGGAATTGATGGAAGATATAAAGAACGCCATTGACGAGTTGATTAACGGTATTCAGTACGAGGACGAATACTATACCCAGATACTTGATAAGATGGTAATCAATGATAAAAACCACATAGATGTTTATCTGAAAATGCTGCCGCATAAGTGGAGTTTTATGGTAGCAAAGGCGTTACGGGGGCTTTAGAAACGCTACAAAAGCTAAAGCCTCAGAAAATTCCATTTCTGAGGCTTAACTACCTACAGAAGCATATCGGGCTGCATACTCAGCACCGCACCGGCCGCACTTGAGTTTTCCTGTAAATCCGTGCTGCCATTGGCAACGGAAGCGTTGTCTGAGTTCCGGATCTGATTTCGGTATGCCATGGGACTCATACCCTGTATACGGCGGAAGCTCTGTGAAAAATAGCTGGGTGAGGAAAACCCCAGCATTTCTGCAATTTGAGACAGCGACAGGCTTGTTTCTGCCAAAAGGTGCATGCTCTCCTGAACTCTGCATAATAACAGATAATTGATGGGAGAGGTACCGTATTCCCGGCTGAAGGCGTGTGACAGATAATATTTACTTACATGGGCAACGGCAGCCAGGTTGTCTAATGTCAGGTTTTCCTTAAAGTTATTTTCAATATAGCGGCGTACAACAGCGCATTCCTTGCTGGACTTATGGGCGGCGGGGATGAAAGTAACGGTAAATTTACTGCTCCGCATTAATAGAAGCAGAACCACCTCCAGAAGATCCTGGCAGACGGTGTTGTAGCCGGGAAGTTTGGTTTCAATCTCCTTTAACAGGCAGCGAAGGTAGAACAGTATCTGTTCGCCGTCAGTCTGAAAATGGATGATAGAGTATCCATCCCCCCCATCGTCCCCGGCAATGACTTCCAGTCCGTCCACGCCCATGACGATGTATTCCAGCGGATCGTCTTCTGAGCTTCTTTCTGTATGCTCAGTACTGGAATTCACGATCAGTACATCGTTGACGCCAATAGGTACAGATGTGCCTGCAAGCAGCAGGTAGCCGGAACCGCCCGTAACATAGAATACCTCGGCACAGGGGTGAGTATGAAAGATGGAGCGCCATTCGGGGCTGTAGCGGGTGACGCTCACATAACGCAGTTTCGTGACAGATCGGTCTACAGGATTGACGGCCAAAGGGTCGATCACATAATGGCTGGTACTCATAGATCAGGAAATCCTCCCTTCAAAAATTAAGTTAATTATAAAAGGTTTTGGTATGAAAAACAAGAAATGTGCTACATAAATATGGTGGGAATATTTAGATTGAGAAGTAAAATGCTGAAATAAGACAAAAACAGAAGGGTATTATTTGTCAATATGCATATATATTTGGGGAAATTTAGAATGAAATTGATAAAAAAGTCCAAAAAGAGCAAGATATATAAAAAAAAGAGCAAGAAAGGGGGATGGAAAGAAGAAGAGAAATTGTTATACTAAAAACAGTTACGAGTAGAAGCAGTGATACTCCGTTAACTACATATTAATCAGGAGGTAGAAAGAGTTATGAAAAAGGTATTAAGCATGCTTTTAGTGGGTGCCTTGACGGCGACCACACTGGCTGGCTGTGGCGGCAATGAACAGGCACCTGCAGCAGAGGCTCCTTCCGCAGCAGAAGAAAAGGAAGAAGTGAAGGCCGAAGCACCGGAAGAAACGCCGGAAGAAGCACCAGAGGAGGCACCTGCAGAGGGAGCGACCATCACCGTTGCAGCGATTGAGACTGCTTATGGCAGTCAGATGTGGCAGGATGTCTGTGCCGCATTTACAGAGCAGACAGGTATCAACGTAGAGTTGATCACCGACAAGAATCTGGAGGATGTGATCGGACCGTCCATGCAGGCGGGAGATTTCCCCGATGTGATTCATCTTGCGACAGGACGTGAGAAGGCTCTGACAGAGACCTTCATTAAGGATCAGAATATTGTTGATATCACAGATGTTCTGTCCATGACAGTACCTGGCGAGTCCGCTAAGGTAGGAGATAAGATTGCAGGTGGTTTCACAGAGACCAGTCTGACCAACCCTTATGGCGACGGTAAGACTTATCTGGCACCGATGTTCTATTCTCCTTGCGGTCTGTTTTACAATGCCGGCCTGTTCGAGGAGAAAGGCTGGGAAGTTCCGACTACTTGGGATGAGATGTGGGTGCTTGGCGATGAGGCTGCAGCAGAGGGAATCGCTCTGTTTACTTATCCTACAACGGGTTACTTTGATGCATTCTTCTATGCTCTTATGTATTCCGTAGGCGGCGCTGATTTCTTTGATCAGGCTACCAACTATGCAGAAGGTGTTTGGGATACTGAGGAAGCAAAGACTTGTTTTGAAATCGTAACGAAGCTGGCAAGCTATACAGAAAAGACCACTCCGGCACAGGCAAACGATCAGGACTTCACAAAGAATCAGCAGTTGGTTCTGGACAATAAAGCGTTATTCATGCCCAATGGTACTTGGATCGTAGGCGAGATGGCGGAAGCTCCCAGAGCTGACGGGTTCCAGTGGGGAATGACGGCTCTTCCGGCTGTAACGGCTGGCGGCGACGGCTATAGCTATACCTGGTTTGAGCAGGCATGGATTCCCGGCGGTGCACAGCATCAGGACGAGGCAAAACAGTTTGTTGCATTCTTGTACAGCGACACTGCATGTGAAATCTTTGCAGGCGCAGGCGCTATTCAGCCGGTACTGAACATTGCTGAGAAACTGGAAGGCGATAACCAGATGTTCTATTCCATCTATGACAAAGGCGCTAAGGCGGCTATGGGTAATTTCGCAGCTTATGACAGCGCTACGGTAGGCGTAAGCAACCGTGAAGTATGGTTTGATCCGGTAAACTCTCTGGTATCCGGCAATATGACAGAGCAGGAGTGGGTTGATGGCATTAAGGCAGCGAATGACCAGATGCGTGCTAATCTGATCCAGTAATCTGAAATGGTAACAAGGTTGTAAAAGTGAATAAAGAAACGGCGGTGGCGGGCTGCTTACCGCCGTTTTTTTAGAAGCATGAAATGCTCTGAGGGAGGAAAGAGTGTCCGAAGACATGGAATGCCAGGAAAGGAGTTCTGACGTATGAAGAAACGTTCCGGCCGCAATGGATTTATCTTTCTTTGTGTGGCGCCCGCAGTAATATTGTTTACTGTTTTTATGATTATTCCAACGATAAATGTTTTCAGAATGTCTTTGTTCCAGCGTAGTGCTTATTCTACTACGGAAGACTTTGTCGGAATGGAAAACTTTACCCGTTTGATGAAAGATACAAACTTTATCCGCTCTATGCAGAATACTATTCTTCTGATTGTGGTAGTGACCATTGTAACTTTTGCTTTTGCTCTGGTGTTTGCCGCTATCTTGACGCGTGAGAAGATCAAGGGACAGAATTTCCTGCGGATCATATTTTATATTCCCAATATTTTGTCAGTGGTGGTAATTTCAGCAATCTTTAGTGCTATTTATGATACGAACAATGGTACTTTAAACAGCCTTCTGTCTCTGTTTAGCGGTAAGACCGTGCAGGTTTTGTGGAAGGGAGAGAACATGGTAATGGTCAGTCTGATCATTGCTATGGTATGGCAGGCGATCGGTTATTATATGGTTATGTACATGGCTTCCATGGCCAGTGTGCCGCAGAGCTTGTACGAGAGTGCAGGACTGGATGGCGCCGGCCGGGTTACGCAGTTCTTCCAGATTACATTACCGCTGATCTGGACCAACATCCGTACAACGCTGACATTCTTTATTATCAGTACGATTAATATGGCGTTTCTGTTTGTAAAAGCTATGACCTCCGGCGGGCCTAACGGGGCATCCGAAGTTGCGCTGTCCTATATGTATAAGCAGGCTTATACCAATTCTTCTTATGGCTATGGAATGGCTATCGGTGCACTGGTGTTCGTTTTTTCTTTTGGATTATCGGCGTTGGTCAATGTGGTTACCAAACGGGAACCGTTGGAATTTTAAGGAGGGCAGTCTATGGAACGGACAAAAAAGACGTCGGCCGATCGGCTGTATATGGCGTTTATCTATGTGGCTTTGATTACTTTGGCTGTGACCATTATTATACCAGTGGCCTGGGTGTTTATGGCGTCTGTGAAAGAAAACAGCGAGTTTTATGGGAACCCGTGGGCTTTGCCGGCCGGGTTGTATGTTCAGAACTTTGCCGATGCCTGGGGAAAGGCCAGAATGGGCGAATATATGCTGAATTCTGTACTGGTAACAGCGTTGGCGCTGGTTATTCTTCTGGTGGTGGCTTTACCTGCAGCTTATGCACTGTCCCGCTTTGAATTCCGGGGACGTAAGTTTTTGAATGCGGCATTTATGGGCGGTTTGTTTATTAATGTTAACTATATTGTAGTTCCCATTTTCCTGATGTTAGTAGATGGAGACAAGTTCTTGCGCGGTCTCATAGGGGATGGATTCCTGCTCAATAATATCTTTGTGCTGGCAGTGGTCTATGCGTCTACGGCGCTTCCGTTTACCGTTTATCTTTTGTCAGGGTATTTTGCTACGTTGGCGCATGATTATGAGGAAGCGGCATATATTGACGGGGCCGGTTACGGCAGGACCATGTTGAAGATTATTTTCCCTATGGCACAGCCTTCTATTATCACTGTGATCTTATTTAACTTCCTGTCCTTCTGGAATGAGTATATTATAGCGATGACGTTGTTATCAGATCCAAAGGGTGGAAAGACATTGCCCGTAGGATTGATGCAGTTGACGCAGGCACAGCAGTCAGCAGCTCAGTATGGTCAGCTTTATGCAGGTCTGGTTCTGGTAATGCTGCCAACACTGATTCTCTACATTTGTGTACAGAAGAAGTTGACACAGGGTATGACACTGGGTGGTCTGAAAGGGTAAGGTGAGAATATGAAATTCTGGAAAGAGCATGTGGGTTTACGGGTATGGTTTATTGCAATGTTTTTTGTAGTTGGCATGTGCTTGGTCGTTGGAGGTTGGAAAATGACGGGTGATCTGATGGGACTGTTCCTGATGATTGTAGGCCTGGTTTTCCTTTTGGCAGCTATCATGATTTATAATAAGCCATATGAGGATCCCAAAAGCCGGCGATAGGCTATGCATCATATGTTCGGCGGCAAAGGAATCTATAGAGTATGAAATAAAATTACCGAGGTATTGTAGATGAGCGAGAAGATTGAGAAGAGCGGACGGGTTACGATCCCCACAGATGTGGACGTGGTACCGGAGACTTTGGAATTGTTAAAACGGTGGGGAGCGGATGCTATCCGTGATTGTGATGGGACAGATTATCCGGAGGCACTAAAAGGGGTGAATGCCAAGGTGTATTCCACCTATTATACGACCAGGAAGGATAATGCCTGGGCTAAGTCTAATCCGGATGAGGTGCAGCAATGCTATATTATGACAGGGTTTTATACGGCAAAAGAGGAACCTTTGCGGATTCCGCTCATGGCAGGTATCAGCCGTGAATTGTTGGCCGTAAACACCAGGAATGACAGGAAGCGCTGGTGGGAAGTGATGGACAGGACACTGGGGACGCCTGTGGACCCGGAAGAATGGTTCTATGAAGAGGAGAGCGGTTGTGTTGTTCTGCCAGATCCCAAGGCCTGGCACGAATATACGGTGAGTTTTTTGGCTTATCTGATCTGGGATCCGGTGCATATGTACAATGCAGTGATCAATGACTGGAGTGATTTTGAACACCAGATCACTTTTGATGTGCGCCAGCCAAAGACAAGAGAGCATACCATGCAAAGGCTGCGGCGTTTTGTGGAAGAGCATCCTTATGTGGACGTAATCCGCTATACAACTTTCTTCCATCAGTTTACACTGATATTTGACGAATTAAGGCGGGAGAAGTACGTGGACTGGTATGGTTATTCCGCATCGGTTTCCCCGTATATTCTGGAACAGTTCGAGAAGGAAGTCGGATATCGTTTCCGTCCGGAGTTTATTATAGACCAGGGTTACTATAACAATCAATATCGGGAGCCAAGCCGGGAGTATAAGGATTTCATGGCTTTTCAACGCCGGGAAGTAGCTGCTCTGGTAAAAGAGATCGTGGATCTGACGCATGAGTTGGGCAAAGAAGCCATGATGTTTTTGGGTGATCACTGGATCGGTACGGAACCTTTTATGGAGGAATTTGCTACAACGGGCATTGATGCCGTGGTAGGTTCTGTGGGCAACGGCTCCACGCTGCGGCTTATTGCGGATATCCCGGGAGTGCCTTATACAGAGGGACGCTTTTTGCCGTATTTCTTCCCGGATACGTTCAAGCCGGGCGGGGATCCTGTGAAGGAGGCCAAAGAGAACTGGGTAACGGCCCGCCGGGCAATTCTGCGTAAGCCCATCGATCGGATCGGTTACGGGGGCTATTTAAAGTTGGCCTATCAGTTCCCTGATTTTATCGAATATGTGGAGAGTGTGTGTAAGGAATTCCGGGAACTTTATGATAATATCAAAGGGACGGAAGCCTTTTGCCAGAAACGTGTGGCCGTGCTCAACTGTTGGGGACGTATGCGTTCCTGGGGATGTCATATGGTGCATCATGCCCTCTATCAGAAGCAGAATTATAGTTATGCCGGCGTGATCGAAGCGTTGTCAGGGGCACCGTTTGATGTGAAGTTTCTATCTTTTGACGACATTCGGGAGAATCCCCGGGTGTTAGAAAAGATCGATGTGCTGATCAACGTGGGAGACGCAGACACGGCACACACGGGCGGCGCAGTCTGGGAGGATGCCGTGGTATCTTCTGCCATCAGAGAGTTCCTTTATAAGGGCGGCGGTATGATCGGTGTGGGAGAGCCTTCCGGGCATCCCTATCAGGGACGGTTCTTGCAGCTTGCATCAGCCTTAGGGGTAGAGAAAGAGACAGGATTTACGCTGGGCTATGACAAATATAACTGGGAGGAGCATCCGGATCATTTCATTCTGGAGGATTGTAAGGATCCTGTGGATTTTGGAGAGGGAAAGAAGAGCATCTATGCACTGGAAGGAACGCAGATTCTTGTACAGCGGGACAAAGAGGTGCAGATGGCTGTGAATACTTATGGAAATGGCCGTTGCGTATATATTTCCGGTCTTCCCTACAGCTTTGTCAACAGCCGGATTCTCTATAGGGCTGTAATGTGGAGCAGCCACAGTGAAGAGCAGCTTTGCCAATGGTTTTCCAGCAATTATAATGTGGATGTTCACGCCTATGTCAAGAACGGAAAGTTCTGTGTCGTGAATAATACTTACGTACCCCAGTCTACGGTAGTGTATAAGGGGGACGGGGAAAGTTTTCCTCTGGATCTTGGAGCCAATGAAATAAAGTGGTATGAGATTTAACAGCAGTATCCGGAACATTTCAGAGGCTTCGGTACCTATATCGGTCAATATGCCGGCTACTTCTCGGTAGGGGGCAGCATATCGCTGCGACAGGTAGCGCATGGAAGCACCCATTTCACCGTCAGGGCCGCCATATTGACTGATAATAACCTGTGCGATATCAGCATTTGATTCTTTGATATTTACCGGAAACTCTAATCTTTTCTCATAATTCCACATTAATGACATCCTCCTTCCCAGGGCATGGGGCTTAAAGCCCATTGCCAGTCCTTACAATCCGATACATCCGCGCAGGAGATTGTAAGCGGTGTATATTTGGTGGAGTATTCCTGTCTGGCCTGGTTTGCCATACGGTTATAATGTCTGAAATATTCTAAAGCATTTCTGTCAGTGGGATGGGTATCCAGATAAAGAGACAATTCAGTGACAACAAAAGATAAGACGCCAATATCATGAAGCAGTTTCTCCTGCTCACTGGCAAATTGCATATTCATCATTTACAGCATCTCCTTCCTGTGAATGGTTTATTAAGTTCCGGGAAGATGGTGCCGTCCTGATAGCCTTCTTCCAGATTCTCACAGATTCCTTTGAAGTGCTGCCAGGGAACATAGGCCATAGCGACAGGGAAATCGTCGATATTTTCTTTGTACATATAGTCTTTCATAATTTCCTTTCCTGATTTGCAAGTTCTTTTTCATTATAATATGATATAATAATTCCTGCGTGTTTGCTGATTTGCACAAGAACACAAAAAATTCACAATTTGGTACGAATAGAGACACATTTTTCCAGTACATTTATAAGAGTGTTTTTCCCATTATGGATAATGGTCTGAAAGATGTTAAGGATTTGAACGAAAAAGGAGGAGTTTAGTTTGATACAAGTAGAGAATTTGGTCAGGCGATATGGGGATCATGTGGCGGTAGATGCGTTATCCTTCAACGTGGAGCCAGGGAAGATATATGGTTTTGTCGGGCCAAACGGGGCCGGCAAGTCCACGACCATGAATGTGATGACAGGATATATAGCTGCCAGCAGCGGCACGGTGGTGATTGACGGGCATGATATTTTAAAGGAGCCGCTTGCGGCGAAAGCATGCATCGGTTATCTGCCGGAGGTGCCGCCGCTGTATATGGGCATGACGGTACAAGAGTATCTTATGTTTGTGGCACAATTAAAGCGTGTGCCGAAAAAGGAAAGAATAGAGCACGTGGAAGCAGTGAAGGACAAAACGGGTCTCCATGATATGGGGGAGCGTCTGATACGCAATCTGTCCAAAGGATATAAGCAGCGGGTAGGTTTCGCCCAGGCCTTGATCCATGATCCCAAAGTGTTGATCTTAGATGAGCCCATGACGGGTCTTGATCCGAAGCAGATCATAGAGATGCGGGATTTGATCAGGAATCTTTCCGGAAGTCATACGGTCATCCTAAGCTCCCATATTCTTTCGGAAATCAGTGCGGTTTGTGACCATATCATGATTATTTCCAAAGGGAAACTGGCAGCCAGCGGGTCGCCGCAGGAGTTGGAAGAGATGATGCAGGCGAAGGCGGAAGTGGAAGTTGTGGTGGCGGCCTCACAGGAGCAGGTGCAGGATGCGCTTGCCGGATTAGAACAGGTTGAGGATCTTAGGGCAGAAGCCGGAAAAGAGGCAGGAACTGTCGCGGTCTATATTACAGCGAAGGATAATGCCGATATCAGAAAAGAACTGTCTGTTGCGCTTGCATCTGCCGGCCTGCCCATTTTGTCCATGAACCGGACGGAGAGATCCCTCGAAGATATTTTCCTGGAATTGACACAGGAAGTATCTGAGGAGGAAAACGACCAGGAGCCGGCAGGAGAAGCAGAGCCGGAAGATAAGCAACAGGCCGGACAAGAGGCTGCCTGTGACGGCAGGAAAGATTGTACGGATAAGAACGAAACAAAGGAGGTGACAGAACATGACGGCGATCTATAAAAGGGAGTTGAGAGCCTTTTTTACTTCGATGATGGGATGGCTGTTTGTGGCAGTCAATCTCTTTGTGATGGGTATCTATTTTGTGGTCTACAATATGATGCTCGGGTATCCCACCATATCTTATGTACTGCAGAGTGTTGTACTCATCTTTAATATGACGATTCCGATCCTGACCATGCGCGGTCTTTCGGAAGAGCGCAGGAATAAGACGGATCAGTTAATTCTGACAGCGCCGGTATCCGTGGGACAGATCGTGCTTGGTAAGTATTTTGCCATGGTAACGGTGATCGCGGTCCCCGCCGTGTTTGCCGGGATTGTGCCGCTTTTTTTAAGGCAGGCGGGAACGTTTCAAACGGGAGTTTCCTATGCGTCCCTGCTGGGGTTCTTCTTATACGGTTGTCTGGCTTTGGCCGTGGGACTTTTTCTGTCATCCTTGACGGAAAGTGTGGTGATTGCCGCTGTGCTGTCTTTTGTCGTACTTTTCCTGGGGTTTATCATGGGTGGTATCTGCAATATTATCTCCGGATTTGGCACCACAGGATTTGCTGATATCGTGGTCAAAGTACTGTCCTGTTTTGACATGGTGAGAAGGTTCGATATTCTTTCCGGCGGCTATCTGGAGATGGAGGCGGTGGTCTATTATCTGTCGGCCGCGGCGCTGGCGCTTTTTTGTACGACACAGTCGATTCAGAAACGCAGATACAGTGTCTCCGGCAAGGGCATCAGGCTGGGAGCCTATAGTGTGGCAGGGATACTGGCAATGACAGGCATTACGCTGGCGGTGAACATTTCTCTCAATTATGTGCCTGACCGCTATACATCCTTTGATGTGACCACCAACAATCTATATACGCTGACGGAAGATACGAAGACATTTCTTCAAAACCTTACAGACGATGTGACGATCTATGTGTTAGTGGATGAGAGCGGTAAGAATGAAGATTTGGATAAGACGCTGACACGGATGGAGGAGCTTTCTAAACATTTAAAGGTAGTGTATGTGAATCCTATGGTCAATCCGAAGTTCTATTATAACTATACCGATATCGAACCTGCAGACAACAGTATGATCGTGGTGTGCGGCGATAAGAGCAGGGTTGTGGATTACGGCAGCATATATACTTTTGAAATGAATTATAATACCTATAGTTACGAGGCCGATGGATATGACGGGGAGGGGCAGATCGTCTCTGCAATGACTTATGTCACTTCTTTAGAGGTGCCGAAGTTCTATTTGGTGTCAGGGCATGGAGAATTGGACTTTGAAGAGCCGTTTTTAAATGCCATCAAGAAGGAAAATGTGACTTACGAGGAACTGCCTCTTTATGCAGCGGATGAAATCCCTGCGGATGCCAGGGGCATTATCATCAATGCGCCCACCAGTGACTTTTCTAAGGAGGATGCGGATAAAGTCATCTCTTATCTGGAAAAGGGCGGTCATGCACTGATCATACCGACTGTGGTGGATGTGGAAATGACCAATTTTGACAGGATACTGGAATACTATGGCGTGTCTGTGGTGGATGGTGTGATCGTGGAGGAAGACAGGGAGCATTATTATCAGAATCCCTATTATCTTTTCCCGCATATAGAGTCTGATGAGATCACGGAGTATGTGATGGATGGGGCGGTTTTTGCACCTTTTTCCAGAGGGCTGTCCTATGATGATATGGCGGAGGATGTTCTATATACACCGCTTCTGACTACCAGTGAGGACTCTTTTAGTAAGATCGGAGTAACAAACGGCGAGGATTACAGCAGACAGGAAGGGGATATCGACGGCCCTTTTGCAGTCAGTCTGAGGGCAGAGAAGGAGACGGAAAGCGGGGAGATCTCCAGAGCGCTTTTTGTGGCCAGTGAGAGTTTATTTACGGTCACTTCGGATGACATGACGCCGGGCAATAATGAAAAGCTGTTCAGCAGTATGATAGGTGCCCTGGCGGGGCATGAGAGTGTTGTGGGGATCCCGGCCAAAAGTTTTGCCATGAGTCCGCTAGTGTTCTCCGCACAGACGGTACTGACTGCTTCGGTAGTGTTTCTGTTCCTGCTGCCGGGTATGTTCCTGCTAAATGGTGTGGTGATCTGGATCAGAAGGAGGAAACGATAAACTGTCACGTTCGTCCGGGGGAGCAGGGTTGGATAAGGATATTGACTTCCGCCTGAGTTTGTGCAAAAATAGATGTGTAAATTCCGGGAAGGTTATGCAAAAAGATTGTGAAAATATTAACAACCTTTTTGAGATGGAGGGTTAACATGAGAGGAATCGACACACAGGTTAGGAAGAACAGAAGACGTATTTTTAAGGAAGTAGCAAATCTGGCTTACCACTCAGAGAATTTGAAGGATGACATTGAGGCGCTTCCTTATAAGATTGTAGATTATGACGAATCGGAATATGAGAGTATTTACAGAGAACGTGCGATTGTACGGGAACGGATCCGTCTGGCCATGGGGTTATCTCTTCGGCCGGAGAATCAGCCGGTGCATTTGACGCAGGGACTTGAGGAGAGCAATATTTCCGAGAAATATTATGAGCCGCCGTTGATGCAGGTCATCCCTTCGGCGTGTAATGCCTGTCCGGAGAATATGTATCATGTGACCGATCACTGTATGGGCTGTGTGGCGCATCCCTGCCGGGAAGTCTGTCCCAGAGGCGCCATCTCCATGAAGAACGGAAAGTCCGTGATCGATCAGGAGAAATGTATCAGATGTGGTAAATGTAAGGCCATCTGTCCTTATGATGCCATTTCCCATCAGGTGAGGCCCTGTGCGGGCGCATGCGGCGTGAATGCGATCAAAAATGATGAAAAGGGCCGTGCAGTGATCGACAACGATCTGTGCGTTTCCTGCGGCCAGTGTATGGTCAATTGTCCTTTCGGTGCGATCGCGGATAAGTCGCAGATTTTCCAGTTGATCCGTGCGATGCAGTCGGGCGGTAAGATCATCGCGCAGGTGGCGCCTGCCTTTGCGGGGCAGTTCGGGCCGGATGTGACGCCGGATATGTTAAAGACAGCCCTGAAAGAACTGGGGTTCTATGATGTATATGAGACGGCCATCGGTGCGGATATGGGCGCCATCGCAGAAGCGGAACATTATGCGAAGGAAGTGGCGACAGGCAACCTGCCTTTCAGCCTGACTTCCTGTTGTCCGTCCTGGTCGGTGCTTGCCAAAAAGTTCTTCCCGGAGACCATCGATAAGATATCCAATGCATTGACGCCTATGGTAGCAACAGCAAGGGTGATCAAAGAAGAACATCCGGATGCAAAGGTGGTGTTTATCGGGCCCTGTGCGTCCAAAAAGCTGGAGGCGTCCAGAAGGACCATCCGTTCCGATGTGGATTTTGTCATCACCTTTGAGGAACTGGCAGGGATTTTTGAAGCCAGGGGTATTTTCTTAAAAGAGATTCAGGCCTTAGATGAAATGAAAGGCGCTACCGGAGCAGGAAGAGGATACGGTGTGGCAGGCGGTGTAGCCAGCGCTATTGAAGAGTGCGTGAGAGAGTATTATCCTGACGTGGAAGTCCATATAGAACATGCGGAAAGCCTTTCCGAGTGTAAGAAGATGCTGATGTTAGCCAAAGCAGGAAAGAAGAACGGCTGTCTGATCGAGGGTATGGCCTGTCCTGGCGGCTGTGTTGCAGGTGCGGGAACCAACATTGCGGTGCCTGCGGCGGCCAAGGCGGTGAGTGCCTTTAAGGCGGCGGCGCCACAGAAGATACCGGATCAACAATAGACAGAGAGAAAAGATGAGAAATCGAAATGAGGGAAAACATGGAAAAAATTAGAACACGGTATGCACCCAGCCCTACCGGGCGGATGCATGTGGGGAATCTGCGGACGGCATTGTACGCTTATCTGATCGCGAAACATGAGGGCGGTGATTTTATCCTGCGGATTGAGGATACGGATCAGGAGCGTTATGTGGAAGGTGCAGTGGATATTATTTATCGTACTTTGGAGCATACGGGGCTTGTGCATGACGAAGGCCCTGACAAGGACGGCGGCGTAGGACCCTATGTGCAGAGTGAAAGGCAGAAACAGGGAATTTATCTGCAGTATGCCAAAGAACTGGTGGAAAAGGGTGAGGCCTATTACTGCTTCTGTGATAAAGAACGGCTGGCTTCGCTGACCAGGACAGTGGCCGGTAAAGAAATCAATATTTATGATAAACACTGCCTGCATCTGACGAAAGAAGAAGTAGAGGCAAATCTGGCAACCGGCAGACCTTATGTCATCAGACAGAATAACCCTACGGAAGGCACCACGACCTTTCATGATGATATCTATGGCGATATCACGGTGGACAATGCAGAGCTGGATGATATGATTTTGATCAAATCCGACGGTTATCCCACTTATAATTTTGCCAATGTGGTGGACGACCATCTGATGGGGATCACACATGTGGTGAGAGGAAACGAGTATCTTTCTTCTTCCCCCAAGTATAACCGTCTTTATGATGCTTTCGGCTGGAAGGTGCCGGAATATGTGCACTGTCCGCTGATCACGGATGAGGAGCATCAGAAGCTTTCCAAGCGCTGCGGCCATTCTTCTTATGAGGATCTGATCGAACAGGGATTCCTTTCGGAGGCAATCGTCAATTTTGTGGCGCTTCTGGGATGGAGTCCGGAAGACAATAATGAAATTTTTACGCTGGAAGAACTGGTGGGCAAATTCGACTATCATCATCTCTCCAAGTCTCCGGCGGTATTTGATTATACAAAGTTAAAATGGATGAATGGCGAGTATATGAAGGCCATGGACTTTGACCGGTTCTATGAGATGGCGGAGCCTTATCTGAAAGAGGCAGTCACAAAGGATTTGAATCTTAAGAAGATTGCGGCTATGGTCAAAACGAGGATTGAGATTTTCCCGGATATCAAAGAGCATGTGGATTTCTTTGATGAACTGCCGGAATATGATGTGGAGATGTACACCCATAAGAAGATGAAAACGAATGCAGAGACTTCGCTGGCGGTGTTAAGCGACCTTCTGCCCCTTCTGGAAGCGCAGGAGGATTACAGCAACGATGCCCTTTATGCAACGCTTTCCTCTTATGTGGAACAAAAAGGATGTAAGAACGGTTATGTGATGTGGCCCGTAAGAACTGCCGTGTCTGGTAAGCAGATGACGCCGGGCGGGGCAACGGAACTTATGGAGATTCTTGGAAAGGAAGAGTCTCTTGCGAGAATCCGCAAGGGCATCGAGAAACTGAAAAGTGCCTGCAGTTAAATGCACGCCTGATCAGGAAAGAGCGATCAGGCACACTGCCGGACCGGCACAGATTATAGCCGGGCCCGGCAGTGGCAAAACCTTTGTCACGGTAAACCGTATCCGACACCTGATCTTGGAAGAAGGAATCGCACCGGACCACATCCTGGTGATCACCTTCACCAAAGCTGCGGCTTTGGAAATGCAGCAACGCTTTTTTACACTCATGGAAGGAGAGAGGCCGCCCGTCTGGTTCGGCACCTTTCATGCGATATTCTATCACATTCTGAAACAGTCAGCGCAGTATCGCGGCTATACCATCATAACGGAAGCTGAGAGAAGAAAACTGATCGGACAGATCATACATATGCACAGGCGGTTCCTATATCTGCAGGAGGAAGACAAGGAAGAGATTCTGACTGCCATCAGCAGCTATAAGGCCGGTGCAAAAGAGGACACAATACAGATATCAAAGATGACTCGGGAGGATTTTCAGTTCCTGACAGCGGAATATCAAAGCTATCTGCAGGAATTCGGACAGTTTGATTTTGACGACCTGATGCACAAATGTCTTGCGATGCTGCGTGAGGATACCGCCTGTCTTGCAAGGTGGCAGGCACAGTTTCGTTATATTCTGGTAGATGAGTTTCAGGATATTTCACCGGTGCAGTATGAGATTGTGAGACTTCTTGCGGCACCCGATGATAATCTCTTTATCGTAGGGGACGATGACCAGTCCATCTATGGCTTCCGGGGAGCAAGTCCGGACAGTATGATGAGGTTTTTGACAGATTATGATAAGGCCGCACAGATTCTGCTGCATGTCAATTACAGATGCCATGAAAGCATTGTCAGGGCCGCCGGATGCGTCATCGCAGAGAACAAGAAGCGGCTTTTAAAAGAGATCAGGGCCGTACACCGGGATGGCGCGGGGATGGAACTGTGCAGCTATTCCGATGAGGAAGCGATGCAGAAGGCTCTGGTGGAGCGGCTTTTGCAGGAACGAAAAGAGGGCACTCTCACACATTGTGCCATCCTCTGCCGGACCAATTTTGCCTGCAGCCTGTGGGCGCAGATCCTTCACGAAGAGAAAATCCCTTACGTGATGAAGGAGAAACCCAAAAACCGCTTTGCGCATTTTGTGATTCAGGATATCAGGGCGTATCTTTCCCTTGGGCAGGGAGACTTGCTAAGAAGGGATTTTCTGCGTGTCATGAACAGGCCGCTTCGCTATCTAAGACGCGATAGTATGCCTAAAGAGCATATAGACGAGAAAGAGATGCTTCTGTGGTATGCTTCCGTGCCGACGGTGCAGGAGACACTGCAAAGACTTTTTCGTGATCTGCATCAGTTATCCGGCAGGAAACTTCATCTGCAGATTCATTATATCCGTAAGGTGATCGGCTATGAGGATTTCCTGCGGGAAAAATACAGCGGCAGGCGTGCGGAAGAACTTGTGCGCATGGCAGAAGAGTTTGAGACATTTGCCCGGAAGTTTGGTACGATAGAAGAGATGAATGCCTATATAGACCATTATACGGAAATTCTGCAGGAACCGGTGAAGAAGAAAGAAGGGGCCGCCCTGATGACAATGCATGCGTCCAAAGGGCTTGAGTTTAATACGGTATATCTCCCAGGTTTAAGTGAAGGGCAGATTCCCTATGCGAGATCGGTCACGGAGGAACAGATTGAGGAAGAGAGGCGGATGTTTTATGTGGCAATGACCAGGGCTAAGCAGAAGCTGTGCCTTCTGACGCACAAAGGAAGAACCGGGAAAGACGGGCCTTCCCGGTTTCTGAAACCATTGCAGGAGTCTAAATGATCAGTCTACCAGTTCGTCGAATTCCGCATTGTCCAGATATTCGTCAAAGGCATCTGCCACGGATTCGTACTCCTCATCATCTTCAATATAACCAAGTTCCGGTTCCTCATTGGGGTCATCGGGATTTTCGTGATAGTGATAAAACCATACTTCGCCGTCCATGTTTTCTCCGTTTTGGTCAAGCGGCAGAAGGGCGATATAGTCCTTTTCGGCTACGGTCAGGATCGTGACGATGGCACAGGTTACTTTTGTGCCGTCTTCCAAGTCAAGTTCCACGGTCATTTCTTCTCCGTCTAAGCTCTCTTGTGTCATTTCCTTGTCATTTTTGGACATACAAATGCCTCCTTTTGTCTGGAATTAATTATATTTTACAGAAAACAAGCAGAAGATGCAATCTATATTTAAATTTATATACAGAATTTGTGATATATATGGTACAATGGACGCAGAGTCAGCACTATATATATATGGTACAATAGGAATATTGACAGAACTTATGACTGAAATAGACGGAGGTTTGCATGCGAAAAACATTCCAGTTGGCAAGAACACAGGCATATCCGTTGGGCGCTTCCTTTCAGGAGGAGGGTCTGCGTATCGCGGCCGTGTGTGACCGGAGACAAAAGGACGGTTCACGCTGCGAGGCGGGTGTGATTTTGTATGATAGAAAACATGTAAGAGGAATCAAGATTCCTTTCCCGGCAGAATATAGGATTGGGTCAGTCTGCTCTATGCTGATTCAGGATTATCATGATGTAGAGTGTTATTATCTGCTCTATCAGGGAGAGGATATCTATCAGGATCCTTATTGTAAAGATGTGGAGCATCTCTACCGCTATGGTGCGGTCAAAAAGACCTTGCCTAGATGTAAGGCGCAAAGTCCTTCTTTTGACTGGCGCGGGGATACACCGCCAGGGATTTGCTACGAGGATGCCATTATTTATGCACTGCATGTGCGTGGATTTACGAAGCACCAGTCTTCCGGAGTAAAGGATAAGGGTACTTACAACGGAATCGTGGAGAAGATTTCTTATTTGCAAGAATTGGGCATTAATATGGTGTTACTCATGCCGGCTTATGAGTTCGAAGAGGTGATGCCGGACAACACGTTACAGACTATGGAAGAGGCTGTCTTGTCTTACCGGCAGAAATTGCCGGAGAAAGCCAGTGAGGATGCAGACAGGAAGCCGAGGCTTAATTATTGGGGATTTCAGAAGGGCCTTTATTATATTCCAAAGACATCATATTCTTCCGGGAGAAATTCGACTGTGGAATATAAGAATATGGTCAGAACTCTGCACGAGAATGGCATCGGTGTTATCATGCAGTTTTATTTTCCGATGGAAATATCGCCGGTGGAGATACTTGATATCCTGCGGTTCTGGGTGCTGGAATATCATATCGACGGCTTCCATGTGATGGGGGCGCAGCTTCCCATAGAACTTTTGGCAAGCGATCCTTTGCTGACGGATACGATGCTTTTGTCGGACAGACAATTTCAGAAAGCACACGCAGACATAAGGAGCAGCCTTGGCTGGATGAACGACAGCTTCCTTTATGACATGCGGCGCTTCTTAAAAGGGGATGACAATCTGATCGAGTCTTTTCTCTACCATGTGCGGGAGAACCGGCCGGAAGCAGGGACCATCAATTATATGGCTAAGTGGGACGGGCTCAGACTGGCGGATATGGTTTCCTACGACCGCAAACATAATGAAGAAAACGGAGAAGATAATAAAGATGGGACAGACTATAACTGTAGCTGGAATTGCGGCGTAGAAGGAAAAAGCCGCAAAAAGGCTATTTTGGAACTGCGTACCAGGCAGATGAAGAATGCGATGACACTGCTTTTGATGTCCCAGGCGACGCCCCTTATTTATAGTGGCGACGAATTTGGCAATACACAGGAAGGTAACAATAACCCTTATTGCCAGGATAATGCAACGGCCTGGATCAAGTGGAATTTCACGCAGGGCGGCAGGGAACTGCTGGAATATACGAAAAAACTGATTGCGCTTCGCAAGGCGCATCCGATCCTGCACAGCAGGATGCCTCTTAGGGGAATCGATTCTCTTTCTTGTGGCTATCCGGATATTTCCGTTCACGGACAGGAGGCCTGGCGTCCGGATACCAGCCCGGCAAGCCACACGATCGGTATCATGTACTGTGGATTTTATGGACAAAAGGATGGGGAACGTGACGACAGTTTCTTTTATATTGCGGTGAATATGCACTGGGAGGCACAGGAATTGGGACTGCCGAAACTTCCGAAGGGGAAAATATGGTCTCATTTTGTGGCGACTGCTAAGGAAGTGTCGGAGATTGCGGTCAAAGAGAACTCACAGGAAATTTTAGTGCCGCCGCGGACAATTACGATCTTTCAGGCAGTTGAGACGGCGGCAGACAAGGATGCCAATCTGGCAGGTAAGAAGGCAGGCAGGAGGCCAAACAGCCCGAAAGTGTCAGGAACACAGCAAATGGGAACGAAAAAGAGCAGGACAGCGGACGAAAAATGTTCGAAGAAATGAGGATGTTTATGAACAAGGCATGGCAACACTTTAAGACGATCACATATCATAGATGGCTGGTCATGCAGGGGTGTTTCCGGGTGGGACTTTTCCGCCAGGGACTTCTTCATGATCTTTCTAAATACAGTCCGACGGAATTCCTGGTGGGAGCCAGGTACTGGCAGGGGGATAGAAGCCCCAATAACGCAGAAAGAGAGCAGATCGGTTATTCTTCTGCGTGGCTGCATCACAAAGGACGCAACAAGCATCATTACGAGTACTGGATTGACTACAATACCCGTGATATAGAGGGCGGTATGGCACCTGCGCCTATGCCGACACGTTATGTGATCGAGATGTTTATGGACCGGGTGGCAGCCTGCAAGGTCTACCATAAGGAGGCTTATAAAGACCAGGATCCACTGGCTTACTATATGTCTTCTAAGACACCGCCGCCGCTGCATCCTAAGACCAAAAGAATGTTGGAATTTCTGCTGCATATGTTGGCAGAGAAGGGGGAGGAAAAAACCTTCCGTTATATCAGGACAAGGATACTGTCAAGACATTAATGGATTATGAATAAGGACAACAGGACAAGTGACATCTCCCGAATGGGCGCATAGGATATGGTATGAGAAAAAAAGGAGATGAAGCCTTATGAACTGTTGTTGGATCCTTCTGTTGTTATTATTCTGCGGACAGAATGGGAACGGTATCTGTGGGCAGCCGGACAGAGGGTGTGGTTGTGAAGTAGAACCGCCGAAGTCGCCTTGCTGTAACAGAAATCCGGAGCCTTGTCCGTGTGATGAACCCAGGTTTGAGCCACGTTTCGAGTCGAGACCGTTTAGCGGAAACGGCGCTACTTGTGGCTGTGAAGAGAAGTAAGTGCATGCCCTTTCTTTTCGGTTGACGAAAGGAAAGGGCAATGATAAACTGATTTTTGGTACAAGCATAAGAGTAGGAGGCAATAACGACATGATAGATGGAAATAAAGTATTATTCAGTGGAATGCAGGCAACAGGAAACCTGACGCTCGGCAATTATCTGGGAGCCTTGAAGAACTGGGTGACCCTTTGTGATGAGTATCAGTGTTTCTATTCCGTGGTGGACTTACATTCCATAACCATAAGACAGGATCCGGCCGAGTTAAGAAAACGTGCCAGAAATCTTCTGACGCTTTATATTGCGGCGGGCATTGATCCGGAGAAGAACTGTCTTTATTACCAGTCTCATGTTTCCGGTCATGCAGAATTGTCCTGGATCCTGAATTGCTTTACGTATATGGGAGAATTAAACCGTATGACCCAGTTTAAAGATAAAGCAGCCAAACATGCGGATAACATCAATGCAGGGCTGTTTACCTACCCGGTGCTTATGGCGGCCGATATTCTGCTCTATCAGGCGGATGTGGTGCCGGTAGGCAAAGACCAGTTGCAGCATCTGGAGATCACGCGGGATATCGCTCAGCGCTTTAACGCCATTTATGGTGACGTGTTTACCATTCCGGAACCCTATGTGGGCAAAACAGGCGCCAGCATTAAGAGCCTGCAGAATCCAGAGAAGAAGATGTCCAAGTCAGATGAAAACCCCAATGCCAGCATTTATCTGATGGATGATCCGGATACGATCCTGCGTAAATTTAAGAGGGCGGTGACAGACTCACAGGCGCAGGTACGCTACTGCGAAGAACAGCCCGGGATCCATAATCTGATCGATATTTATTGTGTCTGCACCGGCAAGACGCCGGAGGAGACAGAGAAAGAATTTGACGGCAGAGGATATGGAGACTTCAAGATGGCAGTGGGAGAAGCGGTTGTCAGTGTTTTGAAGCCTCTGCAGGATAAATATGATGATCTTGGCAAAAACAAAGATTATATTGACAAGATCATCAAAGAAAATGCGGAGAAGGCTAACTACTATGCCAGCAAAACGCTCCGCAAAGTCCAAAAGAAAGTGGGATTCCCTGAAAGAGTGCGTTAAGATGCCTTGATCATCCCTGAAATACATCGGTAAAATACCCGGCGGCGGAGATCGGTTCGCCGCTTTCTATCAGGTGCGTGGTATCTCCCATCACCTGTGCCCGGAAAAAGGCGTTGCCGTTCATCCGCTCCTCTGAGGCGAGAATGGTTACGGAGGTGGGTGCCAGATAGAATCCGTGCAGTAAGAGGGCGGGAGAGATGCCGAGCAGATGGCTTAACATCATGCAGGTGATGCCTAAGTGACAGAAGATAACGATGGTATCCTGATTACCTGCAGATATGTCGCTCTCTTTTGTATCTTTGGAGGCGGTCACATAATAATTATTGTGCCGTATATAGCCATAAGAAGAAAGAAGATCGTCTAATCCCTCACAAACTTCCTCATAAGCGGGCAGAAGTTCCGGATTGGAACGATAAATCTCTGCTTCTTTCCAGTGCTCCTTATCATACATTTGTGGGATCTGCGTCCAGTATTCGGGCATAAAATCCCAGGGAACGCCGTGGCGGCCGGTCACCGGATCGTCTATAAAATAGGCAAATTCTTTCAGCCATTCATAAGTGATGGCTTTCCGTCCCGTCTCTGCAAGAGAATAGGAAGCGGTCTTCCTGGCCCGTCCCAAAGGAGAACAGTAAAATTGTGTGATTCCATTCCATTTTGCGACCCGCCTGGAAAGCAGCTTTGCTTCCCGGATTCCTTTTTCTGTCAAAGAATCGTTCACATAATCGGGGTCGCCATGTCTGATAAAAATAATTCGCATACGTAAATCCAGCCTTTCTGAAAATTTCTTTCTTATTTTTAGTAAATTTTAATTAGTTTTTCTCTCAACCTTGATATATAATAACATAGATACTATTTGGAGGAAAGATGGACTTCTGATATCGTCGGTAAATCATAAGAAGCCCGAAGGAGGAGATTATGTTTGGACGAAACGAAACGAAGAAGGAACCCGGTCCGGGTAAAGTGCCGGTCGGGAAATGGTTAAACGGCGGCAAGATTGTTCTGGCGGTCATCATACTGGCGGTACTCGTGAGCAGTTCCTATTATTCCATTCAGGAAGAAGAGCAGGCGGTTGTGTGTACTTTTGGCTCACCCAAGGCGGTCACGACACCGGGACTTCATTTTAAGATACCGTTTATTCAGACAGTCACGAAAGTCAATACTACGATTCAGGGATTTACGATCGGATATCAGCAGGACATGGGGGAGGATATGGAAGATGCCCTGATGATCACTTCTGATTATAATTTCATATATGTTGACTTTTATGCGGAGTATAGAGTGACCGATCCGGTCAAAGCGCTCTATGCTTCCGAGAATCCGGAACTTATTTTGAAGAATATCGCACAAAACTGTATCAGGACGACGATAGGTTCCTATAGCGTTGACAGTGTACTGACAACTGGCAAGAATGAGATCCAGTCTAATATCAAGCAGATGATATTGGATAAACTGGAAGATTATGATATTGGTATCCAGTTGGTCAACATCACGATTCAGGATGCAACGCCGCCTACCACAGAGGTGGAAAATGCCTTTAAAGAAGTGGAGACGGCCAAGCAGGGGAAAGAGACAGCCCTGAATAATGCAAACAAGTACCGGAATGAACAGATTCCCGGGGCGGAAGCAGAATCAGATAAGATACTGCAGGATGCGGAGGCAGCCAAACAGCAGAGAATTAATGAAGCCAACGGACAGGTGGCAAGATTCAATTCCATGTACGAAGAGTATGCCAAGTATCCGGAAGTGACGAAGAAACGTATGTTCTATGAGGCGGTAGAGAATATCCTGCCAGAGATCAAGGTGGTCATTCAGAGTGCTGACGGTAATACCAGCACGGTACTTCCGCTGGATAGTTTTGTTTCTGATTCGTCTTCGTCCATCAACGATACTTCCGGTAGTGCAAATGCAGATAACGAGACGGATACAGAAGGGGAGGAGGAATAAGTATGCCTGAATACACACAGAATCAGAACGATAACGTGGAATATTTCAATTCTGACGGCACGAAAAAGAAACATAAAAAAGAGAAGAAAAAGAATTCCAAATCCGGGTTTGTGCTTGGTGTTCTCGCCGTGCTGGCAGTAGTTCTTCTGACCAACGGCCTTGTGGTGACCAGACAGAATCAGTTTAAACTGATCAGACAGTTCGGCCGTGTGGACCGGGTGGTGACGGTGCCTGGACTCAGTTTTAAGATACCTTTTGTGGAGTCAGTGGATACTGTACCCAAGGAGCTTCTGCTCTATGACCTGCCTGCTTCCGATGTGATCACATCCGATAAGAAGACTATGATCGTGGACAGCTATGTTTTATGGCATGTGACCGATCCGTTAAAATTTGCCCAGACATTAAGCTGCTCTGTGAGTAATGCAGAGGGGCGTATCGATGCTATCGTCTACAATGCGGCCAAAAATACCATATCCAACATGAAACAGGACGAGGTGATCAGAAGCAGGGACGGCAAGATGACGATTACCGTCTCCGAGGTGGAAACTGATATCGAGGGAAATGACTTAAATCTCTCGCAGGAAGAGGAAGTGATCGAGATCACTTCACTGACGGAAGAGATTATGAGGCAGATCAATCATGTGGAGGAGCAGTACGGGATTGAGATTGTTGCGGTGGAAGTCAAGAAACTGGATCTGCCGGATGACAACAAACAGGCAGTCTATACCCGTATGATCTCAGAGAGAGAAAATATTGCCGCGCAGTATACGGCAGAAGGTAAATCTGAGGCTAAGATGATAGAAAATACCACAGATAAAGAAGTATCCATTATGCTTTCCGATGCCAAGGCGAAGGCTGAGGCAACCATTGCAGAAGGAGAGGCTGAATATATGCGGATCCTTTCCGATGCTTATTCCGACCCGGAGAAGACGGACTTCTATTCCTTTGTGCGGGCGCTGGATGCGTTGGAAGAGAGTATGGTGGGAGATAATAAGACAGTCATCTTATCGGATGACTCACCGATCGCACAGATCTTTAACGGAAGATATTAGTGTGGGATTTCCTGGAGGGGTGTAATACAAATATGAATATTGATACTTTTTTTGCAACATTGGATTCCTTTTTTGAAAAGAATGAAATAGACAAGATTGATGGCTTCTTAGTATCCTCCCTGGCCCAGGCCAAGGAGGAGGAAGACTATGCGGCCTATATTTCCATCTGCAATGAGATGATCGGATTTTACCGCAGTACATCTGCTTTTGAAAAGGCCTATGTGGCGGCGGAGGATGTGCTGCTTTTGATGGAAGAATTAAAGCTGGATCATACGGAACACTTTGCAACCACCCTTCTAAATGCGGCTACCGCCTACCGGGCGGCCGGGGATTATGCTCAGGCGCTGCGCCTTTACAGACAGGCCTTGCAGATCTATGAGGGCATCATACCGCCAGATGACTACCGGTATGCAGGGCTTTATAACAATATGAGCATCCTGTTGGAAAAAATGGAAGAAAATGAGGATGCAATCGCCTGTGCCAGGAAGGCCCTTGCCATTACAGAGCAGTTAGAAGGAGGCCGGATACAGACGGCGGTGACACTGACCAACATGGCGTTAGTGTACTTTAAAATCCCGGACACCGAGGAGGCCAGAAAGCTTTTAGAGAGGGCGCTGGCTATTTTCGAACAGGACGGCGAAGGGACCGATGAACATTACAGCGGCGCACTGGCCGGTATGGGAGAAGCCTGTTTCCGAACGGAAGAGTATGAGAAGGCACTGGCATATTACGAGAAAGCGCTTGCCAAAGTGAAACTTCATTATGGAGAGAATGTAAGTTACGGTGTTTTGTGTGAAAACTGTGCGGCAGTCTGTGAACGGATGGGAGATGAGGCGGCGCAGAAACGGTATCTGGACAAAGCAAAAGAAGTGATGGAGAGATACGGCAGATGAAAGGGTTAGAACTGGCGGAAAAATATTATCAGACTTATGGCGCAAAGATGCTGGAGGAGCAATTTGCACAGATAGAGGATCAGGCGGCTGTCGGACTGGTAGGTTATGGTTCCGAGTGCCTTGGATTTGACGATGAGATTTCCAGAGATCACGATTATGGCCCCTCTTTCTGTATCTGGTTGCCCGGCGTGATTTACAAAGAATATGGCGCCCAAATGCAGGCGGCCTATGACGCTCTGCCAAAGGAGTTCATGGGCTATGAGGCACGCATCGAGGAAGAACAGGGAAAAGGCCGGGTGGGCGTTTTATGTCTGGAATCCTTTTACGAAGATATCATTGGACGGTGCACGGTGCCGGAGACAGACGCACAATGGCTTGCTATCCCGGAGGAAATGCTGGCGACAGCAGTAAACGGCAGGGTCTTTGCGGATCCTTCCGGGCAGTTTAGCCGCATTCGGGAAGGGCTTAAGCAGTACTATCCTCATGATGTCTGGATCAGGAAAATCGTGGACAGCATGGCAAAAGCGGCGCAGGCAGGACAATATAACTATGCCCGTGCCATGAAGCGCGCAGAGCGGATCGCGGCGGAGATGGCATTGACAGAGTTCATCAGGGAAAGCATGCACCTGGTCTATCTGCTCAACAAGACCTATGCGCCTTTTTATAAATGGATGCATCGCGGCATGCAGGACCTGGCGGTCTGTTCGGAGATAGGAGATATGTTGGGGCTTCTTTATCAGATACCGGATCCTGCTTCTGCCTGGGAAGGTGTCTCATCCGGGGAGTATGTCTATAATTTGAACACCAATGATGGAAGGGTACTGATCATAGAAGCAGTCTGCAATATTCTGGTGCAGGAATTGAATGCACAGGGACTTTCCGATCTGCAGGACAATTTCCTGCAGAACCATATTCAGACAGTACTGGGGCACATACAGAGCCACAAAACAAAAAATGAAGTACTTGCATAAAATCCTGAATATAGTAAAATAATGCTGTATCTTTAGTGGATTGGATTCTATGTGATGATCCAACAATGACAGAAAAAGGAGCTGTCCCCAGATGGCTGGATTTGAAGTGGCAGGCAGAAAGTTCCGGACAGAGGTAGATTATAAGGCTGCTCTGCGGGATAAAGCCAAAATAGACGCAATCAGGAAACAGATTAATATGGAACAACCGGGAGAAGTGATCACTCTGTACGGCAAGATGCAGTCCGGGAGTTTTCGGTTTGAAACTGCTGTGGGTAATGACTTTGACGATGAGATCTACGAACTGGCCCAGGAATTTAAGAAGCAGGGCTATAACCAGAATAGTAGGATAGACTTGCGCAAAATAGGAAAAAGCGGGACGAAGAACAGTTCCAAAAGCCGCCCAAAGAAGGTGTCTGCGTCTGATAACAAAAAGAACAGCGAAACAGAAGTGTCTTTAGATCATTATGACAAGGCAATGCAGAAAGAAATTCTGTCAGAACTCAAGAAGCGTGAGAGACACCGCAAATTTATTGTGGCACTCTGCGCGGTTACTGCGGTCGCCTGTTTTGCCTATTTCGGAGTCTATTCCTATTTTACGGAAAGAACCGAGATGGATTATGAGAATCTGGCGCAATTGAAGGGGTCTTCTAACCTTGCGGCCTACGTAGAGGCACAGAGAACAACGATTCACCGGACGCAGGAAGAAGAGGTGAACCTGACTGTGCTGGAAGAATATCAGACCCTTTATAATAAGAATAAGAAACTGATCGGCTGGATCAAAATTGATGATACCAAGATTGATTATCCGGTCATGCAGACAGCCAATAACGAATACTATATGGATCACAATTTCAATCAGGAATACGATAAAAACGGCAGTCTGTTTCTGGACAAAGATTGTGATATCGTACACAGAAATACCAACCTGATCATTTATGGCCATCATATGAAGTCCGGTAAAATGTTTGGCGGACTCAATAAATACAGCAGTGAAGAGTATTGCAAGAGCCATCCGAACATTCAGTTTGATACCATCTATGAGCGGGGCACATATGAGGTGATGTATGTATTCCGTTCCAGGATTTATAATGAGGACGAGGTAGTATTTAAATATTATCAGTTCCTGGATGCGGCTTCCGAGCAGGAATTTAATTCCTATATGCAGGAGATGGCGGCACTGTCTCTCTATGATACCGGTGTGACGGCAAGCTATGGGGATCAGCTTTTGACGTTATCTACCTGTGACTATTCCGAAGAGGACGGCCGGTTTGTGGTGGTGGCTAAGAGGGTGATGTAGGGAGGGGTATTTAGTATTTCCTATAAATATAAAAAGAAATATTTTCTTGTAGATTCCAGGTGAATATGATATGTTTATTTCACTTGGAATATCTACAGAAGTCATTCTAATGTCCGGAAAGGACATCTTAAAGAGCATTTCGCTCTGTAATTCCGAGAGAGTAACTGATGATATATGTGCAGTTCGGCGCCTTGTTAAAGAGTGTTTTGAATCGGTCAAGCTGTACATGATAGTAACGGAAATATGCCACAACAGTACTGTCTTATGTATGGTCTGTATGACATATCTCCAGAAAGAAAAGGGAACAGATTATGCAGACAGAGGAGACGAAAAAAGTAGTAAAATGGGAACAGGAATTACCGGAAGGAACGATTTCGTATCAGATGACCAATGATTTTATGTTCAAAACGGTGTTCCAACAAAACAACAAGGCGTTGAAAGGATTGTTGTGTGCCTTACTGGATATGAAAATGGAAGAAATTAGAACAATCAGAGTATTAAATCCGATTCATGAGGGAGATGTGATCAATGATAAATCAGTGATATTAGACCTGCTCCTGGAACTGAATGATAACAGAATCATCGATATTGAGATGCAGGTGGAGAATGAAGGGAACTGGGAAGAACGGTCGCTGACTTATTTGAGCAGGGAGTTTGACCATTTGCAGAAAGGTGAAGACTACAAGAATCTAAAGAAAACAATACATATAGGGATCCTGGACTTTACGCCAAAAGGATTTCCGGAGAAATTATACACGGATTATTACTTTTATCATTATAATACCGGACATAAATATAGTGACAAAATGTCAATCCGCGTGTTACAATTAAATCAGCTTGGGAACAAAGAAGATGAAGAGACAATGCCTGAACTTTATCGATGGGCGAAGTTGTTTAAGGCGACAAGCTGGGAGGAGATGAAGATGTTGGCGAAACAGGATGAGGGAATCAAAGAGTGTGTGGTCACATTAAAGGAACTGACTGACGATGAGAGAGCACGGATGCAGTATGAGGCCAGGGTCGATTACCAGCGCAGACTGAAAGATGCGGAATTATATGGAATAGAAAAAACATTGGTTTCTACAGTTGACAATGCCATGCATAATCTGAATCTGACGTTAGAGCAGGCATGTGCCGCTCTTGGAGTCACATTGGAAGATTATAGAACTGCAACAGAATAGTGTGAAATGATCATATAAATTATGAATATAGTCTGATGGCATGAAAACAGGAATCTGCCCCCGGTCAGACTCCTGTTTTCACGTTATGATACCGAAATTGTCTAAAGAAGATACAAAAACAAGTAACAGTTCAGCCTTTCGGCTGAACGGAATTAAAAAGTTGTTATAAAAATGACGAAATTTTTTTGCCCCATAGAAGCGACTTTTCCACTTAAAACAGACTTATATCTACCAAAGGGTCATGAAAAACCAGTTTTAGAAA
>CATOMC010000007.1 GCA_951801245.1 uncultured Lachnospiraceae bacterium
CTTTCCGGTGGATGGTTGATTGTTATTCGACATCTCAATTTTACCATAAACCAGTGAGGAGTTGTTTTATTTTGTAACAAAGAGGATCCCGTATTTATGCGGGTTCTGGTGTTTCGCAAACGCCTAAGACTCTCTGAACATGAAAGGAGAGGAAATATTTGTCAGAAGTAAGGAAAGACAGTAAAGGTCGTAAACTAATGACAGGAGAGAGTCAGGATAAAGATGGGAGGTACAGATATAAATATTGTGATGCTTTTGGGAATAGAAAATCTGTTTATAGTTGGAGATTAACAGAGTCAGACTCATATCCCAAAGGTAAGCGCAAGGACATTTCCCTGAGAGAAAAAGAAAAGAACATTCAAAAAGAATTAAACGATGATATTATCCCTGATGGAGGGAATATGACAGTATTGGAATTGGTGGAGAAATATATCAATCAAAAAAGAGGCGTTAAGCATAATACACAAGCCAATTACAATTTTGTTATCAATGTCATCAAGAAAGAACCATTCGGGGCAAAGCGGATTGATAAGGTGAAATTATCAGATGCCAGGGAGTGGCTGATTAAATTACAGGATGATGGCAGAGGCTACAGCAGCATACATAGCATCCGTGGGGTAGTCAGACCAGCTTTTCAGATGGCAATGGATGATGATCTTATCCGTAAGAATCCGTTTGAATTCCAGTTAGCAACGGTAGTAATAAACGATAGTGTGACTAGGGAAGCCATTACACGGAAACAGGAGCGGGAGTTTCTAAGATTCATCAAAGAAGATAAGCATTTCTGCAAATATTATGATGGAATTTATATCTTATTCAAAACTGGACTTAGAGTTTCTGAATTTTGTGGACTGACAAAAGAAGATATTGAGTTTGATAAGGAAAGAATCAAAGTAGACCATCAATTACAGAGAAAACGTGATATGGAATATGTGATTGAAACACCTAAGACAGAAAAAGGTGTGAGATATGTTCCCATGAATGAAGATGTTGCAGAGTGCTTCAAGCGTATCATTGAAAACAGAAAGAAACCGAAAATTGAACCAATGATTGATGGCAGGGCAGGATTTCTATTTCTGGATAAGAATGATATGCCTATGGTAGCTTTGCATTGGGAGAAATATTTTCAGCATATCAGAGAGAAATATAATAGTATATATAAGGTGCAAATGCCTGTTATAACACCACATGTATGCAGACATACATTCTGTAGCAACATGGCGAAGTCGGGCATGAATCCAAAGACACTACAATACATTATGGGACATTCTGATATTGGCGTTACATTGAACACATATACACATTTACAGTTTGATGATGCCAAAGAAGAGATGAAGAAAGTCTGTAATAAGTAGTGGGCTAAAAATTTCAATTTAGCCCAGAATTTAGCCCAAACGAAGGAAAAGTTATGCAAAGTTATTCCAAGTTATACATAAAAAGGTGAACAAACACACTATCATAAAAATATAGCAAAACTGTTGAAAGTACCTAAAATACAGCAAAATCAAGCATTTACGGAGGTTTTAGCAACATGATAAAAATACTTTTTGTCTGCCACGGCAACATCTGCAGAAGCACCATGGCCCAGAGCGTCTTCTCCTATATGGCGGCCCAGCAGAGGCTTTCAGAGCACTTCCACATCGATTCCGCTGCCACCAGCAGAGAGGAGATTGGGAATCCGCCTCACTACGGCACAGTCAGCAAACTGCGTCAGGAAGGGATTCCGTTGATTCCTCACAGAGCGCGTCAGATGACCAGACAGGATTATAAAGAGTACGACTATCTGATCGGCATGGATGATGCTAATTTCCGCAATATGGAGCGGATTGCAGGCGGAGACCCGGATCATAAAATATATCGTCTTTTAGAGTTCGCAGGGAGCCGCCGGGCGATTGCAGATCCCTGGTACACAGGCAATTTTGATGTCACGTATGATGATGTGACAGAAGGATGTGAGGCTTTTTTGAGGTTTTTGGAATCCGGGGAGTCCGATTAGTCGGACTTCCCGGTATTTTTCCGGTGATACTCCCAGACAAAGCAGCCGGACGAGAGCAACAATGCGATAAGGATCGTCAGTCCGTCCCACACATCCAGAATCGGTTCTCCTATCATTTTGGACAAGATTATATTGATCAGAAAGACAACCGGGACAATGGCGAGAAGAGATATGCCCAAAGCCACTAACTTCCTGGTCCTCCCAATTATGATAAAGACGGCAAATATCAGCCACAAGAACGCCAGTGCTGGTATGGCCATTGCAGTACCGATGGTAAACACCGTGTGGACTTTTAATAGCCAGCTCAACAGGTACAAATAGGGAATGATCAAAATACTGAGTGAGATGAGGCTGAAAGGGATGCCCTTTTTCCCGAAGATAATACCGGGAGTGGTGACAATCCATGCTAGGGCAATCGAACTGACCGGGATCAGAGACCAGGTCAGGCGGCCGGAGATTGCGATATCGCAAGTTAAGCACACCACAATCCCGAGGAAAAGTGCCACGGAAAACAGGATTTCGATTATTCTGTTTTTGGAGAGGATGTTTTCATTCTTTTGTTTCAGGGCAATGAGATTTTCTTCCGCTTTTTTTTCATAATTCATATATTTTTCATCGTGTTTCATTTCAATTTTCTCCCCACTTAACAATTCGTTTACGGTGATGCCGAGTATACCGCACAGTTCCAGCATGATAGAGGAATCCGGCATGCTTTTACCGGTTTCCCATTTGGATACGGCCCTGTCTGTAATATTCAGTTTTTCTGCAAGCTGCGCCTGGGTCAGTTTCTGCTCCTTGCGGCATTTGGCAATAAAGGTACCTATCTGTGTCTGATTCATTTCGATTTCCTCCTTGGGATGAATCTTACATCTTTTGCGGTATTTTTAACACGAACCGTTGGTTGAGTCTGGGTAAATATCTGTGTATATCATACGCTAAAAGCGCTTTTTGGGCAATTACGAGATATGAAGAAGGAGAAGTATGCATAAGTTGTAAAGAGGAGCCGTAAATATCAGGATGGCAGGTAAGAGTATACATAATACGTAATACGGGAAAAGCATGTGAAGGAAAGTGAATAAAAAGGATATAAAAAAGGATGAGAAAAGGAATTAAATAAAAAAGGAATGTAATGAAAAATAATGTGATGAAAAGTGATGCAGCAAACAGAGAGGCAACAAACAGAAATGTAGCAAATGCAAATATAGCAAACAGAAATACCCCAATATATTTATATGCAGCTATATTTGTCATCGCACTTCTGGCGGCAGGAGGCATTCAGAATAATGGCCAGGGAAAAATCATGCAGACCGCCTCCAATCCTCAGATCAAGGGCACTGTCACGATGGCCGGCTCCACGTCTATGGAAACGCTGGCAAATGCGTTGGCGGAAGGATTTATGAACCGGTATCCGCAGGTAGTAGTGACGGCGGAGTTTACAGGTTCTTCGGCAGGGATAGAGGCGGTGCTTGCAGGCACTGCGGATATTGGCAATTCTTCCAGGCGGCTGCGGGACGAGGAAAAGGAGGCCGGGGCGGTGGAGCATGTTGTGGCCATAGATGGGATCGTGTTGGTGACGGATGCAGAAAATCCGGTCCGAGCACTGACGAAGGCGCAGTTATATGGAATTTATCGGGGAGAAATCAGGAACTGGAGTGAGGTGGGAGGACGAGACAGGGCCATCGTGGTGGTGGGACGGGAAGCGGGAAGCGGCACGAGAGAAAGTTTCGAGGTTTTTCTGGAGGCAGAGGACAGGTGTGTTTATGCTAATGAATTGAATTCCACGGGAGCGGTGATGGCAAGGGTATCTTCCACACCGGGGGCCATCGGCTATGTGTCCTGGGAAGTGTTGGATGACACGGTAACGGTTCTTGCGATAGATGGGATCATGCCTGCGGAAGAAACGATCGGGGATGGCAGGTATGTGTTAAGCAGGCCTTATGTGATGGTGACAAAGGGAGCGTCGGAGGAGCAGAGTGAGGCAGTGCAGGCTTTTTTGCGATACATAAGTTCTGTAGAAGGAAAAGAACTGCTTAAGAGGGTGTCCCGGGTTATCCCTGCAGAGAATGATTCTGGTTTTGGAGGAGCCACATGTTTCAATATGCATCGAATAAATCTGACTATTCCATACATAAAAGGCAGCAGGAAGCCAGCTCTGCGGATCACAAACATGCGGGAATGGATTTGAAAGTGTGGAATCAATCCGGGACAATAGACTATAAATACAATCGTATAAGCCATGTCAAGGCCATAGAGAAAGCCGCAGAAATCATTTTTGCCATGTGTGCGTTCATGTCGGTTGTAGCCGTATGTTCCATCACGCTTTATATGATAGCTAATGGTGTTCCGGCTGTCTTTGAATTGGGACTTAAAGAAATCTTATTTTCCACAACATGGCAGCCTGTGGCGAAAGAGCCGTCTTTTGGCATTCTTTATGTGATTCTGACTTCCATTGTGGGTACTTTTCTGGCAATCGTGATTGGTGTGCCAGTCGGGCTTCTTACGGCGGTATTTCTTTCGGAAGTGGCTCCGGGGTGGCTTTCCGCGTTGGTGCGCCCGACGGTGGATCTTCTGGCGGGGATTCCGTCAGTCATTTATGGTGTTTTGGGGATGATGCTTTTAAATCCCTATATGTATCGTCTGGAAGAGCGGCTGTTTGCGGGGTCTAAGACTCATCAGTTTACGGGTGGTGCCAATCTGCTCTCGTCTTCGCTTGTGCTTTCGGTGATGATTCTGCCAACGGTCATCAGTATCAGTGAGGCGGCGCTTCGGGCGGTGCCTCAGGAATTAAGGGTCTCCTCTCTGGCGCTTGGCGCTTCTTCTGTAGAGACGATTTTCAAGGTCACGATACCTGCGGCCAGATCGGGGATTCTTTCGGCGGTGGTTTTGGGGGTAGGCAGGGCTGTTGGTGAGGCGATGGCGATCAGTCTGGTGTCAGGCAATTCGGTGAATCTGCCGCTTCCCTTTCATTCGGTCAGGTTCCTCTCCACGGCGATTGTCAGTGAGATGGGGTACGCAGGCGGTGTGCACAGGCAGGTGCTGTTTACCATCGGGTTGGTGCTGTTTGGTTTTATCATGGTGGTCAACGGGATTTTGAGCAGCATCTTAAAGGGGGAGCGGAAGGTATGATGAGAAGGCTGAAAGACGAGGTACTTTTGTGTCTGATTTATCTGGCGGCGTTTGCTGCGGAGTTTCTTTTGATTGGGATTCTGGCATATGTGTTTGTAAAGGGGCTGCCTTATGTCAATGTGCAGTTTCTGACGGAAGTGACCAGTATTTTGCAGGGGACGGTGGGGATTGCCGGTAATATTGTGAATACCGTTTATATGGTGGTGTTGACGCTTGTGATTGCGGTGCCTCTTGGAATCGGTTCGGCGATTTATTTGAATGAGTATGCCAGGCCGGGAAAGGCGGTTCGGCTGATCATATTTACCACCCAGACATTATCCGGGATACCGTCTATTATCTTTGGCCTGTTTGGGATGGTGTTTTTTGGTGTTACGCTGGGGCTTGGATATTCCATTTTGACAGGAGCGCTTACGCTTACACTGATGGTGCTGCCGCTGATCACGAGTAATACTCAGGAAGCTTTAAAGACGGTGCCGGAAAGTTACAGAAGCGGGGCACTCAGTATGGGAGCCGGTAAGTGGTATATGATCCGGACGATTCTCTTACCCTGTGCGATGCCGGGGATTGTGACGGGCATTATCCTGGCCGTGGGACGGATCCTGGGGGAATCGGCGGCACTGCTTTTTACGGCCGGAAGCGGGTATCTTCTGCCCAGGTCAGTGGGAGGATGTTTTCATAAGATCGTAGAGTCCGGCGGCACGCTCGCAATACAGTTGTATCTGAGTATGTCGAAAGCGCAGTATTCTGTGGCGTTTGGCATCGCGGTGGTGCTTCTTTGTCTGGTGTTGTGTTTGCAGTTACTGACCAGAATCCTGGCGTGAGAAGTACTTCTAATCACTCGCAGCAAGGGCTGCTTCGCGGAATTCTGGCGGCTGGTGTGGAAATTTGATCATAGAATACAGTCAATACAATTGAGGAAATAAAATCATGTGGATAGTAAAATAGCAAGGATATCATAATAATGTCAGAGAGTAAGATAAGTACCCGCAAACTGAATCTTTACTATGGGTCCAATCATGCCTTGAAAGATATTACGATAGGAATCCGCGGTAATGCGGTGACGGCGCTGATCGGGCCTTCCGGATGTGGTAAATCCACTTTTTTGAAGACGATAAACCGGATGAATGACTTGACAGACGGCGTGCGGATCGAGGGACAAGTGTATCTGGACGGGGAGGATATCTATGGGGCCGGCGTGGATGTGAGCAGATTACGGAAACGGGTGGGGATGGTGTTTCAACAGCCCGATCCTTTTCCGATGAGTGTCTATGATAATATTGCATACGGTCCCAGAATACATGGGATAAGAAGAAAGGAGAGACTGGATGAGATTGTGGAAAGGAGTCTGCGGCAGGCGGCTGTCTGGGAAGAAGTCGGGGATCGATTGTACAAACCGGCGCTGGGGCTTTCCGGCGGGCAAAGGCAGCGGTTGTGCATCGCCCGTGTGCTGGCTGTGGAGCCGGAAGTACTTTTGATGGATGAACCCACTTCGGCGCTGGATCCGGTCTCCACTCTGAAAGTAGAAGAACTGCTATCACACCTGAAAAAGGATTATACGATTGTAATCGTGACGCACAACATGCAGCAGGCGGCCAGAGTATCGGACGATACGGCTTTTTTTCTGATGGGAGAGGTGGTGGAATTTGATGCCACAGGCAAATTGTTTACGCATCCGGCCAACAGGAAAACGCGGGAATATATTACGGGCCGGTTTGGGTAGAAGAACGGGCAGGAGCGAAATTTTACATAAATTTTACATTCGTTTTACAAAACCCTGATAGTAAGACGGATAAATCCATGATAATTTCAAATCATAATACTACGGCATATGCTGGAATCCAAACGGCAGTTACAGCATCCACGCAAGGCGGATATCGATTGGATCAGGCAGTGCTTCATAAAGGAGGTTATCATGGATTTTTTCAGCATACTTACAATGGTGGGCGGGCTTGCACTTTTTCTATATGGTATGCATGTGCTTGGAGAAGGTCTGTCCAAAGCAAGCGGCGGCAGGATGGAACAGATACTGGAGCGGCTGACTTCCGGCAGGCTGCGGGCTGTATTGCTGGGTGCTGCAGTCACGGCAGTGATTCAGTCTTCTTCGGCTACTACGGTAATGGTGGTAGGGTTTGTAAACTCGGGCATTATGAAATTATCCAGTGCCATCGGTATCATTATGGGCGCCAATATCGGCACAACAATAACATCATGGCTTTTGAGTCTGAGTGGTATTGAGAACGGGAATTTCTGGGTAAAGATGTTAAAGCCGTCTTCCTTTTCACCGATTCTTGCCATCATCGGTGTGATGATCCTGTTGTTTTCCAAGAAGGACAGTAAGCGAAACGCGGCGACGATCTTTGTGGGATTTGCGGTGCTGATGTTTGGCATGGATACCATGTCCGGTGCAGTGAAGCCCCTTGCCGATGTGCCGGAGTTTGCCAATCTGCTGCTGTTATTCAGCAATCCGTTTCTGGGGATACTGGCGGGTGCGGTCTTGACGGCAGTCCTGCAGTCTTCCTCGGCTTCTGTGGGTATCCTGCAGGCGCTGTGTGCCACTGGGGCGGTCTCTTATGGGGCGGCCGTGCCGATCATTTTAGGGCAGAATATCGGCACCTGTGTGACGGCTCTGTTATCGTCTGTGGGAACGTCCAAGAATGCCAGACGGGCGGCAATTGTGCATTTATATTTTAATCTGATCGGTACGGCCGCGTTTATGGCGGTTTTTTATGGGTTAAATAGTATTGTCGGCTTTACGTTTATTCATCTGGCGGCGGCGCCTTACGGGATTGCCATCGCGCACAGCGCCTTTAACATTTTTGCAACCTGTCTGTTGCTGCCATTCTCGGAACTGTTGGAGAAACTGGCTTATCTGACGATCAGGGAGGATGTTTCAGAACATACGGCGGTGCGGTATGTGGAGGAGGATATCCGAACACTGGATGTCCGCTTTATGAATAATCCGGCGCTTGCCATGGAACAGTGCCGGAAGGTGACGGCTCATATGGCGGATACGGCGGCAGATGCCTGCAGGCGGGCGGCAGGGCTTTTGCATCGTTATTCGCAGGAGGAGGCAGACCGGATACGGCAGATGGAGGAGGATGTTGATCGATATGAGGATGTGCTGGGCACGTATCTTTTGCGGTTGAGCGGACGGGAACTGGCGGAACGGGACAGTCGGACCCTTACCTTATATCTGCATAGTATCGGTGATCTGGAGCGGATTTCCGATCATGCGGTGAGCATTTCGGAAGCTTATCGGGTCATGGCGGACAAGAAGATGGCTTTTTCCAATAAGGCACAGGAGGAACTGGCTGTTTTTACCCGTGCGGTGGAGCGGATTCTGGCATTGGCGTTTGACGTTTTCGAGAAGGAGGACGGGACTCTTGTCTATGAGGTGGAGGCTTTGCAGTCGTTAGTGGACAGACTGGCCGCCGAAGTCAGAAAGCGCCATATCAGGCGTCTTAGGAAGGGGAAATGTACGATAGAACTGGGGTTTCTTCTGGCGGATATTGTGACGGCCTATGAGAGGATTGCGGCACACTGCGTTCATATTGCAGTGCGGATGGTGCAGGTGCAGGAAGACTCTTTGGAAATGCACGGATACAGCGATGAACTGGGGGAGCGGGACCGGGAAAGGATACATTTGCTTTATGAAGGGTTAGTGCGGGAGTTTTCCCTGCCTTAGAGGAAACTTCTGTGGCGGCTTGTTTTTTCTCTGGGACGGAGCTATGATGGAGGAGAGGTTGAATAAATTCGTTGATGAGCAATTTATTCAATCAGGTATTTGTGCAGAAGCGTCACAAATTCTGTTGCTCGCAGAGCAGAAAGGGAGTATTCCTTCGGAAAACTCCTAAATTCTGCTCGCGTCCTCAGCGCAAAACGCTTCGGAATGGAGGACAAGATGAAAATAGCAGTTACTTATGAAAACGGAAATGTATTTCCGCATTTTGGGAGGACGCAGCAATTTAAGGTCTATGAGATTGAGGAAGGTAAGATCATAGATGCACAGGTGATGGATACGGAGGGGAACGGGCACGGCGCTCTGGCAGGTCTGCTTGCCGACTGGGGTGTGAATACATTGATCTGCGGCGGAATCGGCGCAGGGGCGCAGACCACTTTGATGGAAGCAGGGATCAAGTTTTATGGCGGTGTGGACGGCAGTGCGGACGAAGCGGTGGACGCTCTGCTTGCTGGTTCTCTCATCTATAACCCGGAGGTGCATTGTGATCACCATGAGCATGGCTATCATGAAGAAGGCCATGTATGCGGAGGAGACAGGCACGGGTGTCCCGGCAGTGAGAAATTTTGAAATCAGGTGACAGAGAGGCTGACGATACCATGAGCATGATTTATATCGTGGAAGACGACAGAAATATCAGCGAAATCGAGAGTTTTTCTTTGAAAAACAGCGGCTATGAAACAGCGGTGTTCGAGACGGCACGGGCGTTTTATGAAGCGCTGGCGGTGCAGGTGCCCAGTTTGATCTTGTTGGATGTGATGCTGCCGGACGAAGACGGACTGCATATCGTGGACAGACTGCGTAAGGATCCGTTGACGAAGGAAATACCTGTGATCATGGTGACGGCCAAGAGTACGGAAATCGATAAGGTCAAGGGGCTTGATATGGGTGCGGACGATTACCTCTCCAAGCCCTTTGGCGTGATGGAACTGATCTCCCGGGTGAAGGCACTGCTTCGCAGAAGCGGCAAAGACAGGGGAGACAGGCATCTGGTTATTGGGCGGTTGCATATGGACGATGAGCGTCACAGGGTGTATGTGGAGGATAAGCTTTGCGAACTGACCCATAAGGAGTATGAGCTGTTAAAGCTTCTGATGTTTCGTGCAGGGATCGTGACTGGCCGGGAGGAAATCTTAGAGCAGGTGTGGGGTACGGACTTTCAGGGAGAATCAAGGACGCTGGACATGCATATCAAGACGCTCAGACAGAAGCTTGGGGCGGCGGGCGGCATGATCAGGACAGTCCGCAACGTGGGCTATATCCTGGATCAGATAATATAGCCAGGCACCCTGTTTCTGGTAGTGAAACTGTCAATCTGAAATGGACAAAGGGTACAGCTCATTCCAGATATTGCATGGAGGATTTGTGTGAAGAAGAAAATCAACAGACAACTGACAGGGTTATCCTTTGTTGCGGTCGTTATCACTCTGCTTTTGATGACGGCTGCTTTTTATCGTATTTTTAAGGCACAGGTGATGGAGGATCTGAAAATATATGCTCACGCCATAGAACGAGGGGATATTGTCGACGGGGCATGGCAGGAGGCGTATGATGATACGTCTCATCTTGTACGGACAACAGTGATCGCACCGGACGGGAAGGTGCTCTATGATTCCAATGTCAATGCCGGGCAGATGGATAATCATCTGGAAAGGCCTGAAATCCGGGAAGCATTTACATACGGACAGGGGCAGTCCATCCGTCAGTCTTCTACCATGAACCGGAGTACTTTTTATTATACTTTGCGGCTTGCGGATGGCAATGTGCTGCGGGTATCGAGAGAGTCACACAGTATCTGGAGTATTATGTACCGCTCCATACCGGTGTTGGCGGTGGCGCTTATGGCACTTCTTTCTATGTGTCTGGTATTGTCACACTGCCTGACGAAATCTCTTGTGATGCCCATTGAGCAGATGGTGGCGGATATCAGTCACATGGAAGAAGATAAGGTATATGAGGAACTTCGGCCTTTTGCCAGGACCATCCGCAGACAGCATGAGGAGATCCTTGCCAATGCCAGTATGCGGCAGGAGTTTACGGCCAATGTATCCCATGAGTTAAAGACCCCGTTAGCGGCAATCTCCGGTTATTCGGAACTGATCGAGAATGGTATGGCTTCCGGGGAAGATGTGGTGCGGTTTGCGGCCGGTATCAGGCAGAGTGCGGGCAGGCTGCTGACCCTGATCAATGATACGATCAGGCTTTCGGAACTGGATTCTGCTGCACCGGAGATTACCTTTGAAGAAGTGGATCTGTATGAGATCGCAAGGGACAGCGTTGAAATGCTGCAGATCCGGGCCGAGGAGCGCAGTGTCAGTCTGTCTCTGGAAGGAAGCAGTTGTAAGATACAGGCAGACAGGCAGATGATGGAGGAGTTGATCTACAACCTGTGCGATAATGCCATGAGTTACAATGTGGCGGGTGGAAGTGTTCTGGTCAGTGTTAAGAAGTGCGGGGAAACAGGGGTGCTTCTTGTGCGGGATACGGGGATCGGGATTCCCCGTATACATCAGGAACGGATCTTTGAACGATTCTACCGGGTGGATAAGAGCCGTTCCAAATCTACCGGCGGAACAGGCCTTGGCCTTGCCATTGTAAAACATATCGTGGCAGTGCATCATGCGCAGATATCGCTTGTCAGTGAGGTGAATCAGGGGACTGAGATTGTAGTTACTTTTGGGCTGTGAAGATTTGAGATTCCGCGAAGCGCGATCGTGGCGGCCAGTGTGTCATAAACGGGATTCTTTTTGTCGTGAACAGAAAGGTTTCTTTTATGTTGTCCGGTTAAGAAAATCCGATTTTTCGCCGATATAACCATTAATAACAGATGGAGGAAAAGGATGGAACGGATTCCGTCCCGATTCTATAGATTGCAGGGGACAAGGAGGTTATCGGCAATGCAGGTCAGAATCAATACAAACGAAAATCAGATCAACGGTGCAGGCGTTCAGGCACAGGCCAAAGAAAGTGAACGCACCGGAAAAAGAGCATCAAAGATTAAGAGATCCAATACCATTTTTGCAGGCGATCTGCCGATGAATAAAGACGCTATCATGCTACGCAGGCAGCAGGCGCAGAAGAAGGCCATGAAGATGATCCAGGATGCCTGGAGCGGTGACCGCAAGGCGGATCAGAGCATGGACGAGATGCGGGAAAAAGCGCAGCAGTACAAAGCCGAAGCGATTATGAATCAGGAGAAGGTAGCAGAGTGTGAGGCGAGAAAAGAGAACCTGCGCGAGGGTTACGGCGTAGAGGCGGATTCCCAGGAACAAAAAGACCTGGAACTCTTAGAGCGGGCAAAGTATCCTAATGGAACCGAGTTTACGAAGGAGGAGAAAAAGCGCCTTGAAGAGCTGCAGGACCAGCCGCTCACCGAGTATCAGGAGAGATGTCTGGAGATTCATGAAGAGCAGCATGTGTTCCAAAACCGCGCAGAATCGGCAGAGTCCGTGGCACAGATGTACGGTCAGTCCGTTACTTCCATGAAGATAGAGCGTCTGAAATTCAACAAGATGGAAGAAGCTCAGAACAAGGCAGACAAACTGATGGAGCAGACCAGCAAAGAGATTGTGGGTATGCTCTGGGAAGAGGCCAAAGATCACGTGGACGAAACTTACGAAGAAAAGAGAGAAGAAGAGAAGGAAAAGGCCGAGGAGAAGGAAGAGCAGGAAGAAAAGGTAGAAGAGATTCGGGAAGAGAAAGAGATCATAGAAGAAAGGATCGAATCGGACAGAGAGAACAGCCGCGAGGCGGAAGAAGCAAGCAAGGAGCAGGAGAGGGATGCCAGAGAAGAGGCGGAACTCTTAAAGTCCATGGCAGATGCGGGTATGGATGTGGCCGGGTCAGACGCCAATGTGAAGGCGCAGATCAAGGATATGCTGCATAAGATGAAACTTTTGGAGGTAGACATCAAAGGCATTGAAGTAGATGAAGAAGTATGACAGATAAGGCATGATACTAAGATAAAGGGGCATGTTCTGTAGGGGAAGGCGCAGGGAGCACTTCGGACTGCAGGGCGTGTTTCTTTTTGCTTCCTGGATAATTGGTGACAAAAAAAGTAAGTTTCATGACATGGAAAAGAAGAATGTGGCGATTTATGCCGATACAAAAGGGGAAAAAGGAAATAAGGAGTAAGGGGAAACCATGAGAATTGCGATTTGCGATGACGAGGCGAGAGGGAGAGAACGGATTCAAACCTTACTCGAAAGGGAATTTCAACAGGTACAGACCAGACAATTCGATTCAGGGATGAAGTTACTGACGGCTGTACGGGAAGGATATCAGCCGGATATCCTGTTGCTTGATATAGCGATGGAAGGGATGAACGGCATGGAGACGGCCAGGCAGATCAAAGCGCTGTCGGACGTTATCCTGATTTTTGTGACCGGTGTAAAGGAGCAGGTTTTTCAGGCCTTCGATGTGGGGGCATTTCATTATCTGGTGAAACCTGTGGAGGAAGAGCGTCTGAAAGAAGTCTTAAGACGTGCCATGCAGGAAGTCAATAAGCACCAGGGAGTGTCGAAGCATCTGTTGATCAAGGCAGGAGGGGCACACAGGAGGGTTCCGGTGGAGGACATCCTATATGTGGAAAATAACGGCCGGAAAGTGGTGGTGCATACCAGGACGGAGAAACTGGAATATTATGAACGGATGAACCATCTGGAGGAAGTGCTGGGAGAAGGGTTTTACCGGTGCCACAGAGGGTATCTGGTTGCACTTAGTGCCATCAGCGGGTATGATAATACCAGTATCACGGTGAGTACGGGGGACAAGATCTATCTGGCGAAACAGAAATACTCCGAATTTGTAAAGCTCTACTGTCAGTTTCTCAAAGAGTAGTGCGGGAAGGAAACAAGCATGTTATGGCAGGCGCTGGATTGGGTGGAATATATCTGCAGAGCGGGACTGCTGTTATATCTGATACAGAATAAGATTATTGCGAAGGACAAATACCACGAAACGGCTCCCTGGGGTTTGTTCTTACAACTATTTGTGGTCAATTCCTGGATCGCCAATTCCCGGTGGCTGGAACAAAGGCTTTATGGGAACAGAGAGGGGATCATCGCAAACAGCAGTTACAGTATCGTGAAACTGGTGCTTTGTTTTGGTATCAGCTTTCTGGTCATGGATCTGTTTTATAAGGGGAGGCGGCTTGCCAAGCTGTACCTGCTCAGCGTATATTATACGGTGCAGGAGACAGCGCGTTTTGCCGTGCATGGTATTTGGATGTTGTCTGTCATGGGAAATCTGGACAGGCTGAACGAACAGATCCTTACAGAACAGATGGAGATAGAAGTCTATTACCGCCTGGTGGAGAGAATGCAGTATCTGGAGTGGATTTTGTTTGCCGGAGGGTATCTGGGCGTGATGTATGTCACGTTCCGAATTTATCGCAAATATATCAAAGAGCCGGTTACGCAGACCTCCAGTGAGGGACTGTGGTTTTTGATGCTTGCACCGATTATCGGCATGTCTCTGGATGTGGCTTTGCGGATCATTTTCTACAGGCAGGAGGGCATGGAGATTGAATCCCTTTATGAAAAGCATAACAGTATGTATGCGGTGGTGCCGGTCATCGCCATCCTGTGCCTTGTGTCGGTAGTCTACAGCAGGAAAATATACAGCGAACTGATAAAGGCGGAACGGGAGAAACAGAATCTGGTTCTGTATAAGAAACAGCTTGCGGATATGACAGATCATGTGCGGGACATGGAACAACTCTATGAGGGGATCAGGAGCATGCGCCATGATATCAATAATTATGTGGCGGATATGGAACAGCTTTTGCAGATCAAAGAAGAGCAGGGGATGTTAACTGATACAGTCAAACGAGAGGCGGGAAGATATCTGGCCGGTATGCAGCAGGCGGTGGACGGTATCTTCTTACAGTTCAGCACAGGAAATCCGGTGACGGATGTGATCTTGAACCGTAAGGCCCAGATCTGCAGGCAGGAGGAGATTGCTTTTACCGGAGACTTTCTGTATCCGGCAGGATTTGGAATTGAGGCGTTTGATTTTGGCATCTTATTAAATAATGCGTTGGACAATGCCATTGAGGCATGCCGCAAGGTGGAGGCAGGCAGACGTTTTATCCGGCTGCGAAACTACACCAAAGGCAGAATGGTATTTCTGGTGGTAGAAAATGGATTTGACAAAAAGCCGCTTATAAAAGACGGTGATGTGTGCCGGACAACGAAAGCGGACGTACAGATGCATGGACTGGGCATGAAAAATATGAAAAGCTGTGTGGAGCGTTACTACGGTACGATGACATATGAGATCGTGCAGGACACTTTCATACTGATCCTGATGATGCAGGCACAAAATTCTTAGTGACAAAAAATACGCAGTTGGTGACAAAAGGGTTAATTTCTTTTACACAGGTACGATATAGAGGATAACAGAACAAAAGGGGGAAGTGTTATGAGGATCACAAGAAATTACAGAAACGGATTAATGAATCCAAAGAACGTCAACGGGAACAATTCTTTGTTCCGTCAGGCATTAAGTCGTAATAGTGCTTCCAGAAGAGGCGGAAGAGCCGCTTCCATTCTTAACAGCATGAATAAGACGAACAGTTCGGCCGGTAACAAATTCGCCACCGACACGAAGACGGATAAATTCTATTTCGATATGGAATATCACGCCGGTCAGGTGAAGGAATATGCGGACGCGTTGGCAGACACGGAGAAAGACTCCATCTATGACAAGGCAAAGGAGAGCGGCAATACGGAGGAAATCCAGTCCAGGATCCGCAGCTTTGTCACCCAGTATAACAAGATGCTGGACGACCTGGAGGAGTCCGGCACCAGAGCGGACAACAATCTGCGCACCCAGATCAACAGCATGTCCAATACTTTTAGTGAACAGCTTGCCTCTACCGGCGTGACCAGAAAGTCAGACGGAACACTGGTGATCGATGATAAGAAACTGGCGGCGGCAGATGTGGATACCCTTAAGAAGGTCTGGAGCGGGCAGAGCAGTTTTGCAGGACGGGCATCGGACCGCGCAGACTCGGTGGAAGCTACAGCCCAGAAGAACAGGCAGGCGCAGGTCAGCAATAACTATCTCCATCCTTTTGACAGAGCCAATTTATATGCAAACTATGGCAGCAAGGGCAATTATTTCAATTTCTTACGGTAAAATACATTCCCTGCTGCATGCACCATAAGCACATCGAATGATTGACAGCGTGCTCCATAAGGAGGACGCTGTTATTCCTTTTGAGCATATCATAATATAGACAAAAGGCATTTGCATTTGACCAGGCTGTTCTTTATAATGAAAAGAAATAGGTTTATGTTGCACAAACAGGCCAGACAAGGGAGTCTGGGTGGCTGTCTGGCCGGGAAACGGATGGCAAGGAGGAATCAGCTTATGGTACGCAGAAACTTTCAGGATTTGGAATTATCGGCATTGGGACTTGGTGCGATGCGCCTGCCGGTGATCGATCAGGATGATGCCAGGGTAGACGAGGCGGCAGTGGAAGAGATGGTAGCTTATGCCATGGAGCATGGCATTAATTATTATGATACCGCGTGGGGATATCATGCAGGGCATTCGGAGACGGTAATGGGGAAGGTTCTTTCCGCTTATCCGAGGGAACAGTTTTATCTGGCTACGAAATTCCCGGGCTATGACTTAAGCAATATGCCCAAGGTGGAAGAAATATTTGAGAAGCAGATAGAAAAGTGCCGGGTTGACTATTTTGATTTTTATCTTTTCCATAATGTCTGTGAAATGAACATCGATGCTTATCTCGATGAGCAGTACGGCATCCATGCATATCTGATGAAACAGAAACAAAACGGCCGTATCCGGCATCTGGGATTCTCTGCGCATGGCAGTTGTGAAGTGATGCGGCGGTTCTTGGAAGCCTATGGTAAGGATATGGAGTTTTGTCAGTTACAGATTAATTATCTGGACTGGACATTCCAGGATGCCAGGGCGAAGGTTCAGCTTCTGGAAGAATATCATATCCCGGTATGGGTCATGGAGCCTTTACGGGGCGGGAAACTGGCCAGCCTTTCACAGGAAAATATGGCGAAGCTAACAGCCTGCAGACCAAAGGAGAAGGCACCTGCCTGGGCATTTCGGTTCCTGCAGTCTTTGCCGAATGTGAAAATGGTGCTCTCCGGTATGTCCAATATGGAACAGCTAAAGGAGAATATAGAGACTTTTGAGACAGATGAACCCTTAAGCGAAGAAGAAATGAAGACTCTGCTTGCCGTGGCGGCTGGGATGTTAGACGGGTCTTTGCCCTGTACGGCATGCCGTTACTGTACGACCCATTGTCCGCAGGGGTTGGATATTCCTATGTTGATAGGTCTTTACAATGAGCACCGCTTTACAGGCGGCGGATTTATCGCACCCATGGCGCTGATGGCGGTGCCCGTTGAGAAACAGCCTGCGGCCTGCATCGGCTGCAAGAGCTGTGAAAAAGTATGTCCCCAGCAGATTCAGATCTCCGAGGCGATGGCCGACTTCGGAAAGCTGTTACAAGGATAAGAGGGACTATTTGGTCTTGACCAGCTTCTTGATGATTTTCAGTGCGGTACGCGCATAGAAAGGCTGCAATTCTTTCCTTGCATGCTGCAGTTCTTTGCGGATTTCGATGTGCTGCGGACAGTGCTGTTCGCAGGCACCGCACTGGATACACTTACTTACATCGGAAGAATCCTTCCGAAGGGAAGTCACCTGAATGTATTCCAGAATGGTACTAAACCGCCCGTCCATCCGCGCCTTATTGTAGCAGCGGAAAGCCGTAGGGATATCTACGCCGTGAGGACAGGGCATGCAATAGCCGCATCCCGTACAGCCCACCCGGAGATTCTGATTGATTTTGCTTCTGATGGTTCTGATCAGCGCATGGTCTTCCTCGGTGAAGGCATGTGCGGAAGCCTCGGAGGCGATCCGGGTGTTTTCCGTAACCATTTCCAACGAATTCATGCCGGATAGGACACAGGTCACTTCCGGCTGATCCCACAGCCAGCGAAAAGCCCATTCGGCGGGAGTCCTGGTGACTTTATAGTCACGGATTGCTTCTTTGGCGGAATCCGGCAGAAGGTCTACCAGCTTGCCGCCCCGCAAGGGTTCCATAATGATGACAGGAATCTGTTTACTGGCGGCATAAAGAAGCCCTTCCCGGCCGGCCTGGGTGTGTTCGTCCAGATAATTATACTGAATCTGACAGAAATCCCAGTCATAGGCATCGATCAGTTCCTGGAAGGTTTTCGTGTCCCCGTGGAACGAAAAACCGATGTTGCGGATTTCTCCGGTCTTTTTCTTATTGGCAATCCATTCTTCGATACCAATCCCCTTTAAACGATTCCACACATTTAAATCAAAGAGCATGTGCATGAGATAAAAATCTACATGATCGGTCTGCAGCCGTTTTAACTGCTCTTGAAACAATTTTTCTACAGAAGAAGTATTTTTCAGTAAATAGTAGGGGAGTTTGGTGGCGATGTTGACCTTGTCCCGGCAGTGATTGCGCGCAAGGATAGTGCCAAGTGCCTCCTCGCTTCCGTTGTAAATATAGGCAGTGTCGAAGTAGTTGACGCCATTCTCAATGGCCAGCATGACTTCCTGTTCGGCCTTGTCAAGGTCAATTCTGCCGCCCGAACTGCTAAAACGCATACAGCCGTATCCGAGGATGGATACCTGTGTGCCGTCATTCATGTTTCTGTATTGCATAGATGCCTCCTTTGCCAGGTTATGACAATGATATTCATGACGTACCTCAGCCTGTCACGGCCGTTTTGGTGCATTGGTTCTTATTATATCGTATGGCGGGAACAGAAAGCAAGAATTATATGTCATGACGCGGAGAAAGAAGAGGGAAAAATAAAATAAATATAAACTTTGTTTCTCCTCTTTACAGCGCCCGCTCCATATGCTACAGTTATCGTACCGTATCCGGGAATCTGATTATTCTGATAACAAATCTGAAAATATCTTCGGCGGCGATCCGTCACAGCATTCCTACGATATGAAAAGATAATAGTAAGAAGCACGGGCTGCGCAGAGCAGTTAATGAGCGATGCTTCGGAACGGAGGACAAATGAATAAGAAAATGGCAGCAGTGGTGATGGCGGCAGCAGTAGCTTTTGGCGCCTGCAAGGCAGTATGGGCGGATGAGAGTCATCCGATCGCAACCAGAGAAGTATTGCATTCGGATGGCAGGATTGTCTATCAGGAGGGAGATAACAAGGTAGTACTGGATGCGCAGGATCTATACAAGATTGCGGACAGGCTGGATCTGTTTAAAAGAGGTGTGTCGAGTCAGCTTGCCAAGATGGGGACATATCTGACCACAGGAGACGGTGCCCCGCTACAGACGAATGCAATCCTTAAGGTGACGCACATCAATCCGGCAGCAGAGCACACCGTGGACCCTTTGACGGTGGATTTTAATGCGCTGTTGGAAGGCGTGGCGGCAAGCCAGTCGGTTTCTGACAATCCTGCGGCCTATGGCTATGAGGCAGGTGCCGTGTTATATCGGATGCCGGATGGTACGCTGACGACAGCGGGTGACGGGACGGGGTACGAGGCCGTTTCGATTAAGCCGGCTGCGGCGGAGAATCTGTCCGCCGGAACGGCTGCTTGGGTTGACGGACATCTGCTTCTTGGAAATGGGAGTGATAATAAGGCGTATTATGATAAGGGGCATGGACAGACCGGTGACATGATCGGCAATATCATCAGTCTTCTGTACAGCGGCGTCAATGAGACAAAATCCTATACTGTGACCGGCAAAAACGGCAGTTTGGGAGTCAGCATAGACAGCAAAGACAATGCGGGGCCGAATTACGTATATATCAGTTCCGAATCCATACCGGTCTGGAATCTGGAAGGGGAGGAGAAAAGGCTTCTTACCAAATTGCAGTTTCAGGTAAGCGCGGATACGGCAGGCGTAAGAGACGGGGATAATTCCATCTCTGGAAGCGCATACATCAACTATACGGTATACGACCAGAACGGTAAGGCCATCGGATCGGGCAGAGGAAAAGCAAAGGAGCCACTCATTATCGATGCCATGGCATTGCCGATCACGACACAGAACATCTATGTGGAGGCGGACGGAGAAGTCTATGTCAGCAGAAATGGACATGAATGCGGACACGGAAGCGCGTATATTGACTTTCATGGTATGCAGGCCACCTATCTGATCAATTAAAATAAAACAAACCCTCTGTACAAATCCCTCAAAAAATACTAAAATCTTTAGTGAAGGGGATTCATGCCATTGCGATTCAATCAGTCAACATGCAAAAGAGGAGGGTGTGAGAAAAATGAAAAGTTATATTTTGGATTTAAATTCCATTGACAGGGTGAAGGGCTTCGTGTCAGCCATTGAGGGGTTTGAGGGGTATTTCGATCTGGCTTCGGGCAGATACGTGATTGATGCGAAGTCGATTATGGGTATTTTTTCCATGGATCTGTCTAAGAAGGTAGAATTCCGTATTTTGGAAACGGAGGCAAAAGTCGAAGAGGTGGAGGCTGCGATTGCCCCCTATCTGGCTTGCGAACAGTAACATACTGGAAGAACAGAAACGGTAACCATGAAACTGCCAGTGCAGGGGGACAACCTCTGCATCGGCAGTTTTCTCTGGTTTATAGAAAATAGCAGCAACAAAGAAAGGAGCCATCATGAAACTGATTCATCTGGCGGATCTGCATCTGGGTAAAAGAGTGAATGAGTTTTCCATGCTGAAAGATCAGGAATATATTCTGGAACAGGTATTGTCGTTGGCCGATACGCAAAAAGTGGACGGCGTTTTGGTGGCGGGGGATGTTTTTGATAAGACCGTGCCCTCTGTGGAGGCTGTATCACTGTTGGATGATTTCCTGACAAAACTTTCCAGTCTTCACATACCGGTTTACATAATCAGTGGAAATCATGATTCACCGCAGAGACTTTCATTTGGCGCACATCTGATGGAAGGAAGCGGTATTTATGTGGCAGGGGAGTATCTGGGAGAGGTGAAGAAAGTGTGTACCGGGGATGCTTTCGGGCCGGTGGACATCTATCTGCTACCTTTTATGAAGCCTGCCCAGGTACGGGCCGTGTGGAAAGAGGAGGGGCAGGAGATCGAGACGTATCAGGATGCGGTGTCCTTTGTGTTGCAGAAAGTTCAGGTGGACAAAGAGCACAGGAATGTGCTGGTGGCCCATCAGTTTGTGGCGGGTGCGCAGGTCTGTGATTCGGAGGAGCGTTCCGTGGGAGGGATCGACCAGATCGATGCCTCCTGCATGGCGGGGTTTGACTATGTGGCGCTGGGACACCTGCACGGGCCTCAACAGGCAGGATGTGAGACGATCCGTTATGCGGGAACCCTGTTAAAGTATTCCTTTTCGGAGATACATCATCATAAAGGGATTACCCTGGTTGAGCTGGGGGAAAAGGGGGATGTCAGCATCCGGATGTTTCCGCTTAAGCCCTTACATGAAATGCGGCAGATCCGGGGCAGTTATGAGGAGATCACAAAACGGGCAAACTATGAAAATACGGATACGGCGGATTATATGCGGATTATTCTGACCGATGAGGAGGATATCTTCGACGCGGTGGGTAAATTGCGGGCCATTTATCCCAATCTTATGCGGCTTGAGTATGATAATACGAGGACCGGGAGCTGTCAGGTGCTGCAGACAGAAACGGCAGCGCAGGAGAAGGGGCCTGCGGAATTTGTGGAAGAACTGTTTACCATGCAGAACCAAAAGGGTATGGATGAGGAACAGAAAACTTATATGGAGCGCCTGATCAGACAGGTGTGGGAGGAGGATGTATGAGACCGCTGTCGTTGACGTTGTCGGCGTTTGGCCCCTATGCAGGGGTGACGGAGATTTCTTTTGAAAAGCTGGGCGGACGGGGGATTTACCTGATCACGGGAGACACCGGGGCGGGGAAGACCTATCTGTTTGATGCCATCGTGTTTGCGCTCTATGGAGAGGCCAGCGGCAGTGTCAGGGAGACATCCATGTTCCGCTCTAAATATGCGAAAGATGAAGATCCGACCTATGTCCGGCTGCGATTCTTATTCCGGAAAGAGGTCTATGAGATTGAGAGAAGGCCCGAGTATCAGCGGCCGTCCAGACGCGGCGGGGGCATGACGATAAGCAGGCCGGAGGCCGTACTGACGTATCCTGACGGGCGTATTGTGACCAGGACGAAAGAGGTGACCGGCGAGGTGATCAGGCTTCTGGGAATCGACAGAGAGCAGTTTACCCAGATTGTGATGATCGCACAGGGAGATTTCCTGCGTCTGCTCTACGCAAGGACCGAGGAGAGAAGTAAGATTTTCCGGGAGATCTTTCACACGCAGGCTTATGGGAATCTGCAAGAAAGAGTCAAGAAAGAGGCGGCGCTTCTGCAAAGTCAGTGTGATGATTACAGCAAAAGTATTAGACAATACCGGGACGGCATCCTCTGGGAGGAAGATCTGGAACCGGAAGCGCAGGAAATCCCGATGACGGAAGATTTATTAAGGGCACTTTCGGATACTATCTGTCGGCAGGAAAGACGGATAGCGGAACTTGACAGGGAGATCGCAGCGCTTGATGGGTCCATCGAGGAGGATCATCAGGTCATAGGCAGACTGGAGAGTCAAAAGAAGCTGAGAGAAGAGTTGGACAGAGCCAATGAGGAGATACAGCGCGTGGGGCCGGATCTTTTGCCTTTAGAGGAGGCCTTTAAGCATTTAGAAGGGCAAAAGGAGCAGATGGATGATTTAAGAAGTAAGACGAAGCAGGATGAAGAGAGGCTTTCCGAGTATGAGGCGTTGGAAAAACTGCAAAAGGAACATGCCGCAGGAAAGATAGTCTTGCAGGCGAAAGAAAAGGAACTGGTAAAGCAGAGAGAGCATATGGCGCAGATCAGGGAGAAACAGTCAGCCGCCAGAGAACAGACAGAATCGCTGCCCGGGGTGACGGAACAGGCGTTTCTGGCTGAACAGAGACTGCTGGAATTGACACAGGCGCACAGGGCGCTGCAGGAATTGTCCGGGCAGTGTCGGGAGACGGCAGATCTGTATGGGCAGTTACAGACAGCGCAGGAAAGATACGGGTGGGCCGTCGAAGAATACGACAGATACAAAGAACGTTATGAGACCATGCAGAAGCGCTATCTGGATGAGCAGGCGGGTGTGCTGGCACAGAAGTTGTCGGCGGGAGAGCCTTGTCCTGTTTGTGGAGCCACCAGTCACCCGAAACCGGCCAGGATGACACAGGATGCGCCCCGTAAAGAGCAGGTGGAGCAGGCAAAAGCAGACTGGGAAACAGGCAATGAGAAGAGGCAGCATAGCAGTGAAGCGGCCGGGCAGGCGCGGGCGGCCGCGGAGGGAATGTTAAACACGCTGCTGAAAGGGATAAAGGCGCAGCAGATCACGGTTACGGCAGCTCTCACGAAACAGCCTTTTGCGGCGGCGCAGGTTCAGTCGTATCTGAAACTTGCACAGGAGCAGCTTGGCGAGAGCCTGAACCGGCTAAAGAGAGAAATAACAGGGCAGCAGGCAGTGCTGTCAAAGTTGCAGGAGAGGAAACGAAACCTGGAAAAGCTGCGTAAGGAAGTCCCGGAACTGGAAAGCATGCTGCGGGAGACGGAGGAAACATATCAGGAGACGGAAAAAACCATTGCACAGCAGAATCTGACGCAGCAGGTACTTTCTGAGAAAATCCATGAGAAAACAGCGGCGCTGCCTTATGCGGATAAGAAACAGGCCATGGCAAAGATCGCCCGGCATAAGGACACGCTGGCCGGGTATGAGAAGAGACTTAAGGAGGCAGGGCAGGCATTTGGCGACAAGGAGAAGCAGTACCGGAATGCGCTGCAAAAGAAAGAAACCTTGTCTGCCCAGCTTGCCTTGTCACAAGAAGACAGGGATCTGGAGGACATTGTGCAAAGACAACAGGAACTGGTGCAGGAAAGACGAAAGCGGCAGCAGGTAAAACAGGAGATCTCTCATCGGTATGAAACCAACCAGAAGGTCAGAACCTCCATAGAAAGACAAAGCAGCACCCTGCGAGATATGGAACATAAGTGGGCGATGGTGAAAGAACTGTCCGCCACCATGAACGGAACGCTTGCAGGGAAGGATAAGATCATGCTGGAGACCTATGTGCAGACCAGATATTTTGACCGTATCATCCAGCGTGCAAACACCAGATTCATGGTCATGTCATGCGGGCAGTATGAATTAAAGCGCGCAGATCAGGCCAAGAATCAAAGAAGCCAGAGCGGGTTGGAACTGGATGTGACGGATCATTATAACGCAACGGTGCGCAGTGTCAGGACACTGTCCGGCGGAGAGGCTTTTCTGGCGTCTTTATCGCTGGCACTGGGGCTGGCTGATGAGGTGCAGTCCACGGCCGGAGGGATTTCACTGGACACTATGTTTGTGGACGAGGGATTCGGCTCTCTGGATGAGAGTGCCTTAGAACAGGCCATAAAGGCGCTGCTTACGCTGTCGGAGGGGAACAGACTGGTGGGTATTATTTCCCATGTGGGGGAACTGAAAGAGCGGATCGGCAGGAAAATTCTGGTCACCAAAGATCCCGTGGCAGGAAGCAGAGTGGAAGTGGTGACAGAATAGATTTCAGGGCCTAAGTTAATCAGAGGTTTGCTTCATAAGATATTTTGTGATATTATGAACTATTGAGGATGACTTATGAAAGACATCCGGAGCCGTCTGTACGGCAGAATGAGAGGAAATATGCTGGAATTAAAACATATATCTTTCCAGGCGGAGGATACGGGGAAAGAAGTAGAGATTTTAAGAGATATCAATCTTGTTATCAAGGACCGGTTTGTAGCAGTCACAGGGCCCAATGGCAGTGGAAAATCTACGCTGGCCAAGATCGTGGCAGGGATACTGACTCCCACCGAGGGGGAGATTTTGTTAGACGGGGTGGATATTACAGAGAAATCCATTACGGAGCGGGCCAATCTGGGAGTCGGATTTGCTTTTCAGCAGCCTGTCCGGTTTAAAGGGATCACTGTAAAAGATATGCTTTCCATCGCGGCGGGCAAGGACACGGCCATGTCAGAGATCTGTTCCATGCTCTCGGAGGTGGGACTGTGTGCAAGAGATTATGTAAACCGGGAGATCAATGCAAGCCTTTCCGGCGGAGAGTTGAAGCGTATCGAGATTGCCATGATCATGGCCAGAAAGACCAAATTGTCCATCTTCGATGAACCGGAAGCGGGGATCGATCTGTGGAGTTTCCAGAATCTGATCCGGGTATTTGAGAAGATGTATGAGGAGACGAAGGGTACGATTCTGATCATATCCCATCAGGAGCGGATCTTGAACATAGCGGATCAGATCGTGCTTTTGGCTGACGGTAGTGTGAAGAAGGTGGGAACCAGGGAAGAGCTGATGCCGGAGCTGTTAGGGACCGGGCAGCCTTGTAAGACGTTGACTGATAAACTGTAGAAATGAAGGTGATAGATGATGGATGCAATACAACAGAATCTGTTAGAACAGGTGGCAGGACTGCATGAAATACCCGCCGGTGCATACAATATCCGTGCCAACGGACAGATGGCGGGACGCAATACCACAGCCAATATCGATATTGTGACCAAAGAGGATCGGTCCGGCATTGACATCAGGATTAAGCCGGGCACCCGTTCGGAGAGTGTCCATATTCCGGTGGTTTTGAGCCAGAGCGGCTTAAAGGAGAGCGTGTATAATGATTTCTATGTGGGAGAGGACTGTGATATCACGATCATAGCCGGATGCGGGATTCACAATGGCGGTTCCCAGGCATCGGAGCATTCCGGGATCCATCGGTTTTATGTGGAACAGAATGCGAAAGTGCGGTATGTGGAGAAGCATTACGGTGCCGGTGACGGCAATGGGGAGAGGATCATGAATCCCACCACGGAAATACATCTGGCAAAGGGCGCCTCTTTGGAGATGGAGACGGTGCAGATTAAGGGGATCGACTCAACGAAACGATTGACTACAGCCACCGTGGCCGAGGGAGCTTCTCTGGTGATTCGTGAGAAAATTATGACCCATGGGAAACAGTATGCCGAGACCGACTTTACCGTGGAGATGGAAGGAGAAGGCTCCAGTGTCAACCTGATATCCAGGTCGGTGGCCAAAGAACATTCCAGACAGCTCTTCAAGAGCCGGATCATCGGCAACAGCAGTTGTCAGGGGCACAGCGAATGTGACGCGATCATCATGGATGAGGCCAGCGTCAGCGCCATTCCGGAACTGACAGCCAATGATATAGATGCGAATCTGATTCACGAGGCGGCAATCGGTAAGATTGCAGGAGAACAATTGATTAAGCTCATGACGCTCGGACTCACGGAGAAAGAGGCGGAAGAGCAGATAGTAAACGGATTTTTAAAATGAGAAAATTTTTACAGCGTGCATTAAATCGAGTCGTTATCACAGCCATTATCGTACTGCTTCAGGTAGGATTTTTCCTGCTTGAGATTTTTCGATGGGGAAATTATTATGTAGGCATTGCCTTTGTGCTGCGCCTGTTAAGTTTCTGTGCGATCATTTATATTATCTGGAAGCCGAATAATCCTGCGGTGAAGCTGGCGTGGGTGGTTCCCATCCTGATGTTTCCGCTTTTTGGCGGTGTGATGTATCTGTTCTTTGGTCATGTGATCGTACCAAAGAAACTAAGGGACAGCATGGCACGGACGTATGCACTGGTACAGAAGAATCTGGTGCAGGATCAAACGGTGCAGGAGGCTTTGCTGAAAGAAGACCGGGCGGCCACCAACCAGAGCAGTTATCTGTTGTCCTATGCAGGCACCCCGGTCTGGGATCATACGGCGACGACTTACTTTCCGGACGGGCTTCCTTACTGGCAGGCGCTGCTTGCGGATCTGGAGAAGGCACAGCATTTTATTTTCCTGGAGTATTTTATTCTGGAAGAGGGCAGCATGTGGAATGCCGTACTGGAGATTCTGGAGCGAAAAGTAAAGGAAGGCGTGGAAGTCCGTCTGATGTATGACGATGTGGGATGCGTTTTCCTGTTACCCAAGAATTATAACGAGATGCTTGAAAAAAGGGGAATCAAGTGCGTGGCTTTTAACAGGCTGGTGCCCTTTTTGTCTCTTGTGCTCAATAACAGGGATCACAGAAAGATCGTGGTGATTGACGGGAAAACAGGTTATACCGGCGGGATCAATATGGCGGACGAGTATATTAATTACAAGCACCCGTACGGAGAACACTGGAAAGATTCCGGGATCCGCATTGAGGGGGAGGCCGTGTGGAATTTTACGGTGATGTTTCTGCAAATGTGGAATATGTCCCGCTGCACGGAGGAAGACTATGGCAGATACCGGTATCATTTTAAAGAGCCTCTGCAGGCAGCCGGATATGTGCAGCCCTATATGGATACCCCTCTGGACGGGGAGATCGTGGGAGAGAATGTTTATCTGAACATCATCGGAAATGCCAGAAAATATGTATACATTTACACTCCCTACCTGGTGACGGATAATGAAATGATCACCGCTCTGAAACTTGCGTCCAAACGAGGCGTGGATGTGCGGATCGTGACGCCGGGTGTGCCGGACAAGAAGTTTGTGTACTGGCTGACCCAGTCCAATTATCAGAATCTGATCGAGGCGGGCGTAGGGATTTATCAGTATACACCCGGATTTATTCACTCCAAGTGCATACTTTGTGATGACGAACTGGCTACCGTGGGCACCATCAATTTTGATTACAGAAGTTTTTACCACCATTTTGAATGCGGTGTATTTTTGTATAAGGCGGACGCCATAGAGGAACTGAAAAAGGATATGGAGGAGACGTTTACCGTTTCCGAACAGATCACACTGGAATGGTGCAGGGACAAATTCGTCAAGACCAATGTCATCGGCCCTGTCTTGAAACTGTTTTCACCATTACTTTAGTACACAAAGCTGTGTGCTGAGAAAGGAGTGCAGCCGTAAATATGATACGATTTGTAAAGGTGATCGTCTGGAATCTGCCAAGGATCTATATGATACCCAGAATGGCATATATGGCAAAGCATGCGGATCGTTACGGAGAAGAGGAGTGTTATGACTATGCACGGCTTGCCATCAAGCGAATGATGCGGGCCGGCCGTATCACGACTAAGAAGTATGGAACAGAAAATCTGCCCAAAGAGGGCGGCTATCTCATCTGCCCCAACCATCAGGGCAAGTTCGATGCGCTGGGGATTATGATATCCCATGAAAAACCCTGTTCCGTGGTCATAGATGATGCCAAGTCCCATGGAATCTTAGTGAAGCAGTTTATTGACCTGCTGCACGGTAAGAGGCTGGTCAAGAAAGACGTGAGACAGTCAGTCAGGATCATCAAAGAACTTGCGGAGGAGACGATGAAGGGACGTAAGTTCATTATTTTCCCGGAGGGCGGCTATTTTCATAATCACAATACGGTGGGGGAATTCAAACCGGGCTGCTTTAAGAGTGCGGTGAAGGCGAAAGCGCCTATTGTTCCGGTTGCTCTGATAGATTCCTATAAAGTATTCGAGGAGTGGACTTTGCGCAAGGTGGAGACCCAGGTACATTTCCTGCAGGCAATCTCCTATGATGAATATAGAGGCATGACAACAATGGAGATTGCCGATATCGTTAAAAGCAGGATTATGGACAGAATAGACGAGGTATTAAACCCCGCCTAGGTGTTACAGCTTGACAATAGGTTCTTTATACTCGTTAATCTCGGGTACCGTATCTGTTCCGGGGAACTTGTTGCGGACAATACCCTGATAGACATGACTTGCATAAATATCCTTTTCCAACATGCTCATGCCGATGGGCGTGAGCAGATTCCCGGCGTTGGCCAGTTTGGAGAGCAGAGGAATGTCTGAACTTTGTTTGATGGCATTCAGCAGCGGGCCTGCGCTTTCTCGAAAACCGAGCATGCGGGCATAGAAAACCTGTCCTACGGAAAGATAGCGGTTCAGATCATCCTGATGAATCTGCAGCAGGATATGAAGCAGACTGCGGGATATGCGCGCATAGGTTCTGTTCTTCGACTTTAACAGGTCGCAGAAAGACGGAAAATCATGATATTGTGGAAGCAGATTGATGATACGGTCGGACAGCTCCTTATCGATATCAGGATAGCTTGTAAACTCTCCGGAGGGTTCCGAGAGCAGCCGGTAATGCATCAGCAATGACAGGTCGTCTTCAAAGACAGGATAAGCCTTTAAATATTGTTCCGTCATCAGGGGACGGATGTCGGAGGGCACCTGGTTTAAGATGCTTTCAGGCGTGTTGGAACATTTCAGTGCCTCACGCAGTGCCCTCGCCGAACAAAAGCCGGTATGCAGGCTGCTGTCATGATAAGGAGAGCCGGCACGGCGGATAGTGCAGGCAGTGATACTGCTATCTCTTTTTATAAGCGCCTTGCAGTATTCGATTCCGAGAATATTGTTAGGGCTTGTCAATATGTTAATGTGAGCCGTCAACTGCGGCGAAGAGGCCTCTATGGCGGTATTTCTTGCCTGCGGATAAGAATGACCCAGACGCAGATTGCGCTGCAGAGTCTGTTTGAATGTTTCGTCTTCGTTCAGTAAAAGACGGGCAAAAGTCATGAGAAGTTCGATATCACCGCATTCGCTCCCGAAACAGAGATTGTCAACCACACCCAGTTTGTCGAGAAGACAAACGGCACCTCCTGCAAAATATTCGGCACTGCTTAACGCATAATAGGCAGGCAGTTCCAGTACCAGATCGGCACCGCTTATGAGAGCGATCCTGGCACGCAGATATTTATCCATCATGGCCGGCGCACCGCGCTGTACAAAGTCACCGCTCATGACAACAATGCAATAGTCTGCCCCGGTAATTTCTTTCGCCTTTTGAATCTGATAGGCGTGTCCGTTGTGAAACGGATTGTATTCCGCAATAATACCTACAGTTTTCATAGTTATCCCATCCTTTCCCCTTGACCCGATGTTCTACTATAATCAGTCTAACATAAAATGGCAGATTTGTATTGTTTTTTTGTGAAAACAGTCAAGAAAATCCCTTGTGTACAGACTGGTATTTTTGTATGATAGTAGTGTGAGAAGGAGTCGCGTATGAAAAATCTGGTGGTTCCAGATTAAAATAAAAGGAGGATTAAACTATGTCTTACATCGATTTGATGAAAGAAAAAGCCCGAAGTGACAAAAAGACCATTGTGCTTCCGGAGACGAACGACAAGAGAACACTGATTGCGGCGGCGAATATTCTGAAAGAAGGAATAGCCAACATTATCATGGTTGGGAATGAAGAAAAGATCATGGACGGTGCCGGCTGGCTGGAGGTAGAGCTGGATGGCGTGCAGATCATCGACCCGGAGAAGACAGAGAAACTGGATGAATATGTCAATCTGCTGTTCGAGACCAGGAAAAACAAAGGTATGACACTGGAGAAGGCAAGAGAGATTCTGTTGAGTGATTATCTGACCTTCGGTGTTGTCATGGTCAAGGCAAACGATGCGGATGGTATGGTGGCAGGTGCCTGCCACGCCACGGCAGATACGCTTCGTCCTGCCCTGCAGATCTTAAAGACAGCGCCGGGCGTGAAACTGGTGTCCGGTTTCTTTATACTGGATGTACCGGACTGCGAACTGGGTGAGAACGGAACATTTCTTTTTGCGGACTGTGGCCTGAACCAGGATCCCACGGCAGAGGAACTGGCAGCGATCGCCGATACTTCTGCCAAGAGCTTCAAGAGTCTGGTGGGAGCAAAGCCCATCATCGCCATGCTGTCGCATTCTACCAAAGGCAGTGCCAAGCATCCGCTGGTGGACAAGATGGTGGAGGCTACCAGGATTGCCCATGAGCAGTACCCGCATCTGTGCATTGACGGTGAATTACAGTCCGATGCGGCACTCGTCCCCCAGGTGGCCAAATCCAAGGCACCCGGCAGCGAAGTGGCAGGTAAGGCCAATGTACTGATTTTCCCGAATCTGGACTGTGGCAACATCGGCTATAAGCTGGTACAGAGACTGGGAAAAGCCGAAGCATACGGCCCCATGCTCCAGGGAATTGCTAAACCCGTAAACGACCTTTCCCGCGGCTGCTCCTGGCAGGACATTGTAGGTGTAGTAGCCCTAACAGCCGTCCAGGCACAGCTTGCGTGATACGCAGTTCTCGAAGTGAGTGGCAGCATATCACAGCCCCGAAAGGTGCGAGAGAGCCGTGTTCACACGGAACCGGGACATAGTTTTTTAAAATAATTCAATCCCAGAAAGAAGGTAAAAATCATGAACATATTAGTCATCAACTGTGGCAGTTCCTCCCTGAAATTCCAGCTTATCGATGCGGAGACAGAGAAACTTATCGCCAAAGGCCTGTGTGAGCGTATCGGCATAGAAGGCAGCCAGCTTGTCTATCAGCCTGCAGGCGGCACAAAGGAAGAGACAGTGACACCCATGCCCGATCATACCAGAGCGATCGAACTGGTGTTAGAAGCTCTGACGAACGACAAGACCGGTGTGGTGCAATCTTTGCAGGAGATTGGTGCGGTAGGGCACCGTATCGTACACGGTGGAGAGAAATTTGCGGCGTCAACGGTGATCACAGATGAGGTGATCGAGGCGATCAAAGCCTGCAATGATCTGGCGCCTTTACATAATCCGGCAAATCTGATCGGTATCGATGCCTGCCAGAAACTGATGCCGAATACGCCTATGGTAGGTGTGTTTGACACCGCTTTTCATCAGACAATGCCCAAGGAGGCTTATCTGTACGGCCTGCCGTATGAGTATTATGAGAAGTATCAGGTGAGAAGGTACGGATTCCACGGTACCAGCCATTCCTATGTGTCCAAACGGGCGGCAGAACTTCTGGGCCGGAAGTATGAAGATATGAAGATCATCGTCTGTCATCTGGGCAATGGCGCCAGCATATCGGCAGTGGACGGCGGCAAGTGCGTGGATACTTCCATGGGACTCACACCGTTAGAAGGTCTGATCATGGGAACCCGTTCCGGCGATATTGACCCGGCTATCATAGAATTTATTGCGCATAAAGAGAATAAGAATATTGATGAAGTGATGACGGTGCTCAATAAGAAATCAGGTGTACTGGGTCTGTCTGACAATCTTTCTTCGGATTTCAGAGACCTGGAGAAATCCTATCTGGCCGGGGAGGACAGAGGCCTTCGCACCATCAGGACCTTTGCTTACCGGGTGGCCAAGTATATTGGTGCATATACGGCTGTCATGAACGGTGCGGATGCCATCTGCTTTACGGCCGGTGTGGGAGAGAACAATCCTTTGGTCAGAAGTCTTGTCTGTGAGCGCCTGGGATATCTGGGAATTACATTGGACAAAGACAAAAATGAGAAACGCGGTGAGGAACTGGAGGTCAGCACACCGGATTCCGGCGTTAAGGTGATGGTGATTCCTACCAATGAGGAACTTGCGATTGCGCGGGAGACATTTGCACTGGTAAAATAGCACGGATTTGAGATTTCACTGAGTGGAATCCGGGAGGAAAGATAAATGAGTATCTACAGATCACAACTGAGTAAATCCTTGGTCATCAACTTGTACAATGCACAGATTGCGAAACTGGATATTCCCTATCAGGATATCTTCGTGGAGACGAGTTTTGGCAGGACACATGTGGTGGAGATCGGGAATCCGGAAGGTAAGCCGCTTATGTTATTTCACGGCGGCAACAGCACAACGGCATATCATCTGCTGACCTGCAGATTCCTGCTCGATCAATTTCATGTTTATGCGGTGGATATCATCGGGCATCCGGGAAAGAGCGCGGAGAATACACTGATGCCTTTTGGGTATCATTACGGAAGATGGGCCGGGGAAGTGATCTCAGCCCTCGGATATGAGAAAATCTGTTGTGTGGGAGGTTCCTTTGGCGGCGGTGTGCTAACGAAACTGATGTGTATCGCACCTTCCAAGGTGGAACGGGCCGTCCTTTTAGTGCCGGCCGGCATCGATAATGCTTTTCCTGCGGACACGGCCAGGATGATGGTGCCGCTTGTCAAATACTATCTGACAAAGGACGAAAAGTATGTGAAAGAGACAGCGATGTATATGGCGCTGTCTGAGAAAGTGCTTACGAAAGATCTGATGGCAGTGATCAAGAACACGCTGGATCATGTAAAAATCCATCCGGCAATGCCGACCAATGTGGAGGCTGCACGGCTGCATAAGTGCAAAGCGCCTACCCTCGTTATGGCATCGGAATATGATTGCCTTTTCCCGGCCAAAAAGGTGCTGCCCAAGGCAAAGAAAGTGATTCCCGACTGCAAGATACATATGTTAAAGGGACGCGGACACATTTGCGTTTTACGCAAAAGAGAAAAACAGATTATTGTAAATTTCCTGATGGGAGAATAAGTGACGGCTGCCGGACAATGTACCGGTAGCTTTTTTGTTATAGAAAATGGTAACTTACCCGCCCAAATAGACCACTTACCGGCTAAGTCGTTGTCTGAAACGGTATTGCCTGCTACCATAGGTATTCAGAAGGAACCAAAATGGCAAGACGATCCGAGGGAGAGGAAGGCAGCATGGAAACGGCAGTCAGAGTAGAACATCTGGTGAAACATTTTAAAGATATAAAAGCAGCGGACGATATTAGCTTCCGGATTGAAAAGGGAGAACTTTTCGGATTCCTGCGCAGGTGGCAGGAGGGTACAGCGAGGGGATGGGAATTACCGTTTCCGTGAACAGGGAAATCCTTTCGGTTATCACACAGATTCTCCTGGTGGCTTCTTTGGGCATTGTGATGATGGTCATTGCTGCCCTGATCAGTTGGAAACGCTTTGCGGCAGAACGATGATCTGATAAAATATATGAAATATAAGAATTGATAGAAACGGATGAAAGCCATGAAAATAACAATACAGGATATCGGTCCTGGAGAAGAGGAAGAGATCGTTGTCAGATGCAGGGAAGGAAAACATGCAGGCAGGACAGGGAAAATAAAAATGTGCCCGGACAGGGGCGCGGAAATGAGGTAGATAATGACGGAAAGTCTGTACCAAAAGATGAGGGAATTCATATTGACATATTGCATGACCACCACAGCTACGGTGTTTGTGTGTGCGCTATCTGTACATTAATCTGGTGGTGCTGGGCGGCGGGCAGATGTTTCAGTGGCTTGATATCGCCAATATTTATATGCTGGCAGTCATGATGCTGGAAATCCTGTTTATAGTATGGCTGCTGCAACCGTTCAGCCAGGACCAGTTTAGCCTTTTATCGTGCGCGAAATTCCCGGTTGACAAACTATGACTGCCTATGTATAATTGTTTGAGTATGGATAGGAGTCTACTATGTTCGTGAACTTGACTGATGTGTTGACAAACGAGGGGAAAGTGCTCCCGATGCAGATAGAGACAGGAATCACACAGGTTTCTGTGGGCGGGGAGAGTTACCGGGTGCTTGAGAGTACACCGGTGGATTTCGTGTTTACCAACACAGGAAAAGGCAGGGCGCGTATCGAGGGGAAAGCGGCTTTGACATTTGCTGCAGCGTGTGACAGATGTTTACAGCCCGTGGAGCTTAAGATCGTACTTTGCATCAGCAGGGAGGCGGCGGCACCTGATATGGATTCTGACCGGTCTGCACAGGACAGCCGAGATTTCATGGATGGTTATGAGCTGAATGTGGAAGACTTACTAAACAGTGAGATAGTGACAAGCTGGCCTATGAAGATTCTGTGTAAGCCGGATTGTAAGGGGATCTGCCCCAGATGCGGCAGGGATCTGAATACGGGGACATGTGACTGTGATACTTTCGTTCCCGATCCCAGAATGGCGGCGATCAAAGATATCTTTGAAGCGGATAAGGAGGTGTGACGATGTCTATTTGTCCTAAGAACAAATCTTCTAAAGGTAGAAGAGATAAGAGAAGAGCAAACTGGAAGATGACTGCTCCTACATTGGTGAAATGTAGCAAATGCGGCGCTCTGATGGTGCCCCACAGAGTATGTAAGAAATGTGGAACATACAACAAAAAAGAGATCATTGCAGTTGACTGATCAGTGTGTGCGTAGGCTTTTCGAGTATTCTCGAAGAGCCTTGATTTTTGTGTATTTTTTTAGTATATTAATATAGATGTACATAATAGGAAAAGATTCGAGAACGGAAGGAAACATATGAGCGAATGGGTGAAAGTGGCAGTGGATGCCATGGGTGGCGACAACGCACCGGCAGAGACTGTAAAAGGAGCTGTGGAGGCAGTCAATGAGAGCAGCAAGGTCAAAGTATATCTGGTGGGTATTAAGGATGTACTGGAAAAAGAACTGGCAGGACATACGTATCCGAAGGAGCAGATCGAAGTGGTGCATGCTTCCGAGATCATAGAGACCGCAGAGCCACCGGTGATGGCGATCCGTAAGAAGAAAGATTCTTCCCTTGTCAGGGCTCTCAACCTTGTTAAGGACGGTACCTGTGATGCCTATGTATCTGCGGGAAGCACCGGGGCGACTCTGGTGGGCGGACAAGTCATTGTGGGACGTATCAAGGGCGTGGAGAGACCGCCGCTTGCACCGCTGATTCCTACAGCGACAGGGTGTTCTCTGTTAATCGACTGCGGCGCCAATGTGGATGCAAGACCCTCTCACCTGGTACAGTTTGCCAAGATGGGTTCCGTTTATATGGAATATGTGATGGGCGTTAAGAATCCCAAGGTAGGCATTGTAAATATCGGGGCCGAGGAAGAGAAGGGCAACGCGCTTGTCAAGGAAACCTTTCCGTTATTAAAGAACTGTCCTGATATTAATTTTATTGGCAGTGTGGAGGCCAGGGATATTCCGGCAGGCGCAGCGGACGTGGTGGTCTGTGAGGCTTTTGTGGGAAATGTGATTCTAAAGACATACGAGGGTGTGGGACTGACCCTGATCAACAAAGTGAAGGAAGGAATGATGACTTCCCTGCGCAGCAAGATTGGTGCACTCTTAGTGAAGCCCGCGCTCAAGACGACTTTAAAGGCGTTTGACTTAGAGCAGTATGGCGGAGCGCCCATGCTGGGTTTAAAGGGACTGGTGGTAAAGACCCACGGCAGTTCCAAAGCCAATGAGATCAAAAATTCCATCCTGCAGTGTATTACTTTTACAGAACAGAAGATCAGCGATAAAATCCGGGAGAAGATCGCGACAGAAGAGGTCGTGTCAGAACCGAAACATTAGACGTTAGAGAAAAGCGAAAGGTTGGCTATAGCTATGGAATTAGAGAAATTACAGGAAGTGATAGCAAGCGTTTTGAGTGTTGATCCGAATGAGATTGCACTGGAGACCACCTTTTTGGAGGATTTGGGAGCTGATTCCCTGGATGTTTTTCAGATTATCATGGGAATCGAGGAGGTTTTTCATATTGAGATACCCGCCGAGAAAGCTGAGCGGATCACCACGGTGGGAGAAGCTGTGGAACTGATCAAAAACAGTAGGGAGTAGATGGAAGCCCTTTCTGCAAAGAAGGGGCTTTTCCATGTGGAGGATTTTATGATAGAAGAGCGGCTTACAGAACTGGAAGAAAAAATACAATATCGGTTTCACAACAGACTGTTGTTACGACAGGCCCTCACACATAGTTCTTATGCCAACGAGCAGAAGATCAACAAATTTGAGAACTACGAACGGTTGGAATTTCTGGGGGATGCAGTCCTGGAACTGGTGAGCAGCGACTTCTTATTCCGGGAAGAAAGAGAGATGGCAGAAGGGCAGTTGACGCGCAGACGTTCCTCCATTGTCTGCGAACCAGCCCTTGCTTTTTGCGCCAGGGACATTGCCCTGGAGGAATATATTCTGCTTGGCAAAGGAGAGGAAGCGACCGGCGGTAGGAACAGGGATTCAATCGTCTCTGATGTGATGGAAGCGGTGATCGGTGCGATCTATGTGGACAGCGGCATCGAAGCGGCGTCGGAGTTCGTTCACCGCTTTGTCCTCTCAGATCTGGAGCATAAGCAGCTTTTCTATGATGCGAAGACAATCTTGCAGGAAATCATACAGCAGGAAGGGAAAGAACCGCTGCATTACGAACTGTTGAAAGAAGAAGGCCCGGAACATGCGAAGACCTTTTTGGTGGAAGTCAGGGTGGGAGACAGAAAGCTTGGAAGCGGAAGTGGGCATTCCAAGAAGGCCGCAGAGCAGCAGGCGGCATATCAGGCGCTGCTTCTTCGCAGGGATAAAAAAGCTTCGGCTGCATCTGGCGGCTGTGCCGGACAAATTTCTTGTAAATGAGAGGTACATATGTATTTAAAGAGTATTGAGGTGCATGGGTTTAAATCCTTTGCCAATAAGATCACTTTCAAGTTCCATAATGGTATCACGGGTATTGTGGGACCGAACGGATCCGGAAAGAGTAACGTGGCAGACGCGGTCAGATGGGTACTTGGCGAGCAGCGTATCAAACAGCTTCGCGGTGCGTCCATGCAGGATGTTATTTTCTCCGGGACAGAGATGAGAAAACCTCTGGGATATGCTTATGTGGCGATCACGCTGGATAATTCCGATCACCAGCTTGCCATCGATTATGATGAGGTGACGGTATCCAGAAGACTGTATCGTTCCGGCGAGAGTGAATATATGTTAAATGGAACGGCCTGCCGTCTGAAAGATGTCAATGAACTGTTCTATGATACCGGTATCGGTAAGGAAGGCTATTCCATCATCGGACAGGGACAGATCGATAAGATCTTGAGCGGCAAACCGGAAGAGCGCAGGGAACTATTCGACGAGGCGGCCGGTATTGTGAAGTTTAAGCGCAGAAAGTACGCGGCACAGAAGAAACTGGAAGATGAGAAGCAGAATCTGGTGCGTGTAAACGACATTCTGGCAGAACTTGAGAAACAGACGGGGCCGTTGGAGAAGCAGGCGGAGAAGGCAAGAGTCTATCTTCGCAAGAAGGAAGAATTAAAGACGTTAGATGTGAATGTGTTCCTGTTAGAGAACGTGCGTGTCAGACAACAGCTTGTAGATGTGGAAGGTAAACTGAACATTGCCACAGGAGATCTGCAGGAGACCACTGACAGGTATGAATCCATCAAGGAGGAATACGAGCGTATACAGGGCCGGATAGAGCAGTTGGATCAGGAGATAGAGGCGGCCAGGGCCACCCTCACGGATACGGGTGTCATGCGTTCCAAGCTGGAAGGTGAGATCAATGTCTTAAAGGAGCAGATTCATTCTGCGGAGGGTAACGAGGAGCATTTGCAGAACCGGATCCGCAGCATCAGCGAACAGCTTTCCGAGCGGGACAAAGAACGAGATACGATTCTTGCGGATAAAAAGGAGATTGACGATAAGCTTTCCGCGCTGGAAGAGGAGCGCACGCAGGCCAGGGAACTTCTGGAAAAAACCCAGCGCGAGATCGAAGAACTCAATAATAATATTGAAAGTGGTAAGAATACCATTATAGATGCCCTCAACAGCCGTGCCACCATCAAGTCCAAGCTGGGACGGTTTGATACCATGTTTGAGCAGGTTAGTATCCGCAAGGCCGAGTTAAATTCCAGGCTCCTTCGGGCGAAATCTGATGAGGCGGAACAGACCGAGACCATCAAGAAACTGGAAGAAGAATTTGAGGCCATTACCATTTCCATCAAAGAACTGACCGAACAGCAGGAACTTATGGATGAGCGTCTTGCAGGGGTGCGGGAAGAACTGGCCGGTAAAGATCAGAAGCTGCGGGACACACAGATTCTGTATCATCAGCAGAAATCAAAGCTGGAAGCGCTCTCCAACCTGACGGAGCGTTATGAAGGATACGGCGGCAGTGTCAAGGCTGTTATGGAACACAAGGACAGCGAAAAGGGGATCATCGGCGTGGTGGCGGATATCATTAAGGTGGACGCCAAGTATGAGACAGCCATTGAGACGGCGCTTGGAGGCAACATCCAGAATATCGTCACGGAGGATGAGGAGACAGCCAAGCGGATGATTGGTTTCCTGAAAAAAGCGAAGGCGGGTCGGGCAACGTTTTTGCCGCTCACCAGCATCACCCATCCGCAGGAGTTCAAGAATCCGGAAGCCCTGAAAGAAAAGGGCGTGGTTGGTATGGCGGATGCACTGGTGAAGATTGATAAGAAGTATCAGAATGTAGCAAAAGCCATGCTGGGACGTATCATGGTGGTAGACCATGTGGACAATGCGGTAAAGATTGCCAGAAAGTTTGATTATGGAATCCGTATGGTGACACTGGAGGGAGAACTCTTAGTGCCCGGCGGTGCCATCAGCGGCGGTGCTTTTAAGAATAATTCCAACCTGTTAGGCCGACGCCGGGAGATGGAAGAACTGGAGAAGAAGGTCAAACAGTACCTGACGGACATTGACAAGATATTAAATGATATTGAAGAGACCAAGAAAGGCCGTAACAGGATGCGTCTGGAACTGGAAGACATCAAGGGACAGATTCAGCGCAAGTTTATTGAGCAGAATACCGCCAGAATGAATGTGATGCAGGCGGAGGAGAAAAAGAACGAGACGGCGGAAGGATTTGACGAATTAAAGATCGAGGAAAAGGATATCGAGACCCAGATCAAGGAGATCCAGGCAGGCAAGGATGAGGCGTCCGCAGAACTGGAGGCGTCCGAGAATCTGGAGAAAAACGTGGAAGTGCAGATTGCCGGTTTTCAGGCGACACTGGAGACCAAGCGGGCGGAGGAATCCGCGCAGTCATCCAAGGTTTCCGAATGGGATGTGGAAGTCGAGAAGATGCGTCAGAGTGCAGATTTCCAACGTCAGAATTTGGAGCGCGTGGAGAGTGAGAGAGCACGTTATACGGCGGAACTGAATGAAGTGAAAGAGGGTCTGCACCTTGGGAAGGAAGAGGTGGAGCGCAAGAAGGAAAGCATCCTGGAGATTGAAAAGACCATCGCAGCTTCCCACACGGCCCAAAGCGATGCGGAGCAGAAGTTAAAAGAAGATATAGAAACCAAAGAAGAACTGGTCGGAAAACAGAAGAATTTCTTCACATCCAGGGAAGAGCTGTCTGAACGCATGACGGCACTGGACAAGGAAGTATATCGTCTGGGCAGCCAGAAGGAGCGGATGGAAGAGTCCATTGAATCCCAGATCAATTATATGTGGAATGAATATGAGATCACCTTATCGGATGCAGAGTCCCTAAAAAATGAGGAAATGAACGACTTGCCGGCCATGAAGAAAAGCATTAGCGGATTAAAGGACGAGATCCGTAAACTGGGTGACGTGAATGTAAACGCCATCGAGGATTACCGGAATCTGATGGAGCGATATACGTTTTTAAAGGCCCAGCATGATGATCTGGTGGAGGCAGAGAAGACCCTGCTTGGCATCATCGAGGAGCTGGATACGTCCATGCGCAAGCAGTTTAATGAGAAGTTCGACCAGATCAACCGAGAGTTTGATAAGGTCTTTAAAGAACTATTTGGCGGCGGCAAAGGTACATTGGAACTGATCGAAGACGAAGATGTACTGGAAGCGGGGATCCGCGTGATCGCACAGCCGCCGGGCAAGAAACTGGTGAACATGATGCAGATGTCCGGCGGAGAGAAATCACTGACGGCAATCTGTCTGCTGTTTGCGATTCAGAATCTAAAGCCTTCGCCCTTCTGTCTTCTGGATGAGATCGAGGCGGCGCTGGATGAGAGTAATGTGACCAGATTTGCCAAGTATCTGCATAAGCTGACGAAGAATACGCAGTTTATTGTGATCACACACAGACGCGGTACGATGGAAAAAGCGGACAGGCTGTATGGTATCACCATGCAGGAAAAAGGAATCTCCACATTGGTAAGTGTGAATCTGATCGATAAGGAACTGGATGATTAGAGACGCCGTGAAGTGGAATCATGGAGGTTGGTATGGGCGAAGAGAAGAAAGGGTTTTTTAAAAGGCTGCGGGAAGGTCTTACCAAGACAAGAGATAATATTGTACATGGGATCGACTCCGTCTTTAACGGTTTTTCCACGATTGATGAGGAGTTCTATGAGGAGTTGGAAGAGATCCTGATCATGGGCGACATCGGTGTGGAAGCTACGGAGGCGATTTTAGAGAGGCTAAGAGAGCAGGTGAAAGAAAATCATATCAAGGAGCCTGCCGCCTGCAAGGAATATCTGATCCAGAATATCAAGGAGCAGATGCAGGTGGAAGAGGCGGCCTATGATTTTGAGAGCAGACAGTCCGTGGTGCTGGTGATCGGTGTCAACGGGGTGGGCAAGACCACCACAGTGGGCAAGCTTGCAGGCAAGTTGAAAGGCCAGGGCAGAAAGGTGCTGATCGCGGCGGCGGATACGTTCCGCGCGGCGGCGGGAGAGCAGCTTGGCGAATGGGCTAACCGCGCCGGGGTTGACATCATCGGCGGCACGGAAGGCGCCGATCCGGCCAGTGTGATCTATGACGCGGTGAGTGCGGCGAAGGCACGCAACGTGGACGTTTTGCTGTGTGACACTGCCGGACGGCTTCATAATAAGAAGAATCTGATGGAAGAACTGAAAAAGATCAACCGGATCATCAGCAAAGAATTTCCGAATGCCCACAGGGAGAATCTGGTGGTGCTAGACGGTACCACAGGGCAGAATGCCTTACAGCAGGCGAAAGAATTCAGCGAGGTAGCGGATCTGACCGGGATCATTTTAACGAAACTCGACGGGACGGCCAAGGGCGGTATCGCGGTGGCAATCCAGTCGCAGTTACAGATTCCGGTGAAATATATCGGCGTGGGAGAGACTATTGAGGATTTACAAAAGTTCGATGCCGGTCAGTTTGTGGATGCACTTTTTGATGTGGATATTGCAGAGGAAGAGAAAGAGGAGGAGAACTTCTAAAGACGTCTATACATGAGACAATCTACCGGTGAAAGAGAGGGAAGGAAAGATGGGAACGAAAGAATTGTCATTGGATAAGTTTGAGGAAGCTTATGAGATCGTGAAGGAGGTCGCTTCGGAGACGAAATTAGTCTACAGTGACTATTTCAGTGCACAGACCGACAACAAGGTTTATTTGAAGCCGGAAAATATGCAGTTGACGGGAGCTTATAAGCTGCGAGGCGCTTATTATAAGATAAGTACGCTCACAAAGGAAGAGCGGGAGAAGGGACTGATCACGGCTTCCGCGGGCAACCACGCGCAGGGTGTTGCCTATGCGGCGAAATGTTACGGGGTCAAGGCAGTAATCGTGATGCCGACTACTACGCCGCTCATTAAGGTAAACCGTACGAAGAGTTATGGAGCAGAGGTGGTTCTGTACGGGGACGTGTATGATGAAGCCTGCGCTCATGCCTACGAACTGGCCAAAGAGCACGGCTATACTTTCGTGCATCCTTTTGACGATCTGGATGTTGCTACGGGGCAGGGAACCATAGCGATGGAGATTATCAAGGAACTTCCGCTGGTAGATTATATTCTGGTTCCCATTGGCGGCGGCGGACTTGCCACCGGGGTGTCGACACTGGCGAAGCTGTTAAACCCGAAGATCAAAGTCATCGGTGTGGAACCTGCAGGGGCCAACTGTATGGAGGCGTCTATAAAGTCCGGGAAAGTGCTGACGCTTGACAAAGTCAATACGATAGCAGACGGCACGGCCGTCAAGACACCGGGAGAGAATATCTTCCCTTATGTGAGCAAGAATCTGGATGGTATCATTACCGTGGAAGATGAGGAACTGGTCGTTGCATTCCTGGATATGGTGGAGAACCATAAGATGGTGGTGGAAAATTCGGGGCTTCTCACCGTGGCGGCTTTGAAACATCTGGATGTGAAACACAAAAAGATCGTAGCCATCTTAAGCGGCGGTAATATGGATGTGATCACCATGTCCTCTGTGGTACAGCAGGGGCTGGTGCTTCGAGACAGGATCTTTACGGTGTCAGTGCTTTTGCCGGATAAGCCGGGAGAACTGAGCAGGGTATCCGATGTGATTGCAAAAGAGAACGGCAACGTGATCAAATTGGAGCATAACCAGTTCGTATCCATCAACCGCAATGCGGCTGTGGAACTTCGGATCACACTGGAGGCTTACGGGACACAGCACAAGAACCAGATCATCAACGCGCTTAACGAACATGGGTATCAGCCTAAGTTAGTCCGTGCGAGTATTTAAGAAGCCAGAGGGTCTGCTTACGGTTATGCTATTTGCACAATCATTACAGCGTTGAGATGAGTTTTGCAATTGCTTAATGTAATATATAAATAGTAAAGGAAACATTAAAATCCGTATAATATTATGCGGATTTTAATGTTAAAATAGACTCAAAAGGGACATGCTATAGGTAAGAAGAGAGGCGGAAGTGTTCATGGAGCAAGGGAATCACAGGAAATTTGCAAAAAATTTAAAAAAAAGCAAGACAGAAATGCTAAAGAAATATATTATTATATCAGCGGCAGCTTTTGTGTATGCTGCGGGTGTCAGCCTTTTTACGGATCCTAATGATATGGCGCCCGGCGGTGTGACCGGCATTTCCATTATTTTGAGCAGAATTGTGCCTGTGAGCACCGGTACGCTTATCATGCTGATCAATATACCGATTCTGATCTTCGGCGTGTGGAAGTTCGGCCTGGGGCTGACCATTTCTTCCATCTATGCTACGGTACTGATATCGATGTTTACCAATCTGCTGGCGCCGTTAGGGGCGGCCACAGACGATATCCTGTTAGCGGCGCTTTCCGGCGGTGTGCTGATAGCGGTTTCGGTGGGAGTCATTTTCCGGGTGGGAGCGACTACCGGTGGTGTGGATATTATCATCAAGGCTCTGCGCCTTCGGTTTCCGCATTTAAAGACAGGTAAGATTTTCTTTATCATGGATGCCATGGTGGTTACCTTGTCGGGGGTTGTTTTCAGAGATATCAATGCTGCTTTATATGCGGCTATTTCTGCCATCTGCACGTCACTGGTGATGGATCTTGTGCTCTACGGCAGGGATGAGGCCAAACTGATCTATATTATCAGCAGTAACGCCGAACAGATCGCAAAGAGGCTTTTGGAGGATCTGGATATCGGTGTGACATATATAAAAGGGCAGGGCGCATATAGTGGAGATAACAAGAAAGTTATTATGTGTGTGGTGAAAAAGGCTGTCTCACCTCTGGCAGAGGAAATTGTCAAAGAGGAAGATTCCCATTCCTTTATGATTATTACAAGTGCTACGGAAGTGTTCGGAGAGGGGTACAAAAGCTACTTTAGTGAACGAATTTAAAAAGGAGAGTCTATGCGGGAAAATATTCAACAGAGCAAGAGACGTAAAAAGAAGCACAAAAGAAGTGAGAATGGTATTCTGGCAGGATCAATCCTTCTGTGTATTGTCACACTGGCATCTATCACCATTTGTCTGCTGATGATTTTTCAGAACCATGCCGCCCAGTTACAGAAGGTGGAAGTCATGAAGGAACTGGAGACGGCCAGACAGGAAGTCGAGATGTCCTATACGCAGGATGAGGTGGATCAGATGATCCAGGAGACGATGAACCAGACCAGGGAACAGACCAGTGAGGAAGTGAGCGGTGAATTCTTAAGCAAAATGAAGGAGATGATGGAGGCGGGAGAAGGCGCAACGGAAATGCTCCGTTATTTCTTCCCGGAGGAGATCGTGGTGGCAGATACCGGCCGGTATTACTTCTTCCCCATACAGGATAATCTTGCGAAGCATACATACAACCAACTGGGATTCCAGATGGACGGAGACCAGGTCATGCATTATTATGAAAACGGGGAACGGGTATCCCATAAAGGCATTGACGTATCCAAATATCAGGAATCCATCAACTGGAAGAAAGTAGCGGATGATGAGGTGGAGTATGCTTTTATTCGTCTGGGAATCCGCGGTTATACCGAGGGAGAGATACTGGTAGATGATAACTTCCAGGAGAACATCAGGGGAGCGTTGGATCATGATATCGATGTGGGCGTCTACTTTTTTACCCAGGCGACCAGCGAGGCGGAGGCAGAAGAAGAGGCTGAGTTTGTGATCGATTCCATAGAGAAATACGATGTCACATATCCGGTGGTCTTAGACATAGAGTCGGTTTCCAACAAAAATGCAAGGGCGAATAACCTGACGAAGGAGGAGCGGACCAAATACTGTATCCTTTTTTGTGAAAAGATAAAAGAAGCAGGCTATACGCCGATGATTTATGGCAACTTAAAGACCTTTATGCTGCTGCTTGATATGGAGCAGTTAGAGGACTATGATAAATGGTTTGCTTATTATGATGAGCAGATGTATTTTCCTTATGCGTTCAAAATATGGCAGTATACCAGCACCGGAAAAGTATCCGGAATTGCAGGAGACGTGGATCTGAATATCAGCTTTGAGGATCTTAAGAGGGAATAACTTTTATGCGTTCGCCTGCTGGCGCTATTCACAGGGCCTCCTTGAGTATTTTATATCTGCTCAGGCTGGTATTGGCGGTTGTCATAAAAGAGTAATTCATGATATAATGTGCACGGTGGCGGATTCCTGTTTGATAGGGCGAAGCCCGTGAGTTCAGGAAACCGTAGGTTTCTTGAACGGCATTGCACGCATATATAATAAATACACGAAAGGCGGGGTTACAGATATGAAATATGAATTTGAGGGTACAGTAGAATTTCGGGAGAATGAAAATGCGATTGCAGTTCCCTTTAATGTGTGGGAAGTATGCGAAAAGGTGGGTGATGCACCGGTAAGAGTTTGTTTTGATGATGTTTGTTTTATCTGCGATCTGCTGCCGAAGGGGCAGGGATATTATGATATTCCGGTCAGCAAGGATACCCTCTCTAAAGTGGAACTTGGCAAGAAATATCTGATTTCCATTGAGATCGTGGGGAATGTAGTGGGGATTGGAAGCAGCAGCCCTTACAGTGTGGAACATCCCATTCGTAAGATTGACGGGGTTGATCTGGTGACACAGCCCTGGGACGGACTTTGCGGGCAGTCTTGTATTGCCATGATAGCAGGTACAACCCTGGATGAAGCCTGTGATATCATGAAGTGCAGGGAGTGGCAGGCTAATATGAGCAAAATGATAGCAACTCTGGAGTATCTTGGCATCCGTCATGCGGACAAGATTGTCTATACACTGGGGAAGATTGTGGAACTGCCCAAGTGCTGTATTATCATGGAACGTATGGGAAGATACAGCCATTATCTGGTGGGCTATGAAGGCAAGTACTATGATCCGAATCTGGGCGTGCTCAAAGAGTTTGATATGACTAAGGTAGTCGGCTATCTGGAGATCATCCAATAAGATAGCAGAAATTTATAAGGCATTAAATGATTGATAAAATATGGTGGGCATCTGCTTTACTAATTTAACAAATTGTAAAGCGGGTGCCTCTTTTTTCTGGAAAATTTGACAATTTTTGGAAAAAACAGTATTATAATAAATGACTACAAAACATAGTCATTAACTACTGTTATAGTATAAAGAAATGAGGATAGGGATGAAAAAGTTTTTTGGTATTTCTGAGGCAGAACAGGAAGTGATGGAGAAGCTTTGGGAGCAGAAGGACAGCATTAAACAGTCCAGGCTCCTGACCTTGTTTGAGGAGGATGGTAAAGAGTGGAAACGGCAGACGCTCAACACTTTTCTGAGCAGGCTGGAGGACAAAGGTCTGGTGGAACGTAAAGACAGGGTCGTGAAAGCTGTATACAGTAAAGAAGAATACAGCTATATGCAGATGCAGGCGGCAATCGATCATATGTATGGGGGACGCCTGAGTAATTTTATGGCGGCTTTTGTGAAGAAGAACAAAATCGATGAGAGCGAAGCGAAGGAGTTGATCAGACTTTTGGAGGACAATTAGGAGGACAGATGGAATACTTACTAATGATGTCGCTTTCAGGAAACTCAATGATGGTTATTTATCTGGCACTGCGATATCTGCTAAAGAATAGAGTAAGCGCAAGGCTGTATTATCTGTTGATCAAGGTGGCAGTGCTGTATTACCTTATCCCGCTTCCCTTTTTGAAAGGATGGTATCGGGAAGTCTTTCCCGGGATGATACCGGAAAGGCAGATGCGGATTACACAGATATCGCTTACATGGACGAACTATGCGGTGCATACAGATGAAAAAATGTATGTTAATGTTTTTGCGATTCTGCAGGTGATCGTGGCCGTCGTGTGGATGCTTGTGGTCTGTGTCCTGATGGCGAGAATGTTGATTGATTATGCACGCACCAACCGTGTGATTACCAGATGTACAGACAGGATCATGACGGATCGGCAGAGAGTATTTATGGCCGGTATCAAAAAGCAGTACGGGGTGAAACGGCATGTGAGTTTGAGCTGTATGCATGCCGGATCTCATACGATGACATTTGGGGTCTTAAGGCCGGTCATTATTTGTGACAAAGAAGTGGAAAGCAGGGAAACCAGGATGCTGATTTGTCACGAAATGATACATATCAAACGCTGGGACGTTCTCTGGAAGATATTTTTGCAGTTTGTGGTAATCCTGCACTGGTGGAATCCGTTTGTGTGGCTGCTGCAACACTGTTTTGAGCGTGCCTGCGAATGTTCCTGCGATGAAGTCGTGATGCAGGGAAAATCCAAAGAGGAGGTGAGAGCATATCAGGCCTTGCTGATAGGAGAGGCACTGGTGCAGGAAAAGATGAAGAATTCCCCGCTTAGGTGGGAAACAGGTTTTGGAGTGAACCAGAATGAAATAAGAGAAAGGGTGGAGAATTTAATGAAGAGAAAGAAATGGAACCGGATTGCGGCAGGGGCATTGGTAGCAGTGTTGACGTTTGCCAATTCTTTGACAGCGTTTGCGTATAGGGATACGTTTCATGAGATTACACCGGAGGAGTACTCGCAGGCAACAATAGAAAAGTCGTTGCATAGTGATTTGTTTTCTTTTGCTCCTGATGGGATTACCGGGGAACAAATGGATGAGTTCGATCCATGGGAAGAATCGGAAATCTTGTATGAGAACCAATTTATTGATGAAGAGGGCAATATTTATCCGATTTTGGAGGAAATACCAGGGACAGCCAGGGGATGTAGTCATGATTATGTGTCGGGAACGGCAAAGAAGCATTATAAGACCTCGGACGGTGGCTGTGAGGTGACCGTGTATCGTGCACAGAGATGCAGTAAGTGTGGCACTGTGATAGCAGGTGAAATACTAAATGTGATTACATACCAAGTTTGCCCGCACTGACAACAATAAATAGCAGTCAACAACCCCGCTGCGAGCAACGGGGCATTAAGTCTGCAACACTGTAGAGTCTTGTAGAGAGCCGCGGGGAATGGATCCTGGAGGCAATTGCCAAGTATCTGCAGACAGCCATTTGGCTTGTCATTTGCGAGAATTGACAATAAAAATAATGGAAAAAACGGGCTGCCGCAACAAAAGCGGGCAGCCCATTTTATGTATCAAATTATCAAGTCTGATTCATTTTCGTGATGGATTCTGAAATCTGGTTGGCATCTTCTGTGATCTTCTTGTATATTTCCGATGACTGCTTTGAAAAGACCTCCATTTGTTTTGCGATGATGCCGAATCCGGCACCTGCGGCGCCTACCCGTGCCGTCTCTATGGAAGCGTTCAGGGCCATGATCGTCTGCTTGGAGGAGATAGACTGCAGTTCTTTGGTATTTTGCTTGATTCTTGCCACCGTATCGGTTGCGTTGGCAAGTTCCTGCTCCCAGATTTTAATCTTCTTGTATTCGGTGTTGTTCATATATTCCTCTAACACCGTTCGGTTTACCACATCTTCTAACAGGGCAGCGGCGGCGCGGATAGATTTCTCCGGGCGTACGGGTACCTTTTTGACGGCTCTGACATAGGCATCCGGATCGATGCCGAGTTCCTGTGCGATGCTGGTAAATTTGTCTTCATCAGGCTCATGCGGCAGGACTTGTCCACCAATCATTTTGCCAAGGTATTCACCGTTTAAGACAATGTCGATGGAAAAATCCATCAGGCCGGCATGACATTCATATACGCCCTGGCCTGTGGTGTCACATTTCTGACAGCGTCTGGCACCTTCCTGGCAATTGCGTGTATGTTTCATGCAGAAATCTGTGAAATTACTTCCTTTGGTAATGTAGTTGCCCTCTGCATCGACAGCGATGGCAGCAAGACCGGTAGCATCGGAAAAGGCATCCTGTATCTTTTGCAGATGCGCCATGTCCATAAAATCAATCAGTTTCATGGTAATTGTCCCCCTTAGAATAGTATCTTGATCTATCTGTAGAATGAAATAGCCAAATAACATATTTATTATAGCATCTTTTAGCTTGCCTGCCTATCTGTTTTGTAACTTTTTGTATGCCAGGAGGAAAATTTTCGGGCAATTTTTCTCTTGGGAAACGAATATTGACAACCTATTCAGCATATGCTATTATCAAAACATAATAATAAATCTGGTGTAAGTGTTGGTGTCTCGATAAAGGGTATGCTTTAACCTTACTTGCAAGTGATTGATTTGTTTTAGCAGGCAGTAGGTGCCTGCTTTTTTTATTATAGTGCGCATTGGGAGGTGATCTTTGTGGAAAGAATTTTAGATGTTTCTAAATATATATATGATGAATATAAGGCGCAGTCGGGCGAAGTGATTGACGAAATGAAACTTCACAAATTACTTTATTTGGCGCAAAGGGAAAGTCTTGCCATCACGGGCGATCCGTTGTTTGAAGAAACTTTAGAGGGATGGAAATTTGGACCGGTATCAAGAGAAGTGAGAGCACATTATACAGAGAGCGGGATCAATTATAAGGGATTGAGAAAGCTTTCTCCACAAAGTGAATATATTGTTAAAAACGTGATTCTTCAATATGGAATCTTGGCTTCGTGGAAATTAAGCAATATTTCTCATAATGAAATTTCTTGGAAAAATTCGCGAGAGGGCCTTGTAGAGGGAGAAAACGGTGATAGACCATTGAGCATTGACGATATAAAGAAAGATGCAGAAAAAGTCCGACCTTATGATTCAATATATGATATGTACTATGATGAGTTTGAGGATGTAGAGGTAGTTCAATGATAGGGAAAGCATATTGGGCTACCTTTAAGTATTTTGACAGTAAGACATATAAAATGGCTTTTAAAAAACGCCCCGTCCTTGTTATTGGTGAGGCGGATAAAAAAGATCGCAGAAATATCTAAAATTTAGTGGCGGCTGACCCTTTTCTGAGGGTTCAAGCTTGCTTAATTCGTGGGGAGAGCCGTTTCTATGGCTTTTCCCTTTTGATAGTGAGCCAGATACACGGTCATGCGTCTACAGCGGTTACAATGGATGCTGCAAAATCGTTGTAACAAAACGAACATTTGTTTGACAAGAAAAAACACTTGACACAACAAAACCCCTATAGTAAAATGCATAAGTCAGCAATGATGTAATCGTCAATATTGGGCGGCATGTCCGATGGAAGGATGTGCGCAAAACCAAACGGCTGACAGAGGCTTGGTCATGGAGAAAATCGTAGAACAGGGATTATTATATGATTTCTATGGAGAACTGCTGACGAAGCATCAGCAGGAGATTTATGAGAGTGTCGTGTATGATAATCTTTCTCTGGGCGAGATCGCTGAGGCGGAGGGAGTTAGCAGACAGGCGGTGCACGATATCGTGAAGCGTTGCGACAGGACTTTGCAGGGATATGAGGAAAAACTGCGGCTGGTCGCCAGATTTATGAGTATCAGGGACAAGATATCACAGATCAGGAAACTCTCCGAACAGTATGAGAACAGTGAATCCAAAGACTTAAGTTCTTATGGAACGCAGATTAAAGAATTGTCCGAAAGGATTATGCAGGAATTGTAGGCTTGCAGAAAGGCGTGGACCATATGGCATTTGAAAGTCTGACCGACAAATTGCAGAATGTGTTTAAGAATTTAAGGAGCAAGGGCCGGCTCACGGAAGCGGATGTAAAGACGGCGCTAAAGGAAGTCAAGATGGCGCTCCTGGAGGCTGACGTCAACTTTAAAGTGGTCAAACAGTTTGTAAAGTCGGTGGAAGAGCGAGCCATTGGTGCCGATGTCCTAAACGGTCTTAATCCAGGTCAGATGGTCATCAAGATTGTCAACGAGGAAATGGTATCCCTGATGGGATCCGAGACCACAGAGATCGCCATGCAGCCGGGCAAGTCCATGACGGTCATCATGATGTGTGGTCTGCAGGGTGCAGGTAAGACAACCACGACGGCCAAGATTGCCGGTAAGCTGAAATTAAAAGGCAAGAAGTCCCTTCTGGTTGCCTGTGACGTTTACAGACCGGCTGCGATCAAGCAGTTACAGATAAACGGTGAGAAACAGCAGGTGGAAGTGTTTGCTATGGGGGAGAACCACAAACCTGTCAATATCGCTAAGGCAGCCATAGAACATGCACAGAAGAACGGTCATAATGTGGTGATCTTAGATACGGCGGGACGTCTCCATATTGACGAGGAGATGATGGCAGAACTGCAGGAGATCAAGGAGAATGTGACGGTTCACCAGACGCTTTTGGTAGTGGATGCCATGACCGGACAGGATGCGGTCAATGTGGCCAAAGACTTTGACGAGAAGGTGGGCATAGACGGTGTGATCCTTTCTAAGATGGACGGCGATTCCAGAGGCGGTGCGGCGCTTTCCATCAAGGCCGTGACAGGCAAACCGATCTTATACATCGGTATGGGAGAGAAACTTTCCGACTTGGAGCAGTTCTATCCGGACCGTATGGCGAACCGGATTCTCGGCATGGGCGATGTGCTGACGCTGATCGAGAAAGCACAGCAGAACCTTGATATAGATGAAGAAAAAGAAAAGCAGATGGCGGCCCGCATGAAGAAGGGCAAGTTTGACTTTGAGGATTATCTGGAAAGTATGAAGCAGATGCGTAATATGGGCGGTCTTTCCAGTATTCTGGGGATGATGCCCGGCATGGGTAAGCAGATGGCGGACATCGAGTCTGCGGTAGATGAGAAGCAGTTGGCCCGTATGGAAGCGATCGTCCTTAGTATGACACCGGCGGAACGGCAAAATCCCAAGCTTTTGAATCCAAGCCGGAAGCACCGCATTGCGGTAGGAGCGGGTGTGGATATTGCTCTGGTCAACAGGTTTATCAAGCAGTTTGAGCAGTCTCAGAAAATGATGAAACAGCTTCCGGGCATGATGGGCGGCAAGAAAGGCCGCGGATTGTTCGGCGGCATGGGTGGTATGAAATTCCCATTTTAGGGTTTCAAAAATAAATTATTAATTTCACAATGGAGGCAAAGAAAATGGCAGTTAAAATCAGATTAAGAAGAATGGGTCAGAAGAAACATCCTTTTTACAGGATCGTAGTTGCGGATTCCAGATCTCCCAGAGATGGCAGATGTATCGCAGAGATCGGTACTTACGATCCCAACACAGATCCCAGCACCTACAAGGTGAATGAGGAGGAGGCTAAGAAATGGTTAGCCAATGGCGCACAGCCCACAGAGATCGTCAGCAGAATCTTTAAGACGGTAGGGGTGACGAAATAGTTTGGCTTTTGGAGGTGGACTATGAAAGAATTAGTTGAAGTGATCGCAAAAGCTCTCGTCGAGAACCCGAATGAAGTAGTCGTGACACAGAAGGAAGAAGGTAAGAACGTTACCATAGAACTTCATGTAGCATCCTCGGATATGGGGAAAGTGATCGGCAAACAGGGCCGCATTGCCAAGGCAATCCGCTCTGTCGTTAAAGCGGCATCGTCGAAAGACAATAAGAGAGTGGATGTTGAAATCATCTAGCAAATAAGCCTCATAGAGTTTCTGTGGGGCTTGTTTCATGTTATTGGAAATTCTGGCGGCATAAGCTATTTAGGGAAGCAGGAGTCATGCAGAGAGGGAATTTATGAACAATGAATTACAAGTGGGTGTGATCACCCAGACGCATGGGATCAGGGGAGAAGTGAAAGTATTTCCGACCACGGATGACGCGGCCCGGTTTAAGAAATTGAAGGAAGTGATCCTGGATACGGGGCGGGAACGTTTTACGCTCAAGATAGAAAATGTGAAGTTTTTCAAGCAGTTTGTGATCTTAAAATTCCAGGGATATGACTCCATCAATGATATCGAGAAGTATAAAAGATCCAAACTTCTGGTGCCCAGGGAACAGGCGGTACCATTAAAGAAAGACGAGTATTTTGTAGCGGACATGATCGGACTTTCGGTGGTGACGGATACCCAGGAGCCGTTTGGTGAGTTGAAGGACGTGCTGTCTACCGGAGCCAATGATGTCTATGTGGTGGCGCGTGCAGACGGGTCAGAGGTGCTGCTTCCGGCCATCAGGGAGTGCATTTTGGATGTGGATATGGAAAAACGTATGATGAGAGTGCATATCATGGACGGGCTTTTGTAAGGAGGATAGTATGGTAAATTTCCATATTATGACGCTGTTTCCCGAGATGGTCACGCAAGGGCTTGGAACGAGCATTTTGGGCAGGGCGGTACAAAAGGGCCATATTTCGATAGAGGCGGTCAATATCAGGGACTATACGCTGGATAAACATGGCAAGGTGGATGATTACACCTACGGCGGCGGTGCAGGGATGCTGATGCAGGCACAGCCGGTATATGATGCGTACCAGGCCATCGTCACGCAAATTGGCCAGGATAGAAAGAAACGTGTCATCTATGTGACGCCCCAGGGGAGGACCTTTCATCAGGAGATGGCGAAGGAATTGGCCAAAGAGGAAGACTTAATCTTTCTGTGCGGGCACTATGAGGGAATTGATGAGAGAGTCTTGGAGGAGATCGTGACAGATGAGATTTCACTGGGGGATTATGTGCTTACCGGCGGGGAACTGGCGGCTATGGTGATGGTGGATGCTATAGCGAGACTGGTACCGGGCGTGCTCCACAATGAGGAATCTGCCGTGACGGAATCTTTCGGCAACGGTCTTTTGGAATATCCGCAGTATTCCAGACCGGAGATATGGCATGGTAAGAGCGTGCCGGGGGTGCTTCTCTCAGGGGATCATGCGAAAGTGGATGCCTGGCGTCTGGAGCAATCTTTGCTGCGGACGAAGATGCGGCGGCCGGATCTGTATGAGCGGTATCAAGAATTACATCCGCCGGTGGAGAAGAAACGGAAGAAAAAGCAAGGCGAAAAGGGCGAAACTATCACAGAAAGATAAAAGAAAAGCTAAAAATTGCTTGCATTTGAACTTACAATATGGTAAGTTAATAATGTTGTGAAAAGAGATGGTCCTCTGTTACAGAATGTATTAAGAACATCCAGGTCATTTTAGGAGGAAGATTATGAACGAAATCATCAGAGAAATCGAAGCAGCGCAGTTAAAAGAGAATGTCAGCAACTTTAACGTAGGTGACACTGTGAAAGTGTACGGTAAGATCAAAGAGGGTAACCGAGAAAGAATTCAGGTTTTCGAGGGTACTGTGTTAAAGATTCAGGGCGGCGGCAACAGAACCACATTTACGGTAAGAAAAGTATCAAACGGTGTTGGTGTGGAGAAGACCTGGCCTATGCACTCTCCGAATGTGGAGAAAGTTGAGGTTGTCAGAAGAGGTAAAGTAAGACGTGCGAAACTGAATTACCTGAGAAACCGCGTTGGTAAGAAGGCTAAAGTAAAAGAACTTGTTAAATAAGCGAAATGATGATGGAGCAGATACCTTGGAGCGATTCGGGGTATCTGTTTTTTGAAAGGAAAAGGAGCATGGCGAAAAGGAAAGGCTTGACTTTTTATCAGAAAAAGAAACGGCTCAACCCCAAAACCATCAAAGATATCTTGGAATTGCTTGTGGGTGGTGTGGTTGCTGTCTTTTTAGCCTTTGTCATGGTATTTTCGGTGGGTATGCGCACCAGTGTGATCGGCAATTCTATGGAACCGGCACTGTATAACGGACAGGAAATACTGATGAACCGGATCATTTACAGACTTTCGACGCCTAAAAGAGGCGATGTGATCGTCTTTTTGCCAAACGGCAACCAGAACTCTCATTTCTATGTAAAGCGGGTGGTGGGGCTTCCGGGAGAAACGGTGCAGATCCGTGAGGGCAGAGTGTACATAGACGGGGTGCTTTTGAATGAAGATGAATCGTTTGATAAGATGAGTGATCCCGGAATCGCACAGAATGAGGTGATCCTTGCAAGTGATGAATTCTTTGTGCTGGGAGATAACCGTAACAGCAGTGAGGACAGCCGTTCCGGTAACATCGGCGCGGTTAAGAAAGATAATATTATTGGCAAAGCCTGGTTTCACATGGCAGCGGATGATGTATCGATCGGTCTGATAGAATAGAAGAAGGAAGCCGTATAGCAGGAAAGGAGCACAGCTTATCAATGAATTACCAGTGGTATCCGGGTCATATGACCAAGGCCAAACGCATGATGCAGGAAAATATCAGTCTGATCGATCTGGTGATCGAGCTGGTAGATGCCAGAGTGCCGCTTTCCAGCAGAAATCCTGATATTGATGAACTGGGAAAGAATAAATCCCGGCTGATTCTCCTCAATAAATCAGATCTGGCGGATCCGAAGAGCAATCAGCGCTGGATGGAGTATTTTAAAGAAAAGGGCTTCTATGTTTTGGAAGTAAATGCCAGGAGCGGACAGGGTTTAAAAGCAATTCAGGGCATGGTGCGGGAAGCTTGTAAGGAGAAGATAGAGCGTGACAGGAAGCGCGGTATTAAGAACCGGCCGGTGAGGGCCATTGTGGTAGGGATTCCCAACGTGGGCAAATCTACCTTTATTAACTCCTTTGCGGGCAAGGCCTGCACGAAGACAGGGAATAAACCGGGTGTGACCAAGGGAAAGCAGTGGATCAGACTGAATAAGGAACTGGAACTTCTGGATACGCCAGGCATTCTGTGGCCGAAGTTTGAGAGTGAGGAAGTGGGCAGCAAGCTGGCCATGATCGGATCCATGAATGATGAGATACTGCAGATGACAGAACTGGCTGAGGTGCTGCTTTCGTATTTATTAGATCATTACAGAAGTCAGCTTCTGGAGCGATATCAGATAGCAGAAAACGGACAGACGCTTACCGCCGCGGAAGTGATGGAAATCATCAGTGAGAATCGTAAGTGTTATAAGAAGGGACAGGAGCCGGATTATGAGAAGGCGGCAGCGCTTCTCGTAGATGATTTCAGAAGCGGAAGGATAGGCAGGATCACCCTGGAAGAACCGGCATAGCGGATGGCCTGCGAAGTATTTGAAGACAGTTAGTGGAGGATAGAATCATGAAAAAGGTGTTGAGAGAGATATTGAGCACGAGCCTGTATTTACTGGGTGTATTATGTGCCGTCTATCTGGTGATCCACTTTGTGGGACAGAGGACACAGGTGCAGGGCAGTTCCATGGAGCCGAAACTCAGCACAGAGGACAATTTGATCGTGGATAAGATCAGCTACCGGTTCCATGATCCGGAACGGTTTGATATTATTGTATTTCCTTTTCAATACGAAAAAGATACCTTCTATATCAAGCGTATCATCGGTCTTCCGGGGGAGACCGTGCAGATCGATGAAGAAGGTAATATCATGATCGACGGGGAGATTCTGGAAGAATCTTATGGTAAGGAAGTGATCCTGAACCCAGGCAGGGCGTATGAACCTGTGGAACTTGAGGAAGACGAGTATTTTGTCATGGGTGATAACAGAAATAACAGTACCGACAGCAGAGACCCTTCCGTCGGGAATATTCACAGAGAAGATATCATCGGCAGGGCATGGCTCAGGATCTGGCCCTTAGACAAGTTTGGACTGATCAAGCACCGCTAACTAAGGTAAATTTATTCGAAATTTGCTTTGCAAACTCGGTAAGAGGGAGGGGTGTTTGAGAATGGCAGAGGATATAAAGGCAATCAGGCGGAGACTGCAGGCAGCGGCGATGGAGGAGCTGCCTGTTTTGTTTGTGCAATACGAGAAGGATCCGCGGGTGGGTGTGCAGAAAGAACTTGAGAAGGCCAGACGGCGGATTATGGATTATGAAAAAGAACTGGCAAGGACAGAGAAGATGCAGCAGTATGAGAGAGAATATAGCGCATATGCGCATATCTGCGGCATCGATGAGGTGGGAAGAGGGCCGCTTGCAGGTCCGGTGGTAGCCGGTGCCGTTATTTTGCCTAAAGATTGTGACATTTTATATATCAATGATTCGAAGAAACTGTCCGAAAAAAAGAGAGAGGAGCTTTATGAGATCATCATGGAGAAGGCCGTTTCTGTGGGACTGGGATATAGTACCCCACAGCGGATTGATGAGATCAATATTTTGCAGGCTACTTATGAGGCAATGCGAGAGGCAGTCAGTCAACTTACGGTGACGCCGGATCTTCTGTTAAATGATGCGGTGACGATTCCGCAGCTTTTGGTGAAGCAGGTACCGATCATCAAGGGAGATGCAAAGAGTATCTCTATCGGGGCGGCCAGTATCGTGGCCAAGGTAACGAGAGACCGGTTGATGGTTCAATATGATCAGGTGTATCCGGAATATGCTTTTGCATCCAATAAAGGGTATGGCGCACAGGTACATATCGAGGCGCTTAAGAAGTACGGCCCATGCCCGATTCACCGTAAAACATTTATAACGCATTTTTGTGAGGTGTAAGTTTGAATCTGGGGAATATTTTTCAGAAAGGCAGTCGTACAATCAGAACAAATGATACGGGCAGAGTCTCGGAATCCATGAGTAAAGGAGAACGGATCTATCGTATGCAGAATGAGATCCGGGGTATGAAGCCGGGACAAACTCTGCAGGGGACGGTGGTGAACCGGAACGGCAATTCCGTGCAGATAGAACTGGCACAGGATTTCAGTATCAATGCCAAGATCGATAAGAGTGTGACGTTGGCGCTCGGACAGATGATGAGTTTCGAGATCAAGGCCAATAACGGGTCACTTTTATCTTTGGCGCCTTTGTATACCAACACGGCCAATACGGCCACGATCCTGCGGGCGCTGGCGGCGGCAGGTCTGCCGGAGACGGCGGAGAATATAGGGATGGTGGCATCCATGATGGAGGAGGGGATGCCCATCGACAAAGAATCCATCATCAGCATGAGCAGGCAACTATTGGAGTTTCCGGGACAGAATCCGGCATCCATCATACAGATGACGAAGTTGGGGCTGCCGATTACAGAAGCGAATATAGAGCAGTTTGAACAATATATGAATGCCAATCATCAGATACTCGGCAGTGTGGAGACGATCATGGACGGCCTTCCGCAGGTCTTTACAGAATTGATGGCGGTGGGTAAAGAAGGGCAGGCATTTACCTTTTACGAGGCGGTATTGAACATTTTTACACAGCAGGAAGCGGATGGCAGTGTAATCCTGCAGGAGCAGCCCACTGACCAGACCACCGGGGATCAGACTGCGGTGCAGGAAAATACCGGGCAGACGCAGGAGCAGGCGGGCACGCAGCAGACCCAGGAGCAGCAAGGCAGCGTGCAGCAGACCGGGCAGGAACAGGCAGGCACACAGCAGGTTCAGGATGCCGCACAGACATTACAGTCACAGGCGGATGAAGCGCTCTTGCATATGTTGGATCGAAACGGGGAAGAAGGCGGCAGACAAACGGTTCTTACTGACAGACAGTGGAACAGCCTGGGAGACATGCTTAAGAATCTGGGGGTGGATGAAGAGACCGCCGGGCAGATACGAAAAGGGGAGATTCCGCCCAAAGAAGTATTGAACCTGGTTCGGGATCTGCTGCCAAAAGCCATGCATGATCAGGATGCAGCCAAAACCATGGCGAGGCTTCTTGGCGGGAGAGAATTCCAGAACCTTCTGAAAGCTGAGATTGGCAGGCAGTGGCTGATTGAACCCAAAGAGGTGGCGGATCCAAAACAGGTAGAACAGCTCTATGAGAGAGTCAGAGAGCAGACCATGCGGCTGCACCAGGCACTTGCGGCTGCAGAAAAGGGGGATGCACCGGTAGCCAGAAGTGTACAGAACCTTCAAAACAATGTGGACTTTATGAACCAGATGAACCATATGTACACGTATGTACAGTTACCGCTTAAGATGCTTGGCAATAATGCCCATGGGGATCTGTATGTCTATACCAACAAGAAAAATCTGGCGGCTAAGGACGGAAACGTGACCGCCCTGCTGCATTTGGATATGGAGCATTTGGGCCCGTTGGATGTATATGTGTCCATGCAGAATCAGAAAGTCACTACCAATTTTACGGTACAAGACGACAGTATTCTGGATCTGATCGATGCACATATGCATCTGTTACATGATCGTCTGGCCAAGAGGGGATATGATTTCAAGGCACAGATGCAGGTGAAGGAGGAACAGGATGCAGGTGAGCAGGAGTCTATCATGAAGACGATCCTGCACCAGCAGAAGAATATTTCCATCTTAAGCAGAACCTCCTTCGATATGCGTGCATAAAAAGGAAGGAGCAGAAAGGAGCAGGGGAATGGCATTACAAGATGAGAAGCGGCAGAAGCCGAAGCAGGCGATTGCCCTGGAATATGATCCGGATGAGGCGGCGCCGCGGGTCATAGCCTCCGGTAAGGGAGCACTGGCGGAACGTATCATCGAGCGGGCGAAGGAAGCGGACGTGCCGGTACATCGGGATGATAAACTGGCGGAGACATTGTCACGCCTGGAGATCGGAGATATGATCCCGCCGGAACTTTATGAGGTAGTGGCTGAGATTTTGGTCTTTGTAGATTCTATGGATAAGATCAAAGCCAAGATTGCGAAAGGTCATTGAATATGAATACGAGAGAAAAAGGGGCACAGAAGGAACAGCAGGTCTGTGCCTATTTACTGTCTGAGGGGGTAGAGATTCTGGAAAGGAATTTTCGTGCCAGACAGGGAGAGATTGACATCATCGGCCGTGACGGGGACTACCTGGTCTTCTTCGAGGTGAAATACAGAACAGGCACAAGCCGTGGCAGTGCAGCAGAGGCGGTGGGTAACGTCAAACAGAAGAAAATATGTCGAACAGCAGACTATTACAGAGTGCTTCACCACTGTGCGGAAGATACGCCCATCAGGTTCGATGTGGTGGCTGTGGACGCAGAAAAACTGCGCTGGATCAAGAATGCGTTTGATTATGCGGAGGCATGGCGGTAATGTGAGGAACAGATGGGCGTTCTGCGAAGCCTGGTCATGAAGGTGGCGTGGAAAATCAGTAATAGAATGGAGATAACCATATGGGATTATACAGACATCAAAATGAAAGACAGATGGAACAAAACAGGGCGGGAGAAGTGGAATATCTGACCTTTCCGCTGCTTACACAGACGGGCATGGTCAGACATTTGTTCTCCACCAGACTGGGCGGGGTCAGCGAGGGGATCTATGAGTCCATGAATCTGAGCTACACCAGAGGTGATAACAAGGAGTCGGTGGATGAAAATTTCCGGCGGATCGCAGAGGTGTTGGGGTGCCGGGTGGATGATATCGTCTGTTCCGATCAGACACATACCACCAATCTTAAGGTGGTGGGCAGACAAGACGGTGGGAAAGGGATTACCAGACCCCGGGATTATCATGATATAGACGGCCTTCTGACCAATGAGCCGGGCGTGGTTCTGGCTACGTTTTATGCGGACTGTGTACCATTATATTTTGTAGATACGAAGAGGCACGCGATCGCACTGGCGCATTCCGGATGGCGGGGGACCGTGGCACGGATAGGGCAGTGTGTGGTGGAGAATATGAGACAGGTCTATGGTACGGCGCCTGAGGATATCACAGCGGCAATCGGGCCTTCCATCTGCCAGACCTGTTATGAGGTCAGTGAGGATGTGGCGCAGGCTTTTTGCAAAGAGTTCCGAAAACCAGGACAGGAGCAGGAGATACTGCTCTCCAAAGGCAGCGGGAAGTATCAGCTTGATCTGTGGCGTGCCAATGAGATTGTCCTTACGGAGGCGGGGATTTTACAAGAACGGATTCAGGTGACAGATATTTGTACCTGTCATAACAGTGAGTATCTTTTTTCCCATCGGGCCAGTCATGGGAAAAGGGGTAATCTGGGAGCTTTTTTGGGGCTGCATCTTATATAGCGCGGTATCTGTCCCGGCGAAGATATTTAGCTATGTAAGCCGCCTATTTCTACCAAGATGATATGATACCTCTAAAGTAGACAGATTAAATATGAAAATCTGTTACTTTGGAGGTATTTTTCAGATTCAGAATTGCAACAATAACTCCTTCCTCAAAGGGAAACGCCTGAACGCATTGCCGAAAGGGTTACAGCTTGCAAAACGGCTGTAAATACAGTAATATTTTTGGTATGAAATTAAGAAACAATTAAAGAATTTCCCATCTATTCCTTTATGTTTCTATGTTTGAATGATACTATACGAAAGCACAAGAGAGGTGAAAAGATTGAAAATTAAAATTTTCAATCGCGAGATTTGTGTCTGCGCGTTGCTTGCCACAAACTCGTTTCATGCGATATCTCAACATAGTTGAGACAAAAGCAGCGCAGAAATGGAGTAAAACATGGCGAATATTCTGGTATGCGATGACGACAAAGAAATCGTGGATGCAATTGAAATCTATTTGTTACAAGAAGGTTACACGATCTTTAAGGCCTACGACGGACAGCAGGCGATCAAGGTATTGAAGGACCAGCAGATACATCTGCTTCTCATTGACATTATGATGCCGAAGCTGGACGGGATTCATGCTACCTTGAAGATCAGGGAGTATTCCAGTATCCCGATTATTTTCCTGTCTGCCAAGTCAGAGGACAGCGATAAGATTCTGGGGCTTAACATCGGCGCCGATGATTATATCACAAAGCCCTTTAATCCCTTGGAGCTGGTGGCGAGAGTGAAATCCAACCTGCGCAGGTATACAACTCTTGGCAACCTGAATACGCAGAACAATGCCCTTTTTCAGGTAGGCGGGCTGTGCATCAACGATGACACCAAGGAAGTGACAGTGGATGGAGACAGCGTGAAATTGACACCCATCGAGTATAACATCCTTTTACTTCTTGTGAAGAACTGCGGCAGGGTCTTTTCCATCGATCAGATCTATGAGAGCATCTGGAATGAGGAGGCAATCGGCGCAGACAACACAGTAGCAGTACATATCAGGCATATTCGGGAAAAAATTGAGATCAATCCCAAGGAACCCAGATATCTTAAGGTGGTGTGGGGCGTAGGCTATAAGATTGAAAAACAATAGAAAGGCAAAAGGATGGGAAAAAGGGAAAAGAAAGAGAGTAAACCGAGGAGAGAAAGTAAGCCGAGAGGAACGAAAAGCGGCGTCAGAACAATCTGCCGTATCCTGCAGCATATGATGCTGGCCGTCATGGCGCTTGCGCTGGTGGTGCTTGTGACATGTACTACGGTACGGATTGAGAGATTTCACAGTGACGGAAGCTACGACAGTTATACCGGGTATATGAATTACGCCGGAAGAGAGAAAGATTTTGAAGACTCAGAATTGTTCAATACATTATTTGGTTATGCCATGGCGGATATCATCCGTTTTGGCGTGGTGAGCAGTCAGTTGGAGACAGAAGAAGTGTTTGACGGCAGTAAGGTGGTGGATGTGACTGCCTACAATTACCGGGATATCGGACTGCCGGAACAGTATGTGACGGCAAACTATTATCTGGAAGATCTGCTCAAATGGGCGAACTATGGATTCGAGTATACCCCCACAAACATGACTAGAGAGCAGGCGGATAAGTTCTTAGCACCGATGACAAAGGTCACTTCCGTAGACCCTAAGAGCAAGTATTATAATACATCGGATGCAAATTATCTGAAATCCGATATTCAAAGTTATACTTTTGTGAATGATGTATCTGCCAATCAGATTCTGACGCCGGGAAACGGGGACGGAGACGGTTTTGTGTCGGACTATCAGCCGGCGAGTGAATTAAGCATGCTGGAAGAAGTCGAACAGCAGGTGAGCAGCATGGATGAAGACGGTGTGCCGGTGTATACCTATGAAGTGATGGTGAACCGCTATAAAACCATAGAAGGTAAAAATCTGGAAGAATATGTGTCTGACTGGACACTTTACAGTGATCTGTGTGAGAGTGTTAAAAACGCTGCAGAAAACCTTGCTTACAACTATAATGAGTATATGAATTATCGTGATTATTATAGTATGGATAATTCCAATGTGCGTTATCTGATTGCCAAGACAGTAGGCGATGATGTCCAGTATTACAGCAATATGGAACCGGGAAGCACTTACAGAGATTCCGTTCTTCAAATGATGGAGGAGTTTACCGAAGCGGAAGGCAGCGTGACGGTGCCGCATGAAAAGTTCATCTATTACAGTCCTTCCGAAATGATCTATGAGACCAATACGACCATTGAAGAGAGTACGATCCGTAAGATCTTGCAGAGTTATGATTATGCGTATCCGGAGACGGTGAAGATATGGATCAATGTGGATACTTCTTATCCCGTGAAAGATGCTTTCACACAGGGAGCAGAATATATGCCCTATCTGTGGCAGTGGATGGTTGTTCTTCTGGCGGCAGGTATCTTGTATCTGATACTGTTTGGCTATCAGACTGCGGTGACAGGACGGAGTGTAGATGGGGAAGGCAATACATATATCAGCCTGAAAGCCTTCGATAAGATTCCCACTGAGGCAGCGCTGTTGACGGCAGGCGGTGTGGCGGTGCTTGTGACATGGGCGATTATCGTGGTCACAGAACTGGCCGGTGTGGATATTACGGATATGGCATATTGCAGGGATGTGATTCATGAGGATTGGTTTAAAGCGCTTATACTGGGCATCGCATTCGTGGCGGACGTGGTCCTTACTTTCTTTTTCCACAGTCTGGTCAGAAGGATCAAGGCCAGAACCCTATGGAAGAACAGCTACTTGTACAGACTTTTGTGCCGGGCGAAGAAGTTTGCATGGAATGTGTATGACAACGGCAGTATCGTCATTCGGACATGGATTCCTTACGGGATATTTATGGGCTTTAATCTGTTCATGGTTCTGTGGGCTGTCGAAGCTGGCAATTTGTTCGTGCTCTTTATCGCAGTGATCATAGATGTTCTGATGGGAATTCTGCTCTATAAGGATACGAAGGAACGTCAGGGCATTGTGAAGGGCATCGAGACCATTGCAGGCGGGGAAGTAGATCACCAGATAGACACCGGCGAGTTGCATGGGGATAACCTGACCCTTGCCAACTCTGTAAACAGCATCGGCAAGGGGATTAAGGAGGCGGTGGAGATCAGCATGAAGGATGAGCGTATGAAAGCCGACCTGATCACCAACGTGTCTCACGATATCAAGACGCCGCTCACTTCCATCATCAACTATGTGGATCTCATCAAGAGAGAGCAGGTGGACAATGAAAAGGTACAGAATTATATCCGTGTGCTGGATGAAAAATCTCAGCACTTAAAACAACTGACGGACGATCTGGTGGAAGCCAGTAAGATCACTTCCGGAAATATCAACCTGAACTTTGAGCGGATCAATCTGACGGAACTGATGAATCAGACTCTTGGGGAGTTCTCCGAGAAGTTTGAGCAGAAGGATCTGACTACGGTGATGAATGTGAATACCCAGGAGTCCGTGATCGAAGCGGACAGCCGCAGGATCTGGCGGGTGATGGAGAACCTGTTTAATAACATCTATAAGTATGCAATGCCAGGCACCCGCGTGTATGTGAGCATAGACAGGCGGCGGGATGCGGCGGAAATCATAGTATCCATCAAAAATATTTCCGCTTCGCCGTTAAACTGCAATGCGGAGGAACTGACGGAGCGCTTTATCCGGGGAGATGTGTCCCGGACGACAGAAGGAAGCGGGCTTGGACTGTCCATCGCCAAGAATCTGACGGAGGCGCAGAAGGGTACTTTTGAGATTCAACTGGATGGGGATCTGTTTAAAGTACTGCTGACGTTCCCGGCGGCGGGAAGCCAGGGGTAGTCATACACCTTTTGTACGAGTATCTTTATGTGGCAGGGGTATTTGCATGGAAGGGGTATAAGAGCCTTCTCGCTTGCGCAGATGCACTATCCGGCGGCAGTCTCTGAGATTTTGGGGATGGGATTCTTGCATGACAAAAACAACCCGATTTCTTACGGGATGGGTATTTTGAACTGACAAACGGATTTGCTTCAAAGCGTGAAGCAGGACTGGATGAAAATGGTTCAGCTTATGATGAAAGATTATATGGAGGCAGGATTATTTAAGCAGTCTTTGGACGGGAAGGGATTGCTGGGGATATTTGAGAGGTATGCGCAGACTTCCTTATAAGAAAATGGGCCAGTCAAGTATCCCCGGTTTCCAATAGAACGCATAGACAAAAAGTTATCATTCTGCTTTTACAAAAAGTGCTCCTAAAATCTAAAGATTACAATACACTCTCCAAAGAAGAACTTTCCTATAAAAAATAAGACAGACGCTTTGCACCGTGCAAGGCATCTGTCTTTACTATAATATGGTAAACCATTACATATATATTGTATTTACATATCCAGCCCGCTCATCTCCCGGTTATTATACTTTGCGAGTATCTGGTGAATCTTATCGGTAGGGGTATAAATATTGGCCATGGAAGCATCATGGTTCATAAAATCAATGATAGACGCTATGAACTTGCTCATATCGGCTTCTATGTAGTAGGGCTTTTCTTTCAGTTCCGGTGGCTGATAGCAAAGGTTGGTGGTCACGATCCCGTCAATAAAGCATTGTTCGTAAGCCGCATCGAAAGCATCCAGGCCGTCTGTAAAGAGGCCGAAAGTACAGCAGATAAATACCCGTTTGGCATTCATTTTTTTAAGCTGCTTGGCGGTGTCTATCATACTGCCGCCGGAAGAGATCATGTCGTCGATGACGATCACGTCCTTGCCGTCGATGTTATCTCCCAGGAATTCGTGGGCAACGATAGGATTTTTACCGCCGATCATGGTAGAGTAGTCTCTTCGTTTGTAGAACATACCTGTGTCCACCCCGAGTACGTTGGCAAAGTATACGGCTCTGTCGAGGGCGCCTTCATCAGGGCTTATGACGATGGTATGCTCTTTGTCAATGATCAGGTTTTTCTCCATGCGGAGCAAAGCCTGTATGAACTGATAGGGTGGTGTGAAATTATCAAATCCCTTAATGGGAACGGAATTTTGAACCCGCGGGTCATGGGCATCGAAGGTGATAAAATTCGATACTCCCATATCCATCAGTTCTTTGATGGCGTAGGCACAGTCTAAGGACTCTCTGCCGTTTCTCTTGTGCTGTCTGCCCTCATAGAGGAAGGGCATGATCACATTGATGCGGTGTGCCTTGCCGTTTATGGCGGAGATGATCCTTTTTAAATCCTGGTAGTGGTCGTCAGGTGACATATGGTTTGTAAAACCATTCATGGTGTAGGTGATGCTGTGGTTACAGACATCGATCAGAATAAAGATATCTTTGCCGCGGACAGAATCGTTCAGAATCGCCTTGCCTTCGCCGCTTCCGAAGCGCGGGCAGGCTACCTCCATCAGATAGTTGTCCTCCATATAGCCATGAAAGGCGGGGTCGTTTTTGACACTGTTATTGAGATTTTTGCGGTAGTCCACGAGATGGCTGTTGACTTTCTCAGCCAGTGGAAGGGCGGATTTGTCAGTGAGAATCTTAACCGGCGCTACCGGCATGGAATGTTCCAGTTGTTCTGTATTAGGCATTTTGTCCTCCTGTATAAAATGAACTGTACAGACTAAGAGTTGACTTTCAATGTCTTTAGGTTCTCTTTTTTTATATCATTATGCTAGTGACACGTCAAGAAATTTCTAGTAAAATAAGAAAGAAACAAGTATTCTGAATGAAACGGTACAGATATCTGCGCACTTACTTTACAAGTGAATGCAGATGTTGTAAAATCAAGCGGTATCGTTGACAGACATGGAGGAAATTATGGATAAGAAACATTCCAAGCCGATCGTGGCGGTGGTGGGGCGTCCCAATGTGGGCAAGTCAACACTGTTTAACGCGCTGGCTGGTGAAAATATATCGATTGTAAAAGACACGCCGGGTATTACAAGGGATAGGATTTATGCGGATGTTACCTGGCTTACGATGAACTTTACGCTGATAGATACCGGCGGTATAGAGCCAGAGAGTAAAGACATCATTCTTTCTCAGATGCGTGAGCAGGCACAGATCGCTATCGATACGGCAGATGTGATCATCTTTCTGGTAGATGTGAAACAGGGACTGCAGGATGCGGATTCCAAAGTGGCGGACATGCTCAGACGATCCAGGAAGCCTGTGATACTGGCAGTCAATAAGGTGGATGACTTTAAGAAGTATATGGCGGATGTCTATGAGTTCTATAACCTGGGCATTGGTGAGCCTTTTCCGATCTCTTCAGTGAACCGTCTGGGATTTGGGGAGTTGTTGGACGAAGTGACATCGTATTTCGATAAGGAAGCGGCCGAAGAGGAAGAAGATGACCGGGTCAGAGTTGCGATTATCGGCAAACCGAACGTGGGAAAATCTTCTATCATTAACCGCCTGATCGGAGAAAACCGTCTGATCGTATCGGATATCGCAGGTACTACCAGAGATGCCATTGACACGGAGATCACCCATAATGGAAAGGATTATGTGTTCATCGACACGGCGGGGCTTCGCAGGAAGAATAAGATCAAAGAAGAACTGGAACGATATATGATTATCCGGACAGTGACGGCAGTAGAGCGGGCGGATATCGCGGTGCTGGTCATAGACGCGACAGAGGGCGTGACGGAGCAGGATGCCAAGATCGCGGGAATCGCCCATGACCGTGGCAAGGCAGTTATCATTGCGGTCAATAAATGGGATGCTGTGGAGAAGAATGACAAGACGGTCAAGGAGTATACGCAGAAGATTCGGCAGGTGCTCTCCTATATGCCCTATGCGGAGATCATGTTTATCTCGGCCGTGAGCGGACAGCGGCTCATCAAGCTTTATGATATGATTGATGTGGTGTACGAGAATCACTCCATGCGCGTGGCAACGGGTGTGCTCAATGAGATCATGGCGGAGGCGGTAGCTTTGCAGCAGCCTCCGTCCGATAAGGGAAAGAGACTGCGGCTTTATTATATCACCCAGGCGGCAGTGAAACCGCCTACCTTTGTGATCTTTGTGAACGATAAGGAATTGATGCATTTTTCTTATCAGCGTTATCTGGAGAACCAGATCAGAGATACCTTTGGATTTGTGGGAACGCCCCTTAAATTTATTATCAGGGAGAGAAAGGAAAACAAATAAAAGTGGAACGGATTATTTGCGTACTGATCGGATATGTGTTTGGATTGTTCCAGACCGCATATATTTATGGAAGACTGCACGGCATCGATATTAGAAATTATGGAAGCGGCAATGCGGGCACCACCAATACCCTGCGGGTCTTTGGCACAAAAGCGGGCCTTCTGGTGCTTGTGGGCGATATCATGAAATGTATCCTTGCGGTGGTACTTGTAAGTTATCTCTTCGGTAATTCTCATCCGGACATGGTTTACCTGCTTAAGATGTATGCGGCGATGGGAGCGATCATCGGACATAATTTTCCTTTTTATCTGAAATTTAAAGGAGGCAAGGGGATTGCCGCCACGGCGGGACTGATCTTATCGTTTCATCCCTATTTGATTCCGGTAGGTGTGATCTTATTCTTTGGAGTGTTTTTTACCACCCATTATGTATCGCTTGGATCGCTTCTGGTGTATCTTGGCTTTATGGTGGAGCTGGTGATCCTGGGGCAGAACGGTGTCTTTGGCATGACACAGGCATATCTGAATGAACTGTATGTGCTGGCAGGTTTTTTGACGATCATGGCATACTATAAACACAGGGAAAATATCAAGCGACTTCTTAGCGGTACGGAAAGAAAGACTTATCTGACGCATAAGAATAAAGGAGTTGAAGAAAACAGGAAGAAAGGTTGAGGTGAAAGGTCATGGCAGATATCAGTATCATAGGTGCGGGAAGCTGGGGAACGGCGTTGGCAGTGCTGCTTCATAAGAATGGACATAAAGTCACGGTCTGGTCCATCGTGGAGGCGGAGATCGCCATGCTTCGGGAGGAACATGAGCACAAAGATAAGCTGCCCGGAGTCAGGCTGCCGGAAGATATGGTATTTACCACCAATCTGGAGGAAGCGGTTCAGGATAAAGAGGTATTGGTTCTGGCGGTGCCTTCTCCCTATACCAGAGCGACAGCTCATAACATGGCGCCTTTTGTAAAGGAAGGGCAGATCATCGTAAATGTGGCGAAGGGCATCGAGGAGAGCAGTCTTTTGACGCTGTCCCAGGTCATTGAAGAAGAGATTCCGCAGGCTGTGGTGGCAGTCCTTTCCGGACCTTCTCATGCAGAGGAGGTGGGCAGGGGAATCCCCACAACGATCGTGGTCGGTGCCAGGAAGAAGGCTACGGCGGAGTATTTGCAGAATATTTTCATGAATGAAGTATTCCGTGTGTATATCAGCCCCGATATGCTGGGCATCGAACTGGGGGCGGCGCTGAAAAATGTGGTGGCGCTGGCGGCAGGTATTGCCGATGGACTGGGATACGGGGATAATACGAAGGCGGCACTCATTACCAGAGGGATCGCAGAGATTGCAAGGCTCGGCATGGCCATGGGCGGTAAGATCGAGACGTTCAGCGGACTGACCGGGATCGGCGATCTGATCGTAACCTGTGCTTCCATGCATTCCAGAAACCGCCGTGCCGGTATCCTGATCGGCAAAGGATATACCATGGAACAGGCCATGGATGAGGTAAAGATGGTAGTGGAAGGTGTTTATTCGGCCAAGGCGGCCATGGGACTTGCCGCCAGGTATCATGTACAGCTTCCCATCATTGAACAGGTAAACGGTATTCTCTTTGAGGGTATTTCAGGGGCTGAGGCTGTGAAGAATCTGATGCTTCGGGATAAGAAGATCGAGAACCCGCTCATCCCGTGGGATGAAGAAGATGCATGTTAACGGCAGGAAAGCATGGTAAGAGATATGGGAGATTTGGCTGCGAACAAACAACAGGAAATACATTTTCCCATGATGGAAAATGCGGAATATCAGAAAGCGCAAAATCAGGAGATTAAGATTGGTAAAGAAGAGGGATTGGACACGTCTATCTATGCCAACCCGGAATTTAACTGGCTGCAGATGGAACAGATCCGTATGGGGCTTAAAGATAAAGTGGATGCGTCCATATACGCCAATCCGGATTATAGTTATGAGACCATGCGGCAGGTCAGGCTTGCGCTGTATTCTGCCACCAATCTGATCCCTTATGTCGAGAGGGGATTTGTAGATGACGATCTGGAGGAAATCCGGCTGGCACTTCTGAACAGACTGCCTCTGGATCATTGGCTTAAGGATGAGATGTGTGCACCGCAGATTCGGGAAATCAGAATCGGCCTTTGCGAAGAATTGGATATTTCCCCATATGCTGACGGTCGGTATAATTGGATGCAGATGCAGGAGATTCGCCTTGGACTGGAGAAGAAACTGGATGTATCCGTCTATACAAATCGCTTGTACAGTCATGCACAGATGCGGGAGATCCGGTTGGGGATGGAAGCGGGGCTTGATGTATCTGTATACAACAGTCTTGTTTTTTCGGCTACGGATATGAAGGAAAAAAGGCAGGCGGTCATTAACCGGAAGAAATCCAGCGGAACGGTAAAGCGGGAAGTTACGATGGAAAAACAAAAAGAGTCTGCCGGCGGCGCAAAATCCTTCTTCGAGTCTCACAGAAAAACGGAATTTGTGATCTCCATAGAAGACAACGGTAATAAGGCATACGCCTATATTCCCTGGGTTCCGGGCAATATGGTCACGAAGGAAGATATCTATCATGATCTGGAGAGAAGAGAGATCGTTTATGGGATTAAGCAGGATGCCATTGACAATCTGATAGATAAGAAGAGAATGAATGAGAAGATATTGATCGCCGAGGGGATTCCTGCACAGAGGGGAAAGGACGGCTGGTTTGAGTTTTTTGTCCGGCTGGATTTGCCGCGTATTCCGGCGCCGCTGCCGGACGGGAGCGTTGACTATGTGAACATAGAAGCTTTTGAGATGGTGGACGAAGGGGAGAAGATAGCGGTCTACCATCGGGCACAAAAGGGTATCAGCGGTAAGAATATTTACGGCGAAACGATACATGCGGAGAACGGAACGGAGAAAAAGCCTCTCAGGGGCGTGGGATTTACCATTGCAGAGGATGGCGTGACTTATCTTTCCAGGATGAATGGCAAATTTGAGTATACAGCCGGGCGTATCACGATCACCAATATACTGGTGGTTCGGGAGGATGTAACCGCGGTTACCGGTAAGTTGGAAGTGGACGGTTCTGTCTACGTGGTCGGCAGTATTTCGTCGGGCGGCTATATCAAGGCGAGCGGCGACATTATCATTGAGCAGAATGTCGAGACAGCCAGATTGATAGCCGGCGGCAACATTATGATCAAACAGGGAAGCTGCTCCAAGAATGACTGTTTTATTGAGGCAGGCGGGGAGGTTTCCGGAAGCTTTTTCGAGGCGGTCAACATCAATGCCGGCGGTAATGTGAAAGCCAACTACATCATGAACAGCAATATTAATGCCATGGGTAAGGTGATTGTGTCGGGAAGCAAGGGGGTATTGCTTGGCGGCACCATCAGGGCCGTCAGGGGTGTGGATACTTATAATCTGGGTAACAGACTGCATCTTAAGACCGTTCTCGATGTGGGAAGGAATGCATTGTATGACAGAGAACAGGCGGAGTATGAGAGACAAAGAGAGAAACACTTAAAGAATTTAGAGGTATTGGAAAAGCAGCGGGATAAAATAATTGCTCTTTGTTCGGCCGGTAAAGAGGTTCCGGAAGAAATCCAGCGCAAGATATTTGCAGCGATAGAGGTTGAAGGACAGAGACTGGCTGAGCTGGATGGTGAGGCATCTAAGCTTGCCAATCTGACAGAACAGATTATGAAAGAACCTGTTTATGTCAGGGGAAGGGCATATGAGGGCAGCTTGATTATCATCAATGGGATCAAGTACATGCTGCCTTCAGAAGTAAAGAGAGTTGTTTTTAAGCTCAGGAATAAGCAGGTGGTCATGGTGAGTATGTGACAGAGTGCTGTAAATAGTTAGAAAAACGATAGAAAGTATGGGGAGCTTATGAAACGTGATACAATTTTAATCTTTGAAGATAATTCGATAGATCGGGCCATTCTGGTGGAACTGTTCCAGTCGGATTATAAAATTTTGGAAGTCGCTAACGGTAAGGAAGGTATTGCACTCTTAAACAGCAATTTTGCTTCGATCGCTCTGGTTCTGCTGGATAATCTGATGCCGGTGATGGATGGATTTGCGGTGCTGGAACATTTAAAAGGAAGAAATGTCCTGAACAAAATCCCTTTTGTCATGATCACGGGAGAATATTCGCCTGAACTGGAAAAAAGGGGCTATGAGTATGGAATCGTGAGTTACTTAAAGAAACCGTATCAGTCTGATGTGGTAAAGCAGGTAGTTTATAATGCCGCCAGTTGGTTCCAGTATAAAATGCAGTTGGAACTGATGGTCAAAAAGCAGAACATCAATATCCAGAAACAGAACAGTATTTTGAGACAACAGACGAAGAAACTGAATCAGATCAATGAGATACTGATTGATTCTCTCAGTAATATCGTGGAATTCAGAAATATGGAGCCGAAGCAGCATATTAAGAGAATCCGGGAATATTCCCTGTGTCTGGGCAGGAGCGTCATGAATCTTTATCCGGAGTATGAGCTTACGGATGAGAAACTGGAGCAAATCGGATGGGCGTCTTCTCTACATGACATCGGAAAGATTGCGATTCCGGACAGTATTATTCTAAAACCCGGCAAATTGACGCCGGATGAGTTTGAATTGATCAAATCGCACACGACCAAAGGCGCGGAGATCATACAGCATAGGATTCGTCTGAACGACAGGGCGATTTTTGAGTATGCATATGATATTGCCAGACATCATCATGAGAAGTATGATGGCAAAGGATATCCTGACGGACTCAAGGGAGATGAGATCAGTATTGCAGCACAGATCGTCTCTTTGGTAGATGTGTATGACACATTGACCTCCAAGCGGGTTTATAAAGTTGCTTATGAGTCGGACAAAGCATATCAGATGATCATAAACGGACACAGTGGTATGTTTTCACCGAAGATTCTGAAAGCTTTTACGGAAGTAAAAGCCGAGTTTGAACATTTATTGGTTATGTATCATGATGAAGGGTAAGAAATAAATGAAAGGCCGTCCTCTTTAGGGACGGCCTTTCGTCAAATCTGCTCACAGATTTCTGTGGTGGTCTTTAATTTGTTCATGGAATACAGATGAATCCCCTCCACGCAGTGTTCTTTCAGATCCCTGATCTGGCGTACCGCGAAGTCGATACCGGCTTTACGCATGTCCTCTTTGTTTTCCCCGTAGGCTGCAATGATATCTGCCAGTTCTTTGGGAACGGAGGAGCCGGAGAGGGATACGGTGGTACCAAGCTGTTTGGCTGTGGTGATGGGCATGATGCCGGCATGGACAGGAACATCGATCCCTAGGGCGCGTACCTTTTCCATAAAGCGGTAAAAATATGTATTATCAAAAAACATCTGGGTGATCAGAGAAGTGACACCGGCATCTACTTTTTCTTTCAGGTGTCTTAAATCTGTCTCCAGGTCCGGGGCCTCAAAATGCTTTTCCGGATAGCAGGCGCCGGCTATCTGCAGATCTGTATGTGCCTTCAAGTGGCGGACGAGATCCGTGGCATAGTAGAATTCCCGCCTGTTAAACTGTTCATCGGTCATATCTTTGGGTCTGTCGCCGCGAAGAGCCAGTACATGGTTTACACCAGCATTTTGTAAGGCGGTACAGTTTTGTTCCAGATCTTCTCTGGTAAAACCTACACAGGTGATGTGGGCGATGGCGTCAATCTGAAGCTCCTTCTGGATATACGAAGCGATTTCGATGGTCTTGCCGGCCCGGGATCCGCCGGCCCCGTAAGTGCAGCTTATGAAATCCGGATGTAATTTGGCGGTTTCCTGCAAAAAACCGAATATATTTTCAAATTCTTCATCCTTTTTGGGCGGAAAAATCTCAAAAGAGAGACCGGTCTTATTTTCTTTTGTTATCTGTGACATCTGTTGGATTCCTTTCCTGATTTTAGTATTCGTACATAGTGAACTTCCCTAATCCTCATAAATAATAAAGAGAAAGTTTTTATAAAGTACACAATATAATTCCTTGCTTTTACATCTGAAATATCGTAACATAAATTTATAGCGTGTGCAATAACAGAAATCCATGGAGACGCAGGAAATAAGAGGCGAAACGGCATGGAGAATCAGAAAAAGAACCAGAAAGGACATCAACATGACAAATACAAAATTTGAGAGTACGGCCGATTATGTGGCCTCCGAGCAGCTTTTATCCAGTGTGAACGTGGCCATCGCCCTAAAGAAACCGCTGCTTGTGAAGGGAGAGCCCGGTACCGGTAAGACGATGCTGGCACAGGCCATCGCAAATTCCCTTGAGAAGAAACTGATCATCTGGAACATCAAGTCCACAACGAAGGCACAGGACGGCCTTTACATGTATGATACGATCCAGAGACTCTATGACGGACAGTTCGGTGAGGAGGGGGTGGATGACATCGCCCACTATATCAAGCTGGGGAAGCTGGGTGAGGCTTTTGAGTCGGATGAGCAGGTGATTCTTCTGATCGATGAGATAGACAAGGCAGATCTGGAGTTTCCCAATGACCTTTTATGGGAACTGGATCAGATGGAGTTCTATATCCACGAGACGAAGCGTACGGTGAAAGCGAAACACAGGCCGATCGTGATCATTACATCCAATGCGGAGAAAGAACTGCCGGATGCTTTCCTCAGAAGATGTATCTTCCACTATATTGATTTCCCGGATCAGGCGCTGATGGAGGAGATCGTAAGGACGCATTATCCGGAGGTGGAGGATAAGCTGTTGAAAGACGCCATGGAAGTGTTCTACTGGATCCGTTCCATGAAGGATATCCGTAAGAAGCCGAGTACTTCCGAACTGATCGACTGGATCAATGCTTTGCAGATTGGTGGTATCCCCACGGACAGACTGCGGCAGGAGCTGCCTTTTATCGGTGTGGTGGTGAAGAAAGATGAGGATCTGGAGACGGTCAGGAGCAAGAAAGATTTTTAGGGACAAAAGATGGTGAGAGTTAGCGAAGCGGAATCATGGCGGCTGGTATGAAACAGTCAGATGGCTGGTGCGAGGATTTGGTATGTTTAGTAAATTTTTCTATACACTGAAAGCGAAAGGGCTGGAAGTCTCTTTAAGTGAATGGCTGACGCTGCAGGAAGCGTTGGATCAGGGGCTGTGTCACAGCAGTCTCACGGAGTTCTATTATCTGGCGCGCATGATCTTGGTGAAATCGGAGACAGAGTTCGATAAGTTTGACATGGCTTTTGACGAAGTGTTTAAGGGTATCCAGTCAGAGAATGAGATTGGCAAAAATATGATGCGCTGGCTGGATAAACCAGAGATGCAGGAAGTATTTGAGGAGATGCGCCATGAGATGAACCAGGAAGTGATCACGCTGGATAAGGAAGACGTGGAGAATAAGTTTAAGGAAAGGCTCAGGGACCAGAGTGAGGAGCATAATGGCGGCAGTCATTGGATCGGCACCATGGGAAAGACTTCGTTTGGTAATATGGGCGGCAATATGGGCGGCATCCGGGTCGGCGGCACTACCGGTTACCAGTCGGCTTTTCAGGTTGTGGGCGCCAGGAAATACCGTGATTTCAGAAATGATAAGGTGTTGGATAACAGGCAGTTTCAGATGGCGCTGCGGAAACTCAGACAGTTTTCCAGTAAGCTGGATATCCCGGAGACGGAGCTGGACATCAACGGTACCGTGGATGCCACCTGCAATAACGGGGGATGCCTGCAGATCGTGATGGAAAAACCCCGTAAAAACGCGGTCAAACTTTTACTCCTGATGGATTCGGGCGGAACGATGATTCCCTATACCACTTTATTAAACGAGTTATTCCAGTCGGTGCATAAATCCAATCATTATAAGGATGTGAAGACTTATTTTTTCCACAACTGTATCTATTCCAATCTCTATAATACGCCGGAGTGCGAGAATGGAGACTGGATCGAGACGGAGTGGATGTTCCGGAATCTGGACAGTGATTATAAAGTGATCATCGTGGGGGATGCGGCCATGGCGCCGGAAGAGTTATATTCCACCACAGGTAATTACAGAGGACCCAATGGCGGGCTAAGCGGCATGGACTGGCTGCTTTTGATGAAGCGGCACTATAAGAAGGTAGTATGGCTGAATCCCAAGATGGCACCCGGACATGCACCCTGGCGGGAGGCGGAGACGGCGATCAAGGGGTTGTTTCCCATGTATAAGCTGACGGTGGATGGACTCAATCAGGCTATGATGAAATTAATGGTGAATCGGTGACAGGGTTTCCTGTGACCGATTTTTCTACGCCTCTTGACTTTAACGATTAAAAGTGCTAAAGTTTAAAAGTGATTTTGTTTTGCGGCAGGTCAGTATGAGTAAGATACCTGCATAGATATTGGACTGCAGAGAGGAGACAAGTTATGTCAACTTTAGAGGAGATACGCGATCGATTTAGGAAGGATCATTTTGCTACAGATGCCACAGGGATTGTCATCGATTCTGCCGAACCTGGGAGAGCGGTCTGTTCCCTGACGTTAGAAGAGAAGCATATGAATGAGAATCATGTCCCCATGGGCGGCGCTATTTTTACCCTGGCGGATATTGCCTGTGCTGTGGCCGCCAACGGGCACTCCGACAAAAAGACGGTCAGCCAGCAGGTATCCATTACCTTTCTGGCACCGGCCAAAGGAAAGCGTCTGATCGCGGAGGCATCCTGTCTGAGAGCGGGGCGCACGACGGCATTGTATGCGGCGGATGTGAGGGATGAACTGGGTACTTATGTGGCCCATGCCACAATGAACGCATATATTTTCGGGTGAAGGATAGAGTAAGAAAAGGAGGACCATAGAATGGTAATCACGGAATTTTTGGAACGAAATGCCCGTCTGTACGGTTCGGATACGGCGCTTGTGGAGTTAAATCCGTCTCAGGAGCGGGACAGTGCCGTGACTTGGCGGGAAGCGAGCCTGATTGAGAGCGCGGCCAACGGAGCGCCTTATCGCCGGGAACTGAGCTGGGCGGATTTTGACAGGCGTGCCAATCGTTTCGCCAATCTGCTTTTAAGCCGCGGCATGAAACGGGAGACGAAGGTCGGTATTTTGATGATGAACTGTCTGGAATGGCTGCCGGTTTATTTTGGGATATTGAAGGCGGGCGGGGTTGCTGTGCCGTTGAACTTCCGTTATTCATCGGAGGAGATTAAATACTGCCTGGAACTGGCAGATGTGGAGATACTGGTTTTTGGAGTAGAATTCATCAGCCGGATGGATGCGATCGCAGAAAATCTCCCGGGAGTGAAGATGATGTTCTTTCCCGGTGCAGGCGGCCCTTCCTACACGGAAGACTGTCTGAAACTGATGGGCTTTTGTTCTTCCAGTGCGCCGCCTGTGGCGCTTGGGGAGACAGATTATGCGGCGATCTATTTTTCTTCCGGTACCACCGGGTTCCCGAAGGCGATACTGCATAATCACCGTGCGCTGCGCTCTTCTTGTGAGACGGAGCAGAACCATCACGGACAGACTAAGGAAGATGTATTTCTCTGTATTCCGCCGCTCTATCATACGGGAGCGAAAATGCACTGGTTCGGGTCTTTACTCACGGCCGGTAAGGCAGTGCTTCTAAGAGGGGTGAAACCGGAGTGGATCTTAAGGGCCGTCACAGAGGAAAAATGTACGATCGTATGGTTGTTAGTGCCCTGGGCACAAGATCTTCTGGATGCGATTGATTCGGGACAGGTGGAAATGGGTCATTATCTGCTGGAACAGTGGCGGCTGATGCATATCGGGGCTCAGCCGGTTCCGCCCAGCCTGATCCAGCGTTGGAAAAAGCATTTCCCGCACCACCAATATGACACCAATTATGGCTTAAGTGAATCCATAGGGCCTGGCTGTGTGCATCTGGGTGTGGAGAATATACATAAAGTGGGAGCCATCGGCAAGCCGGGGTACCATTGGGAAGCTAAGATCGTAGACGAACAGGGGCAGGAGACCCTTCCTGGTGAAGTGGGCGAACTGGCAGTCTACGGACCGGGCGTCATGCTGTGTTATTACAAGAATCCTGAGGCAACAGCAGAAATCTTAAAGGATGGATGGCTGTATACGGGGGATATGGCCCGTATGGATGAGGACGGGTTTATCTATCTGGTAGACCGGAAGAAGGATGTGATTATCTCCGGCGGGGAGAATCTGTATCCGGTACAGATCGAGGACTTCTTACGACGTAACGATAAGATCAAGGATGTGGCGGTCATTGGACTGCCGGATGCAAGGCTTGGCGAGATTGCGGCGGCGATCATTGAACTGAAAGAAGATGTTTCCTGCACGGAAGAAGAGATTATGGAATTTTGTAAAGAACTTCCCCGCTATAAGCGTCCCAGGAAAATAATCTTCGATCAGGTGCCAAGAAATCCTACGGGTAAGATCGAGAAGCCTGTTCTCAGAGAAAAGTACTGCCATGGCAGCCTGGTGGAAGCGCAGATCAAAAATTAGTGTATGCAATGAGTAATTGATACACGCATGTGAGAAGGACACACACATTTGTGCCGGAAAGCGCAGATGTGTGTGGTGAGAAAGGAGCAAGTTTTAACATGGATCTTTTTATCAAATTAACCATGCTTGTTATATTTTTTGGGGTGATGATCGGCATCGGGCTTTACTGCCGTCGTCATGCTACGGATGTGAACGGATTTGTACTTGGCGGAAGAAGCGTAGGGCCCTGGCTTACCGCTTTTGCCTACGGGACCAGCTATTTCTCCGCAGTCGTCTTTGTGGGCTATGCGGGGCAGTTTGGCTGGAAATACGGTATTGCAGCCACATGGGCAGGACTTGGGAATGCTTTCCTGGGATCTTTGCTTGCCTGGGCAGTGTTGGGGCGCCGTACACGTATCATGACGCAGCACTTGGACAGTGCCACCATGCCGGAATTCTTTGGCCAGCGGTTTGAGAGTAAGCCGTTGAAATTGGCGGCTTCGGCAATTATCTTTATCTTTTTGATTCCCTATACCGCCAGTCTTTACAATGGATTAAGTCGTCTGTTTGGTATGGCTTTTGATATTGATTACAGCGTGTGTGTGATCGTGATGGCAGTCCTGACCGGTATTTATGTCATTGCCGGCGGTTATATGGCCACCGCAATCAATGATTTTATTCAGGGTATTATTATGATCTTTGGTATTGCGGCTGTGGTGATTGCCGTGCTGAACAGTCAGGGTGGTTTCCTTGCGGCGCTTGACAAGCTGGCGGCAGTGAGTGATGATACAGTCTCTTCCGCGCCTGGTGTGTTCAATTCCTTTTTCGGGCCGGATCCGGCAGGTCTTCTGGGGGTGGTGATCCTTACAAGTCTGGGAACCTGGGGACTGCCGCAGATGGTGCAGAAGTTCTATGCCATCAAGAGTGAAAGTGCGATCAATAAGGGGATGATCATTTCTACCGTATTTGCAACGATTGTTGCGGGCGGATGTTATTTCCTGGGCGGCTTTGGACGTTTGTTTAGTGACCAGATCGATATTGCAGTAAACGGCTATGATTCTGTGGTGCCGACGATGCTTTCAGGGCTTCCTACAATCCTGATCGCGGTGGTGGTTATCCTGGTGCTTTCGGCTTCCATGTCCACACTGTCTTCCCTGGTATTGGCATCAAGCTCTACCTTGACGCTGGACTTTATTAAAGGTAATATGATTAAAGAGATGGATGAGAAAGAGCAGGTGAAATTGATGCGGGCGCTTCTGGTAGTGTTTATCACTATTTCCGTGGTGCTTGCATTGATTCAGTACCGTTCTAATGTTACCTTTATTGCGCAGCTTATGGGTGTGAGCTGGGGTGCGCTGGCCGGCGCTTTTCTGGCACCCTTCCTCTATGGTTTATACTGGAAGCGGACTACCAAGGCGGCCTGCTGGGTGAGTTTTCTGTTTTCTACGATAGTGATGCTTGCCAATATCTTTTTCCGTGCAAGTTTCCCGGCGTACCTGCAGTCTCCGATCAATGCGGGCGCTTTCTGTATGCTGGCAGGGCTTGTGATCGTGCCTGTGGTAAGTGTGTTGACAAAGGCGCCCGAGCAGAAGACACTGGAGAGGATTTTCTCCTGTTATCAGAAGAAGGTAACGGTTTCTGTCACGGATTCCATCGGCGATCAGACTTAAGGAGGAAAAGAATATATGAAAACACTGATGCTTGGCAACGAGGCGGTTGCCAGGGGCCTTTATGAGGCAGGCTGTTTATTTGTATCCAGTTATCCGGGAACGCCCAGTACAGAGATTACCGAGTGTGTGGCAAAGTATGAGGAAGTGTACGCAGAGTGGGCACCGAATGAAAAGGTGGCTCTCGAGGCGGCGCTTGGAGCTTCTTTGGCGGGAAAGAGAAGCTTTTGTGCCATGAAGCATGTGGGCTTAAACGTGGCGGCGGATCCCCTTTTTACCATTTCTTATACGGGGGTGAATGCCGGGCTTGTGATCGGGGTGGCCGATGATGCCGGTATGCACAGTTCCCAGAACGAACAGGATTCCAGACATTATGCGAAAGCCACGAAGATTCCGATGCTGGAGCCTTCCGATTCGGCAGAGGCTTTGAACTTTGCGAAATTTGCATATGAACTTTCCGAACAATTTGATACGGCGGTTCTGATCAAGATGTGTACCCGTGTCAGCCACTCCCAGAGCGTGGTGGAGACAGGGGACAGGGTCGTGCCGGAAGAGAAGCAGTATGAGAAGAACCCTGCCAAATATATTATGATGCCGGCGAATGCAAAAAGACGCCACCCGGAGGTGGAGGCCCGTACCAAAGCCTTGACGGCATGGGCAGAAACCGCGAAGATCAATCGGATCGAAACCGGGCGGGAGACTTCCTGCGGTATCGTTACTTCTTCTACCTGTTATCAGTATGTGAAGGAGGCCTTTGGAGATACATATCCCGTTTTGAAGCTGGGAATGATCTGGCCGATGCCGGAACAGAAGATAAAGGAGTTTGCAGCCACAGTCGATAAGCTGGTGGTGGTGGAGGAACTGGATGGCTTTATCGAGGAGCACTGCAGGAATCTGGGGCTTACCGTATCTGGCAAAGAGTTGTTTGGCAATATCGGGGAACTGAGCCAGAACATGGTGAAAGAAAAGCTTGGCGGGTCGGTACAGACAGGTTCCTGCCTTACGGAGAATATTCCGGCAAGACCGCCTGTGATGTGTGCAGGCTGTCCTCACCGCAGTATTTTCTATGTGTTGAAAAAATTAAATCTGACGGTACTTGGAGATATCGGGTGTTATACATTAGGAGCGGTACCGCCGCTTGGCGCGATTGATACGACTGTGTGTATGGGAGCTTCCGTTTCCGGGCTTCATGGCTTCGTGAAAGCGGGCGGTGAGGAGAAGGAAGGCAGGACGGTAGCGGTTATCGGAGATTCCACCTTTATTCACTCAGGAATCACGGGTCTGATCAATATCGCTTATAACGAATCCAATGCGACTGTGATCATACTGGATAATTCCATCACCGGCATGACAGGGCATCAGCAGAATCCTACCACCGGATATAACCTGAAAGGGGATCCTTGTACGAAGATTAATCTGGAGAGTTTGTGTCATGCAGTGGGGATCAATCGTGTGAGAGTGGTAGATCCTTATGATATGGAGACTTGTCAGACTGTGGTACAGGAAGAACTGGCGGCAAAAGAGCCTTCAGTGATTATTTCCCGTCGTCCCTGTGCGCTGTTGAAATATGTGAAGCACCCCGGACCGATCAGTTCCGATCCGGAGAAATGCAAAGGATGTAAGGCTTGTATGAAGATCGGCTGTCCCGCCATCAGCATGGTGGACGGTAAGGCAGTGATCGATACAACACTCTGTGTAGGGTGTGGTGTCTGTGAACAGCTTTGCAAGTTTGATGCACTGGGTGCCGGAAAATAAGGAGGGGCGGATAAAATGGAGACGAAGAATATCATGATCGTAGGCGTAGGCGGACAGGGAACCCTGCTTGCAAGTAAGCTTTTGGGACGTCTGCTTCTCAGTAAGGGATACGATGTAAAGGTCAGCGAAGTGCACGGCATGAGCCAGCGCGGCGGAAGTGTTGTCACTTATGTGCGTTGGGGAGACAGGGTCTGTTCTCCTATCATTGACAAGGGACAGGCGGATTGTATTCTCTCCTTTGAACTTCTGGAGGCGGCCCGCTATACGGAATATGTGAAGCCCGGCGGCAGGATCATCGTCAACAGCCAGCAGATCAATCCCATGCCGGTCATTGCAGGTACGGCAGTTTATCCGGAGAATCTGGTGGAGAAACTTAAGGCGCTGGATATGCAGGTGGATGCTTTTGACGCGCTTACCCTGGCAGAAGAGGCGGGGAGCAGTAAGGCTGTCAATCTGGTGCTCATGGGCAGGCTGGCCAGACATTTCGACTTTACGAACGAGGAGTGGATGGATGCGATCGAGCACAGTGTGCCGCCGAAATTCCTGGAATTAAATAAGAAGGCGTTTGCCCTTGGACAAAACGCATAGATAGAAAAAGGAGCCTGCGTTTTTGTAATGTGGCATCAGAACAGAGTTATGCAGTATAAGAAATGACATGGAGGAGGAAGTTATGGAACGGTATTACCAGAAAGAAATTGAAACGGCGGACCGGGAACAGATTCTGGCATGGCAGAATGAGCGGCTGGTGAAGCAGGTGCGTCATGTGTGGGAGCATATACCCTATTATCGGGCAAAGATGGAAGAAAAGGGTGTTGCGCCTGAGGATATTCAGGGTGTAGCGGATCTGCACAAGCTACCCTTTTTGACAAAGGATGACTTGCGGGAGGCTTATCCGTATGGTCTTTTGGCGATGCCGCTCAAAGACTGTGTCCGCATCCAGTCCACATCCGGGACGACCGGCCGCAGAGTGGTGGCTTTTTATACCCAGCATGATATTGATCTGTGGGAGGACTGTTGTGCCCGGGCTATTGTGGCGGCAGGCGGCACCAATGAGGATGTCTGTCATGTCAGCTACGGCTATGGACTGTTTACCGGCGGTCCCGGGCTGAACGGAGGAAGCCATAAGGTGGGCTGTCTGACGCTTCCCATGTCATCGGGCAATACAGACCGTCAGTTACAGTTTATGGTCGATCTGGAGGCTACGATTATCTGCTGTACGCCTTCTTATGCCGCTTATCTGGCAGAAAGCATCCATGAGCGGGGATTACGGGATAAGATTAAGTTAAAAGCCGGTATCTTCGGTGCGGAGGCCTGGAGTGAGGAGATGCGTCAGGACATTCAGAATAAGCTGGGCATCAAGGCATACGATATTTATGGACTTACGGAGACCAGCGGTCCCGGCGTTGCCTTTGAGTGCAGTGCACAGACAGGTATGCATATCAATGAGGATCACTTTATTGCGGAACTGATCGATCCGGATACAGGAGAGGTTCTTCCCGAGGGCAGCAAAGGAGAACTGGTATTTACGGCAATCACCAAAGAGGCTTTCCCACTTCTTCGTTATCGTACCAGAGACATCTGTGTCCTGACCAGAGAGAAGTGTTCTTGCGGCCGTACCCATGTCAAGATGAGTAAACCTATGGGCAGAAGCGATGATATGCTGATCGTCAAGGGAGTCAATGTCTTCCCGTCCCAGATTGAGACAGTGCTCTTAGAACAGGGATATCCGGCAAACTATCAGATCATTGTAGACCGTGTGAACAATTCCGATACCATTGAAGTGATGGTGGAGATGACACCTGAGAACTTTTCCGATAATCTGGGTAAGATCACAGAGATGGAGAAAGGACTGGTGTCAGCGCTCAAGGCTATGCTTGGCATTTATGCAAAGGTTCGTCTGGTGGCGCCTAAGTCGATTACAAGAAGCGAAGGCAAGGCAGTGCGCGTGATCGATAAACGGAAGATTTAAACGTTCAGAAGTTAACGCTAAAATAAAAACATATTTGAAAGGAGAAGAGTGATCAATATGACAATACCTCAAATATCTGTATTTCTGGAAAACAAAGCGGGACAGCTTGCGGATATTACCGATATTCTGTCACAAAATCAGGTGAACATGCGGGCAATCAATATTGCTGAGACCGCGGATTACGGTGTTTTGCGGCTGATCGTTGATGATGCCGCAAAGGCTTCCTCCATTCTTTTGGAGCAGGGCTTTATCCTGACCATGACACCTGTCGTGGGCGTGGCGGTTCCGGATGAACCGGGCGGGTTAAGCAAAGTGCTCAGAGTGATCTCCACCGCAGGGATTGATGTGGAGTACATGTATTCTGTTTTTGGACAGAAGGAAGGACAGGCATGCATGATCTTCCGCGTGGCCGATGCAGACGGGCTGACGGCGGTTCTGGAAGAAAACGGCATCAGTACGATTGCGGGAGAGAACCTGGGTCTTCACTAGTCAAATACATGGGATGGCAGAGCGCATGGAGGAGTAGTCCGTGCGCTCTTTTTGTTGCTTCTTCCATATCCGGCAGAGGGTGAAAAGAGGCTAATCTGCTGGAACCTCTCTGCCATCGAGAAAGAGAGGACATACTATGCAAGAGAAAACAATTGTGGATTTGAGCAGGGGAAAGAAGCGGGAATAAAACAAGGAATAGAGCAAGGCATAGAGAAGGCCTGTGAAGGGCTTGGCGTGTCTGTGACGGAGTACAAAGTGGCCAAAAGACAACGCAGGCAGAATTAAATAATATTCGTTATTATATATGAGATAAAAAGTAGTTGACAAACTCTCAGATTTCGTATACATTATAAGGCAGTAAAGTTTTTGAACAATATAAGACAGGCGTTGATAAGAACAAGTAGTGGATCAGGGAACGGACAGAAAGCAGCCGGTGGATGAGAGGCGCGCGGGAACTTTTTCATGAATACATCTTGGAGCTTCATGGCAGAATAGAAAAGATGTTATGTCGGGAGGAATCGTAGACAGGCATCAGGATTCTTAGTAGGTCATGACGGAGGATGCACGTTATAGCAGGAAAGTATCATCATAGATAACATTATAAATGTTTTGTGATTGTACTCGGTGAGACAGATGATGTGAATCATTTGTGAAATTAGGTGGTAACACGAGTTTAAACCTCGTCCTGATAACAGGACGAGGTTTTTTGCGCGTATGAGCAGAGTCAGAAGACAGCGTAGTCAGATTGTATGCTGGCATACAAAGCTGACGAAGATGCCTTATGACGAGCAACGCGAACTCAGAATACGAAGTATTCTGAGTCTGCTCATGAAAGAGACAGAGAGAATCAGTGAATGTAGGAAACAAGAGGGAGGATATCTAGAAATGGGAATTTATGAAGAATTACAGGCGAGAGGACTTTTGGCACAATTGACGGATGCGGATGAGATCCGGGAGTTGATCAACCATGGAAAGGCTACTTTTTATATTGGGTTTGATCCCACGGCAGACAGTCTGCATGTCGGACACTTTATGGCGCTGTGCCTGATGAAGCGTCTGCAGGAGGCAGGGAATAAGCCGATTGCATTGATCGGGGGCGGAACGGCTATGATTGGGGATCCGTCCGGACGGACTGACATGCGATCTATGATGACGAAGGAGACGATAGAGCATAACTGTGAATGTTTTAAGAAACAGATGAGTCGGTTTATTGATTTTTCAGATGGTAAAGCACTCATGGTTAATAACGCAGACTGGCTGTTAGACTTGAATTATGTGGAGTTTATCAGGGAGGTAGGTGCCTGCTTCAGTGTCAACAACATGCTTCGCGCGGAGTGCTATAAGCAGAGAATGGAAAAGGGACTAAGCTTCCTGGAGTTTAACTATATGATCATGCAAAGTTATGATTTCCTGGAACTTTACAAAAGATATGGCTGTAATATGCAGTTTGGCGGGGACGATCAGTGGAGCAACATGTTAGGCGGTACGGATTTGATCCGCCGTAAGCTTGGCAAGGATGCGTATGCTATGACCATCACGCTTTTGATGAATTCCGAAGGGAAGAAGATGGGTAAGACACAGAAAGGGGCGGTGTGGCTTGATCCTAATAAGACGACTCCTTTTGAGTTTTATCAATATTGGCGCAACGTGGATGATGCGGATGTGCTCAAATGTATGCGGATGCTGACGTTTTTGCCCCTGGAGCAGATTGATGAGATGGATCAGTGGGAAGGCAGCCAGTTGAATGAGGCCAAAGAGATTCTTGCCTATGAACTGACAAATCTTGTGCATGGGGAAGAGGAGGCGCAGAAGGCGAAGGAGGCATCGAGAGCCTTATTTGCAGGCGGCGGAAGTCTGGAAAACATGCCGACGGCGACACTTTCGGAAGATGATTTCAGGGATGGCTCTATCGATATTCAGGGGATCTTGGTGGCGGCCGGACTGGCGGCATCCCGCTCCGAGGCACGCCGTGCCGTGGAACAGGGCGGTGTATCCGTAAAAGGCGAAAAGGTAAGTGATGTTAAGACTGCCTATACGAAAGAGGAGATTGCGGCAGAGGAATTTATTGTAAAGAAGGGTAAGAAGAGTTTTAAGAAGATACTGATAGCCAAATAAGCGCAGAAATGAGGAGAGAAATGGAAAAGAGAGCAAAAGGAAGAACACTGTTGTCATACGCACCGGATATCAAAGTCGTGGATTGTACTTTGCGCGACGGCGGCCTGGTGAATGAGTTTCGTTTTACGGATGATTTCGTGAAAGAATTATACCGTGCAAATCTCAAAGCCGGAGTAGATTACATGGAGTTTGGATATAAAGCATCGAAAGAGATGTTTGACGTTAACAAATTCGGCAAGTGGAAATTCTGTGATGATAAAGATATCCGTGCTGTTGTGGGGGATAACAAGACAAATATGAAGATCGCGGTGATGGCGGATGTGGGAAGGTGCGATTTCAGAAAAGATATTCTAAATAAAAAGGACAGCCCGGTCGATCTGGTGCGTGTTGCGACTTATATCAATACCATACCGGCGGCGGTTGAGATGATCGAGGACTGTACGAAAAAGGGGTATGAGACGACTGTCAATATCATGGCGATTTCCAAATCAAATGAGACGGATCTGGATGCGGCGCTGGAACTTTTGGGACAGAGCAGCGTCGGCACGATCTATCTGGTAGACAGTTACGGGTCTCTGTACCCGGAGCAGGCAAGACGTCTGGCGGACAAATATCTGGAAGTGGCGGCGAAATACAATAAGAAGGTTGGTATACATGCCCATAATAACCAGCAGCTAGCCTTCGCCAATACAACGGAAGTTGTCATTATGGGTGTCAGTTATCTGGACGCTACGGTGAGCGGTATGGGACGTGGCTGCGGCAATTGTCCCAGTGAATTGTTGTTAGGGTTTTTGAAAAATCCCAAATACAATATCAATCCGATTCTCCATTTTGTGGAAAAGCAGATAGTTCCTTTAAGAGAATCCGGTGTGACATGGGGATACGATGTACCTTATCTTTTGACTGGGTTATTGAATCAGCATCCAAAGTCTGCGATTCAGTTTATGAAGGAAAACCGGAAAGATTACTATGAGTTCTACTTGGAACTTCTGGAGAATTTCTAGGTGTATATAGGGATCAAGTATGTTGGCCAGGAGAAAATATTCCTGAAAATATAGGAATAGGATGAAAAAGGAGCTGCCTCGACAAATGAAACGTAAGAAAGACTGGGATATGGAGTTTATCGACCTGGATGATACAGCAGATACAGACAAAAGCATAAAGCAACGGAACGCACCAAAGCATTTCATAGATGAAGATTCCTACGATGAAGAAAACGATTATGAAGACAGGTATGATTATGAAGAAGGTTTAGGCTCACCTGTTTTACGTAAGGCGCTCCTTGTGATAGTAGTGGCTGTTATTATAATCATTGCGGCTGTTATTATTTTCTTAATGAAAAGCAGGCATAGTGATTATCGAGAGGAAACTGTTCCGGTGATGGAGGAAACACCAGAACAGGATACGGAAGAGAGCAATCCCCAGGAGATGGCCGATCAGAAAGAGCAGGGGCAGGAACTGTCCGGGCCGGACGAAAAAGATACTGTGAGCACAGATGCAGACAAAGAGGACGCGCAGATACCAAAAGAAGATGCAGAAGGATCCGAACAGGCTGCGGAGGATCCACAGGCTGAGAATATGAGCACGGAGCAGGGGACAGAGGTAGATGTGACGCAGCTTCTTACTTCTGGGGCCGTGGCAGAGACAGAAGAAATAACACTTGGTATTGATGTTGCTAGATACCAGGGAACGATAGACTGGGCACAAGTGGCGGCATCCGGTATTGAATTTGCCATGGTGCGGGTGGGATACCGCACGGACAGTACACGGGAGATCTGTGCAGATACCAATGCCAGATATAATATGCAGGAAGCCCAGAAGAACGGGATTAAGGTAGGCGCTTACTTCTTTTCTACGGCAGCCAGTAAGAAGGAGGCTGTGGAAGAGGCTGAATGGGTAGCGGATTATATATCTCAGTATCAGATTACATATCCTGTGGTGTATGATTGTGAAGGATTTGACAGGCCGGAAAGTGCGCAGTATGGATTGACGAAAACCGAGAGGACGGATATTGCTATCGCCTTTTTGGAGCAGATTTATAATCATGGATATACACCCATGTTTTATGCTTCCATGAGCGAACTGACCGGAGAGGCCAAGTGGGAGACGTCCAGAATCGAGAAATCATATAAAATATGGGTATCCCAGTATCCGTCAGTGCCGTATCCACAGACAGCCAAGTCTTCCTATGGGGGCAGTCATGCCATGTGGCAGTATACCAATCGTGGTACGGTTGCGGGAATCAGTAAGCCGGTGGATGTAAATATTGCTTATTTTGGTTATGAGGGCACGGCGGATGCGGTGAGTGACGAGACACCCGAAGAAGCACAGGCGGATGTGGAGGCCCTGATGAATTTCACGCAGGTGAACGAGGCAGTCACGGCCAAGGATTCTACCAATCTAAGAAACATTCCCAGCCAGGGAAGCGACAGTACGGTAGTTTATACGCTGCAAAATGGAGAGACCCTCACAAGGACCGGTATCAGTGCCAGCGGCTGGTCCAGGCTGGATTACAATGGACAGAAAGTGTATGCGGTGTCCAGTTATCTGACTACGGATTTATCTTTTCAGGCGCCAAAAGCTGAGACACAGGAGGGAGCCGGAAGCGGAGACGGATTAAAAACCAGATTTACAGAGAGAAATGAACAGGTCACGGCCAAGATAGAAGTCAATCTCCGTGTGCTGCCCAGTGTGACGAATCCGGATGCCACGGTGGCCGCAGTACTGCATAACGGGGAGTATGCGACCAGAACGGGCATCAACGAGGAGTATGGCTGGTCCAGAGTAGATTATAACGGGCAGACATTATATTGTATCAGCAGCTATTTAATGCAGTGAGTAACTATTATATGTAACGGAAGACATCTTGCGTGTTAGCAAGGTGTCTTTATATCATATGATATAGAGGGTAGATAAGGAGGATTACTATGAGAACAAATATTAGTAACAGGCAGTTTGATGAAGAACGGGCGTTATATAATTTGCAACAGGCCGATGTGGTGGAGTGTACTTTTGCCGGGCCGGCAGACGGAGAGTCAGTGCTGAAAGAATCCAGAGATATTCATGTGCAGGGATGCACTTTTTCTCTCCGGTATCCCCTTTGGCATGTAAAAGGTTTTACGATGGAGCATTCCACCATGGATGATCTGACAAGAGCCGCAATCTGGTATGCCGAAGACGGTATCATCCGGGAATCTGTGCTGGGCGGTATTAAGGCTGTCAGAGAATGTGCCGGGATACGTCTGGAACATTGTAAGGTAGAGTCGCAGGAATTTGGATGGAAATCGCAGGATATCGTACTGACGGATACCGACATTACTTCCGAGTATCTGCTGTTTGACAGTCGTGATGTCAGGCTGGAGCGGGTCAAGATGCAGGGGAAATATTCTTTCCAGTACATGAAGAATCTGGAGATCACAGACAGTGTTCTGGACACGAAGGATGCTTTCTGGCATAGTGAGAATGTGACGGTGAGAAACAGTGTGGTAAAGGGGGAGTATCTGGGATGGTTTTCCGATGGACTCACATTGATCGACTGTAAAATCAGTGGAACACAGCCGTTATGTTATTGCAAGAACCTGAAACTGATTCGCTGTACCATGGAGGATACGGATCTTTCCTTCGAATATTCGGATGTGGAGGCGGATGTGCTGGGACATGTGGATTCTATTAAAAATCCAAGATCCGGCAGTATCACAGTGGACAGTGTAGGGGAGATCATTCGGGAAGATCCGGTCATGGAGTGTACGGGACAGGTGTTTATCCGTGAAAAGAAAGAGGAGCAGTAGGAAGGTACAAAGGAACGATATGGCCGCGGTACGAAGCAGCCTGCGAGAAACCGAAAGACACAGATCGGTTTAAGTGCAAAGTGTAATGCAGAGAGGCGGATTATGAAGATGAAGCAGATAGAAAAGGCGGGAATTGTGTGCTGTTCCAACGGCCTGGATGCGGGGCGAAAGGAAGAAGTCGATGAAGTAATGCAGATACTGACGCAAATGGGAATTACACCTGTGATCAGTGAACATATTTATGCAAAAGGCGACCTTTTCTCCGGAACAGGCAAAGAGCGGGCGCAGGATCTGATGCGCTTATATGAGGATGAAGATGTGGGCGTGATCTTTGATATATCCGGCGGGGATATTGCCAATGAGATTCTGCCTTATCTGGATTTTGATGTGATCCAAAAATACCCGAAACCGTTCTGGGGATACAGTGATCTTACTACAATATTAAATGCAGTTTATACAAAAACAGGAAAAGAAGGCGTTTTATATCAGATACGGAACCTGGTGCGCGATGAGAGCGGTGTTTTGCGCAGGGCTTTTGCGGAAACGCTGCTGGAAGGAAAAGATTCTCTGTTTGATTTTCCTTATCGGTTTGTACAGGGAAATCATATGGAGGGCGTTGTGGCAGGCGGCAATATCCGTTGTTTCCTGAAACTGGCAGGGACAGCTTTTTTTCCTGATCTGACGGGTAAGATTCTGGTATTGGAGTCTCTTGGGGGTAGGGTGCCGCAGTTTGTAACGTTCTTAAGCCAGCTTAAGTGCATGGGTGTATTTGAGCGGATTGCGGGCATTGTACTGGGAACCTTTACCCAGTTGGAAGCAGAGGGCGGCAGTCCGGATATCGTCACACTGGTGCAGGAATATGCAGGGGAACTTCCGATTGTCAAGACGGACAGGATAGGCCACGGTGCAGATTCCTGTGGTGTGAGGATCGGTGCGTATCGGATATTTTCTTAAGGCAGATAGAGTTTCTTTAGATGTTCCATCTTAGCGCCGGCGTTAACCAGTAGGGCATCCAGGATGGTGATGGCTGCCATGGATTCCACAACGACCACTGCCCGGGGAACAATCACGGGGTCGTGCCGGCCTTTGATGGATATTTCAATTTCCTCCCCTTTCTGATTTACGGTTTCCTGGGGGGAAAAGATAGACGGAGTCGGCTTGATATGGGCACGCAGTATGATGCGGGAGCCATCGCTGATACCGCCCAGGATGCCGCCTGCATGGTTTGATGCTTTGATCACTTTGCCGTCTTTCATCCGGAAAGGGTCATTGTTTGCGGAGCCGTTGCGCGAGGATACCTCCACACCGTCACCAATCTCCACAGCTTTGACGGCACCGATGGACATGACGGCTTTTGCCAGATTAGCGTCCAACTTCTCAAAGACGGGATCCCCCAGACCGGCGGGCATACCGTCAATCACACATTCAATGACTCCGCCGGCGGAGTCATATTTTTTCATGCAGTCTGCCAGAAAGTTCTCTGCCAAGACGGAGGCTTCCCGGTCGGGCATGGCGGTGGGCGTCTCCAGAATAGCCTTTGGGTCAAAATGTTCCATGGAAATAGTGACCGGTCCGATAGATTTCGTGTAGGCACATAAATGAATGCCGAATTCGGACAGTACTTTGGCGGCAATGGCGCCTGCCGCTACGCGTCCGATGGTCTCTCTGCCGGAAGAGCGGCCGCCGCCTCGGTAATCCCGGAATCCATACTTGGCGTCAAAGGTATAATCGGCATGACCGGGTCTGTAATAACCGGCAATTTCACTGTAGTCCGCAGAGTGCTGTGACGTGTTTGGAACTAGCATGGAGATGGGGGTGCCGGTCGTCTTCCCTTCAAAGATACCTGAAAGGATCTGAACCTCATCGGCCTCCCTGCGGGGGGTTGCTATTTTGGTCTGTCCCGGTTTCCTACGGTTTAAATAGGTCTGAATATCATCTTTGTCAAGATGAAGTCCTGCAGGACAGCCATCCACTACGACGCCAAGTGCCGCACCGTGTGACTCTCCCCAGGTGGTAAGTTGATAGATAATTCCCAGTGATGAACCTGCCATTGTGTATTCCTTTCTCTTAATGTTATGAAGTTTTCTGAAAATATTTTGCAGGATACCCTGCAAAATTAAATAACTGACGGAATATATAATTTGTATTTAATAATTCTGGTAAAAACCACATGTTTTTTTCACGCGCAGAAAATGGTGTCAGCAAACCAATCTGCTCTAGTAGCATACCATATTTATGGGTAAAAATAAATATGCAGGATCGTTTCTGCATAAAATCAGGACTGTTATTATAGAGTGCAGATTTCTTTGCCAAGCTGAAAAGACAGGCAGGAGAGTTCATGCAGACAAGTGTGGAAACGTTAAATGGGGCTAAAGTACTAAAAAAGTTAAAAGATTTACATAAAAAGGGTGTACAAATAAATTTTATGTGTTATGATATAAGTTAGGTTTACACGTCCTTACAATACATAAATTACGAGGAGTCCCATGAAGAAAACATTTCGGGAAAACATGATAATGAAGTTCACATGTATTGCCAGAAAGCACAGATTTATGAAATATCCGTGTTTGGCGGCGATGACTGTAGTTTTGTTTTTCTACTATATCTTAATGCACTTTGTGAATAATGGCAAACGTTATACCAGCGTAGCTTTTGTAGCGGTTTTCTTTATGAGTAGCTGCAGCTTCTCTTTTGCGGTGTTTGCAGAACGAACCGGATTTATCAGCGCACAGGAGACTTATAGTGCGATCGTGGAGGATTCGGATATTGCGTTGGCGATGGAACAGCCGGTGGATTCACAGGAGAAGAAGATTCTGAAAGAAAATACGGCGGCATCAGAGTGTGAGACGGATGAAGACGCAGAGGAAGTGGTTGCCTATACTCTGGACGATCTTCTGGCGCATCGTGAGGGAGAGACCTATCAGGCACCAAGTACGGAGACGGAAGTGACAGGGGAAGCATATGTGTTTGATTCATCGGACTGGCGTCTTGTGCTGATCAACAAGCAGCATCCGATTCCGGAAGATTATGATTTCACTTTAGGTACGTTTATGGCCGGCATGCGTTGTGACGAGCGTATTATCGAAGATCTGCTTCTTATGATGCAGGCAGCGAAAGAAGAAGGCGTGAATCTGGAAGTCTGTTCGCCTTACCGAGGAGATAACAGACAGGAGTATCTTTTTAATAAGAAAATTAGGGATTATATGGGCCAGGGGATGTCTTATATGGAAGCTTACAAAATAGCATCTCAGATTGTCACGGTACCAGGGGCAAGTGAGCATCAGGTAGGTCTTGCGCTGGATATCTGGAGTGATACTTATAAGACTTTAGATAAAGGATTCGAGGATACGGAGGCAGGTAAATGGCTGGCACAGCACAGCAGCGAGTATGGATTTATCCTGCGTTATCCCGAAGGCAAGGAGTATATAACCAGTATTGAGTATGAGCCATGGCATTTTCGCTACGTGGGCAAAGAGGCGGCCATGATCATGAAACAGGAAAATATCTGTCTGGAAGAATTTTGGGATAAATATTTATAATATAGGAATATGAGGTAATTATGTATAAGATAATAAAACAGGAGGGAAATGCCAAGCGTGCCGAGTTTACTACGGTGCATGGGACGATTCAGACACCGGTCTTTATGAATGTAGGGACGGCGGCGGCTATCAAAGGGGCTGTTTCCACAGAAGATCTTGAAGGGATCGGAACCCAGGTTGAACTTTCCAATACGTATCATCTGCATGTACGTCCCGGCGATCAGATTATTAAGAAACTGGGCGGCCTGCATAAGTTCATGTCCTGGAACAGGCCGATTCTTACAGATTCAGGCGGTTTCCAGGTTTTTTCACTGGCGGGGCTTCGCAAGATTAAGGAAGAAGGCGTATACTTTCATTCGCATGTGGATGGGCGTAAGATTTTTATGGGTCCCGAAGAGAGTATGCAGATTCAGTCGAATCTGGCTTCGACCATTGCCATGGCGTTCGATGAGTGCCCATCAAGTGTGGCGGAGCGCAGATATGTGGAAGATTCTGTGGCCCGTACCACCAGATGGCTCTTACGTTGTAAGAAAGAAATGGAACGCTTAAATAGGCTTCCGGATACGATCAATCCCAGGCAGCTACTTTTCGGAATCAATCAGGGTGCGGTCTTTGATGATATCCGTATTGAACATGCCAAAAGGATCGCCGAGCTTGATTGTGACGGTTATGCGATTGGCGGCCTGGCAGTGGGAGAGAGTCACGAACAGATGTACCATGTGATCGAAGAGACGGTACCGCATCTGCCAAAGGACAAGCCCACTTATCTGATGGGGGTGGGAACACCCGCCAATATTCTGGAGGCCGTGGAACGAGGAGTGGATTTCTTTGACTGCGTATATCCTACGAGAAACGGCAGACATGGGCATCTATATACAAACCAGGGCAAGATAAACCTTTTCAACGCGAAATATGAGTTAGACGACAGACCTGTTGAGGAAGGGTGCATGTGTCCGGCCTGCAGACGATATTCCAGAGCCTATATCAGACATCTGCTCAAGGCAAAAGAGATGTTGGGAATGCGCCTGTGTGTGTTGCATAACTTGTATTTCTACAACACGATGATGGAAGAAATCAGAGATGCGTTGGAGGAAGGGAACTTTGCTTCTTATAAGAAACGCAAACTTGAGGGCATGGGAATATATCAATCATAAAATTTCTGTGAAAAGGCTTGTTTTTGGATATTAAATTGTGTATGATATGCTTTAGACTTTTGATGAAAAGATAACGGAGGAAATGGTATGGGATTATTATTATCAGCTGATGCGGCGGCAGCTACGGGCAGCGGCCTGGTCATGATCATTTATATCGTGGTCATTGTGGCGTTCATGTATTTTATCATGATTCGTCCCCAGAAGAAGGAACAGAAGAGAATGGCAGCGATGCTGGCAGATATGAGTGTGGGTGATGTGGTACTTACGACCAGTGGATTCTATGGTATTGTCATTGATATTACGGATGATACGATTATTGTGGAATTTGGCAATAACAAGAACTGCCGTATTCCGATGCAGAAATCCGCGGTATCGCAGATTGAGAAACCGGAAGCAGAATAAAAAACATAATAGTATGATATTTGGCCATGAAATAATATTCATGGTCATTTTCAATTGTTAAGGTTTTCTTAAGGCCATTCCAAAATAGACACGACAAACGCATGAGTAAATAAAATGTGAACAAATTACTCCACTATCCGTTATAATGAAAATAAAAACGGAGATGGGAATATGGAGCAGTTACTGGAATGGATGGAGATCATCGAGGATGTCAG
>CATOMC010000008.1 GCA_951801245.1 uncultured Lachnospiraceae bacterium
TAGTATTCTTTTCATATAGGTGACCTCCTTTTGTATGCGGTAATCCCTGTTACCATTGTTCTTATCAAACTCTAGTATACAGGTAAATCCACGTTGCTACAAATGTGGGGTCACTTCATATTATCTATTTTTTTCATAAACAAATATATCCTCCATCTTCATTATTTAAAAAGCCGCTTTTTATCTGATGGCTCTATTTTAATCAATATCATCAACTTTTTTAAGGTAGATTTCTTTCCATTTTTGTTTGCTTTTTTGCTATTAATTATATATTTCCCGATTTGTTTGGTAAAATTGCACAACAATACCTCTATATTCATATAATCCGTTGTGTAACATAAAAACATTGCTCGACAGCAATTTTCTATAACATAAAAAACTCTGCAGCATCAGGTTCCTGCAGAGTTTTCTTCCCTTTACTTTAATTTCTCAGCGCCGTTATTGACACCACAAATACACTATCTTTTCGCTTGTATGCTATATTACTCATACCACAGATGACGCATAAAACACTTGGCGCTGTTGCTTCTTTTTGCATAATGGCTTTCATCTTTAATAATTCTTCAGCCGCCGCATCAATCTCATTTCCTCTGTCGTCCCTGAAATAATACAATGAACCATCATGACTCTGCGCATATATCTTCAAATCATGTTCACACAATGCCTTTGGGTGATTTAAGAACTCGCCTTGAAGAACGCAGTGCCGGGTGAAATGCCAGCTGGTTATCTATCAAAAACAATCTCTGCTGCCAGGCCATCCTCCTCTCACCGTATACTGGATCAGCCGCTCCAATTTCACATCACCAGTCGCAACAAGCCTCACAGTATCCCAAATCTCCGGAACCTCCTGTCATTTATCAATCACACGGGATACTCACCTTCCAATACCAATTCCGGACTGATTCGTGCCATTTGTCTGTTTTGAAATCCGTTTGCCGAATCTGCAATTTAGGACACACTCTTCGCCTGGTTCAAAGACGCCCATGTTTTTCCACACCACTTTGGTCCTTCAACGCATACCGCACCGAAAGGTTTGAATAAATCATAAATTTTTTGATCTATTATTCTTGACCTGTATTCACCGGTAAGTAAACTCATTTTACATTCCTCCGCAATTCCATTATATAATTAGTTTTTCCTGTTCACAATATACAATCCACGTTTTTCAGAACTTCCAATCTGCCTTTTCAGAATATGGGGCCAAAAACAGGTGCATGGTATAGAATTCTCTTTACCATACACCCTTATCAGTATCCTCCATCATTTCGCTTCACTGAATTTCTGAGTCCCAAAAGCAAGCAGACTTGCCACTATTGGACATACAAATTCGTATATCCCATCAGACTCTCATCTACTTCTCTGGCACACTCCCTGCCCTGGCGGATGGCCTTTACCACAAGTGACTGCCCCGTATGCATATCACCGGCCGTAAACACGCGGTCTGTACTGGTCCTAAATCTTCCCGTCTCGGTCTTTACATTGGTTCTACCGTCCAGTTCCACCTTGAAGGCATCCGTCACGTACTTCTGGCTGCCCAGAAATCCTGCTGCAATCAACACGATTTCCGCTTCCAGCGTCCGTTCGGAGCCTTCTACTTCCTTCATGCTCATGCGCCCCGTCTCCGGATTTTTCTCCCAGGTAAGAGATACGATCTTCACGGCCTTCAAATTACCGTTTTTATCTTTGACGAACTCTTTGACCGTGGATTCATAAATCCGGGGATCATGACCGTAGACTTCAACAGCTTCCTCCTGGCCATAGTCTGTCTTGCATACCTTTGGCCATTCAGGCCAGGGATTGTTATCGGCCCGGGTATCCGGTGCCTTGGGCATCATCTCTATCTGGGTCACGGATCTGGCCCCATGGCGGATGGCCGTTCCTACACAGTCGTTTCCGGTATCGCCGCCGCCGATGATAACCACATTTTTATCTCTGGTATCCACGTATTTTTGATCCTGAAAATCGGAATCTAACAGGCTCTTCGTGTTGGCAGTCAGAAAATCCACTGCGAAATAGATTCCTCTGGCATCCCTGCCGGGTACCCCGATATCCCTGGGCTGGGAAGAGCCGCAGCAAAGTACCACCCGGTCAAACTCCTTTAAGAGTTTGTCTGCTTTTATCTCTTTACCGATATTACTGTTGGTCATGAAGATAACGCCTTCCTCCTCCATGACCTTCACTTTCCGGTCTATGATATGCTTTTCCAGTTTCATGTTCGGAATACCGTACATAAGCAGACCGCCAATCCTGTCGGAACGCTCAAACACGGTCACCAGATGCCCGCGCCTGTTGAGCTGATCCGCCACGGCAAGGCCGGAAGGGCCGCTGCCAACCACCGCCACTTTCTTGCCGGTTCGCACTTTGGGAGGTTTCGGCGCCGCATAGCCTTTTTCATAAGCATTTTCGATGATGGCATACTCATTCTCTCTGGTGGATACCGGATTGTCATGCAGACCGCAGGTGCAGGCCGCTTCGCAGAGCGCCGGGCAGACTCTGGATGTAAATTCCGGGAAATTGTTAGTCTTATGCAGCCGATTGTAGGCCTGCTTCCAGTTGCCGGTATAGACCAGGTCGTTCCACTCAGGCACCAGATTGTGCAGCGGACACCCAGAAGTCATCCCGCCAAGTGTCATCCCTGACTGGCAAAAAGGTACACCGCAGTCCATACAGCGCGCGCCCTGTTTCTGCTGTTCCTCAATGGTCAGATGCCTGTGAAATTCTTTAAAATTCTTAATGCGCTCTCTGGGGCTCACATCTTTGGAGACCTTGCGCTCATATTCCATAAATCCTGTTGGTTTTCCCATGTTTACGCCCCCTCCTTATCTTTTTTATAGAATGCCTCTATCTGTGCCTGTTCAGCACTTAAGCCCTTTTCTTCCATCTGCACGATGCGTTTTAGCATAATTTCATAATCGTGCGGAATAATCTTCTTGAATTTCGGCAGATATTCTCCGAAATGATCCAGAATCTCTTTTCCCTTGACGGAATTGGTGCAGGCCACATGTTCTCTGATCATTTCTTTCAGTTCCAGAACATCGTATTTAGAGGTTATCTCATAAGAGGAAACCATTTCCTTATTGGTTTTAGTGTACAGATCGTTGTTCTCATCCAACACATAGGCGATGCCGCCGCTCATGCCGGCCGCAAAGTTTTTGCCCACAGAACCGATGACTACCACACGCCCGCCGGTCATATATTCACAGCCGTGGTCACCCACACCTTCCACCACCGCAATGGCACCGGAGTTTCGCACGCAGAAGCGCTCACCCGCCACACCGTTGATAAAAGCTTTTCCAGAAGTTGCCCCGTAAAGAGACACATTCCCGATGATGATATTTTCATCCTGCCTGAAAGCCGAGCCCTTGGGGGGATAGATTACCAGTTTGCCTCCTGATAAGCCTTTGCCGAAGTAATCGTTGGAATCCCCCACCAGTTCCAGGGTCAGCCCTTTCGGGATAAAAGCACCGAAACTCTGTCCGCCGGATCCTTTACATAAGATATGGTAAGAATCCTCCTCCAGGGTATCTCCGAATCTTCTGGTGATCTCGGAGCCAAAAATGGTGCCGAAGGTACGATCCGTGTTGGAAACGTCCACTTCCAGGCTCCGCTTCTGGCCGCTCTCCAAAGCTTTCGCCATCTGCTTTAAGAGTACTTTCTCATCTAAAGTTCTCTCCAGGTGGAAGTCATATACCTGCTTTGGATCAAAGATGCACTTTTCCTTCCTCCCCTCATAAGGATTACTTAAGATCAGATTCAGATCCACCTTACGTTGGCGGTCTGTCAGGTTCTCCTTTACCTTCAGAAGTTCTGTCCTGCCCACCAGTTCATCCACTTTGCGCACACCCAGCTTCGCCATATACTCCCGCAGTTCCTGGGCAATGAATTTCATAAAATTCTCCACATACTCGGGTTTGCCTGTAAAACGCTTGCGCAGTTCCGGATTCTGAGTCGCCACACCCACCGGGCAGGTATCCAGATTGCAGACCCGCATCATCAGACATCCCATCGTCACCAACGGCGCTGTGGCAAAACCAAATTCCTCTGCGCCCAGAATGGCTGCAATGGCCACGTCCCGGCCGCTCATCAATTTACCGTCTGTCTCAATACGGACTTTATTACGCAGGCCATTCTGTATCAGGGTCTGATGCGTCTCCGCCAGTCCAAGTTCCCAGGGAAGTCCCGCATTATGAATAGAATTGCGGGGTGCCGCACCGGTACCGCCGTCATAACCGGACACCAGGATCACCTGCGCACCTGCCTTGGCCACACCTGCTGCCACCGTACCTACGCCTGCCTCAGATACCAGTTTGACAGAAATCCGCGCTTTGGTATTGGCATTCTTCAGATCATAGATCAGCTGCGCCAAATCTTCTATCGAATAGATATCGTGATGCGGCGGCGGGGAGATCAGACCTACACCGGGCGTGGAATGTCTGGTCTTGGCAATCCAGGGATATACTTTACCGCCGGGCAGATGTCCGCCCTCGCCGGGTTTCGCTCCCTGGGCCATCTTGATCTGGATTTCCTGGGCGCTGTTTAAGTATTCACTAGTGACACCGAATCGCCCACTGGCCACCTGCTTGATGGCAGAACAGCGGTTTAAACCGTCCGGTCCCACAGTCAGTCTTTCTTTATCTTCTCCGCCTTCACCAGAATTGGATTTACCGTGCAGGCGGTTCATGGCGATAGCCATCGTCTCATGAGCCTCCTTGGAAATGGAGCCATAAGACATGGCGCCCGTTTTAAACCTTGTGACAATCGTGTCAACGCTCTCTACTTCCTCTATTGGCACGGGTTTCTTCGCATAATTGAAGTCCATCAGGCCCCGCAGATTCTTAATGCTCTCCTCATTATTGACCGCTTTGGTATATTGTTTAAATAACTCGTAATCACCGCGCCTGGTTGACTCCTGCAGTAAATGGATAGTTTCCGGGTTATAGAGATGTTCGTCCGCACCGCTGCGCATCTGGTGATGTCCTATGCTGTCCAGCGTCGTATCCGTTGATAGACCAAGTGGGTCAAAAGCCATGGAGTGAAGGGTATCCACCTCTTGCTCGATATCTTTCAAGGTAATGCCGCCCACACGACACACGGTATTGGTGAAATACTTATTGATCACCTCTTTGTCAATGCCAATGGCCTCAAAAATCTTGGAACCCTGATAGGACTGAATCGTGGATATACCCATCTTGGAAGCAATCTTCACGATACCATGCAGGATGGCGCTGTTGTAATCATTCACCGCCGCATAGTAATCTTTATCTAACATGTGGTTGTCAATCAGTTCCTTGATACTCTCCTGTGCCAGATAAGGGTTGATCGCAGAAGCCCCGAAACCGAGCAGAGTTGCAAAATGATGCACCTCCCTTGGTTCCGCCGATTCCAGAATGATATCCACGCTGGTTCTCTTCTTGGTGCTGACCAAATGCTGCTGCAGGGCAGATACCGCCAACAGAGACGGAATCGCCACTCTGTTTTCATCCACACCCCTGTCGGAAAGGATGATAATATTCACCCCGTCACGATAGGCTCTGTCCACCTCTACAAAAAGCCGCTCAATGGCCTTTTCCAGTCTGGTGTTCTTATAATAAGTAATCGGGATCACCTCTACCTGAAAGCCTTCTGCCTTCATAGTCTTAATCTTCAAAAGGTCGGTGCTTGTCAGAATCGGGTTATGTACCCTGAGCATGTTGCAATTCTCCGGCATCTCCTCCAAAAGATTACCATCCTGCCCCAGATACACGGTGGTGGAAGTGACCACCTCCTCACGGATCGCATCAATGGGGGGATTCGTCACCTGAGCAAAAAGCTGTTTGAAATAATGGAACAGCGGATGATGTGCCTTGGAAAGCACCGGAATCGGTGTATCCACACCCATCGCCGCAATCGCCTCGGCTCCGTTTCTCGCCATCGGAAGGATACTTGTCTTTAAATCCTCATAGGTATAGCCGAAGGCTTTCTGCATACGCTGCCTTTCTTCATAAGTAAATTCCGGCACCCGCTGATTCGGAATCTTTAATTCCTTCAATGTCACTAATTTACGATCCAGCCATTCACCGTAAGGCTGTGCCGATGCATAGTTTTCCTTCAACTCGTCATCATCAATGACCCGCCCCTGCACCGTATCCACGAGAAGCATCTTGCCCGGGTGCAGTCTCTCTTTCATCACAATCTTCGAAGGGTCGATATCCAATACTCCCACCTCCGAGGACAAAATCAAGGTATCATCATCCGTAATCATATACCGGGAAGGCCGTAGACCGTTTCGGTCAAGCACCGCACCCATGATATCTCCATCGCAGAAAAGAATCGATGCCGGGCCGTCCCAGGGCTCCATCATGGTCGCATAATACTGATAGAAGTCCTTTTTCTTCTGGGACATGGTCTTATTGTTCTCCCATGGCTCCGGAATCGTGATCATCACGGCAAGTGGTAGCGGCATACCGCTCATCACCAGAAACTCCAGCGTATTGTCAAGCATTGCCGAGTCAGAACCGGAGGCATTGATTGCCGGCAGGATTTTATGCATCTGCCCCTGCAAATGCTCGGACTCCATGTTCTCTTCTCTGGCCTGCATCTTATCCGCATTGCCCCGTATCGTATTGATTTCCCCGTTGTGCACAATGAAACGGTTCGGATGCGCTCTCTCCCAGCTTGGATTGGTATTCGTGGAAAAGCGGGAATGTACCACGGCTATGGCGGACTCATAATCTTTATCCTGTAAATCCGCAAAGAATGTCCGCAATTGTCCTACTAAAAACATCCCCTTATACACAATCGTCCTGCTGGACAGACTGACTACATAAGTCACATCCGTAGACTGTTCAAAGGTGCGTCTTAAAATATACAGTTTCCTGTCAAAGTCAAGCCCCTTCTCCAAACCTGCCGGCTTCTTGATAAAGGCCTGCATGATACAAGGCATACACTCTACTGCTTTGTGACCGAGTACGGAAGGCACCGTAGGCACATCCCGCCATCCTAAGAATTGCAGGCCCTCTTTCCCCGCAATAATCTCAAACATTTTCTTCGCCTGGTTGCGCTGCAGCTCATCCTGTGGGAAGAAAAAGGTGCCCACACCATATTCTCTCTCCCCGCCAATATCAAACCCCAGGCCTTTTGTCACCTTCACCATAAACTTATGAGGCATCTGTGTGAGAATTCCTACCCCGTCGCCGGTCTCCCCCTCTGCGTCCTTACCGGCCCTGTGCTCCAGATTCTCCACAATCTTAAGCGCATTTTCCACGATGGTACGACTCTTCCTGCCCTTGATATTCACGCAGGCGCCGATACCGCAGTTGTCATGTTCAAATTCTGCCCGATATAACGGGGACTGGGGAATCGTTGTTTTTACATCAAACATAAGCTTTTCTCCTTACTTTTTTGATGGTATATATGCGTATAAGCAGATTCGAGATGCTGTGCATCTCTCATCCGCACAAAAAAGAACGCAAAGAAGGCATCTAGCGCTCCTTTGCGTTCTACATGTATACAATAATACACCTTGTTGGCAAAATTGTAAATATAGACTTTTTGTTAAATTGTCAGATAGTCTGACAATTTAACAAAACTATCTCCTTTTTTCAAACTATATCCAATGTCATCTCCGGAGTTCCTTTGCCATACACAAAGACTCCGGCATATTCACATAAGGCCCATAGTTGGGAATTACCTTAAATCCCAGTTTCTGATATAAGGCACAGGATTCCACTAATAATTCTCCCGTTTCCAATATCATTCTCTGATATCCTAATTCTTCCGCCCATTTTATCAGCTGCGAAACAAGCTTACTTCCGATTCCCTGTCCCTGATATTCGGTATGGACAAACACTCTCTTTAATTCCATATTTTCGTCATCATATCTTCTGATCGCCCCGCCGCCAATCGGCTTATTTCCGTCATAAACAACGATCGCTTCCCGTATTTCGTCCAACTGGTTATATTGTTTGTATTTATCACGCTTTATCTGCTTCCCGACGCGTCTGTCCAGATCCATGTCAAGAAGTCTGCAGTTTTCTATAAAATCCTTATTGGTGCCATCCGTTCTTTGATAGTGCATGGAATGATCTCCTTTGTCCTTACTGCCTCAAATTTCCCTTATCAATATGATTCTGGATAATTTTGTCAGTCATTTCAAATAATTTTTCCGATCCCAGTTTCGTTTTACTCTGCCTTTGATAAACCTGCCCCGCAGTGACATGGTGCTCCAGCCAGTCGCCGCCGTTATTACTGTCATTTAATATGAGCGGCTGGAGATTATCTATGGCATGTACAAACTTTGCTTCCGGCGTCTCATAGGCTTCAAACTCATCAAATAATGCCGTAAATTCTGCTTTTTGCTCCTCGGGAAGAATAGAAAATATCCTCTCCTTCGCAGCATCTTCTCTGGCTTTTTGCGTTTTCAGACCCTCCTCGTCATAAGCATACGTATCTCCGGCATCAATTTCCACAATATCATGAAGCAGGCACATGAGCATGACTTTAGCGATATCTACTTCTTCATTGGCATATTCTTTCAGCAGATACGCCATAACCGCCATATGCCAGGAGTGTTCCGCATCGTTTTCCTTTCTTCCGTGGGAAGATAAATGGGTCTGTCTGAAAATATTTTTGACTTTATCTATCTCCAGGGCAAAGGCAATCTGTTTTTTCATACGATCATCCATAATACCATTCCTCCTGCTTACAATTTACTACCCTGCTCACTTTCATACTAACCTCCATGTCACAGTTCTGCCGCGACTCATAATCCACGGACGAGCGGACTCATCCCGGAGAATGCCGTATTACATCGGCTTCAAATTCCGATTAAGCCTGTCTACCATCCAGGCGATTCTCTTTTCCCTCCCGGCGTCCGTCTTCTGGCAGACAATTGTCACTCAGCCATTTCGATATTTACTATCATTATGGCATAACCATACACAGAGTACAATACAAAATCCGTTTTCGCCCAATCATGAGATTTGCCGCCAAATTCGATTTAGCCTTGTGCATCTTTCCAAAATCTTCTATAATCATGGTAATCGGTCTGCGGGTTGCGCGAAGATTTGCATTCCCGCTAAGAAACCGATACATTATCGCAAAGGCGGCAGCTATGATCAAACAGGAAATCCGTACCATCGATGAACTTCTACAATTTGTAAACAGCTTATATCAGAAGCATGGCATGCGGCTTTGGTACCGTGGGGAAGAGAACGCGTCCCTTACGCTGATTCCTTCCATACAGCGAAGCCAACGGCGGCTTGATGCGGAGCGCTATATCACCAACGATTTCTATACCAGAGCAAGGCAGATCATTGACCATCCGCCGGCCAAACACAACTATGCGGGCTGGGTATCGCTGATGCAGCATTACGGTCTTCCCACAAGGATGCTCGACTGGAGCCTGTCACCTTTAATCGCAGTGTTTTTTGCCACGGAAACCTACCGGGAACTGCCGGGCACAGATGCCTGTGTCTGGGTTCTGGCTCCAGGTCTGTTAAATGAAAAGGAGGGCTTTGGCAACTGCATTTATCCCATCGATGCGGACACCACACAGGAAATGCTTCTGCCTGCCTTCAAACATGCACATCACAATCACGAACTGGCAAACCGTATCCTGGCCTGCAGTTCCACGGAAAACAATCTGCGCATGTACTCCCAGCACTCTAACTTCACCGTCCACAATTCTCTGAAACATCTGGAGGACATCTGCGATGAAAATATGCTCTACAAGATCATCATCCCCTGTGAGCGCAAGAAATACTTTATCGAAAGTCTCCGTGTGCTCGGTATTACAGAAAGTTTCGTCTATCCCGATTTGGACCATATATCGGCCGATTTAAGGGAAGAATATCATATATAAACGCAGGAAAGGACTCCAGAAACATGAAAATTGTTCTCTCACATCTGACCAAGACCTTCCCCGGCCGGGGCAAGGGAACGAAAAAGAAAGAAGATGTCATTGCCGTCAATGATTTTACTTTTGAAATACCCGACGGAAAGCTGGTCGGTCTGTTAGGCCCCTCCGGCTGCGGGAAGAGCACCACGCTCAATCTCATCTGCGGCCTGCAAAAGCCGACGTGCGGGCAGATTTTCTTTGATGAGGAAGATGTAACGCAGCTTACACCGCAAGACCGGGGTGTTGGCATGGTATTTCAAAACTATGCCCTCTATCCCCATTTAAACGTAGAACAGAATATCCGCTTTCCTCTGGAAAACCTAAAAGGCTCCGAAAAGCTTTCCAAAGACCAGATGCGCGCCCGGGTTAAAGAGGCGGCCGCACTGGTACAGATCACAGATCTTCTGGACAGGAAGCCTGCGGAACTCTCCGGCGGACAGCAGCAGCGTGTCGCCATCGCCAGAGCCCTGGCCAAGCTGCCACGTGTCCTGCTTTTGGACGAGCCGCTTTCCAACCTGGACGCGAGGCTTCGTCTGCAGACCCGGGAAGAAATCCGCCGTATACAGCAAAAAACGGCAATCACCACTATTTTTGTAACCCACGACCAGGATGAGGCCATGAGCATTTCCGACCTGATCGTGGTAATGAAGGAAGGCATCATACAGCAGATTGGGAAACCACAGGATGTCTATGATAATCCTGCCAATTTATTTGTGGCAAAATTTCTGGGAACACCTCCCATCAACCTTTTTACCGGACGCGTGGAAAACAGTACGCTTTTTATCGGTGAAGAGTCAGTCCTTCACCTGCGAAATGTTTCTGACCGGCCGGTGCATGTGGGCGTGCGTCCGGAAGGCTTTCTCCTGCAGGCGGACGGCCCTCTTACCTGTGCCTTAAGCCGGCCGGAAGTCATGGGACGGGATGTGAGCATTGTCTCCACCCACCCGGCCTCCCGGAATCCCTTGATCCGCTCCATCGTGGATGCCGAAAGCTGTGAGAAACTTTCCGGTAATACGGTGCGGTTTAGACTGCATCCGCGCAAGGTTTTCCTCTTCGACCAGAATACCGGAACCCGTATTCCCTTTGAACCCGCATAGAAAGGTGAAGGTGACTCAGTATGGAAAAACAAAATCTCAAGGGCTGGCTTTATTTGCTGCCTGCCCTGCTGTTTTTAGGCTTCTTTTTCATTTACCCGCTGATTGATGTATTCGTTTATTCTTTTGAGGAAGGATACACCTCAGCCTCCCAGACTTTCTACGGGATCGGCTCCTACAACTATTCCTATGTGCTGCACGATGCTTATTTCCTGCAGGCTTTGAAAAACACTTTTGTGCTGGTCATTATCACTGTGCCCCTCTCCACCGGACTGGCACTTCTGATCTCCGCAGCCTTAAGTTCGATAAGGCCCTTGCAGGAGTTGTTCCAGACTGTCTACTTTCTGCCATACGTTACCAATACACTGGCAGTGGGTCTGGTATTTATGATCCTCTTTAAAAAGACTCCCTATTCGGACGGCCTGATCAACCTGCTGCTTAGCTGTTTTGGCTGTGGCCCTGTGGATTTTATGGAAGGCCACTACTGGGCCAAAATGTTTGTGCTCTGCTTCTATACCATATGGATCGTCATGCCCTTTAAAATCCTGATCCTCACGAGTGCACTTTTAAGTGTCAATCCGGTCTATTACAGTGCCGCCAGAGTGGACGGTACCAGACGGTTTCGCATGTTTTATAAGATTACTCTGCCCATGATCTCCCCTATGCTCTTCTATCTGGTGATCACCGGCTTCATCGGCGCCTTCAAGGCCTACAGCGATGCTGTCGCTCTGTTTGGCACGAACTTAAACGCGGCAGGCATGAACACCATCGTCGGCTATGTATATGACATGCTCTACCGGGACGGCGGCGGTTATCCCTCCTATGCCTCTGCGGCAGCGATCATCCTGTTCGCCATTGTTCTGACCATCACTTGTATCAATCTGCTGATCAGCAAAAAACATGTGCATTACCACTGATCATCACATGCTCGAAAGGAGCCCAAAATGCTCCGCATTCGCTTCGCCTGATGCTGCTATGACATTGACTGAAAATGAAACATGAGGTTTTCCTATGAAAAAGAATCATTTACTAACCGCAGTAAAATATGTATTTCTCACCTTCTGGGCGCTGGTCGTGTTGTTCCCTTTCTACTGGATGATACTGACCTCCATAAAAGATTATGGCGCCTATAATGCGGAGCACATCCCGAAATTTTATACCCTTGCTCCCACCGTGCAAAACTATATAGACGCCTTTACCACCGTGCCTCTGGGAAAATATCTTTTGAACACGCTCCTGTTTACGGCCGTTACCACAGTTCTCATGCTGGCGGTGACGACCCTTGCGGCCTTTGCTTTCGCAAGGCTTACTTTTGCAGGCAGGGATCTGGCCTTCACGCTGTTTCTGGCTCTGATGATGATTCCGTCCGAACTGGTAGTGATCACCAATTTCACGACCATCACCAGTCTGGAACTTAGAAATACGTTCACCGGTCTGATCCTTCCCTCCGTGACCTCGGTGTTCTACATTTATCTGCTGCGGGAAACCTTTGCCCAGGTTCCGGATGAACTCTACTACGCCGCCAAAGTGGACGGCACATCCGATTTCAGATATCTGAGGCGGGTCATGATCCCCATCTGCCGTCCAACCCTGGTCACCATCACGATCCTGAAGATCATCGAATGCTGGAACTCCTATGTCTGGCCCCGCCTGATCACCGATGACGCCGATTATTATCTGGTATCCAACGGTATTCAGGAGATTCGTGAAAATGGTTTCGGCCGGGCCGACATTCCTGCCATGATGGCGGCAGTCGTAGTCATTTCCCTGCCTCTTATCGTCCTGTTTCTTCTGTTTCGCAAACAGATCATGTCCGGTGTCGCAAGAGGAGGAACCAAAGGATGAGAATGAAATGTAAAAAAATACTTTCCATACTGTTACTCGGCGTTTCTCTTATGACGCTCTCCGGCTGTCACGGTTCCAAAGCCCTGCCGGAATTTACCGTGCCCGAAGCGTTTGACGAGGCCAGGGAGTATGAGATCACTTTCTGGGCCAAAAACGACACCAACAGGTATCAGACAGAAGTCTACAAAAATGCCATCTCTGATTTTGAATCGCTCTATCCCAACATCAGAGTGAACATGAAACTCTACACCGACTACAGCCGGATTTTTAATGATGTCATCACCAATATTCCGACAGCCACCACGCCCAATGTCTGTATCACCTACCCGGATCATATCGCCACCTACATGACCGGTAAAAACACGGTAGTTCCTTTGGATGCCCTGTTTGCAGATCATAAATACGGGCTTGGCGGAAGTGCACTCCTTTTCGACGGCCCTGCACAGGAAGAGATCATTCCCCAGTTTCTATCGGAATGCGTTCTAGAAGGACAGCACTATGCCATCCCCTATATGCGCTCCACGGAATGTTGCTATATCAACAAAACTTATGTGGAAAAGCTGGGTTATACCCTGCCCGATGTGCTGACCTGGGATTTTATATGGGAGGTCTCGGAGGCGGCCACCGTCCAAAACGAAGACGGTACCTTCGCCCTGAACGGGCAAAACGTGATGATACCCTTTATCTACAAGTCCACAGACAACATGATGATCCAGATGCTGAAACAGCAAAATGCCGGTTACTCCACAGCCGATGGAACGATTGCACTTTTTAACGATACAGCGGAAACGATTTTATACGAAGTTGCCGAACACGTAAAGTCAGGCGCGTTCTCTACCTTCAAGATTTCCAGTTATCCCGCAAATTTCCTCAATGCAGGGCAGTGCATCTTCGCCATCGACTCCACGGCAGGCGCCATCTGGATGGGTGCCGATGCACCGCTTGCCGATATCAGCGAAGATGCTTTCGTGGATTTCGAGACGGCTGTACGAATGGTGCCTCAATATGATCCGGCCCATCCACAGATGATTTCCCAGGGTCCTTCTATCTGTGTCTTCAACAAGACAGACCCCCAGGAAGTACTGGCCTCCTGGCTCTTTGCTCAATATCTTCTGACCAATGAGGTGCAGATTGGCTACGCCCAGACAGAAGGCTATCTGCCCGTCACCTCCAAAGCGCAAAAATCCCCCGTCTATCGGGAGTATCTTGACAAAAGCGGAGAAGATAACACGACCCATTACGCCATCAAGATTGATGCCTCAAAGCTTCTGATGAATCATACCCAAGATACCTTTGTAACACCCGTATTTAACGGCTCCGCCTCCCTTCGAAGCGCCTCCGGGCAGCTCATTGAAAATGTGGCAACCTCTGTCAGGCGAGGAGAGACCATAGACGATGCCTACATGGAACAGCTCTATGCGGATGTGACCGGCCTCTATCGTCTGGATCAGAAAGATATCGCATCCTCCGCCAGACAAGACCTTGGCCCGCTGCCCCAGGCCGCCATGACACTTCTTGCCACACTGGCTCTCTCCTGGCTGCTGATTCTGCTTTATCTGATACGGGATTTTGCTCATCGAAGAAAAAGACGTTGATTTATCCGCCGAATGTGGTATAATCATCGCTGTGGAACAAGTAAACTCATACCAAAGCATTATGGGGAGGATAATTATGAAAAAGAAACTGGCATTAACCCTGGCACTAGCTCTTGCATTGTCTCTTACCGCCTGCGGAAGCAGCAAAAATGACGGTGCAGACAAAAAATCCGAAGGCGTTATGACTTACGCCGAGTACGAGGCTGCGGCTTTGGACAGTGAGGTCGTCATTGAGACCTACGTTCAGGCAAAACAGTCTTGGTGGGAAGATAAAGCTACCCTTTATACCCAGGATCAGGACGGCGCTTACTTTATATACAACGCTGTCTGCTCTGAGGCAGATTACGCCAAACTCACCCCCGGCACCAAGATCAAGGTAACCGGCTATAAGACAGAATGGTCCGGTGAAGTGGAAGTGGCAGAAGGCGCTGCCATCGAGATTGAAGACGGCAGCTATACCGCAGAAGCAACCGATGTGACCGATCTGCTTGGCAAGGACGAGCTGATCAAGCACCAGAATAAATTCGTATCCTTTAAAGACATGACTGTGGAGACTTACGAAAAGGACGGCGAATCCTACGATTGTGCTTTTGTGTACAACGATGACAACTCCGGCTCCAGCGATTCCAACAGCGACTTGTATTTCAACGTATCGAAAGACGGACAGACCTATACGTTCTGCGTGGAGTCTTATCTGTGTGACAGTTCCACGGATGTCTACAAGGCAGTTGAGAACCTCAAGGTCGGCGATGTTGTTGACATGGAGGGCTTCCTCTACTGGTATAACGGAGCCAATCCGCATATCACTTCTGTCACTGTGAAGTAATCAAGCAAAGCTCGATTACGAGATCCGCTCCGCAGACTCGGATAAGCGGAGGAATTTCCTATATCAGCATAAAGAAAAGACAGTAGGGAGGGTGTTTCGCCTTTCCTACTGTCTTTTTAGGAATTATCCTTTATTCTCTATTGTTTTCTCCCCAGGCACATAGCTGATCCAAAACGTCCATTAAGGATTTTCCTCTTTCACTGAGACTATATTCAACTTTTGGTGGTATCTGCGGATACTCCTTTCTAATAATAAGCCTTGCCTGTTCCAGTTCTTTCAAATTATGACTAAGCGTTTTGTCTGACACATTTTTCAGATATCGCTTCAGTTCATTAAATCTAACCACTTTAAACTCCATCAGACAATAAAGAATAACCATTTTATGCTTGCCCGATATAAGAGACAATGCATAACTGAATCCTGTATCTTCGAAGTTTGCCTGTTCTATATAATTTCTTATCATTTTATACTTTCCTCTATGATAGTACCTTACTGATAAGACAGTACTTGTATTTTCTACATTATAATCTATAATTATAAATACAGACACAGGTTCTGTCAATTCCAACAGAAAGCGAGGTAATTACCATGAGAAAAAAACTAAATATAACAGAAGGTATTTTCCCAATGCCAGTTCTAATGGTGGCGACTTACAATGAAGATGGCAGTGTTAATGTCATGAACGCCGCCTGGGGTACGATGCAGGAAAGAGATTATGTCGTTCTCAATTTAACCAAAACGCATAAGACAGTAAAAAATATCGAAGCAAAAGGCGCTTTTACCGTAAGCATTGCTGATGCTGCCCATGTCACTGAAGCAGACTATTTTGGCGTTGAATCAGGCAACAGAGTCCCCAATAAATTTGAAAACAGCGGCCTTACTGCAAGCAAATCCGAAATTGTAGATGCACCCATCATCAATGAATTTCCACTTTGTTTAGAATGTGAGTTTATTGAATATCAGAACAATAAATACGGATGTGGTGTGATCGGTAAAGTCGTAAATGTCACAGCAGACGAAAGCGTTATGGTTAATGACAAAATTGATATGTCTTTGGTTAACGCCATCGCTTTTGATCCATATACTCATGGTTACTATAAAGTGACTGAGCGAACAGGTGAAGCCTTTAAAGATGGTTTGCGGCTTAAAAAGTAATACAGACTATCCCCATGAACAAAGTGCCGCATAACGTTCATGGGGCATATGCCCCTTCATAGGCATACATCATCTTTCGTCTTCTCTTTTATTTTCACGTTAAATCGTTGCTTTTCATTTGGTAAACCGTAGTTCTGCAATCGTCCCCTAATGCTGAATATCGAATTCCGCAGGTGCAGACTTTGCCTGATAAACATCGGGAATCGCAATCGGATATATCCCGGAATCTGGCATAATCAGCAGAAGTTCTGCCCCAGTCAAAGGTCTTGCCGCCGTCTATATTCCGAACTGTTATGTTCATCTCATCCTCCATGACGCAGCTTCGCTGTGCTTCGGTTTCTATATCTGCCTGCCAAAATACATCCGGCAGACACTGCCAGCAAAACCGTGCATCCCGCCGGCGTAAACAAAACTGCCTGCAAAGGCTCTATATAGGCTGTAACATACACCGCCAGATTGGCAGCCGCATGAAAGAATAGAGGTACGACAAACCGGCCGCTTCTCTCATACAGCCAGGCCATAAGAATCCCCATACACCCGCCATAAACACCCTGTACCAGATTGCCATGAAAAGCACCGAAGAAAAGGCCTGATGCCGCAATTGCCACAACCGGCCCGTAAAAACGCCTCATCCGGTTAAAAATGACACCGCGAAATACCACTTCCTCCGCCAGTGGGGAAATCAGTCCATAGAGTATCAGCCCCGCTGCAAAAGCAACCCCATACTGATTTTGGGCAACCTGCCGATATGTCCCGGAGCTGTCCGCAAATCCTGTCAAGGTTAACAGCACATTGAGTCCCAAAGAAGAAGTACATGCAAGAACGCCGATAGAGCACATTTCTTTTATCCTGCTTCCTCTGCTCCTTTCACCCTTTTCGCTGCGCATACTTTTGCACCAAAGTAGTTCTCTTTGCAGCATAGGAACAAGAGGCAGGATCCCAAACAATCTGCCAAGTCCGCCTGTCACCCCCGCCACTGTGGCCGCATGTTCTGTCATAAACCGCCGATACCCTTCATGCTGTGCCCCCATCAGCGATTCCTGCGCAAAGGCCAGAATGATATATGCCGCACTATAAGCCAGATAATATAACAGATATGGGAATATCACTTCCCAGGCCTTCTGAAAAGAAGTCATGCTTTCAGTCTTATCTTTCACATCTTTTGCCTCCATGATATCCCGTCGTCTACTACAATACCTGTGATAATTCTTCCACTGTCTCCACGATTCTTTCTGCGCCTGCGGCTTCCAGTTCTCCCGCTGCCGCATATCCGTAGGCCGCCCCTACAGAGACAATATGATACTCCCTGGCACCCTCCACATCAAACCGTCTATCGCCTACCATAGCAATTTCGTTATAGATTGTCCCACTATATTGTGTGGGACATCCGTCTTTTGCTTCTCTACCCTTTGTCTCCATCATCTCCTGAAACAATCCCTCGGGCAAAAGACATTTGAGCGCTTCCTCCACCACTTCCTCCTTTTTCGTCCGCGTACCGTCCAGCCCGCTTCCAACCACCACATCAAAATAATCCCAAAGCCCGAAGTGCTTAAGGATCCGCTCCACATACACTTCCGGCTTACTGGACGCCACCGCCAGTTTCTTTCCTGATGCCTTTAAATCCGCAAGAAGTTTCTCAATCCCCGGATAGACTTCGTTCTCGAAGATTCCCCTGGTACTGAAACGCTCTCTGTAATAAACGGTCGCCTTCCTGCCCTGCTCTTCGTCAAACCCATAAAATTCATGGAAACTGTCCAAAAGGGGCGGCCCTACAAAAGGTTCCAGCTTTTTCAAATCCGGTTCTTCAATTCCCATCTTGTGAAGGGCATACTGTACACATGCCGTAATACCCGGTGCGGAATCTGTCAGTGTGCCATCTAAATCAAACAAAATATATTGATACATCGCTTTCTATCCTTTCTTCACGTCTCTGCTGCCGTCAGGACGCTGCTTTCCAAAAATCTGTTGATAACCATATGTGAGATTGCCTTTTCTGTGAATACATTTTGTATGACTGCACGTACTGCATACATTGCAGTAAGCCGCCTTTCTGCTGTCTGTAAGCGTTGTATAAAAAGCAACCGTCTTTTTTGGCAAAAGCATATAAGCCTGATTATAGGATATCTCCTCCGGCTGTAATATGGCAAACACTTCTTCCATTCTTTTCACTGGCACAGAGTCTCCCAAAAAGTCAAACCCGCCCATCCAGTGTCCATAATGGCTGTAAATGATATCCGCCGTCTGCTCATAAGCATTTTGCAGAAGTTCCATGGCAATGCATTCTATCATATAACTTTCCATCAGCTTTTCCTTAAGGGTATACGCCTCCTGCAAGTCATCCACACCCGCACCGAGTGTCACCAGAACCGCCAGACGGGATTCCGCTTCCGGATTTTTGCCCCCAAAATATACTGCTGGAGCCGCCTTTTTTAGCAATTGATCTGTCAGAATGCGCAATTTCCCCTCATCCGCACTTCGAAAGTGATAGCGTGACAGCATCTGCTCATATGTATTGTCTGCGATATATGGCTGCAACGTCTCCCGCATAACCTTTACCGCTCTAATATCTGTTCGATAACAGATATATTCTCTTCCACCAGTTTCCATGCCTGTACCATTTCTTCACATTCCGTTTTGTCATAGATTTTCCTCCATTATACAGTTTTTGCAAACTGAATACAAGAGGTTTTGCCCTTTTGCCCAGTCCGCTGACAATAAGTAAGGGATTGTTTCCGACCACCGGTAAGAATCTTCGAAGCAGATAAGAAATCTGCTGATGTGAAACTATTATAGATCACTGCATACATATGATGTAAGTATTTTCTTTTTTATTCTATCGAGATTACCTTTACTATATTTTAAAGCCCTCATTTGTCCGACACAAATAAGGGCTTATCTTCATAACTTACTTCACAGCCGCTAAACCGCATCCTTAATAGAATACCCAGCGTTTACGCCGTCATAAACATTTCATAGGCACTGATCGCCTGCTGCATGCGGAAGTTACTGATATCACTTCCTGCACTGCCGCTTCCCATGTTTATCGCTGCCGTCTGCAAATCTTCTGCCGGCACTGCCTGTGTCTGCGCCTCATTACCAGACAGCTCTGCCGCAACTTTCATCTGCGCTGCAGCGTCATCTGACGTTGTCATCTTTTCTGCCGTGACAGTCTCTTGTGCCTCGCCCCCGGCATATTTCATAATCCTTGACGCGTTATGCCTGCCGCGCTGCATCTGCATATCAAGTATTCCCTGAAAATCAAGGCTCTGGCCCTTTGACAAAGGATTCTCGTTCACGGCCCCGGCAAGTTCACTGTAATCAATCTTCTTGTCGAGTACATTATCCGAAATCCGTGATAACCTGTTCATGCTGACCGAACTAATACTGTTTACATTATACACATAAGGCTGAAAAGTAATTGCTCCAATCGTCATACTAACCTCCGCGATATTTTAACATATCATCCTTTTCGATATCTATATCATAAAACTTCTCTCACCAATATACAAGAGCAAATTTTTAGAAATAACCAGGGATTTGTTATTCCTCCATCTCCCTGCTTTCTCCATCCACTGCCTCCAGTTCCTGTTTTAGGGCTTTTGCAGTCTTATAGATTCTTGACACAATCCAGATATTGGAAAGTCCATCGTAAATCAAAAATGCACCAATCAGCATGACCACCGTGTCTATTGCTGCAAACGGCCTGCATATCAGCAATACACCAAACCCCACTGTGAGGATTCCGAGAAGTAATGCGACCCACCATTTATCATACTGGTCTTTACACAATTGTATCGCCTGTTGCAAGTTATGTAAACCATGAAGTGCAATTACGATACCGACGATGATCGGAATGATCGCCAGCACTTTGTCCGGCTTCATAACGATCCATACGCCCACCACCGCGAAGATAATCCCAAAAATCAGATTGATCTGCGAATACATACTTCCATCTTTTAGCGTAAAATAACTGATCATCCGTATCGCCCCACTTATGATCAGCACCGCGCCTACAGCCGTGCAGACAATTTGTATCGACAGTCCGGGCCAGAACAACAGTACCAGTCCTAAAAGGACACACAAAAGTGAGGAAATCACCACATTGGTCTTCAGTTTCTTAAGAATTTTTTCCATCAACAACGCCCCCTCTTTTTCCTTTTTGCCAGACTATGACCAGTCTGTAAACCCCATATCCAATCGCGGCACCGACACAGTTTAGGAGAATATCATCCACATCGAAGGCGCCAAAAGCGCTGAAAAGCTGAAATGTCTCAATGCCCAGGATAAAAACAAAGGCGTTTAAAAGCATCACCCAAAAGTTCTCTCCTTCCCTGGCAACCAAAGGAAACAGAAAACCGAAAGGCACGAACACCAGAACATTACCCGCCAGATTTTCCACGCTGTTTAGTTTATAGGCATAGTCTATATACATTTTAATCGTCTTAAACGGTCTGAAATTTGCCGTACCAAGACCTTCTAAAATCACATCCTTACGCCACGTAGCCGCAATCGCTCTCAACTCTTCATAAGGATATTTGAATATGATAACCTTAATGACTAATAAAATGTAGAGTACAAAAAAGAATCTGATCCAATATCTTTTTTGAACGCATATTTTTTTGATTATTTTATTACCTCCCACGGATTCTCTTTTCCTTCCATAAAGCATTTGCAGCTCATAAGAGAGTCCTTGACCACCGTTTCCACATAATTTCTGGTATAAAAAGCCATATGATGCGACACTGTCACATTAGGAAAACTCCGCAGCATGGCAAGTTCCCTATTCTTTAATATATCCGCTTTGTGATCATAATAGTATAGTCCAAACTCATTTTCCACTACGTCAAGACCGGCCGCACCGATCTTACCGTCCTCAATCGCTTCAATTAAGGCGTCTGAATCGATCAGCGCGCCCCTTGCCGTATTGACGATCACCACGCCGTCTTTCATCTGTGCGATGGAATCTTTGTCGATCAAGTGATGATTATCCTGTGTGAGGGGCGTATGCAGCGTGATCACATCTGCTTCCTTCCAGATCTGTGTCAGCGGCACGTAATCGGCATATTTCCTGATTTCTTCTTTTTCATAAAGATCATAAGCCAGTATCCGGCATCCAAATCCTGTCAGGTCTCTGATCACGGTTGCTCCGATCCTTCCCGTCCCAATGACTCCTACGGTCAAATCCTTGAGCTCCCTGCCGTTTAACCCGGCCAGCGTATAGTCCTGCAGCCCTGTCCTGCCCAGAATCGCACTCATCTTGCGGATGGACATCAATATCAGCATAACTGTATAATCCGCCACCCCTGCCGGCCCATAAGGTGCATTGCCTACCCTGATACCGCAGGCTTTGGCCGCCTCTATGTCGATATGATCATAGCCTATTGTCCTGGTGCTGATATACTCCACGCCATTTTCCCGGAATGCCTGCATCAGCGGAGCATCAATCTTTGATGTGATCACATCCACGCAGCGGCTGCCTTTGCACAAAGACACATTCTCAAGATCCGGTGCATCTTTGCAGAGTGTCAGTTCAATCCCGATTTCTTTTGCATATTCTATAAACAGTTCTTTCTCATCAAATGGTCTGCAATTATACACAGTGACTTTCATAGTCAATATCTCCTCTTTCATCTTCTGTTCCTATATTTCCCATCATACCTCATCTGTCTCTTAATCTTTGCCTGTTACTTTTTACTTTTCTTATCTGCCTTATCCTGTTCCGCTTTCCTCGCAATAATCTTCTTCAAAATCAGCGGCTCCTCTATCTTAAGCTGCGAAGCTTCCTGCCATTCTTCGGCCGTCTCCTGTTCATGCTGTAATTCCATCTGATAAGTGTTCTTAGCTTCTCTCTCATAATCTGCCACGATCGCCATATCGGCAGCACGAATCCTGCGGAATCTGTTAAACCCTGCTATCAGAATCTGCAAACTCTGCCTGGTGGTATCAAAAACCCCTTCTTCATACAGATTGATCAGAATGATCCCAATGGGCACCGAAAGTATCATACCTAACATACCCGCCATCTGATACCCTATATACAATAAAAAGAGGGTCGGTATCGCATCCACTCCGATGGAGTCGCCCACAATCTTGGGCTGGATCACCTGACGTACCAACTGTCCGATCAGCCAGATTGCCAGAAGGCCGAACATCATTTTATAATCTTTACTCAAAAATTCTATCACCGCCCAGGGCAGCATCACAGTCCCTGTACCAAATACTGGCAGGAAATCTAAAAATGCTATGCCCAGAGCCACCAGAAAAGCATAATTCACATCCAGAATCATCAGCCCGATCACCAGAAGTATATACACCCAGCACTCTATCTTGAACTGAGCCCTAAAGTATCCGCCAATGGCCTTGCGGAAACTGCGTCTGATCAGGTCAAACCGGTAACGGATGGCTCTTGGCACATACTTTTCTATCACATTGGACATATAAGTTTTGTCTGCCACGAAAAAATACGCCGACAAAAGACAGATGACAACACTTAAGAAAGCATCGGGAATCTGCTTCGCCACACTGCCCACAGCCGCAAATGAGGGCAGTTCAATGCTGGCCATAACTTCGCCAAAGTAATCGCCCATATCATGACCAATCCGGTCAAGTGTATTCTGCATGTCTTCCGGCATTCTGTTATAAAGGCCCTCCAGATTGGCGCCCACCTCATTAAACTCCGCCAATATACTGTTCCAGATATTCGGCAGTTCGTTAACAAATCCGATTCCCTCTTTGATCAGTTTGACCATCAGCAGATATACCAAAAGAACTACCACCGCCAAAACAGCCACGATCACCACTGCCGACACAGCCTTACGCCTGACCTTTAACTTCTCTTCAAAGAACCTCACGACCGGAGAAGCAATCGAGGAAATAAGCCACCCAATGATAAAAGGCATAAAAAACCAGATACACTTTGGCAAAAGAAAGATACAAAAAAGAAGAATCATCAATGCAGTTGCCAGATTTAAGAATACTTTGAGATAAGTCTTAATGGATTGTTTCATTCTGTCTCCTTTGCAACGATGGTATCCAGCAATTCATAAATCTGCTCCCGGCCCTGTTTGGAAAGAGCCGAATATGGTATGACAGTTGTGTCATCTACTACATCGAGAGTGTCACAAATCAGTTTCACCTGCTTTGCGATCTGACTTTTCTTAATTTTGTCCAGCTTGGTGGCAATGATGATGGGTTTGTAACCCCTATCCAAAATCCAGTCATACATGATCCTGTCATTTTCGGAAGGCGCATGCCGGATATCGATCAATAAGAACACGGCCCGAATCTTCTTTGACTGATGAAGATAATCTTCGATCATCTTTCCCCACTGTGCTTTCACTTTCTCATTGGCCGTGGCATAACCATACCCCGGCAGATCCACAAAATACATTTCTCCGTTAATATTATAGTAATTAATGGTCTGTGTCTTACCGGGTGATGAGCTGGTACGTGCCAGTGACTTACGGTTCATCAGCCCATTGATCAGGGATGACTTCCCTACATTACTCTTGCCCGCAAAGGCAATCTCCGGCAGCTTATTTTCCGGCAGTTTACTGGTAATGCCACAGACCGTTTCTAAGTTCACATTCCTGATAACCATACTTTCTTTCCTCTATAATCAGTCCAGCTTCTTGCTGCCTGCCTTTCCTGCTGTTGACACGGTCTTCGCCCGCCGCTATAACTGATTCCCTCCAAATACCGCCTTATATCAATGCCTGCTTTACCACGTCGTCCATGGTCTCCACCAGAATGATTTCCAGTCCTTCACGGATCTCCTCATCAATTTCCGCCACGTCCTTTTCATTTTCTTTCGGTACAAGGATTGTCTTCACCTGGGCCATTTTCGCCGCCAGGATTTTCTCTTTGAGTCCGCCGATCGGAAGCACTCTGCCACGCAATGTGATCTCGCCTGTCATCGCCAGATCTGCACGCACAGGCGTCTTTGTCACTGCAGACAAAATTGCCGTCGCCATGGTGATGCCTGCAGAAGGACCATCCTTGGGCACTGCGCCTTCCGGAATATGAATATGAAAATCCGTCTTTTTATAAGTCTTGGCGGGTACCTGATACTGCTCGCTGACAGACCGCACGTAACTGAGCGCCGTCCGCGCTGATTCTTTCATCACATCACCCATCTGACCAGTTAAGTCAATCGCACCTTCTCCAGGCATCGTATTGACTTCGATCTGCAGCGTGTCTCCGCCCACACTGGTCCAGGCTAATCCCCTGACAATACCGATCTCCGGTTTCTCATTGATCTTGTCCTGTCTGTATTTGGGTTTGCCCAAATAAGATTCCAGATTATCAGGCGTTATATTGACTTTGGCAGTCACTTTATCCATCCTGCGGGTCAGGATTTCCCTGGCCTCCTTACGGCAGACTGCTCCAATCTGACGCTCCAATCCACGGACCCCTGCCTCCCTCGTGTAGAAACGCACAATGTCCTTAAGCGCCTCATCACTAAAGGAAAGTTCCTCCTCACAGATCCCATTCCTGGATAGTTCTTTCGCTACCAGATGTTCCCTGGCTATATGGAATTTCTCATTAGCCGTATAGCTGTTGATCTCTATGATCTCCATCCGGTCCAGAAGCGGCCTTGGGATTCCCTCTCTGCTGTTAGCCGTAGCTATAAAAACAACCTCTGACAAATCCAGCGGTATCTCCACATAGTGATCCCGGAAAGCATAATTCTGCTCCCCATCCAACACCTCAAGAAGCGCCGAAGAAGGGTCACCCTTGTAGTCGTTGCCCAGTTTATCCACCTCATCCAATAAGATCAGAGGATTTTTGACGCCCGCCTGTCTTAACGCATTGGCGATGCGCCCCGGCATAGCTCCCACGTAGGTCTTACGGTGTCCGCGGATCTCTGCTTCGTCCCGCACGCCGCCCAGACAGATCCGCACATATTTCTTGTTAAGAGCCTCCGCCACACTTTTTGCGATAGATGTCTTACCGGTACCCGGCGGCCCCAGCAGACAGATGATCTGGCTTTCCACCTTATCCTTAGACATACCCGCAAGCGCCCGAACCGCCAGGAATTCCAGCATCCTTTCTTTCACCTTGCTCAGGCCATAATGCTGTTCATCCAATATCTTCTTTGCAAGCGCCATATCATTGCTGTCCTTAGACTTCTTATCCCAGGGCAGTTCCAGCATCGTCTCTATATAAGCCCGCTCCACTGCACTCTCAGAACTGCTGCCGGATACATTTTTATAGCGGGCGATCTCTTTGCGTATCTTATCTTTCACTTCTTTAGAAGCTTTTAGCTTCTCTACCGCTTCCAGAAATTGCTGCACATCGGAATCTGTATTGTTTTCACCCAGTTCTTCCCGTATATACTGCATCTGCTCCCGCAGGATGTAATCTCTCTGGTTCTTGTCGATACGCTGCCTGATATCCTTCGCCAGTTCGTTTTTGATGCGGATCACATCCACTTCCCGCATCATCATGGCGCTCAGCGCTTCGAACCGTTCCCGCACCGATACGGCACTCAGAATCGTCTGTTTATTCTCTGCTGAAAGCGGCAGGTTAATCGTGACAGCATCTAACAGCTCCCCCAGACTCATGGAATCATCAATCTGATCCTCCACAGCTTTTCCCACTTTAGGAAAACAGGCTCCATAGGCTGCCAAAGCCTCTTTGACCGTTCTGGTCATTGCCTCCATAGAAGCCTCATCAATATCTGAGATATCATCCTTTTCATATGACACTTGTGCCACATGATAGTTCTCTGTCTCCATAAAGCTGTAAATCCTGGCTCTTGAGATGCCTTCCACCAGAACGCGCAGAATATGTCCCGGCAGTTTGCTGACCTGCTTGATCAATGCAACCGTACCTACATCGTAAAGATCCTCCAATCCCGGATCCTCCTGCGCCGCGTCTTTCTGCGTCACCACTAACAACCTCTGATCTCCGATCATAGCGTGCTCCACAGATTCCATAGAACAATTCCTGCTCAAATCAAAATGGATCACCATCCCCGGCAAAATGGTAAGACCCCTCAGGGTTACCGCCGGGAGGCACGAATCTCCGGGAATCTGCAAAGTTTCTCTATAAATTTCCCTGTTTTGTGTCTGCTCCAAGTTATCCATAATCATTCCTTCATTCGTTGTTGTCTCAAAACTTCTCACATGAACCAAACGCCGCCAAGGTTCTGGCGACGTTCTCTTTTACTTTGCCTGCAACAATCTGTCTCTGTAAGTCACGCGGGGCTTATCCTTTCCTTCCACCGCATCCTTCGTCAAAACACACTCCGCTATATTGTCATTCGATGGAATCTCATACATAACATCCATCATAACTTTCTCCATGATGGAGCGCAGCCCCCTGGCTCCGGTTTTCCTCTCGTAGGCCAGCCGGGCAATTTCTTCCACTGCCTCCTGCTCCACACTCAATTTGACCTCATCGAACTCAAACAACTTCTTATACTGTTTGATCAATGCATTCTTAGGTTCTTTCATGATCCGGATCAATGCCTCCCGGTCCAGGCCCTCCAACGTTACCGTCACAGGAACACGCCCGATAAACTCCGGGATCAGCCCGAATTTCATCAGATCCTGAGGCACCACCTCTTTGAGAATTGCCCCGATCTCTTTACTGCTCTTCTCCGTGATCTGGGCATTAAATCCGATAGAATGCCTATCCAGGCGTTCCTCCACGATCTTCTCAAGGCCGTCAAAAGCACCGCCGCAGATAAAGAGAATATTGGAAGTATCAATCTGCAGCATCTCCTGATGAGGATGCTTTCTGCCTCCCTGCGGAGGTACATTAGCCGTTGTCCCTTCGATGATCTTAAGAAGTGCCTGCTGCACGCCCTCACCGGACACATCCCTGGTAATGGACACATTTTCGCTCTTCTTGGTAATCTTATCTATCTCATCAATGTAAATAATTCCATACTGTGCCCGGTCAATATCATAATCTGCCGCCTGAATCAGTTTTAAAAGGATATTCTCTACATCCTCACCCACATAACCGGCTTCTGTCAGCGTAGTCGCATCCGCAATGGCAAACGGCACATTGATAATTTTGGCCAGAGTCTGTGCCAGATAAGTCTTTCCGGAACCGGTCGGGCCTACCATAATGATGTTGCTCTTTTGCAGCTCAACCTCATCATCGTCTTTGGGTGCCATTACCCTTTTGTAATGATTGTAGACGGACACGGCCATCACCTTTTTGGCTTCCTCCTGTCCGATTACATAATCATCGAGGAATCTCTTAATCTGAGCCGGCTTTAAAAGCTTGATCTCCATCTCCTCCACTTCCGGCTCTTCTTCATATTCCTCCTCAATGATGTCAGCGCAGATGTCCACGCACTCGTCACAAATATATACTCCCGCCGGACCGGCAATCATCTTCCTGACCTGATCCTGCGTCTTATTGCAAAAGGAACATCTCACTCTGTCATCAGAATTCTTTCCCGCCATCTTAGTTATCCATGCCTTTCTAGTTAAACTGAAATCAATTACTCTTATTTTTCGGTACTGGCATGACTGGTGATGATGCGGTCGATCAGACCATAAGAAAGGGCCTCCTCGGCACTCTTCCAGTTATCTCTCTCCGTATCCGCCATAATCACTTCAAAGTCCTGCCCAGTATTCTGCGCCATGATCCTCGCCATCTTTTCTTTGGTTGCCAGGATATGCTTCGCAGTAATCTCAATCTCTGTTGCCTGCCCTTGCGCACCGCCTGCCGGCTGATGGATCATGATTTCCGCGTTGGGGAGTGCCATTCTCTTACCCTTAGTACCGCCGGCAAGCAGGAAAGCTCCCATGCTGGCCGCCATGCCGATACACACAGTAGACACATCACACTTGATAAACTGCATCGTATCGTAAATCGCCATACCGGCTGTGATCACACCACCCGGACTGTTGATATACAAACTGATATCTTTCTCCGGATCCTCTGACTCCAGAAAAAGAAGCTGCGCCACAATCACGCTTGCGCTGGCATCATTCACTTCTTCTCCCAGAAAGATGATCCTCTCTTTTAACAGCCGCGAATAAATATCGTAAGAACGTTCTCCTTTAGACGTCTGTTCAATGACATAAGGTATTAAAGCCATATTTTCTCCTCCATTCAGTATAAGGTGGTAAATCCTTTTCCTTCAGATTATACCACCTTACCTATTTATTTTGCCTTGCTTTCCTTCGCATGATCCGTAATGAACTCGGCTGCTTTTCTGACCGACAGATCCTGCATAATGTTCTTCTTCTCACGTTCACCCATGAGATCCTTCACCTTGGCAAGTTCCATCTGATATACCTCTGCCATGGTCTCCAGTTCTTTCTCGTAATCTTCCTGCGTCACTTCAATGTTCTCAGCTTTCGCAACAGCCTCAAGCACCAATCTGGACTTGATTCGTTCCTCGGCCTGCGGCTTCACTTGCTCTACCATCTTCTGATAGCTGTTGCCGGTAATCTGGAAATACTGTTCCATGGAGAGTCCCTGCATGGTGATGCGCTGTGCAAATTCATCCACCATCTGTCTCTGCTGGCTTTCGAGCATCGCCTCCGGAATCTCCATCTCAGAAGCCTCCACTACGGCCTTGATCGCCGCGTCCTCTCTGGCATTCTTAGCGTCCTTCTCCTTCTTTTCCGTCAGGTTCTTCCTCACATCCTCCCGATACTCAGCCATGGTCTCAAACTCTGACACCTCGCTTGCGAACTCGTCATCCAGTTCCGGCAGTTCCTTTTCTTTAATCTCTTTGACGGTACATTTGAAGACCGCATCCTTGCCCTGCAGATGCTCCGCCTGATAATCCTCCGGGAATGTCACCTTCACTTCTACTTCCTTGCCGATCTCAGCACCCACAAGCTGCTCCTCAAACCCCGGAATAAAAGCGCCGGAGCCAATCGTCAGTGGATAGTCTTCCCCTTTTCCGCCTTCAAATGCCTCGCCGTCCACAAATCCCTCAAAATCAAGCGTGGTCATATCCCCATCCTTTACCGGACGGTCTTCTACTACAATATTTCTCGCATTATTCTCACGTTCTCTGTTGATTTCCTGATCGATTTCCTCATCTGTCACTTCCGTGTCGATCTTATCGATTTTTACACCTTTGTACTTGCCAAGCTTGACTTCCGGCTTCAATGCCACAGTGGCGGTGAAGATAAAAGGCTTGCCCGCCTCAATCTGCACTACCTCAATCTTCGGAGATGACACAATGTCCTCCTCACACTCATCCAGCGCCTTGTCGTAGGCATCCGGAATCAATTCATTGGCGGCATCCTCATAAAACACTTCCTTGCCGTACATCTTCTCCACCATCTTGCGCGGAACCTTACCCTTTCTGAATCCCGGGATGCTGATCTGGCCTTTCTGCTTCTGGTAAGCCTTCTCAATCGCTTTCTCCAGTTCTTCCGGACCTGCCTCAATGGTAAGTTTCGCCATGTTCTTTTCCAGTTTCTCCACCTGTAAACTCATTGTAGTAAGTTCCTCCTTCAATTCCTCTGCAACATATATGTTTTTTATTAAAACGTTTCTCCATGCACCCTCTCACAGCACATAACGTTTCCAGCCACAGTCATCGAGATATTATAGCATATAGCTGTGGAAAATACTAGCTTTTTTTTGCGAATATCCGTAGCAATGTGCGCCCTTTTCATCCGTGTCACGCAGAAAGACAACCCGCCTGTCTATCACAAACGGATTGTCCTTCTTTTACTGCCTTTTCACTTAAAAGCTTTGCGTTTTACATAGATTACTACCTAAGCTAAAAGCGCTTACTTCATCTGCTCTTCCTGGCTCTTGATCATTCTACGAACCATCTCACCGCCGATGGAACCAGCCTCTTTGGAAGTAAGGTCGCCATTGTAACCCTCTTTCAGGTTTACACCTAACTCAGACGCAACCTCAGTCTTGAAACGGTCCATAGCTGCTTTTGCTTCAGGAACTTCTACTCTATTCGTCTTGTTGCTTGCCATTTCTTTTCACCTCCGAAATACATTTGAATGTTTTACATTCTTTATCTATATTGAGATAAGCGCTCGCTCCCTGCGCTTATCTCAGTGACTTACATCCCTGTGATGCGCTTTGGTTTGTTCGCTTATCTTGATGTTAGTATGTTCGGATGGTCAGAAAATATTATGGTAAGTTTTGCTATATTTTAAATTTGAAACACTACCGCATCTGCCATCTGATCGGCAGCATCTTTGTCCTGCAGTTTTTCTAAAATCGCAAGGCCAAAGGCAATGGCTGCGCCCATCCCTCTGCCCGTGATAATATTGCCGTCCGCAACTGCCGGGATCTGCAGCACTTCCGCGCCTTCCAAATGACCCTCCATAGACGGATAAGAACACGCCTTCTTTCCTTTCAGATGACCACGATGTCCTAAAATGCTGGGAGCCGCACAGATCGCCGCCACAAGCTTATCTTTTGCCACGAAATCATCTACCTGCTCCATCAGTTTCTCACAGGCTTCCAGATTTTTCGTGCCCGGCATACCGCCCGGAAGCACCAGTACATCCACACTGTCAAAATCAACTTCTCCAAGAGTCTTATCCATTTCCACTGTAATATCGTGGGAACCTGTGACCTTTTTTTCATCAGTAATGGAAACCATCTCCACCGTCTCTTTCGCCCTGCGCAGAATATCCACCACCGTCAGTGCCTCAATCTCCTCATAACCTGTTCCAAAAAATACTGCGATCTTACTCATCTTGTTTCTCCTCCTGTCACTAAATAATGATGTTACCATTTATATGTTATCATTTCCTGTTCCTTACCATATATTCTTTACCGTATTTTCTTCGCCCTTGTTTCCCTTTCCCTGTGCCTGTCCCGGCGCATGACCGCGATTCCGGTCACATCGGCAAGCGCCCAGCCAATAGGGATCGCCCACCAGATCCCAAGCACGCCAATCGCGGGAACTGCCGCCAGTATGTATGCCAAAAGCACTCTTGTACCCAGCGAAATGATCGTCAGCACCAGCGAAACGCCCGGCCGGTTAATCCCCCGAAAATATCCATAAAGCAGGAACAACACACCGATGCCCACATAAAATGCCCCTTCAATCCTAAGATATTCCATGCCAATCTCTATGATCTGCGTATCCTGTGCTTTCACAAAAATCAACATCAGATACCTGGCCAGCACAAACACCAGAACCGATACCACACCGCAGAAAACCGCCGACACACCAAGCGCCTTTCTGGTTCCCTCCCTGACTCTCTCCTTTTGTCCGGCACCATGATTCTGGGAGATAAAAATAGAATAGGCGTTGCCAAACTCCTGCGCCGGCATATAGGCAAAGGTGTCAATCTTGACGGTGGCTGCAAAAGCAGCCATCACCGCCGGGCCAAAGCTGTTCACCAGACTCTGCACCATCAAAATCCCAAAATTCATGACCGACTGCTGCATACATGTCATGCCGGAATATTTGCAGATTTCCCCCACCGGCTTCTCACCCTGTGCAAACTCTTTCATGGAAAACCGGAAAAAAGGTTCCCTCTTCCATATATAAATGCCAAGTCCCACACCTGATACTGCCTGGGCGATCACCGTTGCCCAGGCAGCGCCCTGCAGTCCCCAATGAAGCTGCAGCACAAAAAATAGATCAAGCCCAATATTTAATACCGATGCCACACCCAGAAAATACAGCGGCACCACCGAATTTCCAAGAGCCCGCAGCAAAAAGGCAAAATAATTATAAAGAAATATGAACACAATCCCCGTAAAGATGACCACTAGATATTCAACCGTCATCTGCATCAGCATCTCCGGCGTCCGAAGCAGCCATAAGATCGGGTAACGAAAACACTGCACGGTCACACTGATCACCAGCGCCAGCACACCTATCAGCACAAAAGAAGTCTGCGCACAGGACTTCACCTTCTGCCTGTCGCCCTTTCCTATATAATAGGAAAAAACAGCCCCGCTTCCCATACACAATCCGATGAGCAAAGAATTTAAAAAAGTCATCAATGTATAAGAAGAACCTACCGCCGCCAGTGCATCCGCACCCACATACCGGCCAACCACCCAGGTATCTACTATATTATAACATTGCTGCAACAAATTCCCCAATATCATTGGCCCTGCAAAGGAAAGCAGGGAACCTGTCACATTGCCTTTGGTCAGATCATGATTCATCGTAACAATTTCCTTGGTCAAAATATCTTTTTTACTTCCTGTTTATTATAACCCGAATCACCCCATCCTTCCAGATTTTTTTGCCACATGCTGTCTGTGCTCTGCAAACGTTGTTTATTGTCCGTACCCTCGCCACTAACTGTTCAGGTGTCACTTTCTTTCTAAACATGTAAAAAAGCCCTGAAAATTGATTTCCTTGAATAATATCCACCCCTCCTTGCACAATCGCCTTAGGAAGTCTATACTACTTACTATGTAAGCCCCGCTTATATTTACTATCAATTATAATAAATTATCAAATAACCGAAAGGAACACATTACATGGAAATCGAACGCAAATTTACTATCACAAGCCTGCCAGACAACCTGTTATCTTATCCCTGCCACATCATCGAACAGGCCTATCTCAACACTGACCCTGTTGTCAGAATCCGCAGACAAGACGACTCCTACTACCTGACCTATAAGGGTAAGGGACTCCTTGCAAGAGAGGAGTACAATCTCCCCTTAAATGAGGAATCTTACTATCATTTGCGGGAAAAAGCAGACGGAAACATCATTTCAAAAAAACGTTATGTCATACCGATTACCAACCCGAAATTCGATACGACATATGCGTCATTGGACAAAGAAAATATTGACCAAATTAGTCTATCCGTGGAACTGGATATCTTTGAGGCTCCCTTTGCACCTCTGATCATAGCGGAAGTGGAGTTCCCCGATAAGGAAATGGCGGAAGCATTTCTCCCTCTTGACTGGTTTAGTCAAGATGTCACAAACGATCCCGCCTACCATAATTCTAATTTAAGTACACGCTCCGGTGGATTCACGAACCACTAATTCAGCCGGAAAGATAATCTGCTGATGTTCTTTACGCTCTGCGATCACATCCAACAGAAGACGTATTGTCTTTCTGGCAATTTCCTCCGCCGGCTGTTTGATCGTCGTCAGCTTGGGATTATAATATTCTCCCATCTCGATACCATCAAACCCGGCCACGGAAATATCTTCCGGAATCCGTTTGCCGGCTTCCAACACGGCCCGGCAGACTCCGATCGCCAGTGAGTCCGCCACCGCATAGATCGCTGTGACCTTTTCTCCCGATTCCAACAGCTTCTTAGCCGTCAGATAACCGTTCTCCATCGAATAGTGTTCAATTTCCTCCTGCACATAACAGATCAACTGCTCCGGCACGGGAAGCTGTCTTTTGGCAAAAGCTGCCCTATAACCTTCCATACGAAGCCGACCAATAGGGCATTCCGACCGCTCTGTAATCAGAGCAATCTGTCTGTGCCCAAGTCCCAACAGATATTCTGTCATCTTCTCGCTCTCGACCCGGTCATCTACCGCTATATTAGAAAATTCTACCTTCCCGGCCCGGTCTAAGATATTAACGCCTATCGTACTGAAAATAAAAGGAACATTCAGCTTCCTTAACTTCTCCTCGGAATGCTCAAACAGTCCTCCCAGAAATACAATGCCCCGCAGTCTCTTCTCTTTCTTAAGCTCCAGTGCAACGTCCACCTCGTCCTTCTGCATCTCTACATGCCGGAGCACCAGCGCATATTTATTCCTCTGTGTTTCCTCTTCAATAATCCGTATCATATTACTAAACACAGGATTCGTGATACCCTTCACTAACACGGCAATGCACTTGGCATCTGTTCTCTTTAAATTTCTGGCACTGTTATTTGGAATAAAGCCCGTCTCTTCAATAACCTGCAAAATCATCTTTCTGGTCTCCGGATTGATATCCGGATGGTTATTCAACGCTCTGGAAACCGTACTGATTCCTACGCCGCACTTTTTTGCGATATCTTTAATCGTAATCTCTGCCATCTATACACCTCACCCGTTACCTTCCCCCCTTTTTACCCTTTGTATTTTATCATACCACCTTTCCATACCCCAATTCAACTCCTTGTTTCACCCAAACACGGACGATACGGCACAGAAACATCCGATGAGCACCCCTTAAAATCCGTCGGCACTTAGCGGCTGTTCTATAGCCGCTTATGTGTCCGCTACGGATTTTGCGGAGCGAAAGCGCGGTGCGATTGGATGTTTCTGCGCCGTATCGTCGTCCGGAAATCCAAATTATTAACCCCGGTCATCCCAACCAGCCTGGATTTCCTCTTTATTACCTACTCCTTCACTCTCCCATAAAGCTTCGTCATATCATAAATCTTTTCCGCCAATTCTTCAGTGAACTGTCCCGGCAGCATTCTCCACTTCCAGTTTGTTCCCAATGTAGACGGCACATTAATCCTCGCTTCCGTACCTAATCCCAGATAATCCTGCATTGGGATCACACAGGTGTCAGACACGCTCGCCTGTGCTGCACGGATAAACTCCCACGGAACATCCTTACGGGAGCGGATATGCAGATACTTCCTGGCAAATGCCTTGTCTCTTCGTTCCAATTTATCGTACCAGCCAAGTGTGGTATCATTATCATGTGTCCCGGTGTAAGCAATACTGTTGGCCACATAATTATGAGGAAGATAATCGCTCTCCTCTCTGGAATCAAAAGCAAACTGCAGAATCTTCATACCCGGATAGCCGGTCTTTTTCACCAATTTAATGACTGAATCAGTCAAGAATCCAAGATCCTCTGCGATAACCGCTTTACTGCCCAGCTCCGCCTTCATCGTCTTAAAGATTTCATAACCGGGCCCCTTTTCCCAGTGCCCGAATTCTGCCGTGGCATCGCCATAAGGTATGGAATAATACTCGTCAAAACCTCGGAAATGATCGATACGCACCACATCATAGAGTTTATAGCAATAATCGATGCGCTTCATCCACCATTCATAATCCGTCTTCCTATGATAATCCCATCGATATAAGGGATTCCCCCACAACTGTCCGGTAGCGGAAAAGGCATCCGGCGGACAGCCTGCCACCGCCACCGGCGTCAGAGTCTCATCCAGTTGAAAAAGTTCCGGATTTGCCCAGGTATCCGAACTGTCAAAGGCCACGTAAATCGGGATATCTCCAATAATCTGTATCTTTTTGTCATTCGCATATTCTTTCAACGCAAACCACTGTTTTGCAAACAGATACTGCTGAAACTGATAGAACGCAATCTCCTCCGCAAATTCCTCAGAATACTTCTTCATCGCGGCAGGCCTGCGCAGCCTGATATCCTCATCCCACTCACTCCAGCTTACACCGTCAAAGGAATTCTTGACAGCCATATAAAGTGCATAATCTTTCAGCCAGTACTCATTCTCTTCTACAAACTTCCGGTAGGCCTCATCTTTCTCAATATGGCTGTTCTGATAAGCCGTCTTAAGCACTTTGAATCTGGAAAGATATATTTTCTCATAGTCCACATAGACTGCATCATCACCGAAATCATATTGATCACAATCTTCTTTCGTCAGATACCCCATCTCGATCAGCGACTCTAAGTCAATATAGTAAGGATTGCCTGCAAAGGTAGAAAAAGACTGATAGGGAGAATCTCCATAACCAGTGGGGCCAAGTGGCAGTATCTGCCAATAAGACTGTCCCGCTTTTTCTAACAGATCAATAAACGTATAAGCCTCTTTGGAAAAGGCGCCGATTCCATAATTTGATGGAATACTGGATACAGGCAGTAAAACGCCGCTCTTTCTCATAATACTAACAAATCCTTTCGTCTGCTTCATTACATTTTCTATCAAATAATGTTATCTTATTTTATGACATCCGGGTACAAATAGCAAGAAACACCTGTCACAAAATGTCTTATCATGCCTAACCCTTAACCGCACCTGCAACCACACCTTCAATGATATGCTTCTGGCAGGTCAGATAGAAGATAACGATCGGAATAATGGAAAGTACCAGCATAGCCATCAGAGCACCCATATCCTTATTACCATTAGAACCTACTAACATCTGTACTACGACCGGAATCGTCTTATATTTGGTACTGATACCGATGACCAGATACGGAAGCAAAAAGTCGTTCCAGATCCACATAGCTTCCAGGATTGCTACCGTAATTGCCGTGGGTTTCAAGATTGGGAACACTACACCAAAAAACGTCCGAAGCGGTGTACATCCATCGATCATGGCTGCCTCCTCAATCTCGAGAGGAACCGATTTGATAAATCCGGAAAACATAAAGATACATAATCCGGCGCCAAATCCCAGATAAAGTACACACATGCCAAGCGGGTTTTTCAGGTGGAACGTATCCGCCAGGCTGCTCATCGTGAACATGACCATCTGGAAAGGCACGATCGTGGAGAAAGCAAACATATAATATAATCCACTTGTCAGTTTAGACTTCACCCTGGTAATATAATAAGCCGTCATGGATGTAAAGAGGATCAGCATCAGCACTGACACAATGGTGATGAAAAAGGACCATCCAATGGCACTTAAGAGTCCGGTCTTGATCAGGCCGTTCACATAGTTGGTCATACCGGAGAAGGTCTCACTGTTTGGCAGTGAAAAAGGATCCTTACTGATGAAAAATTTACCCTTAAAAGAGTTATTCACAATGAAAAACAACGGATACAGCACTACCACTGTGAGTGCACACAATATCAGGAAAAATATTTTATTTAAAGTTCTGGAAGTTTTGGTCTGTGTCATTATTGTTCTACCTCCTTACTTCTTGTTAAGGAAAGCTGCACAAGTGCTATGACTGCTACCAGGATAAAGAATACCACCGCTTTCGCCTGGCCGACACCCTCATAGCCTGTTTTCCCATAAAAGGTATCATAAATATTCAGTGCAAGCATCTGTGTCTTATTCATCGGTGCACCATTTGTCAGCGCTTTGTTCTGATCGAACAGTTTAAAGCTGTTTGACAAGGTCAGGAACATACAGATTGTTACGGAAGACATGACCATGGGAAGTTTTACCTTGATCAGGGTCTGCCAGCCTGTAGCGCCGTCAATCTTGGCCGCTTCTATCAGATCAGTGGGTACATTTTGAAGACCTGCGATATAGATGATCATCATGTAGCCAATCATTTGCCAGTTCATCAGAATAACCAAACCCCAGAAACCATATTTGGCATCCGCCACAATGGTCGTCTCGTACCGGTAGAGGATCGCATTGATCATCTGCTGCCATGTATAGCCGAGTACGATACCGCCGATCAGGTTCGGCATAAAGAATACCGTACGGAAGATATTCGTTCCTTTCATTTTTCTTGTGAGCAGTAACGCAATGCAGAATGCAAATAAATTAATGGAAAGCACGCTCACTATAGTAAACAGAAATGTAAATCCTGCCGCTCTCAAAAATCCCTGCCCACTCTCAAATGCCTTTATGTAGTTCTGAAAACCGACAAAGTGCGCATTCTTTACCGTGGTAAACTCACAGAAGGACAGGTACACACCTTGAACAAAAGGAATGATAAAGGCAAAGGCAAAAGCAATGAGCGTAGGTAAAGTAAATACTAAAAAATATTTTTTTAATGATTTTTCCATACGATTGCCGGGCTCCTTTCTATCATAGACCATCGCTTGTCAGCGACGGTACAGAGAATGCTTCGCATTCTCCTTACATGTTTTACGCTGTTTCGAACTCCGCTTTGTGGATTTAGATATGAGAAAGCGCCCCGCAACTCCGAGCTGCGAAGCGCTTCCATGATATTTCTTTATGGTTACGTCTTATAATATCCTATGATGCCTTAGTTTGCTGTTGCCGACTTCTCCTCAGCCCATCTTGTCACGACTGTATTCTTAACGTCATCCCAGGTCATGTTGCCGTTGCAGTACTCAAGTAAAGCTGCACCGAAATCATCCTTGAAATCCTGGCTAGGGAAGATGGTGAAGTTCCAGCTTACAGAAGTCTTACCACTTTCCATGGATGCATACATCTCTTTTGCAAGAGGATCACTGGGCTTCTCAGCATCTGTAAAGGTGGAGAAAGGTGCTGCGTTACCGAGGGTGTTGACCATAGCATTCTTACCTTCGTCGGAAGAGATCATCCATGCTACAAAATCTTCCGTTGCTTTGATATCAGCAGGATCTGCCTGGCTGTTGATGCACCAGAAGTTCTCTGTACCGATACATAAGCCCTGCTTATCCTCACCGGATACGCCTGTGTAGATAGGCATGAACTTCACATTTGCTTCTTCCACTGTGTTGCCGTCTACCTCTGAGATCTGGCCCCATGCCCAGTTACCGTTCTGTACCATCGCACACTCGCCAAGTGCGAACTCAGCCATGGAATCCGTCACTGCCTTGCTTCCTAACAGCGTAGGAGCGCAGGTGGAGTTGTTGATATATAAATCGAAAATGTTCTTGAAGTTGTCGCTGTAACTGAACTCAAGCGCATCTGTATCTGTGATGCCTTTGTCCTTCAACTCATAGTAAACAGGAAGGTTTGCAAGGTGTGTCTGCCATCTCCAGTCCTCACCGGGAAGTAAAGAAGTAGATGCGAATACGCCGGTGATGCCAAGATCATCTTTCTTCGCCTGCATATCTTCTACAACTGCCTTTAACTTATCGAAGCTGTTAATCTCGTCAATGCTTGTTGCTGCCGCACCGTCCATAGCGAAGTATGCCTGCATGATCGCATCGTTGTAGATGATGCCGTATGCTTCTACTGTATAAGGAACACCATAAGGCTTACCGTCTTCACCATATACAGCAAGGCTCTGGTCAGACAGATTCTTGAACAACTCTGTATTGGACAGATCCATGCAGTAGTCTTTCCAGGAGCTGTAACCCACAGGTCCGTTAACCTGGAATAAAGTAGGTGCATCGCTGCCTGCGATCTCGGACTTTAATACTTCTTCGTAAGTACCGCTTGCCGCTGTTACTACCTTAACATCTACTCCTGTTGCTGCCGTATAGTCAGATGCGATCTGCTGCCACTGCTCATCAACCTCAGGCTTGAAATTCAGGTAGTATACAGAACCGCCCTCTGCGCTTGCTGCCGGTGCTTCTGTTCCTGACTCTTCTGCTGCCGGTGCTTCTGCTGCCGGTTCCTCTGCCGCCGGTTCCTCCGCTGCCGGTTCCTCCGCTGCCGGTGCTTCTGCTGCCGGTTCAGAACCGCCGCCGCAGCCTGCCAACATAGTGGAAATCATCGCTGCACAGAGTAATGTGCTTACCATTTTCTTTTTCATTCTTTTTTCCTCTCCCTTTCAAATAAAAAGTTAATTGGTTTTCGGTAACGATATCGGTAATGTTGCCGGTAACGTTTCCGTTTCTATGGGTTAAGCATAACACCCTACTGTCATTTTGACAAGAGGGTATTTCTATTTTTTAACCTTTTCTGCTATTTTATATAGAAATCGATTGTTGTTTTTGTGCAAATCATCCAATAGGAAGGCTGCCGCACCACTATGGCAGCCTGAAGATGTCTGCTGTCCTGTGAAAGGATCGAAGCTTTCAAATAATCCCTTTACAAAGCAAAAGCTGGCACAACTACAAATGATGTAGTGGCGCTGAACCGTACCAGACATCTGTACAGCGCAACTATAAGGACACCGTACAGAGTATATACCAAGAAACTTCCTTTACCGGAAACGGTCAAGAAGGCAGTAGGCGATTGTATAAGAAAGGGGATGCTTGCAGACTTTTTAGCAAAAAATCGTGCGGAGGCGATAGCGGTAAGTATTTTTGAATATGACGAAGAAGAACATATGAAGAGCGGACGGAAAAAATGACGCGAAATCGGACGCGAAGAAGGACGGAAAGCGGGACTCATTGAAGGACGCATGGCTGGTCATAAGGAGGGGTTCAAAGAAAGTGCCGACAATCTTGCCCAACCGCTCAAATCCTTGGTGGATGCCGGAAAGGCCGAGGAGGTGAATCGTGTCCTTTCCGACAACGTCTACAGAAAGCAGCTATACCGGGAATATTTTTCAGGAAACGAATAATCCCGGCTGTCCCTGATTATTCTGCCGCAATTTCCTATAACGATCCGGGTGGCAAAAGGTTCTCTACCCCTATAACGTAAGAAATGGTATCATCTCCCGCACGGAGCGAAAGATCAGGTGCGGCACCGTCTCAGACGTCTCCACATCCTCAAGGGAAGCCTCTCCGCTTAAGACCAGCACGCTCTTAAGCCCATGGTTTCTGCCTGCGGCAATGTCTGTATAGAGTCTGTCACCCACCATCGCAATACATCCCCGCTCTGTATTGACCCTAGTAGTCAAATATTCTATGATATCTTCATTGGGTTTCCCAATGATCCTGTCCGGATAGCGGAACGCTGATGCATGGATAAACGCATGGATCGCACCCGCATCCGGAATAAATCCTGTTTCTGTCGGACAGTTATAATCGGGATGCGTCGCCAGATAAGGCAATCCTGACCGCACATGATCACATACCTTACACATCTTGGCATAATCAAGCGTAGTGTCAAAGGCTGTCACCACCACGTCCGGATGTTCCTCCTCCAGAACAATCCCTGCCTGCATAAATTCTTCCTGCAGCAGCGGATTGCCCAGAAGAAATACGCTGGCGCCCGGGAAATGGTTCTTTAGATAATATATCGTTGCCTGCCCGGAAGTGACAATCTTGTCCTCTCCCACAGTAAGTCCCATCCGCCCAAGCTTCTCCACATAGACTGCCGCATTTTTGGAAGAATTGTTGGTCAGAAACACATAATTTCTGCCCGATTCCTCAATTGTTGAAAGAAACTGTCGGGCGCCGTCTATCCACTTCTCTCCCAGATAGATGGTGCCGTCCATATCCAGTGCGAAACATTCTACCTGGGACAAAATCCCTTCCGTATCCTCATTTACCCTGGGAATCTGTATCTGCATCATTCCACTCCAATCTGATCTATCACTTGTTTACCAATCTCTGACAGTATTTTCATCACCCCCGCCTCCTCATTCGACGGCGCAATATATTTAGCCGCCTCCTTCAGACCGGGATGCGCATTACTCATCGCATAACTCTCCGTACACTGCCGTATCATGCTCTCATCATTCAGGAAATCCCCAAATGCCATACACGCATCGGCCTCTATCTGATAACGTTCCTGCAAAAACTGCAGAGCCGCACCCTTATTCACTTCTTTATTGGCAATATCCAGCCAGCAGTCCCCCGACAAAAGCACATTCACTCTCTCCGGTATGTCCTTTAAACCCTCATAATAAGTAACCGCACTATGGTCTTCGATAAATACCGCCATCTTGATAATCTTATCTTTCTCCATACAGCTTTGCAGATCATCCGTAAATTCCAGTCTCGCATAATACATATGCGCGTTTTTCTCTGCCTCTTCACTGCCATGCCGCATATAAGCCGACTTCACACCGCACAGAATGACCGCATGACCATCCCTGCTATGAAAACGCTCCATGCAGGCATTCACATCTTCCGTTTCCATCGTATTGGTGTAGAGAAAGGCCCCCTTATCCGCCACCAGTCCGCCATTGTCGGCTATATAGAGCATTTTGTCTGCCGCCTTATGAAAAAGCTTATACATATTATAATACTGCCTGCCGCTCGCGATCACCGTCCTGATTTCCGGGTGCTCACAGACCCATTCCTCAAATCCTGCAGGAACTTCCTTGCGGGAATTGAGCAGTGTGCCGTCCAGATCCGTGACCACAAGCCTGATTGTTTTATCCTCCATTGTCATTGTCCTCCACGATTCCGCCATGCGGATTCTCAAATACTGTAAAGTATCCGCTTTTCACTATTATAGCAAGCCAAAGGCATATGTCAATCAGTGACATCTGTCTCAAATCCCCTGGTCTTGCGGGCATGGTCTCATCAATGATACATTTCCTTTCTTTCTGATCCCGCAAGTGATACAATGGACGCAGGATCAGCATCCTGCGTCCCAAGAATTACTTCGTAATTCTTCTGATACCGCCTGGGATTACTGCTTCTGAATCTTTGCTTCCATAAATATAACACTCTGCATCTCAGGCTTCTCTCTACCGTTCCTGCTGATGCCGCGAAAGGAGAATTCCCTATGAAAGAACAACTCTATACCATCCCCTTAAACGACGCCATAAACGCCCAAGATGAATGTCCCTTCTGCTTCATCGAAAGAAACGTGGAACAGGATCTTCTGGACTTTGTCTTAGGCTCCGGCTCCTCCTACATGGAAAGCGATGTGCGCGAACAGACGGACCGAGCCGGCTTCTGCCGGAACCACTTTAAGAAAATGTTCGACTACGGCAATACGCTGGGCAATGCCTGGATCCTGAAAACGCATTATTTACAAATGCAGCGTGAACTGCAGGCTCAGATCAAAGCCTTTAAACCTGGCAAAACTTCTTTGAAAGATAAATTCAAAAAACAGACCGATCGCCAGAATCCCATCGGTATCTGGGTTGCGGAAAAGGAACAATCCTGCTATATCTGCAAACGCTATGCAGACACATATGACCGCTATCTTGACACCTTCTTTGTCATGTACAAAAAGGATCAGGAGTTCCGGGACAAAGTGCAACACAGCAAAGGATTCTGCCTGCATCATTTCGGTGACTTATGCGAGGCCGCAGACAGCCGCCTGGGCGATAAAGAAAAGGCCGAATTTTATAACATGGTATTCCCGCTCATGGAACAAAACATGGCGCGTCTTGGTGAAGATGTCTCCTGGCTGGTGGAGAAATTCGACTACCGCAACAAAGATGCTGACTGGAAAAACTCCAAAGATGCAATCCAGCGCGGTATGCAGAAATTAAAAGGCGGTTATCCGGCAGATCCGCCCTATAAAATGAATAAATAACGAATCGAGCGCCTATGCGTTCGATTCAGAGAATGCTTCGCATTCTCCCATAACATCAAATTAGGCGGTCAGGTTGTGTGGCCTGACCGCCTGAATAATTTACTATGTCTGTGCGCTTTCTATCTTACATAGCATCCATGGAGCCATCGTTGTCATCATCATCGAAGAACTCTTCCACTTTCTCTTCTGCCTTCTCCTCGACTTTCTGCGCTGCCTCTTTAGCGCAGCCTACGACCTTCTCGGACACATCCGCTTTCTCAGCACTTATGCCTTCCTTAAATTCGTCAGCCTTCTGCAGATCCAGATCGACATAATTACGCTCTGCCTCCTTGGCCGCCCCTTCTTCGTCCAAATCCTCGTCAAAGTTATCAAAGTCGTCATCGTCATCAAAATCATCATCCACGAGAGCATCTTTACTCTTGAGATAATAATATGCTCCCGCCGCCACGGCGCCAAGAGCCGCTGTCATCATTAAAACCTTACCAAATTTCTTCGCCATCAGTGTTCTCCTTTCACCGTCTCTTATACCATTATATTAATACTATTTTGTGAAAATGAAAAGGGAATATGTACAAAAAAAGTAAAAAAGGTAAATTCCTTCGGAATTAACCTTTTTTCTCTTGCGGCAATTAACCTTTATCCACAACATCTTGTACTTAAAATATTTCTCCAAACTAGTTTTTCGCAGGACATTGAATCCTTCCCGTATTTATGTTATAGTATAAATCGACCAAAAAGGTCAATTTATGCAGAATTGGGGAGAACATGAACGAAAAATTTTTTGATCTGAAGAAAGAAAAACAGGACCGCATGATCAACGCCGCCCTTAAAGTATTCTCCATGGGCGGCTATAAACATGCCAGTACAGACGATATTGTGGGAGAAGCAGGCATCAGTAAAGGGCTTTTATTTCACTATTTTGGAAGCAAACTTGGACTTTATACTTTTCTCTATGATTACAGCGTCAGATTCATGAAGCTTGAACTGACCAGCGGTGTATCCTCCACTACAACCGATTACTTTGAGATCCGCAAACAGATGGAGTATGCCAAAATGCAGGTGCTCAAAAACTATCCCTATATGCAGATGTTCTTAAACCGCTGCCGCCGAGAAGACGTAGGGGAAGCTCTGGCTGCCATCGAACGGCAGCGGAACGTGATATCGGATGTCCGGGCTGTTTTAAAAAATCAGACTGACCGCTCCCTGTTTCAGCCGGATGTCGATTTCGACAAACTCGATGAAATACTTGACTACACCATTGACGGCCTCATGGATTCCCGGTTTCAAGATTCTTCCTTCCAACCGGAAATGCTGTACGAAGAGACCATTCCTTATCTGAATATGTTAAAAAGGATTACATATAATAAGTAGGGAATCGTCGCCCGGCGGCAACGATTCAGAGAATGCTCCGCAGCAAAAAAGTCCGGCTCAAGATTACCTGCGTAATCTAAAACCAGACTTTTTTTAGTATACTGATTCCATCCCGAATTTCCTCTAAGGATAACCCGCCGTATCCCAGAATCATGGTCGATGGCATGAGGAACCTATTCTCACCGTCTTCTTTGTCCGGTGCAGAAGGTTCACCCATTCTGAACTCTCCTAAGCGATATGTCTTTACGCCCTGTTCTCTGGCAGCCTCCTCCAGCACATGCTCACTTCTTCCCCTTTTGTCTGTCAGCAGGATATGCAGACCGGCATTGCCGCCTGTGACCTGAAAGGACTTTTCCAGGGATCTGATCTCACTGAAAATCAGATCGTGCTTCATACGATACTGTTTGCGCATTTTATTCAGATATCGTTCAAAATACCCATCCCTGATAAACTCATTCAGGATCGTTTGGTCAATACGTGACACGGTAGAGGAGAAAAAGCCGCATTCCTGCCTGTATTTATCCAGAAGCGGATAAGGCAGTACCATATAGCTGATTCGGATAGCCGGCGCGATGGCTTTGGAAAACGTACCGATATAAATAACACGGCCCGCCGTATCGGAGGCCTGCAGCGACGGCAACGGCTTTCCTCTGTAACGGAATTCACTGTCGTAGTCATCTTCGATCAGATAGCGCTCTTCTGCCTCTGTGGCCCATTTTAACAGCTCCATACGCCGTCCGATGGGCATGGAGACCCCCGTTGGATACTGATGGGACGGCATCACATAGGCAATCTGCGCATCCGTCCTTCGCAGGCTGTCTATCCGGATTCCTTTCTCATCCACCGGCACCAGCGATACCGGATAGGCAAAAGACCGGAAAATCTTATATGCTCTCACATAAGTGGGATTCTCCATCGCCACATGGATATGGCGGCCAAGAATCTTTTCTAATAAAAGAAGCAGGAAATCATTCCCTGCTCCGATGATAATCTGTTCCGGCTCACAGTTGACTCCCCGGGATCCGTGCAGATAACGACAGATTGTCGTCCTCAGTTCCTCATCTCCCTGCGGTTCTCCTAGAGTAAACATTTGGCTCTTGGCATCTACGAGAATATTTCTGGTAATTTTCTTCCAAGTTGCATACGGAAAGAAGCGCATGTCAATTATATTCGGTGAGAAATCATAACGGCAGTTGTCTGTCTGAGCCTTCGCACGTTCTTCTGCCAATGTTTTTTCTTCCGGCCGCTTTATATCCAAAGACTTCGCTTTCAACTCATATAGGTCTTCCAGGGCGCTGACAAAATATCCTCTCTTGGGCCGTGCCACAAGATATCCTTCCGCTACCAACTGTCCGTAAGCCATATCGACCGTAGTTCTTGACACCTGCAGATACTGTGCGAGAAATCTGGCAGAGGGCAGCTTTTCATTCTGCAAAAGCCGTCCCGCCCGAATCTCTTCCTGAATATACTCATAAATCTGCTCGTATAACGTTTTGCTGCTCTTAGGATCCAACTGAATATGAATCGGTAATTCTTTCATCTGTTTACAATGAACGGCTACTTTCTGGCCGCATTCTTTTCCTTGATCTTCTTCATCAGCATTTCCTTCACATCTCTTGCCTTATCCTTCATACGCGGATTGGCACCTGTGGACGTAAGGATACCGGTAATCAGGCGGCTGGTCAGATCATACTGCTCAAACCGCATTGCTGTCACCGCAATCAGATAATCCACTGTAGGCTCATCCATACCGCACATAGGGAAGTTCTCCGTCTGTCTGGCAGCAAGGAAACCTTCCAGCGCACTCTTTAAGAATTCGTCCTCTTCGTCCTGACATGCTTTCTTCTGCTCTTCGTAGTCAGGCTGTGTATTATCCAGATGTTCCGCCTTACCGCGTAGTAACCAGGCAGTCTTTAAACAGATATAGGCTTTCTCACTGGCCTTCGCCTGCTTCACGATCGCGTTGGCCAATGTCAGCTTATAGCGCTCCAGTGCTTCATCATACGTATAAGTCTCCTTGGTCTCCTTCTGAGGCTTGAATGTTGAGGAAATTGCTTTCTGTATATTCTTTGCCTGGGGTGAGGTCAGGAATTTGAAAAATCTGCTGAGTGCCGCATAACCGCAGTTAGGACACATAATAATATCATATTTTAATAAATCTATCTGCTCATATCTCGGGCGAAGATCCAGATCGCTTCCTCCCAGTTTCGCCTTACCGATTTTGACGGTCCTTGCCTTAAATTCCTTATCACAAATAGGACAGGTAAAAGATTTATCAAACAGAAAATCCTGCTCCTGCACTACCGGCGCCGCCCCCGGCTCACCCGATCCTGCTTCTGCTTTCTTGGGCGCTTCATACAAATCCATACTCTCCAGATTACTTAATCCAAACTGCTCTAACCCCGACAATAATCCTGCCATTATTTTATCCTCCCACTATAATAATACATCTATCAATTATTGTACCCTAATTCTCCTTTTTCGGCAATACATAAGAACTCTTAAGGGATACGATTCTGTTAAAAACAAGTGCCCCCGGTTTGGAATCTCTGCAATCCACACAGAAGAACCCCTGCCGTACGAACTGAAAACTCTCATAGGCTTTTGCATCTTTCACAGAAGGCTCAATCCTGCACTCTGCAAGTACCCTAAGAGAATTGGGATTCAGATTCAGGCTGCCGTCTTCATTATAGACACCCTTTTCCTCATCTATAATATTCTCATAAAGTCTGACCTGTGCCTTCACGGACTCTGCAGCAGACACCCAGTGTATGGTTCCCTTCACCTTCCTGCCATCGGGACTGTTGCCGCCCTTAGAAGCAGGGTCATAAGTACAGTGTACCACTGTCACATTCCCATCCGCATCTTTCTCACAGCCCACACACTTTACAAAATATGCGCTCATGAGACGTACTTCATTCCCCGGGAACAAGCGGAAATATTTCTTCGGCGGTTCCTCCATAAAGTCCTCTCTCTCGATGTACAACTCTCTGCTAAAAGGTACCTGCCGTGACCCCAGAGCTTCGTTCTCCGGATTATTCACGACATCAAGCCATTCCGTCTCTCCCTCCGGATAGTTGTCTATCACTAATTTGACCGGATCCGTCACTGCCATGATCCTGGGCCGCTTCATCTTCAGATCCTCCCGGATACAGTACTCCAACATGGAATACTCCGCCGAAGAATTGGCCTTGGATACACCACACAAATCCACAAACAATCTGATTGACTCCGGTGTGAATCCCCTTCTTCTGAGTGCAGCGATAGACACAAGCCTAGGATCGTCCCAGCCGTCTACAATACCGTCCTCCACAAGCTTCTTGATATATCTTTTGCCGGTGACCACATTGGTCAAATACATTTTAGCAAACTCAATCTGCTTCGGCGGATGCGGGTATTCCAATTCCGTTACCACCCAATTATAGAGCGGCCTGTGGTCCTCAAATTCCAGTGTACAGATCGAATGAGTGATTCCTTCAATGGCATCCTCGATGGGATGCGCATAATCATACATGGGATAAATACACCATTTGTCTCCTGTATTCTGATGAGGCAGATGCGCCACACGGTAAATGATCGGATCTCTCATATTAATGTTGGGAGACGTCATATCTATCTTAGCCCGAAGCGTTTTCTCGCCGTCTGCATACTTGCCCTCTTTCATCTCCTCGAACAAGGTAAGGTTCTCTTCCACGCTCCTGTTCCGGTTCGGATCATCCTTCCCCGGCTCCGTCAGCGTTCCGCGGTATTCCCGCATCTGATCGGCAGACAGATCCGACACATAGGCCTTCCCCTTCTTAATCAGTTTGATCGCTCCCTCATACATCTGGTCAAAATAATCAGAAGCAAAAAACAGTCTGTCCTCATAATCCGCACCAAGCCACTTTACATCGGCCTTGATGGATTCAACAAACTCACTTTTTTCTTTGGTGGGATTGGTATCATCGAAACGCATATTGAACTTGCCGCCATACTGGGCCGCAAGCCCGGAATTTAAGAGAATACTCTTGGCATGACCAATGTGCAGATAACCGTTCGGCTCCGGTGGAAACCGGGTATGCACAGTGTCATAGATCCCTTCTGCCAAATCTTTCTCAATGATCTGTTCAATGAAATTCTTGGACACCACTTCCTTCGTTTCAGATTCCTCTGGTGTCAGACGCTTTTCCGATTCACTCATCATGATAACCTTTGCGGCCTGCAACAAATGTCATGACCGCATTCTCCTTACATATTTCACGTTATTGCTAATATCCTTAAACATTTTAACATAGACAGACCAAAATAGGAAGAAAAAACTCCAAAAACAGGGTAAAATCTCACACTGTGAAATTCCACCCTGCCCATAACCTCTCTTACCTGCCAAATCTTCCCGCCGTAAAAGCCTTTTACTGTATCGTCAGTCTTCCTCGTCATCCACCGCAGCTGCAATTCCGGAAACCACCGAAGATACCACTGAAATCACTACCGGTATAATGACAACCACTATAAAACCGCCCACCAATAATGTAAAACTCATAATCTGACTCCTCCTTGCAAACTACTCTGTCGACTGTAAAACTTACTTACCATTATACACACTTTGTCAGAATCTGCAAGTCCCGCTGCCGGAATTCGTCCGGCGCCTCTGGTTTCAGTAACTTCTCACACCACGCCATATCAGCCTGAGCGAATTGAAGTTTTGACCTGCTTAATAGTTCTGTGCACTGATCTCAAAATAACTCTGCGGATGATTGCAGACCGGACATACTTCCGGTGCTTTGGTGCCTACCACGATATGACCGCAGTTGCGACACTCCCATACCTTTACTTCACTCTTCTCAAATACTTCTTTCGTCTCCACATTATGTAACAGCGCACGATATCTCTCTTCGTGATGCTTCTCAATCTCTCCGACTCTGCGAAACTTCGATGCCAGTTCCGGGAATCCTTCTGCCTCCGCAGTCCTTGCAAATCCCTCATACATATCTGTCCACTCATAATTCTCGCCGTCCGCAGCCGCACCGAGATTAGCCGCCGTATCCCCTATCCCGTTTAACTCCTTAAACCACATCTTGGCATGTTCTTTCTCATTGTCCGCCGTCTTTGCAAAGATGGCAGATATCTGCTCAAAACCTTCCTTTTTCGCCACAGATGCAAAATAGGTATACTTGTTTCTCGCCTGTGACTCCCCTGCAAATGCTGCCTCCAGATTCTTTTCTGTCTGTGTTCCTGCGTATTTGTTGCTCATGTTTGACTCTCCTTTTTATGAATTATATTTTGTGGTTCCCTTAGCACATTTACTTTGGCAAAAGCCTGCTCATTCTTTTCACAGTTCTTTCTCCAGACCCTTTTTCTCTTCATACAGCCTGTCAAAAATATCATGTTCTACAATGTAAATATCATGTCTGTCATCACATCGCACCGCCAGATAATCTCCCGGCTTCCCCAGCACATATTTCTCCTCGTCCCAGGCTGTAAATATCTTGACCCTATTAGTCAGCTCCTTTGCATGAATATGGGTGCCCCCACCGGCAATGCAGACTTTGGCATAGTCAGTCAGCTTCATGACGTCTCCCGTAGAACGGTTATGAATCGTGGGTTCGTACAAGAGGCTGCAGTGTGCGTGATCCTTACATTCATGATAGGACATCTGTGTGGCTTCATAGTTCTTCGCGAAGCGTTCCCTAATATCCGGATAAATTTCCCCCTTAATGCCAACCATGATGATCAGATCCTCTTCCACTACCATATCCACATCTCCCTCAAGCGTCCGGATTGTGATCGGCGTGCCGGACGGCAGCACTTTGGCCGCCTCCACATAACCGAGGGGAACAGGCTTTTTTACAAAGGGGCGCATATCGGTAATGTCAATATCATACTCTTTGGCATATATGACCTGGCAATGGTCAAAATAGTCATTGAGCCGTTCACTGAAAAAAGCCTCCGAATGCAGCGTCGGGTACACTTCCTCATACAGTGCCATGTTGATAAAACCGCCCGCCTTCTCCCGGTGTCCGCCGCCGGAGCCAACCCCGTCTGCAAGAAAACCGGCCAGTTCATTGGCCTGTACCTCCTTGACACAGCTTCGGACGGAGAACTTATAGCCATCCACGGTCTCGTTATATACCACGCAGCAATACACTTCCGCCACCTGAATCAGGAAATCACTGATGAGTCCCAGAATATTCGGATCACATGGTTTGGATTTAATAATCGCATAGTGATAATCCGCATTATAAATGTACCGGATCATAGCCACGCCGGCAACCTCCATCTCCTGAAGCGAGAGGTTAGAATTGCGAAAGAGCATGATCAGCGCTTTGTCAAAGGGCACTGCCTCCCGCATATCCATATCCAGCGGATTAAAGACTTCTGCGAACTGATTCGTATCCGTATATAACCCATAATACAACGCCGTGCCCAGTTTCAGATCCTTTATCTCATAACCGACCTTGTTTAACATCTGCCAGACCAATGTGGAACAACTTCCCAGATGCGGATTGATCTCATTCATTTCTACGGGAGCGACCTCTATCTGGTGATGGTCGATCACCGCCACCTCCTCGGCGGGCAGCTTTGTCACATTACCGGCTCCATACTGACAATCTACGGTGATCAAAAGTCCCTGCAGTCTCCCCTCCGGTTCCTGTGAAAGAAATGCCGGTACATCATCAATATATGCAATAGGAATCCGCAAATGCTCCAGCATCAGCAAAAGATTCGACTTCTGAATCCTGTTTCTGCCGCTGTAGATCAGTCTTACTTTCCTGTCCCTGTCCTGAAAATAGCAATACAGTGCATAACCGGATGCAATCGCATCCGCGTCCGGATTATCGTGGCACTGTATAGTGATCGAATCATACTTATTCAATTCGGATAATTTCATGATACCCTCCATGCCGGAGCAGTTTAATGTAGTCAGGACAATTCCCTGTTTTGCCCCAAATTGCCATGACCTGTGCGCCATCTTATATTTCTCATTTATAGGTTGATATTTGTATCATATCAGTTGTCGCTTTTAGCATTATTTACTATTTTTCGTCAATACTTACAATAAAACTATTGGAGGAAATGTTATGAAACAAGACAATACCACATCCCCATACTGCTACGAATATACAGAACTGGGGTACAATATAGCTTATTATAGAAAACACAGAAACCTGACACAGGAACAGCTTGCGGAAATGGTAAATATCAGCCGTCAGCACCTGGGTGCCATCGAGGCTCCCAACATTGTGCGTCCACTCTCACTGGACCTTCTCTTCTCCATCGCCAAAGCATTGAATGTAGAACCTTATAAACTGTTCGACTTTAATCGATAAAATCTTACGGCACAGTATGCGGATAATTGATATCCCTCCGCATACTTTCTTGTGTTTCTCCGCATCTCTATCTTTGTTATACCACATGCCGGGCATTGATACAAGTCTGGTCTCTTCGCAAATTTGCATAAATTTCCCATTTATCTATAAATGTTTTATCGTATTTTCTCTCTTGTATTCCCCTTTAAATCCCGTTTTCTACAATATATTGTATTTTTATGGCATCACACATCTAAATAATGTATTGTGCACTTTTTTATAAAATATCATACGATATACTGCCTGTTCTTCCGCTCCCTTTCCATTCACTCAGGTTCCGCCCAGGCAGCACGGCCTATCTTCATTTGGCACCCATGGCCTCCGCTTTCTTTTCAAATATTTCCTTAAGAGACTCCGTATATGGTTCTCTTGCCACTCCATATTCCGTCACGATACCTGCGATCAGATCATGGTCTGTCACATCAAAAGCCGGGTTAAACACTTTCACGCCCTCAGGTGCCATCGGTTTCTCATACCACATCTGTGTCACTTCATGTGCGGGGCGCTGCTCGATCACAATGTCATCACCTGTAGCCGTATCCATATCAATGGTGGATGTAGGCGCACAAATATAGACAGGCACATGGTAGCGCTTTGCCACTGTGGCCACCACCGAGGTACCGATCTTATTCGCAGTATCGCCGTTGGCCGCCACTCTGTCACAGCCCACAAATACCGCATTGATCCAACCGTTCTTCATGACGGTGGCAGACATGTTGTCACACAGCAGCGTCACATCCACCCCCGATGCATGAAGTTCATAGGCCGTCAGTCTGGCTCCCTGCAGAAGCGGCCTTGTCTCGTCCGCAAAAACGCGGAAATGATATCCTCTCTCCTGTCCCAGATAAATCGGGGCTGTGGCAGTGCCGTATTTGCAGGTCGCAAGCTGCCCCGCATTACAATGCGTGAGAATACCGTCTCCCGGCCTGACCAGTGTCAGTCCGTGTTCTCCGATTGCCTTGCAGACCCGGATATCCTCCTCTTTCATCTCCACGGCCTTAGCCCGCAGAAGAGACTTGATCTCCTCTACCGGTTTCATCTTATTCTCTACGCATATCTGCTCCATACGGTTTAAAGCCCAGGACAGATTCACTGCCGTAGGCCGTGCCGAATTCAGATAGGCTTTCTGCTTCTGAAATTCCGCAAAGAATTCTTCATAATTACATGCCGTAATCTGTTTGGCCAGCAGATAGATCCCAAAAGCCGCTGCGACACCGATCGCGGGTGCCCCGCGCACTTTCAAAAGATAAATGGCATCCCAGATCTCCTCTCCCGTGTGCAGACTGATCAGTTCTGTCTCTCCCGGCAGTTTCGTCTGATCAATGATTACCAGTGCACTGTTCTCATCATCCAATGCCACTGTCTCGTACTCCATAATATTTTTTATCTGTTTGTCGCTCACCACGAAACCTCCATACCCAGGCAGCTTACTTTTGTCAGGGCAGTTTCCTGCTCTGATCCCAACCACCTCCATGATTCCTCTCTGTAATATCTCAATCCCGGTCAGACTTCTCTGCACTGATATCCGTATACATATCCAGCAGTCCTACTGTCTCCGAAGCTGGCCTGCCATACATATGGCAGCATTTGTGTGAGACATCTTTGCCCTCTTCCTTCTCATCAAAGGTGACGCTCATACGATACACCCCCTGCGTCGACTCCTGATCCAGATGCCGCATGACTTCCGCGATCATTTCTTCATCACCGGCACCGGTCATCTTTCCTTTCTCTGTGTCCACATCCACCCCTCCTTCATGTGATTTATTCTCACAGACAACGAGTCAAGTGACTGCCTATGGCAACATATTGAACAGACCGCCATACTCTTCATCAATCCTGTCAAGGATCCTGTTCCAGTCACGCTCCGTCATCTCAAAAAACGCTGTTCTTGCCTCAACAGACCGCTTAATATTCCCGCGCAGCGGCTCCACATGAATGTCGCCGGTTATATTAAACAGTTCTTCCCCGTCCATCGACACGGACAAATCTTCCAGATCCATCTGATACCCCTGTCCCGGTCTGATCTCATCAAATCGTCCCTTTCCTATAATCCGATAAACCGACCAGCCATCTTTCATGAACAATTGTACCTGAAATTCATCGTACTGTGCATCAAAATAAGTGCTGTACTTCAAATCCAGTTCCTCGTCAAGCACCTTACATTTCATATCCCCTTCCAAACGATACACATCTTTGTCCGCCGAGAGCGACTGATCTGCCTGCCAGGTAAGTTCCAGCTCCTCATCTTCTTCATTGGTCAGTGCAATCTGCCCTCGGATCAGATCAATACTCCGCTCCCGCCCCTGAAAGAGGATTTCTCCCTTAAGATTGAACTGATTATCCAGAATACTGACCGGCTCCTCGAGTGTGATACTTCTGATGCGGTTGCCCCCGCCGATCTTAATCAGGAAACTGATATCATCTCCCATACTGACCAACTGCAGGCAGGATAAGATATCATACATATCCTGTCCTGCCATGTCCTCGTAAGTAAGCAGAATATCCCGGAGCAGATAATTAACCTCCAGGGCATCAAAGGTCACCCGGTATACTCCCTTTCCGGCTTTTTCTATTCTGGCACCCTGCAGGCATTCTTCCAGATGCTCGGAACACGTACCCAGATACGCCCTTAATTCCTGCCAGTCGTGCACGGCCTCAAAGCGCGGTTTATCCGGAAACAAATTGATGGAATGCTCTTCCTCCATCTCTCCGAACAGATAGCTGTCTGCCCACATGGAACGGTTAAACTGTCCCGTCACATCTTCATTCTCAATATAGATATCCTCCAGAAACAGTTCCGGGATTGAAAAACATACCACATCTTCATCGCCATAGAAATTGAAGTGTGCGAAATCGTAATTCATAATACTCAGACTTGTTCTAGCGTCCATTTGTTTTTGGTGCACATCTTTATAATAATCTGTATCTACGCCCAGCGTAATTTTCCCCAGGCCATAGGTGTCCATCGTAACATTCAGTCTCGTGTTGACATGACTGCCGTCTTCCGCCATCATCTTTGCGATCTCGTCCACGTCCAGTTTCTCTGTCAGGGGATTTCTCATGCGTGCCCATTCCTGATCCATATTCTCAAAACCCTTTTTGAGTTTATAGGAAGCAGAATTGATATGGGAAATCCATCCGATTCCAACACAAAGCGACAGTAATGCGGCCGTGACCGAAGCGGCAATCAGAATCCCCTTTTTATGACTCTTGCCGGGCGGCAGGTAAGGCTGCACAGGCGGGCCAAAAGAACTGATCTGTTCCGCCACGTTCTGATTTTGCCAATTCTGTTCTTCATGCAGTGTATTTTGAAGGCCATAACTGTCATTTACCTGCGGCAGGCTCTTTTTCCCATACGTATTATCCCACTGCGGTTCACTTCCCAATTCATTCTCATTTCTTTCGGTTTCGTCCATAGCCCCTCCATCTCATTCCACTTTTACAAACTAATCCCTTTTTCCACAGACAATAAGTAACTTTCTGATATCGATGCAAGATAAGTATCTCTCATAGTATATTTCCTTTACATAGTATCATATTCCACGCAAAAACGGAATGGCAAAACATAAAATAAAGGAGCCGCCCCGGAAGTGATCACAATTACCACCGGGAAGCGGCTCCGCTTATTACTATTTCATGCTAACCTCTATGATTCCGTTCTGCAGAATCACACGCTATGCCCAACTGTCATTATTTTGCTGCGGCAATCTCAGCTTTTAAAGCTTCTGTCAGCTTGGGAACGATCTTGTTCAAGTCACCTACTACACCGTAGTCAGCCACATCAAAGATCGGTGCATCCGCATCTTTGTTAATAGCAACGATGATGTCGGACTCTTCCATACCTGCCACGTGCTGAATCGCACCAGAAATACCGATTGCAAAATATACGTTAGGACGAACAGTCTTACCTGTCTGACCAACCTGCAGATCCTTAGGCTTCCAGCCGGAATCCACTACTGCACGGGAGCAGCTTACAGTACCGCCAAGCACCTCTGCCAGTTCTTCCAGAATCTTAAAGTTCTCCGGGCTTCCTACACCACGGCCGCCGGATACCAGAATCTTAGCGTCCATGATATCTACTGTCTCTGCAACGGATTTCACAATGTCAAGAATCTCCACATACTTATTATCCGGTGTGAATCCTGGATTGAACTCTTCCACAACAGCCTTAGCGCCCTTGATGGGATCGATCTTCTGCATAACGCCTGCACGTACCGTAGCCATCTGCGGACGGTTGTAAGGACATGCAATGGTAGCGATGGTGTTACCGCCGAACGCGGGACGTGTCATCAGGAGCTGGTTATGTAACTGCTCCTGTCCCGGTACTGCCTGCAGCGGGAAATCACCGATCTCAAGAACGGTACAGTCTGCTGTCAGACCGGTAGCCACTCTTGCAGACACTCTAGGACCCAAATCTCTGCCGATTGCAGTAGCGCCTACAAGCATGATCTCAGGCTTATACTGGTTGATCACAGAAGCGAGCGCATGTGCATAAGGCTCTGTTCTGTAGTCTTTCAGTTCAGGATCATCTACTACGATAACCTTATCGGCTCCATACTCGGCAAGCTGATCTGCAAGCCCCTTAACATCGGAACCGATCAACACTGCCGTAACATCTGTACTTAAATCTTTCGCGAGGTCTTTTGCTTTGCCAAGTAACTCAAATGCAATACTGCTGATTTCATTATCTACCTGCTGCGCAAAGACATATACACCCTTGTATTCTTCTAAATTCATTTTTAACCTCATTTCTGCGCACTCTTTTACGCGTATTCTATTGAACTTGCAAAAACAAATGTCTCCTGTGAAGTCGCTTGTTGTCGCAGCTTCTAGATTACATGTTTCACTTTTAACTTGTCAACAATATAGCTTACGGATTCATCAGGATCAAGAGTCACCTTCTCACCGGCACCTTTTCTGACTTTGTCAGATGCTTTCGCAATCTTTGTGGGTGAACCTTTCAGACCTAAGTTTGCATCATCTACATCCTTTAAGTCTGCTCTGCCCCATACGGTAATCTCCTGCTTATAAGCATCAAAGATTCCTCCGGGTGTCATATATCTGGGCTCATTCAACTCGGAAAGAGCTGTGATCAGGCAAGGCATCTTAGCCTTCACCACGTGATATCTGTCTTCATACTGACGCTCTACCACGACGCTGTCACCCTCAATCTTGATATCCTGTGCGTAAGAGATAACAGGAATGTCAAGGTGCTCGGAAATCTGAGGACCAACCTGCGCTGTATCACCATCGATAGCCTGACGACCGGTGATGATCAGATCATACTCCAGATTCCTGATGGCGCCTGCCAGTGTGGTGGAAGTTGCCCATGTATCAGCTCCGCCAAGGACTCTGTCTGTTACCAGCACGCCCTTGTCTGCGCCCATAGCCATAGCCTCACGCAGAACTTCTTCTGCCTTGGGCAGACCCATTGTTACGACTGTCACTTCCGCACCATACTGATCTTTTAATCTCAGTGCCGCTTCCAGACCTGCTTTATCATCCGGGTTCATGATTGTAAGCATAGCGCCTCTGTCGAGTGTTCCGTCAGGATTAAACTTAACGCCGCCCTTGGTATCAGGAACCTGTTTAATACAAACAACAATTTTCATTGTATTTCTCTCCTTATATTTATTAATTTAATATGCTACAACGCAAATACTCTTCATGCATTTATTTAAGCAGTGCACCGGAGATGACCATGCGCTGTACTTCGCTGGTACCTTCGTAAATCTCTGTGATCTTAGCATCACGCATCATACGCTCCACATCGTACTCTCTGATGTAGCCGTAACCGCCGTGAAGCTGAACTGCTTTGGTCGTCACTTCCATCGCTACTTCTGCTGCGTACAATTTTGCCTTAGCTGCCTCTACAGAATATACCTTCTGTGTCGCTTTTGCCATAGCAGCCTTATATACCAGAAGCTGTGCAGCCTCTACCTTGGTAGCCATATCTGCAAGCTGGAACTGTGTATTCTGGAAAGCACCGATAGCTCTGCCGAACTGCTTTCTCTCTTTGACATACTCGATGGTCGTCTCCAATGCACCCTCAGCCAGACCAAGTGCCTGAGAAGCGATACCGATACGTCCGCCGTCCAGTGTATGCATAGCGATGTTAAAGCCCTTACCCTGCTGTCCTAAGAGATTCTCCTTCGGGATACGGCAGTCGGTGAAGATCAACTCATATGTGGATGAACCACGGATACCCATCTTCTTCTCCTTAGTACCGAAGGTAAAGCCGGGTGTTCCCTTCTCTACGATAAATGCGGAAATCTCTTTCTGCAGTCTGCCACGCTTCTCTACCGTACCTGTGATTGCGAAGATAACATATACGTCAGCCTCTTTACCGTTGGTGATAAAGCACTTGGAACCGTTGAGTACCCACTCATCGCCATCCAGCACAGCCTTTGTCTGCTGTCCCTGCGCATCTGTACCTGCACCAGGCTCTGTCAGACCGAAAGCACCCAGTTTCTCACCTTTTGCAAGGGGTACCAGGTATTTCTGTTTCTGCTCTTCTGTACCATATGTCATGATCGGATCACAGCACAAAGAGGTATGAGCGGAAACGATAACGCCTGTGGTACCGCATACTTTGGAAAGTTCCTCTACACACATAGCATATGTAAGAGGATCACATCCCTGTCCGCCATACTCCTTCGGAACCGGAATACCGAGAAATCCTAATTTGGCCATTTTCTCAACGGTCTGTCTCGGAAAAGCCTCTGCCTCGTCCACTTCCTGAGCAAGAGGTTTTACTTCTTTTTCAGCGAACTCTTTAAACAGAGCTCTCGCCATTTCATGTTCTTTGCTTAAAGTAAAATCCATGATTTTTTATTCCTCCATATTTTAAATTATTATCATTTCGAATAATCAAAAAATCCTACGCCGGTCTTTCTGCCGAGTTTCTTCTCTTCTACCATCTTCTTAAGAAGCGGCTGCGGAGCGTACTTCTCATCTTTGGTCTCGTTGTAGAGTACTTCCATGATTGCAAGGCAGATATCCAGACCGATCAGGTCGCCCAGGTGAAGCGGTCCCATAGGATGGGATGCACCAAGCTGCATAGCAACATCGATATCCTCTGCGGAAGCGGTACCCGCATCAAGCACACCGATTGCCTCGTTGATCATCGGAATCAGGATTCTGTTTACCACGAAACCGGGAGCTTCTTTTACCTGTACAGGTGTCTTGCCGATCTCTGTAGCGATCGCGGTGATCTTGTCTACCATCTCCTGCGGAGTGTTCTCGCCTCTGATCACTTCCACCAGTTTCATTCTGTCAGCCGGATTAAAGAAGTGCATACCAATCATCGGTCTGTCAAGGCCTTCCCCAATCTTGGTAATGGAAAGGGAAGAGGTGTTGGATGCAAACATGCAGTCTTTCTTCACGATACCCATCAGCTCTTTGAAGATAGCCTGTTTGATTTCCATTTTCTCAAGCGCTACTTCCACGATCAGGTCACAGTCCGTGCAGATACCATTAAGACCTGTTGTGATCTTGCCCATGATCTCGTCAGCCTTCTCCTGTGTGATCTTCTCCTTGCCAACCAGGAAATTCATATTCTTCTGAATCTTAGCCTTGCCGCCTTCAGCGTACTCTTCTTTGATATCACAAAGGCATACCTCATAACCGTCTGTCATGGCAAATGCCTGTGCAATACCGGAACCCATGGTGCCTGCACCAATAATACCTACTTTCATTGTGTTTCCTCCTTACAAAATGATTTTCATGTTTATGCGTTCTTAAAAGGTTCTTTCACTTTCTCTTTGTTCTTATCAAGGAAAAAGGCCATGCCGTATTTCTGGTCTTCTGTCTCAAAGCAGTCGCCGAAAAGTTTCTCTTCGATCACGATCGCTTCGTCCATACCAGCCTCTAAACCGTCATTGATTGCTTTCTTGCAGTTGCGGACTGCAATGGGTGCATTCTTGGCAATGCCTGCCGCCATCTTCTCCGCGGCCGCCATCAGTTCTGCCTGCGGATATACTGCATTCACAAGACCGATTCTAAGCGCCTCATCCGCCTTGATATTCCTTGCGGTGTAAATCATCTGCTTCGCCATGCCGGGGCCTACGATTCTGGCAAGTCTCTGTGTACCGCCGAATCCGGGTGTGATGCCAAGGCCAACCTCAGGCTGTCCGAACACTGCATTGTCGGAACAGATTCTGATATCACAGCTCATGGAGATCTCACAGCCGCCGCCCAAAGCGAAACCGTTGATTGCTGCGATCACAGGAATCGGGAATGTCTCTAACTTACGGAATACATCATTCCCCTTCTTACCAAAAGCCTCACCCTCTGCTTTGGTAAGTGTGCTCATCTCGCCGATATCTGCGCCTGCCACGAAAGACTTCTCACCCGCGCCGGTAAGGATGAGGCATCTCACTTCCCCTAAATCCACGCCGTCAAGAGTCTTGTCCAGTTCCTCAAGTACAGTGGAATTCAATGCGTTGAGTGCCTTCTCACGGTTGATCGTGATAATCCCAACCTGTCCCTTAACTTCATATAATACAAATTCCATGCTTACTCCTATCTGTCTGTTTCATCAGACACATTATATTTCAATTCCATACATAGACTTAGAACATCTTGGCGTCCTGTCCAATGGCAGGGCGTCTTTAGATGTTCTTCTCGTTTTTTACATTTCAACAATTGTTGCGCAGCCCATACCGCCGCCGATACACAGTGTTGCAAGACCCTTCTTGGCACCCTTCGCTTCCATCTCATGAAGCAGCGTAACCAGAATACGTGCTCCGGAAGCTCCGACAGGATGTCCTAATGCAATAGCGCCGCCGTTCGGATTCAACTGTTTCGCTACATCGATGCCCAGTTCTTTGCCTACTGCCACAGACTGTGCCGCAAATGCCTCGTTAGCCTCGATGATATCGAAGTCTTCAATCTTATAACCGGCTTTCTCCATAACCTTCTTCGTAGCCGGGACAGGACCGATACCCATAATCTCAGGTCTGCAGCCTGCAAGAGCGCCTGCCACGAAAGTAGCCATCGGCTTAACGCCTAACTCTTTTGCCTTTTCTTCGCTCATCACAACGATTGCAGCCGCACCGTCATTGATACCGGAAGCATTACCTGCTGTTACAAATCCGTCAGGATTGATCGGGCGCAGTTTCTGCAGTCCCTCGATGGTGGAACCCGGTCTCGGGCCTTCATCTACCTTGAACTCAACCATCTCTTTTTTCTTCTTGACCATAACCGGAACGATCTCTTTGTCAAAAGCACCGCTCTTCTGAGCTGCTTCTGCCTTCAACTGGCTGTTTAATGCGAACTCATCGAGTTCTTCGCGGGTGAGTCCCCACTCTCTGCAGATGTTGTCTGCAGTCATGATCATATGATAATCGTTGAAAGCATCCCAGAGAGCATCTTTGATCATGGTATCTACCAGAGTACCGTTGTTCATTCTGTAACCATAACGGCCCTGCATCACAGCATAAGGAGCCATGGACATATTCTCCATACCGCCCGCTACTACGATATCCGCATCACCTGCCTGGATCATCTGCGCTGCCATATTAACGCAATTTAATCCGGAACCGCATACTACGTTGATCGTCACTGCCGGAACCTCGTTGGGAATACCCGCCTTGATGGAAGACTGGCGGGCAACATTCTGTCCGAGACCTGCCTGAATAACGCATCCCATGTATACCTGATCGACCTGCTCAGGAGCCACACCCGCTCTGTTAAGTGCCTCCTTGATCACGATCGCGCCGAGTTCCGGTGCCGGCGTGGTGCTCAATCCACCGCCCATGGTACCAATCGCCGTACGGCAAGCGCCCGCTAATACAACTTTTTTTGCCATCTTTCTCTCCTCCATTTTGTTATGTTTTTTTAATAAAAAGCCCTGTTGTCAAGGCTTGACAACGATTGTTATTTTTTTGTCATTGTCCACCGCTCCTATTGTATCATAGGGATACTTTTTTTGCAATCGTCTTTGCGCGTTTTGCCTGCGTTTACGTAACGGTTCAGCCTTTGGCTTCCCTGTCACACCTGATGCACACAAGATGCTCCAAAGTCGCATTTTGGCGCTTTCACAACTCGTAAAACCGCATACAGAGCGATTTTACACGCGGAATATCATAAGTCTGAACTGTTACGCGCTTATCCATTCGTCCTTGACTTGCTTTTCCGATATTCTTCCACCGCAGGATCTTGCATCTCAACGACCCTTTTCCACTCTCTGGACTCTCCCACTTTCGCTGCCTTACTGCGGTTCCTGTAGAGGAACTTGGAAAGTTCATAACAGTCGATCCAGATCTCGTTATCACTCTCTTTCTGGGACTCGTCAAAGATAAGCTGCAGTCCCCAGTGAAGATGTACCGTCTCGATATTGTTCACATTCTCCTTTGTGCTGTAGCCGGTGTGCCCCATATAACCGATCACATCCCCGGCCGTCACCGCATCTCCCTCTTTAAGACCTTCTGCATATGGATAATTCTGTCTCAGATGCGCGTAATAATAGTATCGTTTCCCGTCAAAGCTGCGGATGCCGATGCGCCAGCCCCCATACTGGTTCCAGCCAAGTGCCTCCACGTAACCGGACTCCACTGCGATAATCGGCGTACCATGCTGCATGGTAAACCATATAGTCAGATGACTGTAAAATCGCCACATCCCTGCCGGATGCAGAGGCTGCGGCGATTTCCGTTCTTCCAGTCACTTATATTTCAAATCTTTCCATCATCTGCACCATGGTCTCTACCTGTGCCTTCTGCTCCTCACTGACAGCGGCCGTCTCCTGTGATGTTGCCGAATTGTTATCGACAGCAGCAGAAACCTGGGTCACGTTTTCATTCAACTCCTGCATGCGCTGTGTATCTCTCTTCAAGATCTGCTCGATCTGGCCCATCTTTTCCGTAGCAGCTTTTGCATCGGTCAATACTTCATTCATATTGGCTTCCGTTTCCTCTGCAATGGCAATACTCTTGTCCATGACCGAAACGGTCGTCTCGATGAGCTGCGTTGTTCTGCCCGCCGCATTGGATGATTCATTCGCCAGGTTCTTCACCTGCTCCGCTACAACGGCAAAGCCTTTGCCGGCCTCACCTGCTCTTGCCGCTTCGATGGCCGCATTAAGCGCAAGCAGATTCGTCTGGGATGCAATATCCTCTATCGCTTCTATGATCGTACCGATCTGCTCCGAGCATCTGCCGATCTCCTGAATAGAGCCTTTTAATTCCTGCAGTTTCCCGTTTCCCTTTGCCAGTGTCACGCCTGCCGTAGCCGCCATTTTGGCAGATTCCTCCGCTTCGTGCGCATTTTCTTCCATACTCTTTGTCATAGCGCTGAACGCTGACATCAGCTCCGACACCTGTCCTGCCTGTACCGTACAGTTTTCGGCCAGATCCTGTGCCGCAAACGCAAGCTGTTCGGATCCACTGTCGATCTGTCCCGAAACATCGCGGATTGTCTTGAGCGTTTCCCGCATCTTCGCCCCGATCTGTTCAAAAGAATCTTTGATCGATACGAATTCACCCACATATTCCTGCTCTATCTCAATCCGGTAATTCCCATTCCCCATCTTCTCAAGTATCTGGGTAATCTCCTGAATCATATTGAGCAGATTGGTTTTCATAAAGGCGATCGACGCGACCATCTTACCGACTTCACTCTCATCCGCCTCTAAATCAAGATCCACATGGAATTCACCGCCTGCAAGCACTGCCATCTGGTCAGATACTTTCAGAATCGGCTCCAAAAGTTCTTTCTCCGAGAATTTAATCGTCCTGACAAACTCCAACACCACATACAAGAAGGCGCCTGCAAACAAGATCTCAAAAATGATCTGCAGAACTTTCAGCCCTGCCTGCCTTTTGTCCTTTCTATCCAGGATAGAAAGAATCGTCGTATCCGTCTGGTCATTGATCTTATCTACCGAATTACCGTATTCTGTACTGAAAACGCACGCCTGTGCTGCCGCCAAATCACCTGCCTGCACGTATGCAATCGCCTGCTTTTCCAACGGAACAAGTTCGTCAGACATCGATGCGATCGCATTCAGGCTTGTCCATTCATCCTCTTTCAGATCACATTTCTTTAACGTCTCAATCGCATTCTCCCTGTTCCTATCCTGATTCAATTCCTGCATGTACCCGTCATAATACTTCTGATCCCCCGTGACGGCGTAGGACTGTATGTCATAGGTCAGCGTCTTGGATGCAATCCGATACTGATTCAATGCCACAGTTGTATTGATCTGTGCGCTGTGTACTCTTGACATTGCCACATTAAACAAAATGAACCCCAGCAGGAGCACTCCTCCTATCGCCACCGATGTCAGCGCCTGGCGTACCAGCTTCTTTAACTGCGCAGACTGACTCTTGTTCCCTGATACTGCATTTTCTCTTTTCCCCATAATCCCTCTCCTAGTTAAATAAATTGATTAAAAAGATATCTACCCCCTGTGCCTGACCATTTATCCTCATGTAAATCCCTTGTATAGAAGTATCCCTAATAAAGAGTATATCTGAATCAATACGTATTTTCAATAATTTATTTTCCAACTGCCTATATCCATCCGAAAATAAATATCCACTTCCTTTTCTGTCACCACGATATTCTTTATAAGAAGCGCCAGAATCTTTTTCTGGACATTTAGGGGCGCCTGTTCAAACACTTCCCGCCAGACTGGCACCATCTGCCCGGTTCCCGGATATGCATCTGCCGCATGTAACCTGTCCTGCATCATCTGCTCCAGGGTCCCAATCTGGCGCCCGACTGCCTCCTGCCTGCCTTCCGCCGTTTGCAGGCATTCGTTGATATATTTGCAGTCAAAGTCACTTTCTCCCAGGATTGCTCTGTATATCTCATCCTTGAACTTGCCGATTTCCTCCTGCAGCTTTTCATACTCCTTTTGTAATTCAATGAGTTTCCCGCGTTCCGCCCGTAGTTCTCCTATCAGTGTCTCCTGACGGCTCATCATCTCATGGGAACAATCCACCTGTTCCATCCGGTCCAGGAAACCATACACCTCCTGCAAAACCGTTTGTTCCAGTCCGAACCTGCTAAGATAGGACTTGGCAGGGCAAAGCCTCTTGTCCTTCCCTCTTGTATTGCATTTATAATACCCGGTGCGGCTCCTTACCACAGAGCCATCCTCTTTATGTACTTTTTGGGAAGATACTGCCGGGGAAATCCTTCCATGGCAGTACCCGCACTCTAACAGCCCCGCTAACAATAAGGAACTTTTCCAGGTCCTGTCTGCCGCCGGTTGCAGCGTATCCGTATATTTTTTGCACCTTCTTGCAAGTATCTCCTGCGCCATCTGCCAGCGCTCTTCGCTGATGATCCGATAATCGGGATTGGCCTTTTCTGCCAGGATCCACTGTCTGTCCGGAACGGCTCTCTGCCTTTTTTTCACATCCAAAAAGGTCTCCTTTGTCACCTCACCGCTGTTTTCCCGTTCCACCTCTTTCATTCTGGTTTTCCCGTAAGACATATATCCTTTATATATGGGGTTTTTCAAAATGTTGCGCAGGGTCGAAGTGCTCCAGGCCTTTCCCTTTCTGGTTCGTAACTGCCTTTCTTCATTCAGATAAGTCGCAATTTGGTGCAGACTCATATTTTCGTCGATCAGCTTTGCATAAATATCCCGTACCACCCCGCTTTCAAAGGCATCCTTGGTAAATTCGTTGATCATGCGGTTCTTTCTGTCAAGCTTTCCCGTCGGAACCAGCCGGTATCCGTAGGCGACGATGCCGCCGCTGAACTTCCCCTTTTTGGTAGCAAAATTCCTGCCGCTGTCCACCCTTGCGGCTGTTTTCCTGCTTTCCGTATTCGCACCCCAGAACCGTATGATGTTCATCAGATTATCCGCAGAATTCTCAAAGGTCTGCTGCCCTTCACAGACACTAAAAACTTCCACGCCGCATTCCACGATACGTTTTAAGAGAAACGGCGTCTCATTGTCTTTTCTGCCGATACGGTCAAACATAAAAACAAGAAGGACATCTATTGCCTTGTCGCTCACGTCTTTGATGACTTCCTGCAGAACCTTACGGTCGTTGAGGCCTTTATGATAACCGGATACACCCGGCTCTATGTATTCTCTGGTCAGCTCCCAGTTTTCTTTTTCCTGAATGTATTCCATGCAGGCATTTCTCTGCATCGGAATATCATCTTCCACATTTACCTGTTTCCTGGTACTTACCCTGTATAAACATCCCACTCTCTTTTTGACCTGTTCTCCGTCCATATGCTGCACTTTTACCTTTCCAGATTCCAAATCCGTGTGAAGGCTGCCCATGCGTAAGCCTTACTCCTCACGATGGCTGAAACTGTTTATGAATGTTTCTGTCAGTATCTTCTGTATGTCCTGCACCAGACGGCCGCTTTGACCGTTTTGGGTAAAATGCAGCCTGACCGTAAATTGTGTCTGCTCATTTTCTTTCCTTAATATCTTATCTTCTTCCCTGCTATCATAATCTGTCTGTGCCATAACACCGGTAACTACTTTTTGTACATTCATATGCGCTCTCTTATCGTAGTATGAATCGTCCCCGTCCTATATCATCTGGTATGCATATCGGCGTACCGATCATCCCCATCATATCATGACCCAGATGAGGCCTTCTGTAACCGTAACTGCGGGAAGATCCAAAGTCATCATAATGACTGTAATCAAACCCTTCGGCGATAGGGGAAAAGGCTTTCAGTCCATAGTAGCGGTGCCAGGTATTGTCCTCTTTCATGGAAAATTCTCCCACCATACCGCCAAGGACAGCCGTGTACGCCTCCAGATAATAGTCGTAATATTCCATATCCTCTGTCATTTCCTGCATCGTTGTCTCCCCGTCACGCAGCTTCTTTGCCGCTTTCTGGATCTCCCTGACACAGTTTTTGTCAAATTTGCCACCGGTCTTTGCCCCCGCATAGGCAAGCAGTTCGATCCAGTTAAGGTGTATCTTATCCTGACAGGTCTCCACATCCAGGTCATATGCCGCCGCCATAGCCTCACAAGTCACGTGAAATTCCACCCACTTGATGTAATTGCCATCCGCAGTCACCTCAATCGCCTGCCCGTCCTCAGACGTCCAGGCCCTGCCGCTTCCCTCCCAGAACGGTTCCTGCCAGATGCCCGGCAGTTCTCTCAACATACAGACGCAGCCAAGGGCAAGCAGCAGGATCAGTTCTATTCTGATGGCGGTTTTCGTGAAATTCCTTCTGCCAGATTGGCGGCTGTCATGATTGTCAGATTTTATTCTGTCTTTTTTGATCATCATATACTGCACTCATTCGCTTTATCGTAAATAATATATGAGTAGAGGGGTGGAGATATGTTTCGTGGATATGGTATACTGAATGCATAGAGAGGAGGCATGCGTATGACCAAAAGAATCAGGGAAATACTAAAAGACAAAGAACTGTTTGCATTCTGCATCTTCACCGTGATTCTTCTTATGATAACTGCCTTTGTCCTGGCAAATCCGGCAGAAATTGCCAAAGGCATGATCATCATTATTCTGACCAGGGACGCGCTCGTCACAGACTATTTCGCGCTGGCAGGTTTCGGCGCGGCATTTTTCAATGCCGGCCTGGTACTGGGGCTTGGGATCTTGTTGATCAGACGGCTGAAAATCCCCTTTACCGGTTTCACGATGGCTGTTCTGTTCATCAATGCAGGGTTTGCCCTGTTTGGCAAAAATCCCGTGAATGTATTGCCAATGTTACTTGGCACCTGGCTGTACGCCAGATTTCACAATGCGGGCATGAACCGTTATATCTACACAGCACTGTTTGGCTCCTGCCTGGCTCCCATGGTTACCGAGCTGGTATATCTGCTGCCTTTCGGCTTATGGATCAATCTGCTGTGCGCCGTGACAGTGGGTGTCTTTATGGGCTTCGTACTGCCGCCCCTCTCAGTACATACCGCCTCCATGCACATGGGATATAATCTGTTTAACATGGGCTTTGCCGGCGGTCTTCTGGCCTTCGTGATGGTATGTATCCTGCAGTCCTTCGGCCTTTCGGGAAACAGCGTGTTCATCTGGAGTTACGGATGTCCTCTCTGGCTTACGGCCGGGCTGTACGCATATTTCGCATCGGCTTTTCTCTATGGACTGTTCCTCAATCAGGGAGAGATCAAGCCTCTGTTCACTCTGATGAAACACCCCGGACGGGCAGTGGCAGATTTCGTCATGATGGACGGACCCGGCACCACACTGCTGAATATGGGAATTGTGGGCGCCGTCTGCACCACCTACATCCTTATCATCGGGGGAGACCTGTCCGGACCGGTGATCGGCGCCATTTTGACAGTATTTGGCTTCTCGGCCTTCGGTGCTCATGTGCGCAATTATCTTCCGGTGCTCCTTGGCGTATATCTTTCCACGTATTTGAATCACACACAGCCCACCACACCGGGCATACAGATAGGCGCCATCTTTGCGGCAGGGCTGTCACCCATCGCCGGACAGTTCGGTATCCTAGCAGGCATCATTGCCGGTATGCTGCATTCCGCCGTGGTCATGTGCACCACCTCTCTTTACGGCGGCCTGAATCTGTACAACGGCGGTTTCAGCACCGGCCTCGTGGCCATCGTGCTGGTCCCTGCTCTGGAGAGTTTTATCAAAGGCTATCATATTAAAAAGGATAAAAGAAACAAGCGCTAAAGGAAAGGCAGGAATACGGTTATGACACATGAAGAAAAAAAGACGGCAAAGATCGTGGAGGAGATGACCATGTTTTTCTTTGCCCTGGAAGCCACCTATATCGACACCAGGATTGAGCGGAAGGAAAGACAGGTTCAGATCTCAGTCGAAGCGGATTTCAACCCGGCTTATGCCAATAAACTCACCCAGCTTGATCTCTATCTGAACGGCCAGAAAAACGACGGTATGGAAGATATCTACTGGGAACTGGCCGGCAGCGGCGATCCCGGCGAGACCAGCCAGCTTCTGCTTGTTGGTATGATGTTAGACCGGGCGCAGATCGACGTACATGACAATTATGTCAGAATGCACCTGTTCAGAACCATATAAGAAAATATTACCTTCGAGTGCCGCCCTGCTTCTAAGGCACTGCTTGTACAAAACAAAGGGAGTATGCCGCATTCTCCCATGCCCGCATACTCCCTCATTAAGTTTCCTTCAAAAACCGTTATCACACTTCCGGCTCTATCAGTCCGTAAGTGTTACCCTTTCTCTTATACACTACATTTACCTGATCCGTCTCCGCATTACAGAAAACGAAGAAACTGTGTCCCAGAAGTTCCATCTGTACACAGGCATCTTCCGGATACATAGGTTTGATATCGAACTTCTTGGTACGGATGATCTTAACTTCCTCGTCATCCATATAATCCTTCTCGATAAACTCCTGACGGAAATAAGAGGCACCCTGTTTCTTGTCTACCAGTTTGTTCTTGTATTTCTTGAGCTGTCTCTCAATGATCTCCTCCACCAAATCGATCGACACATACATATCGCTGCTGACCTGCTCGGAACGAATGATGTTTCCCTTCACCGGGATTGTCACTTCTATCTTCTGTCTGTCCTTCTCAACGCTCAGCGTAACATGTACCTCTGTCTCCTCGGTAAAAAATTTCTCCAGCTTACCGATCTTATCCTCTACCGCTGCCCTCAAGCCTTCTGTAACCTCAATGTTCTTGCCAATAATTATAAATTTCATGTCACTCATCCCCTTCATTGGATTATTGTGTAAGTCTTGTCTTAGTATAGCATAACCGCTCCCATGATTGCAACATTTTACCAGTCTTTTATCACAATCGTACAAAACATCCGTTCTAAAGGTTACCAAAATCTCTGCGATCGAATCGGTCAAAATGTTGTGGATAATGTGGATAAATCAGTGTATAAATCCATTTTACGCTAAAATACCGCCTTTTTACTGTGTATAACTGTATGGGACAATCCATGCAGGCAATAAAATATTCCATTTTATTTGTACAAAATGTACAATAGCTGTCACGCCAGACGCTATTTTCTTCGACTACACATTGTCATCTTTGTAGTCTATGATGGTATAAAAAGAGACGATCCGTAATGATCGTCTCTTCTGTTTTCTGATTTGATTTCCTACGACAGACGCTTATGCTTAGAAGATTCGTCTGATCGAAAGGATGGAACGATAGCTTGCATTGGACACGATGATACCGGTCTTGGATGTTGACGCATGGACAATCTGTCCGTTGCCGACATAAATTCCCACGTGGCCTGAGTAACAAATGATGTCGCCCGCCTGTGCATTTTCAAGACCATTGACTGTGGCGCCTACGCTTCTGTCCGCCGCAGAGGAGTGGGGCAAGTTCACGCCAAAGTTCTTATATACACTCATAACGAATCCGGAACAGTCGGCGCCATTGGTCAGGCTGGTTCCGCCGTATACATACGGATTTCCTACAAACTGCAATGCAAACTGTGCTACATCGGAACCGGAACTTCCTGTCGGGCTTGCATAGGTCTTACCGCCGTCACTGGAGGTGCTGCCCTTCTTGGACGATTTGTTCTCTTCCGTCTTCTTCTTCGCTGCTTCCTTCGCTGCCTTTCTTGCTTCTTCTTCCTTGGCAACTCTGGCTCTTTCTTCTTCGATGGATTCTGCTTTCACAAACTCGGTGGACAGTGTCACATAATCCATGGATACGTAACCGTCACCTTCCTCGATATTAACCTTCACCCAGCCGTCCAGCTCTTCTGTGACGATCAGCTCATCTTCGATGGGAACCAGGCCAAGTACTGTCTCCTCCAGGCCGGGCTGTTCCCGTACTTTAAGGGTAGTTGTGGTAACCGTCGCAATACGGGTTCCCACCTCTTTCGCATAATCAACGGCTTCGTCTCCGGTCACACAGAACTCACCTTTTACATAACCTTCCACGGAACCGGAACTGATCTTATACCAGCCGTCTTCCTCTTCGATAAAAGTTCCTACAGATTTATTGTAAAGCTTACCTACGATCTCGCCGTCCTCACTGGGAATATCTCTTACATTGACATAATCGTTAACCTTGGCAATGACCAGATTCTTGAAGCCCTCTTCTTCCTCTGACAGGCCGCTGCCTGATGCCTCTTTCAGATCCTTTGTATATCCTTCGCTGACAACAATGGTGTCCTCAATCTTCTTTCTGGAAGTCCGGCTGATGGTATCTCCCGTACTTGCAAGATCCGCATATCCGCCTACTCTTACGTTTCCTACTGTAACGCCGTCAGACTTCTGTTCCTTTTTCTCCTTCTTTGCCGCATCCTTATCTGACTCTTCTTTCAAAGTGGAAAGAGCCGTTGTCTTATCGGCATCCTGTATGGAGAAATCTATTCCTGCCGATGGCAGAACACTTGCCACATTGCCGGATGCACTCGCCTCAAATCCGGTTCCTCCAAAAGCTATGACTGCTGCCATTGCACAGGCTGCTATTCTCATGTTGTTTTTCTTCATAAAAAACACCTCATTTGTTACAAAATTGTTACATCTGAGTATAATATAGCATCGCCTATACGTTTTGTCAACCACATCATCTACCATCAATTTAAGGGAATTTACGCAATTTATTGTGTTTTTTCACAAAAATGCTAGTACTTTCATCCCAATTTCAAAGCCCCGATGACCGATTTGTGCCTGTTTACCTCCTAAAAGTATTATATGCGCTTTGTAACATTTCTGAAATATATGTTAAGGTATTGTTACATGCCGCCAAAAATCTCTGCCGCATTCTCCTTAAATGTTTTACGTTGCTGCCATTTTCTATCGTATCAAGACCGCCGCACGTCAGCGGAGATTCAGATATTGCTCCACAGAGGAAACCGCGCAGGCTCCGTCCGCCACAGCCGTCACGATCTGCCTGAGCGTTTTGGTCCTGATGTCTCCTGCTGCAAATACACCCGAAATGCTTGTGACACAATCCTCTCCCGCCATCAGATATCCTTTCTCATCACAGGAAACTGCCTCTGTAAATGCCTCTGTACAAGGACGCATCCCCACTGCAATAAACAGTCCTTCTACCGCAAGATCCTTTTCCTGTTCCTCCTGCTTTTGGTGAAGTGTCACACCCTCCACCAGATCGGTTCCGAATATCCTGGAGACTGTCGAATTCCAGAGGATTTCTACATTTTCGCAGGCAAAAAGCTTCTCCTGCAGGCTTTTGGCCGCCCGCAGGCTGTCCCGCCTGTGGATCAGATAGACTTTGCGGCACATTCTCGACAGATAAATGGCATCTTCTACCGCCACATCGCCGCCTCCTGCCACGGCCACATCCCTTCCCTTAAAAAAGGCGCCGTCACAGGTGGCACAATAGGATACCCCTCTGCCCTTAAACTCCGTCTCTCCCGGTACTTGTAGCAGCGTATGCTCCGCACCGGTGGCAAGGATCAGTGTCCTGGCTTCATAGGAAGTGCCTGATGCAGTCTCCACTTGCTTCGTCTCTTTCCGATCATGAATCGCCGTGACGGTTTCTTTCACAAATGTCACGTCCATTTTGTCCGCATGTTCACGAAACTTCATGCCCAGGTCAAAGCCGTTTATGCCGGGCATCCCCAGATAATTATCTACTTCATACGTGTTCAGAACCTGTCCGCCGCTGATGGGTGCCTGGTCTATGACGATCAGGTCCAGTCCTGCCCGTTTGCCGTAGACTGCTGCGGATAAGCCGGCAGGGCCGGCACCGATGATGATAAGGTCGTGCATGAATTGCCTCCGTTTCTGTAGATTGATTTTTATGAATAATAAGAGTATTTGCTTTTTCTTTCATTTTATCTGTAGTATAATCTTGTGGGGTGTATTTGTCAAAAAGGAAACCGGGATTTTATACTTCATACACTGAATCGGGGTGACGCATAAGTACGAAATGGAGTCACTACTCACCAGGAAAGGAGCAGGCAGACTATGTATGCTGATTCTATCTATGATATGGAAAAAGAAAATAATATGACCGCCCTGGTCACTGGCGCTTCTCGGGGGATTGGGCTGGCCATCGCGGAAGAACTGGCTAAAGCAGGGTATGGTCTGTATCTTACCTGCCGCCATTCCGGTGATATACTGACAGATATGTCAGATCGGCTGTCAGCCGCCTATCATGTCCCTTGCAGAGCCATTGTAGCGGATATGGGTAATCCGGAAGATGTGACACGCGTGTTTTCACAGATTGACGATCTGACTTTATTAGTCAACAATGCCGGCATCTCCTATGTGGGATTGTTACATGAAATGTCAGTCGATGCATGGCGGGAAGTCATGCGCGTGAATCTGGATTCAATGTTTTACTGCTGCCGCCTGGCCATTCCCCTGATGCTGCGCCGCCATACCGGTAAGATCGTCAATATTTCTTCTGTCTGGGGACGCGTGGGCGCCTCCACGGAAGCGGCCTACTCCGCCTCTAAGGGCGGCGTGGATGCCTTTACCAAAGCGCTGGCAAAGGAACTGGCTCCCAGTAACATCCAGGTCAATGCCATTGCCTGCGGTGTGATCGATACCGATATGAACCGCTGCTTTGAGCAGGAAGATATGGATGCACTGCGTGAAGAAATCCCTGCAGACCGGTTTGGTCAACCTCAGGAAGTCGCACAGTTGCTGCTCTCCATCGTCAACGGACCATCCTATCTGACCGGGCAGGTCATCACGATGGACGGCGGCTGGACATAGTGTGCCATTTACCAGGCAACTATACTTTTTGTTTTCCGGAATTTCCAGATACTGCGTTGTTTTCGGTTAACGCTACTCCCTGCATCTGCCTCTCCAGCTTTCTTTCCACCACAAAGTAGCTTGGCACCAACACCGCATCCGCTCCGATCCATGCGGCAATCTCCGCAAAGAAGATACCAATTTTTCCAAACATCATCGGCAGCAGGATGACGGACAGCGTCCGCATCACAAACTCGGCCACCCCGGACATCATAGGCAGTACCGTATTGCCCATGCCCTGAATGGCTGAACGGGTCACATGCAGCACATACAAGACCGGCAGGCAGACGGCCATGACTGCCAGATAGAAATACGCGATCCCCATGGTCTGTTCTACCACATCCGGTGTCCCGGAAATAAAAAGCCCCAGAATATATTTTCCTAAACTTAACATGATCAGTGCGATGACGACCGAAGTGATCATCGCAATCCCCATTGCGGCACGCATGCCGCTTCGAATCCTGTTCATCTTCCCGGCTCCCAGATTCTGTCCCACATAAGTCACCATCGCATAGCCATAGGATGTACCTGCAATCTCCAATAGTCCATAAAGCTTATTCGTGGCCGTGAAACCGGCAATAAAGATAACGCCATAACCGTTGACTACAAACTGCACGATCATTCCGCCGATGGCAATGATCGCATTCTGAAAAGCCATGGGAAGGCCAAGCACGAACAACCGTCTCGTAAGCCTCTTTTCCAGAGTAAAGTCTCTCTTCTTCAATTTCAAAAAGGCAATCTTCCTGATATGCCAGAAACAAAAAACACTGGAGACCGCCTGCGCAATCAGGGTAGCCGCTGCCGCGCCCGCAATACCCCACTTTAACCCCATCACAAACAAATAATCTAATATGATATTGGTCAATGACGCTGCAATCATGGCATGAAGCGGCGTCCTGCTGTCCCCCAGAGAGCGCAGAATACAAGCCAGCAGATTATAAAGCATCACAATCGGTACCCCTGCAAACAGGATCCGCAGATAAAGCATTGTATACCCTATGATCTCTTCCGGCGTCTGCAAAAGCACCAGCACCGGCCTTGCAAATACTTGTCCAAGCGCCGCCAGTACAACCGCCGATAACATGGAAAGAAGTGCCGCGCTCCCCACACATTTGCGAAGTTCCTCCTCCTTGCCCGCGCCAAACTCCTGTGCCATCTTGATGCCAAATCCCTGCGTCAGTCCCTGGATCACTCCTAACATCAGCCAGTTGAGCCAGTCTGCTGCACCCACCGCTGCCAGCGCGCTGACACCCAAATATTTGCCCACCACCATGGTGTCTACCACAGTATATAATTGTTGAAATACATTTCCCGCTGCCAGAGAAAGAGAAAAAGTCAGCAATAACTTTGCTGGCTTTCCCTGGGTCATATTTTGAACATGAACTGCCATATGTTTTCCTTATCTTTCTATCTGAAATCCTCTTCCATCAAATCTAATCTGCGCTTTGTCCTAAATATACTTACGGAATCCTTTGCCCATGATCTCACTGCTCTTCGTCACCATCAGAAAGGCTTCCGGATCTACCGTCTGGATACGCCGCTCCAAAAGAACCGCCTGCTTGGGATCCATAACTGTCAAAATTACCACCCTGTCCTTGTGGGTATAAGCGCCCTCCGCCTTATAGACCGTAGCGCTGCGGTGCAGTTCATTCATAATATAATCACAGATCGGCTCCGGCTTACTGCATATGATCGTAAAATACTTGCTCAGTTTCATGCGCTCAATGGCCTTATCGATCAGAAGCGTTTTGGCCATCAGACCGCAGATGGAAAAGAGTCCTGTCCTCGTGTCAAATACAAAATAAGCCACAAGTACAATGATCGCATCAACGGCCAGAAGTGCGGAAGAAATATTCATTGTGGAATACTTACGCAAAACCATGGCAATGATATCCGTCCCGCCGCCCGAAGCATTTTCATAGAATAAAATAGCCGATGCCAACGCAGGCAGGGCAATCGCATAGAATAATTCCAGCATGGTCTCATTGGTAAGCGGTGCATTCATAGGGAAAGCCGCCTCCATAATGTTCAACAGAACTGATGACAATATTGTCACATATGCGGTTTTGACGCCAAAATTCCTGCCCAGAAACATAAATCCGAAGACCAAAAGGAGCATACTGATGGCCAGGTTGATCTGGGAAGCCGTAAACGGTACGAAATGCGTCACCACAACCGCCAGGCCGGACACGCCGCCAAAAGAAAAATTATTGGGAAACTTAAACACATAGATACCGATATCCATAAGGATTACGGCAATGGTTATCAGAACATATTCTTTAAATATCTGTTTTCGCTTACTCTTCATGCCCTTCTCCGTTCCGGAGCATCCGTCAGGCGATACCGTCCATAAGAAAACTCCATGCTCGTATTCATAGTACTTTGCACCGTTTCGTCTCCAAAAAGAGAAGCCAGAATGTATCTATCCATCATTCCAGCTTCTCTTTGATCAGTGGAAGCAATGGGGCTCGAACCCATGACCTCTCGCGTGTGAGGCGAACGCTCATCCCGGCTGAGCTATGCTTCCAGACTGGAGATAGCGAGACTCGAACTCGTGACCTATACGTTGCGAACGTATCGCTCTCCCAACTGAGCTATATCCCCTCTACCAAAGATTATAGCACGCAGAAAATAAAAAGCAATAAAAAATTATATTTCCGTGCCGCACCTGATAATCAAATGGACTTTGCATCCTACTTATGATATACTTATTTCGTAACAATATAAACTACGAGACAGGAAACAGGTGATGATATACGTCTGAAAAAGACTCAGACTGTTATAAGCTCATGAAAGACAGATACATTGAATTAAAAGTTATATTAACTTCTTTTGGTATTAATTTCACAGAACTTGACAAGGTAAACGAGTAAATAATAATCATATACCACACAAATCAAGGTGTAACGCCGGTCAATAGAAAGATTAAGCACGGAAATCAATTTTCAGGAATGTCCAAATCAATGAAGGATTGAAATTGATTTCCGTAATGCGTCTATCCTTTCAGTCTCCGTTTTTCGCGCAAGCTGTCGGGTATAATGATTCTGCCCATTTTATCCGTGCTTTAAAAAAAGTGATCGGGAAGAATCCCGGGGCGTTCCGATAAAAGTAAAGATGCTGCTTATTTGGCGGCATCTTTACTTTTTGCATTCCTATATTGTATTGCTAAGCGTTCCCTTCTCCTGTTCCCATCATCCGCAAAAACTCCAAAAACCGCTCCACGCCTCCGCCGCAGTGTACCACCCCCTCCGGTCTGACGCCAGGCACATTAGAGACATCGAAGAAATCTCCTTCTCCCGTGAGGTCTGTCATCATAAAGCTGTCACTCCCGAAGATGCCCTCCTCGATGCCCACAAACTCATCTCCCCAGAAGGCACAATCTCCGGCACAAAATTCCTCTTTTCCGGTCTCTTGCGCTTCCTTGTCTGCTTCCTGCCTGCTGCCTTCCCGGATTTTTGTAAAGATTGCGTCCACATTGTCGCTCTTGCTGCTGATGCCAACCTCCAGATATTTGGCATCACAGGTAGGTTTTACCTCCATGCCGTACCACCTGCCGACTGTTAGGGCAAGCTCCATCAGCCCTTTCAGCCCGCCCGCAATCCCATGACGGCAAAGCTTTTCTTTTAGGAGATCCAGCTCATTTTCCTGCATGAACAGATTATCCCCCCGCAAAGCCTCCGGTATCAGGTCTATTTTGCAGTAATTGGGCCTGCTAAAAACAATATCCGTGTCAAAATCATACTTTTTCTTAAGTTCCATATGGATTTCAAAACAAATGCTGTGAATCTTTTCCAGGCATGCTGCATCGGGGAGCCTGTCATGAAATACATAAGCTTCCCCGTCCCGAAATGCATAGTCAAAGGCTCCTCTGCCAAGCCCCAGATACAGATTGGCAAGTTCCTCCTTCGTAAAATATTTTGCTATCTCACCGCCCGCTATGTTCTCCATGGTGGTGCCGCTGACGATCACCAGTCTGATGCTCTGCTGTAACAGAGGCTTCATGGCCGCCACGGCTTCCTCCACCGGTGCCTTCCGGGACAACACCGCCGTCCCGTCCCAGTCAAAAAAGACTGCCTTGTACTTTTTATCCACCCTATATTCCTTCAAGGTACCCTCCTATCTTGTCTCTCACAAATGTTCAATAAAAGCAATCTGCACTTTCCTCTCTCTATCACCTGCCGGCGCTCCCTGTTTCCGTCGATAAGAATCCACTGTCCCGCAGTGCAAAACAGACTTGTCTGCCTTCTTCCAATTCAGCCTGTTCTCCATATACGGTAACGTTGATTTTCTCTCCCGCAGTGGGGCATTTAAGCAGGGAAAGCATAACATTTTCTTTCGTCACGGATATCTCCAATATACTTCCCTGATATTGGACCTTAAAAGCGTATCTGTCCCAGGCTTTTGGAAGTACCGGCTCAAAGCGCAGCACACCGTCCTGACAGCGCATTCCCCCGAACCCGTTCACCACCGTCTGCCAGGTCCCCGCCATATTGGCCGCATGAATGCCCGCGTAGAAGTTATTGTGATAATCATCCAAATCCATTCTGGCCGACTGCATGAAATACGTATACGCTTCCTCCACGTAACCGATGCCGCAGGCCACGATCCCGAAGATGCAGGTGGAAAGGGACGAATGATGTAACGTCACTTCTTTGTAAAAGTCGTAGTTTCTCCTGATTTCCTCTTTCGTAAAAAGATGACTGTGCAGATAGAACCCCAGCATGGCATCCGCCTGTTTGGACATCCGGTGCCGCATGATGAATAGGGGATGATAGTTTTCGTAAAGCCATGCCCTCTTTTCAGGTGGAATCTTCTCTTCCTCCCATGGTTTTCTCATCAGAAATCCGTCATCCATAGGATAAATCCCGCGTTTTTCCTCATAAGGGAAATACATCTTTTCCACGATTTCGTCCCACAAAACCAGTTCACTTTCCGCAAAAGATATTTTCGCTTTCAGCCTCTCATAAACCGCCGGTTCCTCCCGTATCAGCCATCGTATGGCCGCCGCCGCATCCCGCAGATGTTCCCTCGCCATCAGGTTCGTATAGAAATTGTTGTCTACTAACACATTGTATTCATCCGGTCCTGTCACACAGCAGATACAATATCTGCCTCCTTTACACTCTGCAAAGCTTCCCACATCCGCCCAGATTCTGGCAGTCTCTGCCAATAGTTCCGCACCCTTTTCTTTCAGATATGATACATTGCCTGTGGCCTGCAGATATAAAGTAAGCGCATAGGCAATATCCGCATTGATATGATACTGCGCCGTACCCAGCGGATAGTAGGTGGACGCTTCCTCTCCATTGATAGTACGCCAGGGGAACAATGCCCCCTTTTCATGCCCTAATACCCGCGCCCGTTCTCTTGCCTTGTCCAGGGTGTGATACCTGTAGTCCAGCAGCTTCTGTGCCGTCTCCGGTTCCGTATAAATCAGCATGGGCAGTACATACATCTCCGTGTCCCAGAAGTAGTGGCCCTCGTAGCCCTCTCCCGATAAACCCTTGGCTCCCATTCCCGTCCTGCCATTCCTGCCCGCTGACTGAAAGACATGGAACTGGTTGAAACGAAGCCCTTGTATCAGGGCGCTGCCTCCCGTCCCCGCAATCGTAATATCTGCCGTCTCCCAAAAGCGGCTAAAGTACTCTTCCTGCCGCTTCATCAGTGTTTCAAAACCTGTCTCCTGCGCCCGATGAAGTTCTGTGCGCACAAAGCGTTCCAGATCATCACGTTCCGTATCCAGAGAAGTGGCGTAGCAGATCATCTTATCCAGAATAAGCTTCCTTCCCTGTTTGGCCTTCGTTTCAAACACACAGACAGCTTCCAGTTCTCCTGCATGCCCTTCCGGTACACAGCAGACTTCCGGTTTCTGCTCTTCTTCCTCCGACATCCCGAAAGCATCCTGCTCCCGCAGGCTGTGACTGCTGCCGCACGCTACGGTAAGCCGGCTGTTCTGCGTGGTTCCCTCATAGTAGAGTCGTCCTTCTTCCTGTTCTAGCCGCTCTGCTTTCAGTTTCCTTCCAAACGGCCCGTAATCAACGATGGGATTCGTCTTCCTCGTATGGTTCTCCACGTCTGCCTGCAACTTTGACACAAACCGCACTTTCCCCGTAAAATTTAACGGAGTCACTTCATACCGGCATGCCATGATATGCTCCATGGCAAAAGACACCAGACGCATCGTCCGTATCCGCACTGCCTTTCCCCCGGGGGATGTCCACACAAGTCTCCGCTCCAGAAATCCTTCCTTCATATGCAGCATTCGGGCATACTCTGTGACCTGTCCATGCTCCATATGGAACAGTTCTCCATCAATAAAAAGCTTGGTCTCTTTTAAATCAGGCAGGTTTAAAAGGGACTGACTGTACAGCGGCGATCCGAAATTGGCCTCCCCGTAACGAATCTTCTCCCCCTCATAAAACCCGTTTACAAAATTTCCTTCAAGCCCCGTATCCTCATCAAAATCATAAGCTTCCTCAAAAGTTCCCCTTGTCCCGATATACCCGTTGGACAAAGAAAAAGTCGTCTCATTCCGGTAATTCGTCTCCCGGTCAAAAGCATTTTCCGTAACCGTCCACTCCTCAACCGGATATATTGGTTCTTTCCCTGTGATCATAATTTCCTCCCTCTCCTGTCTTTCACAACACCGCACCCACGAAGAATGCCCGCACTTTGGCATTCTCCCGGGTAAGACGGAGTTGCAAAGCAACTCCTAGATGTTCTTAGCGAAACGCCCTCTGGCGTGAGCTTTAGAACTTCTTCTTACCCTTTGACCGCTCCCGCCGTCAGGCTCTCCACCACCTGCTTTTGCAGCACAATAAACAAAAGAATCGTCGGCAGTACCGTCATTACCACTGCCGCAAACAGCGCAGAATAATTATTGGCGAAGGTCCCCATATAATAATTCAAAGCGATTGGAACCGTCCTTGCCGAATCCCCACTGGTCAGCATCAGGGCAAAATAAAACTCATTCCAGGTATTGATAAACTGCAATAACGCTATCGTCACAAGTCCCGGCTGCGCCAGCGGAAGAATGATACATAGAAATGTCTGCAAAAAGGAAGCGCCGTCTATGTAGGCGGATTCTTCCAGTGCCGTGGAAATGGTCTTATAGTAGCTGACCATCACAAAAAAGGACATCGGAATCCCCATGGCAGAATACACAATGATCAGTCCTGCCTTTGTATCAAAAATATGTAGCTTTTGAAAAATGGCAAACAAAGGTTGTGATATGGCCTGGGCAGGCAGCATCAGAGATGCCGAAATGAGAAGCACGATCAACGTTTTCAATTTGAACCGGAATCTGGAGATAATATAAGCACACATAGCCACCAGAATGACTGTCACTATCACACTGATTCCCACAATGATCACACTATTACAAAAGTATCTGGCAATCGGTGCATATTGAAAAGCCGCCTTATAATTATCCAGCTTAAAAGACGAAGGCCAGGAAAGCGCAGAAGAATTAATCTCCGCATAGGTCTTAAAAGAACTGATCCCCGCCCACAGAATCGGTCCCACTGCAATCAGTGTGAAAAACAGCAGAAACAAATATTTTGCAATTTTGGCCGCATAAATAGCGCCTTGTGGTGTTTTTTTCATCTATTTTCCGTCCTCCTCTCCGGCTTTTACCATAAACAACCGCTGTATCACAAGCACCAGCGATATACCGATCACAATCTGGATAACGCCGACAGCATTGGCTTTGCCGTAATTATTTTCCAGGGTCGCCGCCTTATACAGATAAATCGGCAGGTTTAACGTACTGCTGCCTGGTCCGCCCTTTGTGGTCATATAAATAATGTCAAACTGTGACACCATCGCAACGGAAGCAAGCGTCACACAAGTGCCGAAAATGTTTTTCATCAGCGGCAGCGTGATATACCGATCTACCTGCCAGGGCTTTGCCCCATCTACCCGGGCCGCCTCATAGATTCCCTGATCCACGGCTCCCATTTCCGCCAGGAAAATAATGGTATTAAAACCGGAATACAAGATCCAGGTAAAGGTGACTGTCCAGAATGCATATTTGGAATTTCCGAACAGATTAGGAACCTGATTCATATTAAGCCCCAGCTTCTCCCAAAGCGGTCTGATCACGCCGAAACTCGGGTTTAACAACAAAGTAAACATCACGCCCGTTGCCGCCGTTGGTACGATATTGGGAATCATATAAGCAGTACGTACAATCTTCCAGCCCTTTGGCTTCCTTCTAAGTACCAGCGCCATCGCAAGTCCCAGCGTCACATGGAATGTGGACTGCAGTACCACCCACAGAAGCGTATTCTTAATGGATTCCCGAAAGCCTTCATCCGCAAAAATTGTCACAAAATTCTTGAATCCAGCAAATTCTGGCGCCGAAAATGTTGTATAGTTACACAGAGAAGTATATACAACCGTCACGATAGGCGCCGCATAGACAAGCGCAAACAACAGCATACACGGTACCGTGAACAGGGCAATCCAAAGTCCTCTATTTTTTATTTTCAATCTTTTCTCCCTCCCAGCGTATTGTTCTTCTGGCCCATAAAAAGCGGGACTGTCAAAGCAGCCCCGCGAAATGTTATTCCTGATTCTTCTTTGCCGATTCGGACAGCTTCGTACAAAACTCTTCCGGTGTGATGTTTCCATACGCCAGTTCAGGCAGTTCTGTGGAGAACGTATCTATCGTATTCTGATACCAGTAAGCCTGATTCTGTCCATATGTGACTTTCGCCTGGTTCTGAATCTCCAGTACCTGCGCCATCAACGGATCGCTTTCTGTGAGAGCCGAAGGAATCTCCAGATCATTGGATACCGGCTGCAGGCCTGTCATTTCCAGTGCCTTGATCTGATTCTCAGGCTTCGTTTCAAATTTCAGGAAATCAACAGCCGCTTTGATCTTCTCTTCTTCTGAGGCACCTACCATATCACCGGGTGTGGGAACCATCTCCATGCCGTTTCCTGGAAGAAGCATAATGCCCACCTTATCATCAAATCCTTCCGGCGCTTTCTCCGTATTGGAGAAATCCGGTATCATCCACGGGCCGTTAGGGAACATTGCCACTTCCCCGTTAAAGAAATGTGTCGCCATAGGATCATATTTACCGCCCACTGCATCCGGTGTTGTATATTCCTGGAACATTTTCTGCACCGTTTCCGCCGCCGCAACGACCTCAGGCGTATTAAAGTCTGTAGGATACATGCTGTTCATCCACTGATTCCCTGCTTCTCCGTTCGTACCGATCAGTGCACTCATCCACAGATTGGTCAGCCATCCGGAGTCGGCCGTGTCCATGCCTACCGGCGTGATGCCCGCCGCTTTCAGTTTGTCACAGGCTTCAAAAAAGGCATTCCAGTCTGCATAAGCTACTTCCGGTGCCTCAATCCCTGCCTGTGCAAACAGATCTTTATTATAGTAGATATAAGAAATTTCTTTGGAAACCGGCACACCGTATATCTTCCCGTCCACCGTATTAAACTCCAGTGATGTTTCATCAAACAGGGCTCTCCACTCCGGGTCTGCCTCAAAATACGGTGTCAGATCTGCCACCTTACCGGATTTCGCCGCCAATTCCGTAATATTGTTGCCACCGTTAAATACGATATCCGGAAGGTCACCGCTGGAAATCAACAGTTTAATCTTCTGATTAAAGGCATCTGTGGTCGGTATCTCCTCAAAATGAAACTCCACATTCTTGCCTTCCTCTGTCTGCTGGAATGCCTCAAACAGATACGCATAATATTCTGCCGCATAGTCTGTTCCCACATGATAATTAATCACGTCCAGGACGATTTTGTCCCCGGAAGCCTCTGCACTCTGCTCCATACCCTGTGCCGTTGTTTCTTCTGTTTTACTCTGATCTGCTGTGCCGCTTTCACCGCCCGCCGTGTTGCCGCAGGCCGTCAGCCCAAGCACCATCAACCCACTCAGGGCAAGTCCCCATACTCTGTTGCTTGTTTTCTTTTTCATATGTTTTCCCTCATTTCTGCGCTGCTTTCCTCTTCGTTCATGGAGAGGATACTTGCAACGGGTTTGTGTCAGACAGCGCATATACACAAATCCCGCGATTGAAAATGGAAATTCCAACCTGTTGCTTTGCCTGAAAATTGTTATCGCGATAAGGAAATTGTATCCCGTAAAGACTGTTATTTGAATAAAATGCCTTGCTGCAATATTACATTATTTTATCATCCTTTCCCTTTCTTTTCTCTGGAAATGGCCGTAGGGAGATGTGTTCTTTCACTATGATGCTCTCTTCTTTAAAAATTTTGCTTACTTCGGAAAGTGCATTGATGTGGTAATATAAATGTGTATATCATATAGTAGACGCAGGATCGACATCCTTAAATGTTATAAAATTAGAAAGGCCGCGAAATCAGGTATGAGTTTACAGGCAAATCCCCACAAGATCATCTCTTTGCGTATGTTCATCACGATGACAATCTGTTTGACCATAGTGGTCATTTTGGTGTGTTCCGGGATTCTTTATTATAATAAGACCGCCCATATCCTGATGGAAAACTATGAAAGATCTTTTACTTCTCAGCTCAGCCAAGTCAATCAGAAAATGTCCGACCAGATTACCGCTGTGGATTCTGTTGCGCCTTTGTTTTTGTCGGACATGCTGCTTCTTGAGACGCTGGAATCCCCGGATTCCTCCCATGTTGGATATGATACGAAACTTGCCATTGAACGGCAGATGTCGTCCATGTACCACAGGACTTCCATCGCCAGCCATAACTTTACGGATTCCATCTTTATCATCAGTAAGGACGGCTCCCTGTTCCATATTTATACCTCCGGTTCTTTTGAACCCTATGCCAAACAAAATGAAGCCCTGCTCGAACGCCTTGATACCACCCGCACCAATCTCATGTGCCAGACACTGCCTTTTGACGAAAACAACATTTATTTTATCCGCAACCTTTTTAACAGCAATACCGGATACTATATGGGAACATTTTTTATAAAGATCAACCGCCAAAAATGGATGCAATATTGCGTGGAGGGCCTTGATCCGACCTGGTTCATATGCCTTTACAATGAAAATATGACACTTGTGTCAAATGAAGTTTTCAACGAAGAGTGCCATGCACTCGCCTCTCTTTCTTCCTCCTATGCTTCACAGCCTGCTGCTTTTCATGAAGAAGTACTTAACAACGAACATTATTTTGTAGCCTCAGAGCGCCTTCCCGGTTTAGGGCTTACCTCCGCTGTCATTGCGCCCAAAGAACTGCTGCTGAAAGACTTAAACAGTACGCTGGAAACCTATCTTCTGTTTCTGGTTCTTACCGTTTTGATTGCCCTAGCCGCCGCAATCTTTATCAGCCAGATGATCACGGCACCGATCAAGCGGATGATTTATCATATCAACCAGATTTCGGCCGGCACAAGTTCCAGGCTTCCGCCGATGAGAATGTATCATGAGTTCAAAATTTGGGCCGATTCCTTTAACCAAATGCTGCAGCAGCTAGATATTTACTATACAGACAATTTCCAGAAACAACTGCTGCTGAAAAATGCGGAAATCCGGGCACTGCAATCCCAGATGAATCCCCATTTTCTCTTTAATGTGCTCAACACGATCGCATGGAAAGCTCAGATTATCCACAACGAGGAAATCTATCAGATGGTCATTTCTCTGGGAGAACTTCTGAAAGCAAACACCCTCTCGAAGGAAACCGACTTTATCGGACTGGATAAAGAAATGGAATATGTGAAGTTTTATATATATCTGCAGCAGTGCCGCTTTGAAGACCGTATCGACTGCGTCATACGGATTCCCGAGGAACTGATGACATGCCGGGTTCCCTGCTTTTGTATTCAGCCGCTTGTGGAAAATGCCATTATCCATGGCTTAGAGCCAAAGAAAGGCAAAGGAAAGCTGATCATACAGATTGTTCCCCTCACACCCGGAGATTCTTCCGAACCGGAAATGGAGATTGCAATCATCGATAACGGCATCGGCTTTTCCAGAATTCCCGATGTCCGCGATATCTCCTCATCCGCAGAGGATTCGCACACCCATATAGGTTTGAGAAATCTGGATAAACGTCTGGAACTTCTCTTCGGAGAGAAAGCACGGATCAAAATAGAAAGTGTTCCTAACTTGTGCACTACGATTTCTTTCCGGATTCCGCGAAACACAGCTTTAAATTGTGCTGATATGACCACTTCAGTCAACAATGTTGAATAAAAAGGCGTATTCAACAATTCACAAGACCGCGCGCCGCAACGCGCAGATGGATATATGTATGACATTTAAACTTCTGATCGTAGATGATGAATCCACAATGCGTAAAGGAATTGCCGAATTTATGAACTGGAATTCCATAGACTGTGAGGTGGCCGGCACTGCCAGTGACGGTCTAGAAGCCATTGCCTTTTTGGAGCAGCACGACGTTGATATCATCATAACGGACATCAAAATGCCGGAAGCGGACGGACTTGCCGTGGCAAAATATGTATTTGAACACTTTCCCGAAAAGAAAGTCATACTCCTCACCGGCTATGCAGACTTTGAATATGCCAAAACCGCCATCCAGTACAACGTGTCTGCCTTTATCCTGAAACCAACGAACAAGCAGGAACTGTTTGAAGCGGTTCAGACCGCCCAGAATCAGCTTGTCACCTCCAAGCACACAGACAACATCGCCCGAGAGAAAACGGCCTTCTTAAAAGAGCAGTTCCTATTAGAAATGACCGATCATCCCTATCAGCCCCAGTTTGCACAAAAACTGCACGAGTACAATCTCTCCCTGCAAAGTTACTATATTGCGGCTTTTCGTCTGATCCCTTACAATGAAGATATCCGTTCCTTAAAAAAGATCATCATAGATGAAAAGAAAAATGCTTACTGCTATCGCTACAACAATCTGGTGATAACCATCTACTTTTACAAAGATCCGGAAATCATACGCAAAAACTGCTGTGAGATTGAAGCCATCACCAGACTGCTGGACTCCCGGGAAATCTCTGTAGGCATCAGCCGCTTCCACGATACTCCCGCCCAGTTCCGGCAGGCTGTCACGGAAGCAATCCGTGCACTGACCCTGAATTTCTATGCGGAAAACAATGTCTCTTTCTTTTCAGAAGAGTTAGACGAAGAATGCGATCTGACTGCTGAAAACTCTCTGGATCTGTTCCAGTTCGAAAATCTGCTGTTAGACTGGCAGTTTCGGGATGCCGAGACGTTGCTGCAGAATCTTTTTGCAAAATTTAAGCGTAACTTCATCAACGCACAGGATGTAAAAACCATATGCGCCCAGATATATTACATCTGTTCCCGCATCACCATCAAAAAGTCGAACACCCGCCCGCTCGATGCAGAACCAGCCCTGCATTCTGCCGCCATAGTTCCCATTGCCTCAGAATACCTTAACACCATCCGTCTGGCCAATGATATCTTCACACTGGAACAGGCCGTTATGCAAATGTTCCTCACCCTGAAACTCAGCCTGCAGGATACTGCCGGCATTCAGGGACAGCTTACCGAAAAGGCGATGCAATATATAGAAGAAAATATTGCCGCAGACCTGTCCCTGGAACAGCTTGCGGATGCCCTTCATATTTCTGCCTCCCACCTAAGCCGGACCTTTAAAAAAGCCACCGGCCTGTCTCTGACCGACTATATCAACCAACTGCGCATCACCAAAGCCAAGGAACTGCTGCGCGGAACCGATATCTATATTTATGCCATTTCGGAAATGGTCGGCTACCATGACGCCACATACTTTTCCTCCATGTTCAAAAAGCTTGTGGGTGTCAGCCCTTCGGAATACCGCACTCCCGAGAGTTGAGGCTTTTATTGCAATCAGACATGGAACTCCTTTTCCTTAAACAGATGGGTGTAGCACATGGAAATCAGGAAGTTAAAGTTAAAGCTGTCATCGGTATCGCTCATAATGAGGAACAGGGCGGTTTTTTTGTCCCCCAGGGTGTCGTTCCAGCTCATCATAGGCTGTGATCTCCCGCAGTTCGGCAATATCGAATACCTCCAGCCGCGCGCCGCAGGAAATCAGGATGCTTTTTGCGGTTTTGCCAGTGACGTTTTGTATAGGACTTTTTAATCAAATTCACAAAAAATTTACATTTCAGGGCAAAAAAATAAGGCCGGAAACCTGTTTTTTAGATTCCCGGCCTACGGTTTTACTATGCTGTCCGTTCTGCTTTCAGTTTTTTCACTTCGTCAAGTGGAAGTCCTGCGTATTCCGCAATTTTTTCAAGCGTCAAAATCCCATCTGCCAACATTCTCTTTGCGGAATTGATTGCTCCCTCTTTCAATGTCTGATTCCTCATATCTTCCATAGCACGGCACATAATCTCGATTCCCTCCTTGCTCTCTTTGAAAAATCTCACCCTGTCTGCCAGTGTCCCATAGTACATGTCGTTTGCGTCTGTGCAGGAGAAGTCATGCATTAACTTCCCGATTGGCGTATCTCCACGATAAGCGCCATTTACATACAGTATGTGCGAACCGTCCTCAAATCTTTCCCCAGTTCCTAAAAAGCACCGCTCAATTGGATAGAGCGGCAGCCCTTTTCCCATTACGTCATTCTCTGTGATAAAGATTACCCACGTTTCCGGCAACTTGTCGAAGTCCTCGCCTTTCTTCAAAAGGTTTGCGTCCATCATGCTGCTGTTATACCTGGCTCTTTTTCTCCCGGCTCCTTTGTCGGAGCGCTGTACTTCTACATTCAGTTTTGCCCCTGTGCTGTCCGTAGCCAGGATATCCAACCTCACTGAACGGTTCAACAAGTTCTCCACAAATACCTGGGTGCGGACGTCCAGCACCTTTAAATCCGGCTTTTCCAGCACAATCTGCAATACCAATTCTATACCTGCCGTATCTCCCTCAAAACACTTTGTGAGGAAATCATCATCAAGCAGGCGAAAACCTCTTAGCCTCTGTAAATCTTCCTGATGTTTCTGGTCTATCTGTTCTGTTACTGTCAACATCTTCACCCACTTTCACTACAAATTTACAATTATTTCATCTGCAGAACCCTTAAATTGTGTTAATCTATTTCCAATTAACATATTTATCTTAGGCACTATAATACCTTGTTCATTTGCCATTTTAGCATAAGTCCATGATCCGTATATAGGATGGGAGGATTTGTACCATGCAATAATGCCACCATAGCAGAAGCTGCTGTTTTAGAAGAATCGTCGGCATTTATTGGTACTAACAATCTCTCTGCTCCCGATACTGCAATCTGGGTATATATGCTAAAACTTGGATTGGTGTCAATAAAAACTAACCATTCATTGTTTGATTCAGTAATATCCTCTATGAAATTTTTGTAATTTCTTGAATCTACTTCCATGGTTGAGCTGTCGGAGTTAAAGCCTTAGCAGATGCAGCCTCATTGATTGCTGGTGCCATAGGCTCTAAATTCTCGTCTCCACATAGTAAAAATAAATTTTGTGGGGCATTAGTATTATAATCAGACACATTCACAACAAATTTATATGGGCCTGGTAACTGTGCCCACGTCCATTTGTAATGACAGTACTTAAATAACCAACAACAGAGCGCGGAGTTGCCTCTTTACAAAAGTTTATTATATTTTCTTCACCAACAGAGCCGCCTCCAAGAAGCATCATACTTGAATTAGCTTGCGGGCACAAGTCAATAACTAATATTGGGGTTTGTGGATGAAGTTCTGCATATCTCATTGCCAAGTGAAATGTTATCGTACTTTTTCCAACTCCACCTTTATTGTTTCATAAAGCGTAACTGTGAATTAATCCCATATCTAAGCCTCCTCTTTTTGATATTTTACCATAAAATTTCTAAAAAAGAAAGTTGCTTACAGCTTCAAAATCCTTGCTTAGAAAGCTGAGAATCAGATTTCTCCAATTCCCAGCCTTTAAACTGTTACATCTGCCGTATCTCATTTTTCAGCATACGCTTGATTTTGTCGCTCATGGTTTCCTTGCTCGTCTTGTTGAAATGAACCCGCACAATATAGGTAGTCCGGCCAATCTTTTTCACCAGTGCGGGAGCGTCCTAAGCCGGTGCTGTGGTGGTCGTGTCCTCTGTGATTTTCTCGCTGCTCATAAATTCTCCTTTTCATGCAATCAGATTTTGTTATCCTTTCCTCACAATCTCCTTTGCCGCCGCTTTGGTCGCCGTGGCTCCTTCCTCCCGGAAATTCTTTCCAGAAGATTCTTGCTCCGATACCGGCTGTCAATGACGGTGAACATCTGCTCCATGGCATACTCGGTATTCCTTTCCACGCCTAAATCGTTAATGACAAGCAGGCTTTAATCGTCCAGGCTGGCGATAAAGTTTGCCCTTTCCTCGGCAAACACACCGGTCAGCCGGTTTAGGATGGACGGGAAATTAATCATCAGTACCGGCACGTCACGGTCAAGCAGGGCATTGGCAATACAACCGGCAAAAAAGGGCTCCCCGGTTCCCACGTCACCAAAGAGCAGAAGGCCGGTATTGTCCCGGTATGTCTCCTTTCAATGCTCCACATAATAGGCGTTTGCGAAACACCAGAACCCGCATAAATACGGGATCCTCTTTGTTACAAAATAAAACAACTCCTCACTGGTTTATGGTAAAATTGAGATGTCGAATAACAATCAACCATCCACCGGAAAG
>CATOMC010000009.1 GCA_951801245.1 uncultured Lachnospiraceae bacterium
ATTTACTTTACGGGATGACTGCGGGCATTGTACGACACAGCGCATACAGGAAATACATTTTTTACTGTCCGTAACTTTTGGATTTTCTTTGCTGATTGCCTGTGCAGGGCACTGTCTGGCGCAAAGACCACAGTCTGTGCAGTTATTGTCCGCTTTGGGTACTAAGCCGATTCCAGCCGCTTTCTTGTAGGGGCGGTTTCCTGGAATCTGCGGTGTGGAAAGACTGGTCAGATTACTGTTTATTTTCTCTAATATTTTTTTCGCAAAGCCGCTTAATTCTTTTTTATCCTTAGTATCCGGTCTGCCTGCAGCATACTGGTGCATAATAGAATGTTCTGCGATGGCGGCAATGGCAGCAATTACCTGAAAGCCGCTTTTTTCAGCAGCATCGCTTAATTCAATCAGGGTATCCTCATATGCCCTGTTGCCATATACGCAGACAATTACACAGGGGGTATGACTGCCATGAATATTTGAGATTCTCTGAGTGGCAAGGCTTGGAACACGTCCGCCAAAAGACGGAGCTGCAATAAGCGCAATATCATCTTTTTCAAAACTAAGCGAGGAATAATCGATTTCTGCATTGGACAAATCAATTTTATTTACAGGCAGTCCCCATGTATTCGTTATGGCATCTGCAACCTTTTCCGTTCCTCCTGTCGGGCTAAAAATAATCTGTGAAACTTTCATGCTTGCTCCTCCTGTAAATCTAAAATTTACACCATTATAACAGGCGCATGGTGTAGTGTCAAGATTTACAGCAATAAAAATATATGCTACAATCTAACGCGGAAAGGAGTAATGTCATGCATATCAGTACAAAATGTTCGGTTGCGATTCACTGTCTTATTTTTATTTATGAATATGGGGATAAGCAGAAGGTAACCAGTGAACTTCTGGCGTTATCAACCGGGATCAATCCTGTCACAATCCGCAATATTATAAGTTCATTGAAAAAGGATGGCATAATATCTGTGAGATTCGGGACAGGCGGAACAACACTGAACTGTCCGCCGGATGAAGTGACCTTATACCGTATATGTAAAGCGATAGAGCCAGCCTTTAGTTCCAAACTTATAGGCATTCATTCACTGCCTTCGCAGCTATGCCCCATAGGAAAAAATATCCATAATGTATTGGACTGCTCTTATGAGAAAATAAGAAATGACCTATGCCAAAGTTTAGAAAGCATCACATTAGGAAACATCATATCCGATTATCACCGTATTGAGCATACGCCAGATTAATATTTATGCCTAAAAGGAGGGAACAATGACAAACTCGACAGTGATGCACAGAGCCTGCCGATCCCCACAAAACCGGCAAAACCCACACCCACAGGCGTAGATGTGAGTACGGATTTGTTCTCCGGCTACGCTATCGCCTATGTAGAGACGGACGGCGTGGAGGCAGACAAAGAAGCGTCAGAAAGAAGAACAGGAAAAATAAAACAGAAACTATGGAAATGGAAAAGACGGGTAATGGGCATATGGCTCATTGCTCTCTTTGTTCCGGGATTTGATGTGATACGGGTGGAAGATACGAATGGGGCAGATGATTCGTTCTGGGGCGGCTTTCTATACAAAATCAGTGTCTCAGAAAAACAGCCTGCTGAACTGTTCAGCCAGTATTTGTAATCCTGACAAACATTAAGTTCGCAAGAAGTCTACCCGAAAACCGGAAACTATGGTAAAATGATGCTTGAACTATGAGGTATAAAGGGAGAGTGCGATGGGCGACTTCAAAGGACTGGCAGACAGGCTGAAGACAAAAGAAATTAAGTATGTCATGGAAGCGGGAAAACTCAAGATCGGAAAAGGCGTGATTTCCTATGATGAAAATATAGTGATACCGCTTGGCACGATTATTTTGGCAGAAATACCGGAGCAGGAGAGAACGGGTATCTGTTCGTTGAAAATAGAAAATTATGCAGGAATGTGTTTCTACATAACGGCTTTGGACATGAATCATATCAGAGAAATCCGCAGTGCGCTGATCGTTTGTATGGGTAATGGGGACGCCGTATACAGCGGCCCGGAGAGAGCCGTTGCAGTCGACGGTCAGATTCTTTATGGTGACCAGATCATAGATGCAGGCGGCATACATATTGTCCCCCAAAAGAATGCGAATGCAGATCGGGTGGAAAATAAAGCGGACCGGATGGAAAATAAAGCAGAACAGATGGGAAAAAAGACCATTGACCGGGCGGGAGCCATAACGATACTGGATGATGAATGGAAGACGCTTGAGGAGTATTCTTTACAAAGAATGAAAGATTTCGGGGTGAATGAGAGAAATCATACGATATGTGAAGCAATGGCGGCGGCTTCTGAGCTTAAGAACAGGGAGAAATGCAAAATGATACTGGATGTGTCCGGAAATGATGCACTGGATATGATCATAGCGGGGGCACCGATTGCGGTTAAAGCAATCGTGAATAAACTGATGTAGCAGTAAAGCGTATCGGTATCGTCATAAGTGGCTGAAAACAAAACAGACTGATCTCTCATCCTATAGAGACCAGCCTGTTTCGTTGTTGTTTTCGCACTTTATACGTTCACAATTGCTGTCTGATGATTAGTGATGACATCCATGATGTCCGCTGCGTACGCTGCGGGTCGTAGTTGTCGTACTGACAGTTGCGCAGGTACCGTCACAGTAGCCGCTCGCGTGGTCATACCCACAATAGTCATATCCGTCGTGGGTATGATGGCCTTCTTCAAGACATCCATCCACGGTGCAGACCGGGTAGCTGGTATCAGTTACTGTTACCACCGCTGCCTGACGATGATGATGTCCGTGAGCAGAGACCGGGGTGACAAAGAGGACTGATAACAGTGTGACTGCCGCGATCGTGCGAAAGAGTTTTCTAAGCGACATGGGAATTTCCCTCCTTATTTAGAAAACGGTTGATTGGTTGCTTCTATTGTTAGTCTAGCACAATGGAAATGACTATGCAAGGACGTGGAAGAAAGTTTCCGGTGTTCTTTGTGAGCTTCTTTGTGTGCATTGTAAAGAACAGAATGTACTGCGAAATTTATGAAACAGCAATAGTTGCTTTCAATTTGTGAGTCTGCTATGATAGGTATGGTATGTTATTAAGAAGAATGACACCTGATGGAATGGAAGGATGTAATCCGTCTTAAGAGGAGGACATACGATGAAAAACATACTGCGGCATCGTGGAAGGTCACAGGATACGCAGCAAAATCGGCTTGCACATCCCGCAGACCGGCCAAATCGTAATGGAGCACAGGATGCGCTTACCGGGGTGGCGGATCGAAAGTATTTTAAGAAGCTTGTGGATCAGATGCTTCTGAAAGAGGGCGCCCATGGATGTCTGCTGATTCTGGATGTGGACCGGATGAAAGAGATCAATGAGCGGTTTGGACAGGATACGGGAGACAGGGTGCTACAGAGAGTTGCTGCTTTGCTACAAGAAAATTTCAGAGGCTGTGACAGGATTGGAAGACTGGAGGAAGATGAGTTTGCGCTGTGGATCGCGGGGCTTTCGGCCAATCATGTGGACGGTATCCGCAGAAGGATTGCGCTTCTGAATGACAGGCTGATGCATATGGATGATAGAATGCCAGTGGTCACCCTGAGCGCCGGTGTGGCTGTCGGTGAGGCCGGAGAAGACTTTAAATGTCTATACAGACGTGCAGAGGAAGTACTTCGCCGGGTAAAGGAACGGGGCAGATGCGGATGTGAGATATATCATAAGACTGGCGGAATGGAAGCTTAGCAGAACAGGCAGTCATATAAATAAGAACGGAAGCGGCATAGAAATAAGACAGTGACTCTGCACAGATAACATAGAAATAATACAGTGACAATACAAAGATAATATAGCGATGATATAGAGACAACATAGAAACAGGAGGGTATCATGGGCGGTTTTTTTGGAGTGGCATCAAAGGAGAATTGTATATTTGATCTGTTTTTTGGGACAGACTATCATTCCCATCTGGGAACCCGTCGTGCGGGTATGGCACTTTACAGCGAAGAAACAGGGTTTGACCGGGCGATTCATAATATCGAGAATACGCCTTTCCGTACCAAATTTGACAAGGATGTCAACAAAATGCAGGGTACACTGGGAATCGGCTGTATCTCTGATTACGAGCCACAGCCGCTGATCATCCGCTCTCACCATGGTACTTACGCGATTACTACGGTAGGCAAGATTAATAATAAAGACAAGATCGTGGAGGAAATCTTTAAGAATGGCAGGGGCCATTTCCTGGAAATGAGCGGAGGAGATATCAATGCCACAGAATTGGTAGCGGCTGTTATTAATCAAAAGGATAATCTGATCGAGGGAATACAGTATGTCCAGGAACTGGTGGACGGTTCCATGACCATGCTGATCATGACACCGAAGGGAATCTATGCGGCGAGGGACCGCTACGGCCGCACACCGGTTACCATCGGCCGTAAGGATAACGCGTGTTGCATATCTTTTGAAAGTTTTGCCTATCTGAACTTGGGATACACGCAGGAACGTGAACTCGGGCCGGGGGAAATTGTTGTTGTGACGCCGGAAGGGGTCCGGACTCTGGTGTCGCCCGGGAAGGATATGAAAATCTGTACTTTTCTCTGGATTTATTATGGCTATCCCACATCTTCTTATGAGGGAGTCAGTGTGGAGGAAATGCGTTACCGCTGTGGCGCCATGCTGGCGAAGCGGGATGATGTAAAGCCGGATATTGTAGCGGGTGTGCCGGATTCCGGAACGGCTCATGCGATCGGTTATGCCAATGAATCGGGGATTCCTTTTTCCCGGCCTTTTATCAAATATACACCTACTTGGCCCAGGTCGTTCATGCCGACGATCCAGAGTAAACGTGATCTGATCGCGAAGATGAAACTGATTCCGGTGCATGATCTGATCAAGGACCGCAGGCTGCTTCTGATCGACGATTCCATTGTGCGAGGGACGCAGCTTCGGGAGACTACGGAGTTTCTGTATCAGAGCGGTGCCAAGGAGGTACATATCCGGCCGGCATGCCCGCCGCTTCTCTTTGGCTGTAAGTATCTGAATTTCTCCCGGTCTACCTCGGAGATGGAGTTGATCGCCAGACGGGTGATCAAAGAGATAGAAGGGGATAACAAGTATCCGAACCTTTCTGTCTATGCAGACCCGGAGAGTACGGAATACAAGGAGATGCTTAAGAAGATCGGGGAGAAACTGAACTTTACATCGCTTCGTTACCATCGACTGGATGATATGATCGCTTCTGTCGGCATCGACAAGTGCAAGCTGTGTACCTATTGCTGGGACGGACGGGAGTAGCGGGCGGGCCGAACAGCAAATTTTGATGTTTCAATTGATTGACACGGGTTACATGGCTGATTATAATGGAATAATATAGTATATGAGGGAGTAGTCGGCGCGGAATATTGGCAGGCGCGATATGCCAACATACTGACAGCGGCCCTGGGGCTTAAGTCTGGTATATCTTAATTGATGAGACTCATGTATGGCTGGGTGCTGTACGTGTGTCTTTTGAGAGTTTACAAGGATAGATACCGTATAGTATCTGTCCTTTTTGGTTTATCACAAACGACAAAATTTAGGAGAGAGAAAAGATGATTATTTTTTGGACGGTACTGGCAACGATATTTATTGCGGAAATGGGTGACAAGACGCAGCTTCTCCTGGTGGCGATGGCGGGCAAATACAAGATTTCCCACATCCTGACAGGCACCTGGCTGGCTACGGCGGTTCTGAATCTTCTGGCCGTTGGAGTGGGTGCAGCGCTCGGCAGTTATCTGGATATGCGGGTCATTAAGGCGGCGGCTGCGCTTGCCTTTTTCTGGTTCGCATACAGTACCATCAAGGGAGATGAGGAAGGAGAGGAGGAGAAGGAGGTAAAACACCGCTTCGGTCCTGTGATCGGCATTTTCATATCTTTTTTCATCGGTGAGCTGGGGGATAAGACGCAGTTGTCAGCCATCACACTGGCGGCCGCCTACACAAATCATAGTTTCGATAATGCCTGTTATGTATTCCTGGGATGTACGATAGGACTAATTCTGGCTGATTTGATCGGCTTGATTGTGGGTGTGGTCTTAAAGAGCAAGATGCCCGCAGGCATTCTGAATTATCTGTCCTTTGCCATCTTTGCCATCTTTGGCGTGGCCAGTATGCGGGAGGCCTTGGGCCTGATTTTTGGAGCCGGCAGCAGGCAGGCCCTGATTCTTACGGTTCTTGTGACGATCATGTTTGCGGCGGCCTGTGTCATGGTCATCTACAACAAGCGAAAGAAACAGCGTTAGACCGTTCCAGCACAGGGGCGCAGGCAGGCACTTTGACTGTCTGTGCACAAATAAGGAAGGATCATAAAAGAACGCTGTCATTTTCCCTGATTATCTGATAAGATGAAAAGGATGAACAAGAGCGAGATAACAGGGGGAGATAACATGTTATTTAAGTGTAAAAACTGCGGCGGTAACGTGGTATATGAGCCGGGCAGGGGGACTATGTATTGTCCCCACTGTGAGGGGCAGGACAGCGAGGACAGAATTGATAACAGTTCCATGACGCAGTGTGTCAACTGCGGTGCACCCATAGAAGCCAGGGATTACCTATCGGCATGCCGGTGCGGGCACTGCGGCAGTTATCTGGTATTAAATGAACGGGTGGAAGGCGTATATGAGCCTCATATGATCCTTCCTTTTCGAGTGAATAAGCAGGCGGCGGTGGACGCGATGAACCGGGAGTTTTCCAGGAGACTGTTTACACCTTCGGACTTCATGTCAGCGAAAAGTCTGGAAAAAATGGAAGGCATTTATGTGCCGTTCTGGCTGTACGATTATGAGGCGGCCTATGATTATGCGGGAGAGGGGACGAAGATCAGAAGCTGGACCAGCGGGGATACGGAATATACGGAAACTTCTTATTACGAAGTTATCCGTAACATGGAAGTAGATTTCAACAGGATTCCTGTGGATGCTTCTTATGCCATGGAAGATGGGATCATGGATTTGATGGAGCCTTATCATTATCAGGAGCTTCAAGGGTTTGACCCGAAATATATGTCAGGGTTTTACGGGGAGATCTATAATCAGGAAGCATCGGAGTTAGAGGACCGGGCGCAGGTTAAGGCCAGGAATGCATCGCGGGAGATGATGCAGGCGTCTTTGGGAGGGTATCATAGTGTCAGGCCCTTTCGGGACAATCTGAACCTCTCACGAAACGAGGTGAGTTATGTTCTGATGCCGGTATGGCAGTATCTGTACCAGTACAAAGGGCAGACTTATCAGTATCATGTTAACGGGCAGACCGGCAAGGTGATCGGTACGACACCGGTGTCCAGGGCGAAAGTGCTCTCCTATGCGGCTTCTGTGTTTGCGGCGGTGACGGCGGCCTGTTACATGGCTGTCTGGGCATTGGAAATCTTATAGAAAGCAGAAGGGGAGCGCGTATGAGAGAATATTTTCGTTATTTTAAATGGATATATATCATTCTGGCGGTACTTGGCATCACGATATTGCTTCTTTATGTCGGACATTGGGGAATCGCCGGTGCAGTGGATCATCAACGGACAAATGGAGAGTGCACGACAGATGAGAGAGTGTTTGATTACGCAGATGTGCTGACGGACAGACAGGAAGAGAAACTGCGAAAGCTGATTGCCAGACGGGAGAAACAGACCGGCTGTGACATTGTGTTGATTACCTTAGAGGAATCTTTGAAGGAGTATGCGAGAGCCATTGAACCGGGCGTGAGTTATGATGAGTTTGTGCGGGTCTATGCGGAGCAGTTCTGGGAGGAAAACGCATTCGGTTATAACAGGCCAAACGGCGATGGCGTTGTGTTGGTAGATAACTGGTATAGAGAGGATGACGGTTCGATCTACACCTGGTTTTGTACCACCGGAAAGGCAAAGGATGCGTATTCTGCGGCCCAGGTCGATCATATCCTTGACAATGTGTACCGTTATGTGGAGAAGAACCCTTATCGTGCCTATAAGACTTATGTCAATGATTTCTATCACGATATGATGGGGGTTAATATATTCAGCCTTTCTGTGCCGGGATTTTTGCCCGTGGTGGCAGGAATCATAGCGGCTGTTATATTTATAACCTGTAACTGGCGTTCCAAGAGCGGTAAGAAGACGACCACAGCGGTTACCTATGTAGCCGGCGGCAGGCCTGTTTTCCGGGTTCAGGAAGATCACTTTATCAGAAAGACCGTGACCAGGCGCAAAATCCAGACGAGCAGCGGCAGCAGCGGTGGTGGAAGCCACAGAAGCGGCGGTGGAGGCGGAAGCCACGGCGGCGGTGGACATAGCCGCTAACGGATTGAGCGAAGCTCAATCCCGAGATCTGCTTCGCAGCCTCGAAATAAAATGTTTCGCTGTGGGCTCAATCCCGAGATCTGCTTCGCTAATCCTATACAAAAAAACAACCCACATGACGGTATGGGTTGTTTTTTGTGTTCTTTTTGTTTTATGCCATTTTGTTGACGGCAGTCGCAAGACGGGATACTTTCCTTGCGGATGTATTTTTGTGGTAAACACCCTTCTTGGTTGCCTTGTCAATAGCGGAAGTAGCAGCGACCAGTGCGCTTTTTGCTGCTTCTTTATCATTTGCCTCGATGGCAGCGGTCACTTTCTTGATCGCTGTCTTGACACCGGACTTGATTGCCTTGTTTCTGTCCGCTTTGGTTTTGTTTACCAGGATCCTCTTCTTTGCAGATTTGATATTAGCCATAATTACACCTCCTATGCTCCTTCTGTCAGGATTGACTGAATGTATTATAGACGTGTCTCATTAAAGCCGGACACGGACGTTTTAATGGAAACACACGTATATTATATTAGTTTATGGGAATGGTGATGTCAATACATATTTTGTTTATTTTTGCAAAAAATAGAAAAGAAAATGGGCAAGTAAAAAGAAAACGCATATAAATATAACATAAGATGCTGCAGACAGTACTTTTATGTAAGTGCGGGAAGGAAGGAGCAGGATATGGACAGCTGGTCGAATGTCAGGACGGACTTGGCGTTGGAAGCCAGAGAAAGTATTGGAGAGAAAGAGTCTGAACTACATGGTGTCATCGTGGAAGAAGAATATAATGAAGAAGCGGATGTGCACATTACGCGGGTTTATATCGAAACCAAAAATGGGGCCAAGGCGCTTGGCAAGCCTATGGGAACTTATATTACGTTGGAGGCGCCTGCCATGACGGAGCCGGAGGAGGATTATCATCAGGAGATTTCGGAAATTCTGGCCGATCAGATCCGCAATATCTTACCGGACCCCGACAGGGAGCAGTCTATTCTGGTCGTGGGACTGGGAAACCGTGAGGTCACGGCGGACTCTCTGGGACCCAATGTGGCGGATAATCTCTTTGTCAACAGGCACATTGTTAAGGAGTATGGAAAGGTGGCTTATAACCGCACCAAGATGCATCTGGTGAGCAGTCTGGTGCCGGGGGTCATGGCTAAGACAGGCATGGAATCTGCCGAGATCATCAAGGGTGTCATCGGGGAGACGAAGCCGGATGTGGTGATCGTGATAGATGCACTAGCGGCACGCTCCACGAAGCGGCTAAACCGTACCATACAGATTACCAATACGGGGATTCATCCCGGTTCCGGCGTGGGGAATCACAGAAATGCCATCACACAGGAATCTCTCAAGGTACCGGTGCTGGCGCTGGGCGTACCAACTGTGGTGGATGCCGCTACGATCGTGGGGGATGCCATGGGCGAGAGACCGGCGACCTTAAAGGAACTGAATAATATGTATGTGACGACCAAGGATGTGGATCAGCAGATTCAGCAGATCAGCCACATTCTCTGTGATGGGATCAACAAGGCGCTGATCTTCTGACGGGTGGCATGAAGTCGTGTTCATACTGCATATATCTTAGTATGGACATCAAAAAAAATATTCCCAGAATAGCTTTAATAACACTTGTTATAATTTCTGTTTTCTTTATGCTGACAGAGTGGATGAAACAGGAAGAGAAGAAAGAGAAGGGACAAGGGCCGTTTCTGGACTGGGTGAAGGAGCTGGTGATGGAGCCTTATCTTCCGGTCATCCGCAGGATGAATGAAGACAGGGGAGGATCCTTTCAAGGGGATCTGCTGACCAGGGGCGTACTGTTGGAATATCCGGTATTTCTCTTTTGTCTGGAGATGGATGATGCACAGGAGAATGTGACGGAGAGTGATTATGCCAGGCTTCTCGTACTGGAAGGCAGTGACGAAGACCGCAAGTCGATTCATGAGGGCGATCTGGAGTACGGTGAGGACGCCATGCACCTGGAGCAGAGTCTGGAAAATGAATTGTTAAAAGAAAACGAACGCTATTTGTCAGAGCAGCCAGTGGAAACGAAGGAAGAAGAGATGGATGACGCCCCTGTGCTTTTTCAGCCGGTGGCAGAGAAAAGTTTTCGTTACCAGTGGCAGGATCTGACGGATTATGATGCGCTCATCAAGGCTTTCTATGCGGTGGACAGCACCACCAGGGCCGGAGAGAGTCTTTTGCAGGCAGAAGAGATGCTCTCCAGGGACATGCGTATGCAGGGAAGCGCGGATGAGCCTCAGATTCTGATCTATCACACCCATTCGCAGGAAGCCTTTGTAGATTCTCTGCCGGGGGACGGTAACAGCGGGATTCTGGGGGCCGGCGAGTATCTGGCCTCCCTCTTGCGGGAGCAGTACGGCTACAATGTGATACACCATACGGCTTGCTATGATGCGGACAGGGATTATGCCTATAGCAATTCCCTGCCGGAGATTGAGAAGCTTCTGGCGGAGCATCCTTCTATTGAGGTAGTGATTGACCTCCACAGAGATGCTATGCCGGCCGAAAGACGCCTTGTCATGGATCTACAGGGCAGGCCGACCGCACAGTTTATGTTCTTTAACGGGTTAAGCCGCACGACGAAGGGGGAGATTTCTTATTTGGAGAACCCTTATCTGAAAGATAATCTGGCATTTTCGTTTCAGATGCAGGCGGCCTGCAACGAGTATTATCCGGGGATTGCCCGCAGGATTTATCTGAAAGCTTACCGCTACAACATGCATCTGTGTCCAAAGACGCTGTTGATTGAAATGGGAGCACAGAATAATACGGAGGAGGAAATACATAACGCCTGTGAGCCATTGGCCCATGTGCTGCATCTAGTCTTAAGCGGGAAAGAACCGGAGAGATGAGAGTGGACATCTTTTGCAGGATTTGATATACTTTCTCCATATGAGAAAGATTGCAGGAGGAAGTATATGGAAGCCATAGAGCAGAGCAGGATCCGGAATTTTTGTATCATTGCGCATATAGACCATGGAAAGTCTACGCTGGCGGATCGGATTATAGAAAAGACGGGACTTCTGACCAGCAGGGAGATGCAGGCGCAGGTTCTTGATAATATGGAACTGGAACGGGAGCGCGGGATTACCATCAAGGCCCAGACTGTGCGCATCGTTTATAAAGCGAAGGACGGCATTGAATATATTTTTAATCTGATCGACACCCCTGGTCATGTGGACTTTAATTATGAGGTGAGCCGCAGTCTGGCTGCCTGTGACGGTGCGATTCTGGTGGTGGACGCGGCGCAGGGGATCGAGGCGCAGACGCTGGCCAATGTCTATCTGGCATTAGATCATGATCTGGATGTATTTCCGGTGATCAACAAAATAGACCTGCCAAGCGCCGAGCCGGAGCGGGTGAAGAACGAGATTGAGGATGTGATCGGTATAGAGGCCCAGGATGCCCCCCTGATCTCGGCGAAGAATGGTATCGGCATTGAAGAAGTACTGGAAGCTGTGGTGCATAAGGTGCCGGCTCCCCAGGGAAGCCCGGATGCGCCGCTGCAGGCTTTGATATTCGACTCCGTATATGATTCCTATAAAGGGGTGATTGTCTTTTGCCGGATCAAAGAGGGCAGGGTTCGCAAGGGCACTTCGATCAAGATGATGGCCACCGGTGCAACGGCGGAAGTGGTGGAGGTAGGATATTTTGGAGCCGGGCAGTTTATTCCCTGCGAGGAACTGTCTGCCGGCATGGTGGGCTATCTGACTGCCTCGATCAAGAATGTGAAGGACACGGCAGTGGGGGATACCGTGACAGATCTGGATAATCCCTGTGCAGAGCCGCTTCCGGGCTATAAAAAGGTCAATTCCATGGTATACTGCGGCATGTATCCGGCGGATGGGGCGAAATACCCGGATCTGCGGGATGCGTTGGAGAAGCTGAAACTAAACGATGCTTCCCTGAATTATGAGCCGGAGACATCCATTGCCCTTGGATTCGGATTCCGCTGCGGGTTTCTGGGGCTTTTGCATCTGGAAATCATACAGGAACGTCTGGAGCGGGAGTATAATCTGGATCTGGTGACAACCGCACCGGGTGTTATTTATAGAGTGTACAAGACCAACGGAGAGATGATCGAGCTGACCAATCCCTCCAATCTGCCGGATCCCTCCGAGATCGACTATATGGAAGAACCGGTGGTGAGTGCGGAGATCATGGTGACCACAGAGTTTATCGGATCTATCATGCAGCTTTGTCAGGAGAGAAGAGGACGCTATATCAGTACGGAGTATATTGAATCCACCAGGGCGCTGTTAAAATATGACCTGCCCTTAAATGAGATTATATACGATTTCTTCGATGCCCTGAAATCCCGTTCCAGAGGATATGCATCCTTCGATTATGAGTTAAAAGGCTATGAACAGTCGAAGCTGGTGAAACTGGATATCCTGATCAATCATGACGAGGTGGATGCTCTTTCCTTTATCGTTCACGCTGACAGCGCCTATGAGAGGGGCAGGAAGATGTGTGAGAAATTAAAGGACGAGATACCAAGGCACCTGTTCGAGATACCGATCCAGGCGGCGGTAGGCGGCAAGATCATTGCGAGAGAGACCGTTAAGGCTATGAGAAAGGATGTCCTGGCCAAGTGCTATGGCGGTGATATAACGAGAAAGAAGAAGTTGTTGGAGAAACAGAAAGAGGGTAAGAAGCGTATGCGCCAGGTAGGAAACGTGGAAATCCCTCAGAGTGCATTTATGAGTGTACTCAAACTGGATGATAAATAGACAGAACATAAGGCAGGCGTTGCGGATGAGAGACTTAAGTATTTATATTCACATTCCTTTTTGTGTCAGGAAATGTCTCTACTGTGACTTCCTGTCTTTTGTTGTGTCTTCCCTGGAAATGGAAAGTTATGTAAACTTCTTGATACGGGAAATAAAAGAACAGTCGGTATTTTATAGGGATCATCAGGTGGTCTCTGTTTTTATGGGAGGCGGTACCCCTTCTTTGCTTACGATAGAGGAGACAAGTCTTATTCTGCAGACGGTCCAGGAGAACTACCGGATGAAAGAAGAGGCGGAAATCACCATAGAGTGCAACCCGGGAACGGTGACGAAAGAGAAGTTTGCAAGTTATATAACTTGTGGTATCAATCGTCTCAGTATCGGGCTGCAGTCTACGCAGGATGAGGAACTTGTGCGCATCGGCAGGATTCATGACTATGAGACTTTTTTAAATACTTACCGTGCAGCGAGGGAGGCCGGATTTCAAAACATCAATATTGATCTGATGGCGGCACTGCCGGGACAGAGCATAACCTCTTACCTGGAAAGTCTGGAACGTGTGGTGTCGCTTGCACCGGAGCACATTTCCGCTTACAGCCTGATTCTGGAAGAGGGTACGCCGCTTTATGAAAGGCAGGAGAACTACCGGTTCCCGACAGAGGATGAGGACCGGGAGATGTACCAGTTGACGAAAGTATATCTGGAGGAGCATGGTTATCATCGTTATGAGATATCCAACTATGCGAAGGCAGGGTATGTGTGCCGTCATAACCAGGTCTACTGGCAGCGGGGGGACTATGCAGGTTTTGGCCTGGGAGCCGCCTCCATGGTGCGAAATGTCAGGTGGTCCATGCCCGCAACGCTGAAAGGATACAGAGATTATGTAGAGCAGATGAGCCGCCGATTAAGCGGGAACAGTCAGACATCAGCAAAGAAACAGAAACCGGACGACGGCCTGCCATACAGAGAGTTCCCCGGAGCCCAGGTGCTTACCAGCAAGGAACAGATGGAGGAATATATGTTCCTGGGGCTTCGCATGATGTGCGGCGTGGACTGTCAGGCCTTTGCCGATCAGTTTGGTCAGACAATGGAAGAGGTCTATGGTTCAGTGATTGACAGATTCGCTGCCCAGGGACTTCTCATAAAGGCTGACGGATACGTGAAACTGACAGATGCAGGCATCGATGTGAGCAACTATGTGATGGCACAGTTTTTATTGAATGAATAATTGGCCTGAGCAATTTATAGCTGTCCAGGCGTCCATCACTTTGCAAGCATGAGAAATGTAACCCCACGTTTACTTTTTCCCGATAAAATCACCTGTCCTCATATTGAATTTTACACCACATATTTGTATAATATAAAGTATAGGATTCATTTTTCAAAGATGGAAAGGCACTTAAGATGCCACCGGGTCATAGAATAGAGTAAATGGACTTTGGGGGCTTCTTTTGAAAACATTTAGCCAGCCATTAACTGCGAAGGAAGAGGCCGTATACTTAGACCGGCTTGAAACAGGCAGCGAAGAAGAGCGAAAGGAAGCCAAGGAGATCCTGGTGGAACACAACCTGCGTCTGGTGGCGCATATAGCCAAGAAATATCAGAATGTAGACGAGGATATGGAGGATCTGATCTCCATTGGAACCATAGGTCTTATCAAGGCGATAGATTCTTTTGATGCAGGGAAGGGAAAACTGAGCACCTATGCATCACGTTGTATTGATAATGAACTATTGATGCTGCTTCGGGCGAAAAAGAAGACATCCCGGGAAGTGTCGCTCTATGATCCGATCGGCACGGACAGGGAGGGAAACGAGATCAATCTGCTCGATATCATAGAACAGGAGCAGGTGGATGTGATTGACAGGATGGAAGTGGAAGACAGACTTCGCAGACTCTCAGGTCTGATTCATGAACGGCTTTCCGATAGAGAGCAGGCGATCATCATGCTTCGCTACGGACTTTCCAGTGAGCGGGAGATCACGCAGCGGGAGATTGGGCGCAGGCTCGGAATCTCGAGAAGCTATGTGTCGAGGATAGAGAAGAAAGCGCTTGAGAAGCTGAAAGAAGGGTACGAAGCACTTGGAACCACGTAAGACATATGGGGGGAGGCAAAGGGTATGCGTTTTGTAAAGAGGGATAACTTGAAGACAGGAATGAGACTGGCACGCCCCATTTACAACAAAAACGGTGTCCTGCTGTATGAGAGGAATTCTAAGCTGACGAAGCAGGGCATCGAGAGTATCCGTAATTTTGGATTGATTGGGATTTTTATACTGGAGCCGGCAGAACCTGTGCCTCCGATGACACAGGCAGATATTGAATTTGAGCGTTTTCAGACCATGTGTGTGTTTTCGATTCAGGAGGAACTTGATAAGATACTGCAGACCAGGCGTGTTTACAAAATACAGATGATCACCGCCAATATCATCAAGAACTACGGGCATCTGGATAAGAAAATCACCTTTATACAAAACCTGCGCAGTAAGGAGGATTATATTTATAAGCACTCCTTAAATGTGGCAATCCTCTGTGCAATGATGACACATGTTATGAATATCAGAGTAGAGGAACAGATGGAGATTGTGCAGGCGGCTCTGGTACATGATATCGGCAAGCTGACAATGATGGATAAGATAGAGAGTGAGAATGCCACGGCGGAAGAGCGGATGCGGCTTGGGGCCGCGGAAGTGGGCGGCTTCGACCTGATTGACACCGCATTTTCTTCCACACCGAATGTAAGACGTATCTGTGTGCAGGCCCGCAAAGGGCTTGCAAGCCTTGATACGAGAGAAGATCCTGATTCTGTGAAGATGGGGAACGGCGCAAGGATACTGGCGGTGGCGGAGACATATGACCGGATGACGGCCGTACAGTTTGAGAAGGAGCCTAAGTCTGAGGTGGAGGCATTAAAGTATTTATTGGACAATCCTCAGGTTTTTGACAGCAGGGTGGTGAATGCGCTGATCAAATCCATCAACATTCTGGTTCCGGGGGTCAGTGTGGAACTGAATACGGGGGAAAAGGCGCTGGTGCTTTCGGCCAATGAGCAGAATGTGTTACAGCCGATGCTGCTTATGTTTCGGGATAACAGCATCGTGGATCTTGCGGACAGGGAGATGTATGAGGATCTGGAGATCAAAGACATCATGAAGACACTGGACAACCGTTATGTAATGGATATCAATCTGCTGAAAAAATCCGGCGTGCCGGTAGAGGAACCGGAATATGCGGAGATTGCCATTCTGTAGGAAATACATATAAGAATGATCCGGACGATGGGAGATTCCACCGTCCGGATCATTTTACATGAAGGGATCGATGCCCGGTAATGATTTAGTGCTTGACAAACGGGTTTGCAAGTATCATGATAACAGTATCTGAATTCTATTTAATTCTATCGTTCAATATACGGCGTATCGCCGGAAGATTTCAGAGAACATGAAGGAAAGAACAAAGGAGGAAGAGAATTTGCTCAGTACAATTACATCAGGGGCGGTGTATGGGATTCACAGTTGTCTGATTCAGGTGGAGGTGGATGTTTCCCAGGGACTGCCATGCTTTCAGATCGTGGGACTGCCGGGATCTGAGGTGCGGGAGGCCAGGGAGCGGGTGAAGGTAGCACTGAAAAATGTGGGTGTGAAACTGCCACCCATGTGCATCAATGTCAATCTTTCACCGGCGGATCTGCCTAAGAGCGGCACCATGTTTGACCTGCCTGTGGCGGTTGGTATCATGACAGCTCTTTCCAAGATTCCCAAAGAAGCGGTAGAGCATACACTGCTGATCGGAGAACTGGGACTGTCCGGTGAATTGAAACCGGTCAAAGGGGTACTGCCCATCGTGCAGGAGGCAGCCAGGTGCGGCATCAGGCGCTGCATCCTGCCGGAGGCGAATGCGTGGGAGGGAGCTTTGATACGGGAGGTGGAGAGCATTGGTATTGCGAATATAGAAGCTGCCTTATCGCTGCTGATGGGGCAGGAGGGGCCAAATCCTGCAGTCTGCCGCACCGAATCGGTTGATTTAGAGAAAATGATGCAGCAAAGCAGTGCATATGAGCACCTTGATTTTGCGGATATCAACGGGCAGGAAGGACTCAAGCGGGCAGCGGAGGTGGCAGCGGCAGGTTTTCACCATCTGCTGATCATTGGGCCGCCGGGTTCCGGCAAGACCATGCTGGCCAGACGTCTGCCTACGATCCTGCCGCCTTTGTCGCTGGAAGAAAGTCTGGAAGTGTCTACCATCTACAGTATTTCCGGCCTGCTGCAGTCTGCCGCATCCCTCAAGACTACAAGACCTTTCTTGAGCCCCCATCATACCATCACAGGCCGGGCGCTGGCAGGAGGCGGCCGGATTCCCATGCCGGGCATGATCAGCCTGGCCCATAGGGGCATTCTTTTTCTGGATGAACTTCCGGAGTTTAAGAGAGAGACACTGGATATTTTAAGACAGCCGTTAGAAGATAAAAAGGTACAGATCGCCAGAAACAGCGGCACCTATACGTATCCGGCGGATTTCATGCTGGTAGGTGCCATGAACCCCTGTCCCTGCGGCCTTTATCCGGATAGGGAACGCTGCCGCTGTACGCCTTTTGAGGTCAAACGTTATCTGGGGCGGATATCAGGGCCGATTTTGGACCGTATGGATATCTGTGTGGAGGCGATGCCCATGGAGTTTCAGCATATTGCCAGACATACTGCGGGTGAGAACAGCGAAACGATCCGACGGCGGGTGATGACAGCCAGAGAGAGACAAAAGGAACGATTCGAGGGCACCGGCATACAGTTCAATGCGGATATGGGGGCGGGCGAGGTAGAGAAATACTGCAGACTGGGGGCCGGTGAGATGCGATATATGGAGAAGATGTTTGTAAATATGCGGCTATCCGCCAGAGCCTATCATAGAATCCTGAAAGTGGCGCGCACCATTGCAGATCTTGCTGACAGCAGTGAGATCGGAGAAATGCATTTGTCGGAGGCCGTATGTTATAGAAGGATGGATCTTAAGTACTGGTAGAATATAGTTAACGGGAAGAGGAGGAACGAATGACAGAACAGGATAAGGCCTGCCTGCACTTTCTGTATCAGGCTGTGGGCATGGGAAGCAGAGGTTTGTTGAGAAGTCTGGAGACGATCGGAACGCCACAGGAAATCTATCAGATGGCGGTTTCCGGACAACTGGAAGAAAAGGTCTCCCAAAGATATCAGAATAAAATATCATGCATTATGAAATGCTCGGCAGAATATGATGTGCAGGGCGAATATGAGCGCTTGAAAGAAAGAGGCATCAGGTTTGTGACTGCCCCGGAAGAAGAGTTTCCGGAGCGGTTAAGGAAGATTCCTGACCCGCCTTATGTCTTGTATTATGCGGGAAGGCTGCCTGCTGCAGAGCAAAAGGCGGTGGCCATTATCGGAGCCAGAGACTGCACGGAATACGGCAGATATATGGCAGGACAATTCGGGGCAGGGCTGGCACAGGCTGGTATACAGGTTATCAGCGGGATGGCCAGAGGGATTGACGGCATCGCACAGCAGGCGGCTTTGCGGGAAGGCGGGTATTCGCTTGGAGTGTTAGGATGCGGTATCGATGTCTGTTATCCGAAGGAAAACCGCAGCTTGTATGAGGCATTGATTGCACAGGGCGGGATCTGCTCGGAATATCCTCCTGGAATCAACCCGCGGGCCGTTCTTTTCCCACCCAGGAATAGAATTATCAGCGGGATAGCGGATGCGGTGCTGGTGATCGAAGCCAGAAATAAGAGCGGTACCCTGATCACGGTGGATATGGCACTGGAGCAGGGAAAGGAAGTATATGCCCTGCCGGGACGGGGGACAGATCCTTTGAGCCGGGGGTGTAACCGGTTGATCAGACAGGGAGCAGGGCTTGTATCGACGCCCGTAGAACTGTTAGAGGAAGTACTGGCAGATTATAAGGGAGAGGAGAACGTCTGTCAGCAGGAACTGGTTTTTCTGGAGAAGGAAAACCAGGATATTTTGGACCTGGTGGATATCAATCCCCAGTCTGCCGAGGTGATACAGCGCAAATACGAGGAGGAATACGGCAGGCATCTGACCATTCCGGAACTATTGCATACCCTTTTGCAGTTATGTGCGGATGGCTTTGTCAGGCAAGTGAGCGGGAGCTATTTTGCGATCATTCCCGACGCATGTAATAGATAAATCAAATCTTGCACCGCATATGGATAGATAGTAAAATCAATATAAATAAGTGTACGGATAAGGATAGCCTTGTAAATAAACAGGGTATCAGGGGGGACGATGGAATACGGCAGAAAAAAGTTGCGTCTGGGAGATGTGCTTGTCAATAACGGTGTCATCACGGCACAAGATTTACAAAGGGGATTGGAACTGCAAAAGGGCAGCGGGCGTAAGCTGGGTGAAACGTTGGTGGATGAGGGGTTTGCCACGGAAGAAAACATAGCCAGGGCGCTGAGTAAGCAGTTTCACTATGATATGGTGGATCTGCAGAATGTGGAGATCGCGCAGGATATTCTGCAGCTTGTGCCCGCTGGCGTGTTGAAAAAACACAAGGTGCTTCCGTTTGCCTATTCTCCCGATAAAATGAATGTGCTCAGAGTGGCCATGGCCGATCCGATGGATATGGAAGCTATGGATGATATTCATATCATCACGAATCTCCAGGTGGAACCCGTGGTAGCTGCCATGGGAAGTGTGATGCTGGCGATTGACCGCTATTACGGACAGGCCGAAGTGGATTCTGCACTGGAAGAGTATACCAGAGAAAAAGAAAGCCAGATGACGGAGCAGGAGGACATATACAGTGAGGATGTCAATCATTCTCCGATAGTACAGTTGGTGAAAGGCATGATTGACCAGGCGGTCAGACAACGTGCTTCGGATATCCACATAGAGCCAATGGAACGGCAGGTGCGGATCCGGTATCGTATTGACGGTGCGCTTTACGAGAAAGCAGCTTACAGCATCAGACTGCTGCCGGCTATTGTGGCGCGTATCAAGGTTATCGGCGGCATGGATATATCTGAGAAGAGAAAACCTCAGGACGGCCGTATCACCCAGGTGGTAGACCGGAAGGAGTTCGATATCCGTGTATCCATCCTGCCTACTATTTATGGAGAGAAGAGCGTTATGCGGCTGACCTCCAAGAATGCCCTGACCAGGGAAAAGAGCCAGCTTGGACTGAGCCCGGAAGAACTTGGGAAGTTTGATCATATTTTGAAAAATCCGCATGGCATGCTGCTGGTGACGGGTCCTACCGGAAGCGGCAAATCAACGACTCTGTATACGGCACTGAGTGAACTCAACAAAGAGGATGTTAATATCATCACGGTCGAGGATCCTGTGGAGGCGAATCTCGACGGCGTCAACCAGGTGCAGGTCAACAACAAGGCGAACCTGACGTTTGCATCGGCACTTCGCTCTATTCTCCGACAGGACCCAGATATTATTATGATCGGTGAGATCCGGGACCAGGAGACGGCATCCATTGCGGTGCAGGCATCTATAACAGGCCATCTGGTGGTGTCCACACTGCATACCAATTCTGCGGCCAGTACCATTACACGGCTCGTGGATATGGGGATAGAGCCTTACCTGATTGCGGATTCCACCATAGGGGTTATTGCTCAGAGACTGGTGCGGCGCCTCTGTCCGGAATGCAAGAAGGGAAAGAAGGCAAGTGCAGAGGAGCTGAAGATGATGCTGCTTAAGCCGGATGCGGATGTGACCATCTATGAGCCATGTGGTTGTCCTAGATGTGACGGTACCGGTTTTAGAGGTCGTATCGGTGTCTATGAGATTATGGAGATAAGTCAGCCCTTAAGGCGTATTATCAGCAGGAAAGGCACAACAGAGGATATCAAGAAGCAGGCGCTTTTGGAGGGGATGAACACCCTGCGCATGAGTGCGGCCAAATATGTCCTGCAGGGGATTACCTCGGTGCAGGAGATGATGAGGGTTTCGTTTGATCTCTAGGTGCCGTCTGATATAAAGTTAACGATATTAGGAACGATTATTTTATATTAAATAATTTGCAATTTTATAAATATGTGATATTCTAATAACAAAGCAGTCGGTCATCATGGAAGATTATGAGGCCGACCGCATCTATCGGCGGGATTCACTTCCGCATCAGGTATTCTGGCAGATTCTGCCATGATTTCACAGATACGGGCAGAGTTTGCAGATATTGTCAATGCACTTATTTATGATGGAGAGCAGATGATTTCCTCTTTGGATTTACAGCCGGCACCCACAGAATCTTTATATGCAGACGATCATGGCAATCTGCACAATCAATACAATGATGTGAGTAAATATGAAAACAGGCATGGTAAGATTAAGATGCAGTATACTTTGGAGAATCAGTTTCGGCCGAATTATCGGATACTGCTTCGCAAAGCGGGATATGAGGGCGCAATTGACAGACAGCGGTATAAGGGCAAAGACAGTTATCCGCTGATCGCACTGGTGTTGTATTGGGGCGATATTTCATGGAATTCAAAATCTGATCTGTTTCAGTTTTTCCATAGGAAAGAGATACACCATATGGCCAGGAAATATATCGACTATGTGACCTGTATATGTATTCGATGAAATGTTTTCCTAAAGAGATAAGACAGAAATTCAAGAGTGATATGGGACTTGTCGTTGATTATCCGGCCGAAGGGGAAAAGTATATACCGGCAGAACAGGAGATGGTAAATCTGGAAGGCACCATGCGAATGCTGCATGCCCTGACAGGGAAGCCGGGAGAGTAGAACTGTATAGCATCCGCTATTGAAAAAACGGCAAAATCGTGTTAGACTATGTCATAAATTGGCGCTTATTGACATTTATTGGCATTTATAATAATCATATGGCGCCAAGATGAAACCGGGGGACTACGATGGCGACTTGGGGTTACGTTGCGATTGATAAAGGCGGCAGAGAGATTAAAGGCAGCAAAGATGCCGACAATAAAGACTTGGTATTGAGAGATTTGAAAAATCAGGGTCTTATTGTGCTTGATATCACAGAGAAGAGCATCCTGACCAGGGATATCAGTCTGGACTTTGCCAGTAAGCCAACACCCCGTGACAGAGCGATGTTCTGCCGGCAGTTTGCCGGTATTACAAGGGCGGGCGTCACAATCATTGAAACGCTCAATATGTTAGCAGAAGCTACAGAAAATAAAAAAATGCAAAAGGCAATCTATGCTGTGCGTGCGGATGTGGAGAAGGGTGAGAGTTTTGCGGATTCTCTGGCGAAGCATCCTGCGGTATTTCCAAAGCTGTTGGTGCAGATGGCAAGAGCAGGTGAGGCTTCCGGCAGTCTGGATATAGCTATGGAGCGCATGGCAATACAGTTTGAAAAAACGGCAAAGACACAGGCTTTGCTCAAGAAAGCCATGATCTACCCAATGGTGGTGGCCTGTGTGGCGGTAGCGGTGATCGTGATCATGCTGGTGGTCGTTATCCCAAGATATATGGATATGTTTGAACAGTTGGGAGCGCAACTGCCGGCGATTACACGCGCGGTCGTGGCTCTTAGCAGCTTTATTCGGAATAACTGGTTCATCATTGTTCCCGTGCTTATTGCCGTCATAACCGCGGTTAAAACATATGCCGGGACTGATTCGGGAAAACATGTCTTTGGCAAAATACAGTTAAAGATACCGGCAGTGAAAAATCTGGTCGTGAAATCTTCAAGTTCCCGGATGGCCAGAACTCTGAGTACACTTATTGCGGCAGGTGTGCCGTTGATCGAGGCAGTGGATATCGTGGCGGATACGATGTCCAATATATGGTTTCAAGAGGCTCTCAGGGAAGCTATGGAACAGATTATGATGGGTGTGCCTTTGTCTGAGCCTCTACAGACCTGTGGATTGTTCCCGCCCATGGTTTATCATATGACGAAAATCGGCGAGGAAGCCGGTTCCACAGAGGAAATGTTAAGCAGGCTGGCTGACTATTATGAGGAGGAGGTCGAACTGGCAGTGCAGTCTATGATGGCGGCTGTGGAACCTATGATCATCATTGTACTTGCGTGCATAGTCGGTGTGCTGATCGGAGCAGTTATGGCGCCGATGGTGAATATGTATGCGGCATTGGACAATTTGTAATGTAGTACTTCTTAATGATGAAAAAGGAGAAAGAGGCAATGAAAAGAGAAAGAATGAGGGATAAAGGTTTTTCTCTTGTCGAGTTAATTATCGTACTTGCTATGATGGCGATTCTCGTTGTTGTATTGTCACCTCAATACTTAAAATATTTGGAGAGAGCGCGGAATTCAGCGGATTTGCAGAATGCAAGAACCATTGTAAATGCAATCCAGATTTATGCAGCAGATCCTCAGGCGAATCCGCCGATTACGTTTGATAATACGAACGGGGCTAAAATCACGATCCATGGGAACGGCACACCTTCTACGATCGAGGACGACAATGCCAGCGTGGCAGCGGCATTAGACAATGCGGGCCTGGAGATTACTAACATGTATTGCGCTAGTAAAACAGCCTGGACAGGCTATACAATTACCGTAAAAGTTGAGACGGATGGCAGTATTTCTTTTGCATATCAAGGAGAGGGCAGTGCGGATGCAAATATAGATGCATTTGCGGATATGATGACCGGCGCAGTTGACACTGATGACGAGGATAGTGGAGGCGGTGACGGTACTACATGATCGTATTCTTATTTGGCATCGTGATCGGCAGTTTCTTAAATGTCTGTATCTATCGTATTCCCGGGAAGGAAAATATTGTAAAGACCGCATCGCACTGTAGGGCATGTGGGTGTCGCCTGAAATGGTACGATATGATACCGGTGATAAGTTTTCTCGCCCTGCGGGGCAAGTGCCGCAAATGTGGTGCCAGACTCTCTGTCCAGTATCCTCTGATTGAGGCAGCCAACGGATTATTGTACGTTTTGATCGTTCGCACAGGCGGCCTTAGCATAGAATCTCTGCTCTATTGTGCACTGGCTTCTTCACTTCTTGTTTTGAGCGTCATTGATTTTAGAACTTATGAGATTCCTTTTGGGATCAATTTATTTATACTGGCATTGGGGCTGATCCGGGCAGGTACAGACTATCGGAATCTTAAGACTTATCTGATCGGTTTCCTTTCTATCAGCGTGTTCCTTGCAGTCATATATTATGCCACTGGCGGCCGGGCCATCGGCGGCGGTGATGTAAAACTGATGGCGGCCTGCGGGCTGCTGCTTGGCTGGAAACTGGTTATATTGGCCTTCTTACTGGGGTGTGTCTTCGGCGCAGCCATACATGTAATCCGTATGAAGGTATGCGGCGCAAGCCGTGTACTTGCGATGGGTCCGTATCTTTCCCTGGGTGTCTTAATGGCGGCATTATGGGGGAATCAGATGCTTATGTGGTATTTGGGACAGTTTATGTGATTTCATATGGCTTTGAAAAATACCTGCACGGCATCACCGGCAGGTTTATATATTTTATCTAATTTTTCTGCAAGTCTGAAAGGAAATGTGTTAAGGAGGAAACGAAGCATGGCTGCTAAAGTGATCAGCATGGAGATCGGTTACTCGCTGACCAGGATTTGTGAGGCAGACTATAAGACAAAATCTCATAAGATTTATAAAAGCTTTACGATTCCAACACAGGAGGGGATCATCAACGATGGCCTGCTGACGGTGTCCTCTGCGTATGTGGAGAATTTAAAGGGTGCGCTGGCGGCGAATCATGTTAAGTCTAAGCAGGTGGTGTTTTCGATCACCTCGTCCAAAATTGCCAGTCGTGAGGTTGTGATTCCTTATGTGAAAGAAAATCGAATAGCGGATGTGGTCAACATTAACGCGACAGACTATTTTCCGGTGGATTTAAGTCAGTATCGGCTGGCTTACAGTATTTTGGATATCATTGGAGGGCATAAGGGTCCTCAGCAATATAAACTGCTTGTCATGGCAGTGCCGGCAGCACTTTTGTCAGGGTATTATGAACTGGCCAGGGCATTGAAACTTGAGGTGGCGGCAATCGATTACGCCGGTAACTCGGTTTTTCAGGTGGTGAAGGAGGAGTGTGCCAGGAGCACCAATCTGATTGTCAAGATTGAGGAGAGAGATTCGCTGGTGATGGTGGTGCACGATTCCGCGCTGGCTTTTACCAGAAATGTGTCATATGGCGTGGAGGAGGCCATAGAGACTGTGATGGATACGCTCTGCTGGGGTGAAGCCGCTTCCGTGGAGCAGGCAATCCATGTTTTGCAGAGAAATGACTGTATCGCCATGGAGGAGACGGCTGCCGTATCGGCGAAAGATACGGCGATGAATGAGGTACGGGAGGCGATCATGCCATTGGTGAGCGGTATCGCCAGAGTTATCGATTATTATACTTCCCGCAATACGGACAGTTCTATCAGCAGGATTATGATCACCGGTCTGGGTGCGGAGTTTAAGGGACTGGGGGAATTACTTTCCAGAGAAATCAGCGCACCGGTGACGGTTTTAAAGGAGGCGGCCGGCTGGAACCTGGGCCGTTATTTTAAGAACGAATGTTTCGGAGAGTACATAGCCTGTGTGGGTGCGGCAGTGGAACCGCTCGGATTTAAGAAGGATGCAGAGAAAAAGGGGAAAAAGAGTGGAGCCAGGGGCACAAACGGTGTTTTTGCGGCATATTCGTTGTTGGCGATCGGGCTGGCTGCGGGGATTGGGCTGGCTGCTTTTTCAATCATGCGGTATATGGATGTACAGAAGACAAATATGGAATTAAGAGCACAGGAGAGTGCACTTACAGACGTTATTACGATATATGATGCATATGCAGACACCAAGGCAGACTATACCAAAGTGTGCGCTATGTATGAGGCTACGGAGAGCAGGAATGAGAGTTTGTATGAATTCCTGGAGGAATTGGAGGATAAGCTGCCGGGCAGTGTGAATGTGGTTTCCCTGACCAGTGATGCCTGCGAAGTCAGTATTAACATGAACGTGGATACGAAGGAAGAGGCGGCAGCAGCGATACAGCAGATGCGGACATTCCACTCCCTGATTCCCGAGATGGTGACCATGTCATCCCTGCGGGAGGACGAGGATCGGGATACGGGTGTTGCTTCTATCAACTTTACGGTGACGGCTTATTATCGTCCGGTGGGATATGAAGCGGACAAGAAAACGGCTGATGATTCGCTGAATGCTGTGGACAGCGGCATGGCTAAATAGGGGGAGCGCAATGAAGGTATCGAAGAGAGATATATTGCTTTTCATCGGTTTCATGGGGATTCTTGCAGGGGTGTGTTCTTATCTGTTTGTCTTTCAGCCGGCCATGAAGAAGGCAGATGCGCTGGAACTGGAGAATATAAGGCTGCAGGGCAGGATCTTGGATCTGCAGAATAAACAGGCCAACAAGGAAATCTATCAGAACGAGATCGCACGAATGGAGCAGGAAATGAAGGAGATTTACCGGTTGTTCCCGGTGGATGTGCGTGAGGAGAATGCGATCCTTCTTGCAATCAATCAGGAGCAGACTGCGCCGCTTGCGATAGAGTCGGTCACGATAGATGCTCTTTTGGATGTGCCCTTTCTGGAAGAGGGGAAAGAGGATGCTTTGCCGGAGGATGGCGGCCATGGTGCGGGCGGATCCAATCCTTATGGACTCAAGAACCGCAGGGTCACCATGAATTATGAGGTGTCTTATGAAGGATTAAAGCGCAGCGTGAAAAATATCTGCCTGCAGACAGAGCGCATGGTCATTGAGGATCTGACGGTGGTCTATGATGAGACAACAGGACTTCTGCGCGGTACTATGGCGGTGAATATGTACTGTGTGCCGAATCAGGAAGGCAGGGAATATGTGAAGCCTGATTTGAGTTCGGTATTGTTGGGTACGGATAATATATTCGGCTCGATTGTGATTCGCAGCGAGAGCGGGCTGACAGATTTAGAAAGCAGTGAAGGGCAGGAGGATACCGATACGGCAGAAGGGGCACAAGAGCAGGAATAAATATAGAAAGCCGGCAGGTGAGTGCTGATGGACAGAACGGGAAGCGGGTGTGTGATGATGGGAGATAAGAGATGCAGACGGAATAAGAATGCGGGGTTTTCTCTGTTGGAACTGTTGATTGCGGTGGTCATTCTTTCGATTATCGTGATTCCGTTGTTACATTTGTTCCTCTCTTCCAACAGGATGAATATCAAATCCCGGCAGACTCTGCGGGCCACTACGCTGGCGCAGAACCTTATGGAGGGGTTGAAAGCTTATGATATCGAGAAGTTAAAGGCGCAGTTTGAGCATCCTACAGAAGGTTTTAATGTGATCGACGACAGTCTGATCAGGGGAGCGCTTGCGGAGGAGACTGCCCTGGAAGTGGATGATGCGGGAAACCCCAGTCCAGGTATTTATTATTTCAGCATCAGGAAGGTGTCCATGCAGGGGAGTGAGTTTGATGCACTGATCAGGGTGGACGCAAGAGAATATATGGAGCCGGGGACACACCGGGATGCGCTGAACAATGATTCCGGTAAACCATTGGTACTGAATAAGCCGATTGCGGATGCCAGGAGTATTGATAAAGAGAACGGAACCTTTGTGGAGACGGAGGAGATCCGGAAATCGGTGCTCAATAGTATATGGGCGATTGAGAATGAAAATCTGATGATGGATGCAACGTTATCCCGTTATCTGCAGGATGCTCTTGCAGCCAACGGCGTAGATGCAGAGCAGTTTCGGGAAAATCTTTGTTTCAAAAATCTGGAAAGGGATTTTGATACTGTCAGCAGAACCATCACAGTAACTTTAAATGACAGTACCTCGTTAGATCAAGATGGCCGCCGCAAGATAGAAGTATCAGTCAGGCAGGAATATGGCTTCAATTACAGCGACTTTATCTGTTATACAACGGGGGATGACAGTCACAGAGTAGACGGCATTGGATGCGGCCATATCAGCCGTGCGCATCCGAATATTAATATTTTCTATTATCCTTTGTATGGTTCCAATGTGATCGATGAGTCCATTACAATCATTGATAATACGGACCCGGCACTGAGTCAGCCGACAGATGAGAGGCTGAGTGTGCTGATTGCCAAGCAGGTGCCTTCGTCAGTTATGGATCCGAATAATCTTGAAATGATGACGGACGCACAGCTTATGGCGGCTGAGATGGATTACAGAGCAGATGTTATGATTAAGAAGGGTTCCGGTGATATGCCGAAGGAACAGTTTACCTTGAAGACGAATCTGGGGATGAATCTGGCGGGTCAGGCATATATGACCGGAGAAGGCGAAGCAGTTGATGCACCGGACCAACTGACAGTCAATGGAGAGTCAATGGATTTAAACGGCACCAGCCGGATGAATCTCTATACGCTGGACGGCGTCCGCAGTCCTATGGGAACAGCACCGGCAGAAGATGAGGTTACGGAACTGTTTTACCAGGTGCAGGTCAGCGTCTATCACGAAGGCGCCGCGGACAATGGTTTTCCGGAGGAGGAGTGCGTGGTGGTAATCGACGGCAGTAAGAATGGGTGAACGGGACGAGTCCGCTCGTCCGTGGATTATGAGTCACAGCAGAGTTGTGGCATGGGGTTAGTATGAAAAGTATGTGCAGGAAAATCCCACATCTGTATAACATATACAGACAGAAGCGGGACGACAGAGGTTCGGCGATTGTGATCGTCATCATGGCTATGGCGATGATTGGTATTCTTGCCACCACACTGCTCTGGATGGCATACATGAATTATATGATTAAGGCGGCCGATATCCGGAATAAGAACAGTTTCTATTCCGCAGAAGAAGTGGTGGAGCAGATTATGGCTGGTTTGCGGCAGGAGTCTGCGGATGCAGCGGGGATAGCATATCGGGATGTGCTGGCGAACTGGGATAATCTTGAGACGGCCCAGAATCGATACCATGTCTTCTCAGAAACCTATAAGGACACTTTGCTTGAAAAGCTGAAAGATACGCACCGTGGCAGCGGATTTTATGACAGAGACAAGCTCAAAGCCTATATCGATGCGGATATTTTCCTGGAGACAGTTCCCGGCGCGGGTGTGGATGTGGACGCCTGGGATTCGCATAATCCGGCAGGGGAACCCAGAATGGAGATGGTGAACAACAGCATTATTCTCCGCAGCCTTTATGTGTCCTACACGGACAGTGAGAACCGGGTATCCATCGTGCAGACGGATATCTGCATGGATGTACCGAAACTGGCGTTCGAAGACGAGGGTTCGATCGACGGGCTGTATGAATATACCTTGATCGGAAATGATGGGATCGAGGTGACCGGCGCCGGCGGGATGACCACGGTGCAGGGCAATATTTTTGCCGGGACGGATGCGGCGGGAAAGGGAGGCCTTGTCATAGAACCGGCCAATACGCTGACAGTCGATAGCGCCAGACGAGTGATCTGTAAGGGAGATATTGTAGTGAAAGGGCCTGCGGCAGGCTTTGTGGTCAGAGACATGCCGGGTCAGGATAATCGTGTGTATGCCAGGAACATTATGTTAGACAGAGGCACGGTCAGTCTGGACAGCAAGACTTATGTGGCCAATGACCTGACTCTTGACGGCGTCGGAAGCAAAGCCACGCTCACCAAGGAATACTACGGCTATGGTTATGCTGCATCAAATGGACTGCCCGGGGAAGAGGATGTCGATTCGGCAGCCAGCAGTGCTATCATCATCAACGGCAGGGATTCTACGCTGGATATGTCGGGCATTAACAGACTGTTGATTGCAGGCCGCTCCTATATCGGACAGGCATCCAGCCGGGCGCAGGCAGAATACAACCGCGCGGAGACGGAAGCGGGACGGCTGATTCCGCAGCAGCCTGTGATGATGGGTGAATCTATCGCAGTCAAAGGCGGTCAGATTGCATATCTGGTGCCTGCGGAGTGCATCGGAACATTGGATGGCGAGTGCGTGATCGGACAAAACCCCATTTATGGGGATAAGATCAGCGATCTGGAGGCGATGAAAAAGGAAAATACCGATGGTTCCTTCTGCGAAGTGGATTTTAGTAAGAAGATTTACCGGCTGGGGAATCAATCTTTAAGTGAATTCGGTGTGACCGATATGGATCATATCCGTACCATCAATGTGCAGTACCGCGGCAGTGTGATGCGTTATTATTACGTGGTTCTGGATCGGGATAATGCGGAACGTTATTTCGTACAATATTACAATTTTCATGCGAACAGAGAATCGATTGACAGGTATTTTAATAAGTATGTATCCGGCGGCATTCTTCTGGGGGATTTCACGGCGCCGGAGAATGCGTATACGATTCTGGGCAACAGCCTTGTGAGCAGTGCGCTGACAGACAGCGGTGTGACACTGCTTACCAGTATTGACCAGACGGCCTTAAATCCCTCTGCGGATCCGGATTCCTATGTTGAAACCGGTGAGAATGCGGTCCAGGTAGATAATAAGCAGGATATTTTGTCTGTGGCAGCGCAGTCTGAGGAGATTGCGAAAGTTTATCAGGCACTTTGTTTTAACCTGACAGAGGACGGTTCCGGGATTCCCACAGATCCCGAGGCGGCGAAGAACTGCTATGTGTTTTCGAATCTCATTAAGGAGGCAGAAGTGCTGCAGTATCTGGATGCTCATCATACCGACAGGGTGATCTATGGGACAGATTCCGGTCTGCGGGCAGTTCTGACGAGAGAACCGATTGTCAGTGTGTCGGAACTTGAGACGATTAGTGAGAAACCAAGGCTGATCGTGTCTCTTGGTGATGTGGTAGTGGATCGGGATTACACGGGGCTGATTGCTGCCAGAGGCAGGATTACTATACAGCCTGCCACAGTGACATCGATCAGGCAGGACAAGATGGATCTTTATCAGATATTAGAGGCCAGGAGTGAGATTGCGGGAGATACGATAACGCCGGTCAATATGTTTGTCAACGGTACCGGCAGTATGATTGACGGAGCAGGGATACCCGGCGGGGCGCAGACGCCCGATGTGGATGATGCGGGCAATCCGGTCATTGACTATACTGAAATTGTCAAATACATGAACTGGGTCAAGAAATAACAGGTGGTTGGAAAACTGTCAGAATAAACAGGCAAAGCAGGAGGAAGGGGAATGTGGGTTGGACAATAAAGGGTATTCCATGATAGAACTGATGATTGTTCTGGCTATCATGGCGGTTCTTTCGGGCACAGTCTTTTATTCCGTCACGCTTATCTTCGGTGCCAATGTCAGAAGCTGTGCCAATAACATCCAGCGTTCCATCGGGTACTGCAAGATGACCACGATGGGTAAGGCGGATGCCTATATGGTGCTTTTCCGGGACGGCGACGGAACGGTGTATACCCAGATGCACCTCACAGAGAGTGACGGTTCCGTGACGGAGGAAGAACCGCAGAAAGTAGGGTCAGAGAGAGTGGATATAGGATATACCCCTAAGGGTGGCACACAGACCGTGCTGATGCCGGGAGACTCTATTGAGATACGTTTTGACCGCAGCAGCGGCAGTTTCGAGGCGGACGGGAACGGTAATATATACGAAGAGATTTCTGTCAGAGGCGGCAGCAAAGATTACCGCATCGAGATGACAGAACTGACCGGCAGATCCCGGGTGGTGATGAAGTAAGTGCACAGAAACGCTGTGGTCATACAAGCATTGGCAGGGAGTGTTTGAGATGTTACGAAGAAAGTCTGAAACGTTAGCAGCGGATCAAGGGGGTTTTACCTTGGTGGAACTTTTAGTGTCTACAGCAATTCTGGCAATTGTTGCGGCTTCGGTATGCAGTTTTATCCTGATAGGATTTAGAAATTATGCTTCTGCCAACAGTGATATCGCCTTGCAGCAGGAAGCGCAGTTTGCCCTAAACCAGATGGCGGACGTTTTGATCGATACCACAAGAAGCGTCAGCTATATTGGATATGCGGGTGGCGTCGAGAGCAGTCAGGCACCGGCTTTGGAGGATTCCGAGTTTGGCTTTGAACCTGAGGGGAAGAGCCTGATCATGTACAATGGTATCCTGGTGGAGCCATCGCCTCCAGTTCCAGGCGCAGCGGCATCTGCCGTCATAGAACCGGGCAATGGCAACAAACATTATCATTTCTATTGGGACAAGACAGATGAAACACTTTATTATGCAGAACTTGATGTACAGCCCACAGATGTGCGGCCGCAGGATGTGCAGTTCCCGGCATTCGGTGATCCCGGATGGGAGGTGTTTGCAGAGCAGGTGACGGATTTCTCCGTGGATTTAAGCCAGACAGAGGAGAAACGTGTTGTAAAGCTGAAGCTCACCTTTGCGAACGGGCAGCAGGAGTATAGCACTTCCAATAATGTGACGATTCGGAATAAGGTGGCAGTCAATGATGCACCAATGGAACCGTTGCAGTGACATGACCCGGGTGTATGGAGGTATTATGAAAAGAACTGTAAAACAGGCATTTCTATTCCTGGCCGGAGTTCTTGCTGCGGCGGCAGGGGGTGCCGCCATAGGGCGGTTCATGGCGGCTTATCAGGTGCTGCCCCAGACCCAGCCGGCAAAAGCTTATGCCAAAGAATCCCTTGGCGGGATCAGGCAGATTGTGGAAAGGCATGGGGAAGATGAACCCTATGTGATTTTGGACATTGTGCCGGGGAGAGGCACTTATACGTATCATGACAAAGACTATGATATTTCTATAGGAACAATGGGCTATCTTGTGCAGGGACAGGCACCCATTGAGAAAGATCTGGAAAATATCTTTACCAATCATCAGGAAGAATTCTATGAATATGCGGACAGGGTGGAACTGGCGGAAGCGGTAATGCCTGATTTTGCGGGCAACGGCTTTGTCAAAGCGTTCTATGAAGAGGCTTACGAGGGTACGGGGCAGGAGTTAAGCGGGACGGACGGCTGGATCAAAATATTAGATTCGATATCGGATGTGGATATTGCAGTAGAGACTGTGCCCAAAGTACCGAAGGGGCGGATGTTTGCCAAATGGCAGAAGCATCAGGACGGAGAGAGTAAGGAGGGCTATGATTATCATCTGTCGCCCGATTCTCCAAACAGACCCGCCCAAGATTCTGTGACAGAGAGCAGATATTATCAGGCGGATCAGGATGGTATATATCAGGTGACGTTTGAAAACCCGCAGGAGAATATCAGCGGTTACCAGGTGTCTTATGTAAGTGAGGACTGGAAGAATTCTTCTGATGCCACCAGTGTCTATCGTCTGGTAGACGGTGCCTATTACTATGCGGGTACTGTGAAAGAGTTAAAGCTGAGTCTCGGGATTTATGAGGAAGAGGATGTCGATCAGGACGAGAAGCCGGAGGAAGAAAAGAAAGAGCCTGATACCGAAAAGGTGCCGGAAGAAAATCCCGGGAATGATCCCGCAGACAATGTAGATGACGGTGATACAGAGGATTCCGGTCATATTGACGATGACAGTAATACAGACCCCGGAGACGAGACCGATGCGGATAATACAGACTCCGATGCCGGAACCGACATCAACGATATTGTGGGAGGACAGGCTAAATGGCAAAAACTTGTGAATGACGGTGACGGCTCCGTCTATTGCATTGTGACCTTTTCCTATGTGGAAGATTTAGAAGAAGCACAGGAACTTTATCAAGTGAGGAGTGTGCAGGAGTATACCGTCAGGGAGGGAGAAGCGCCTCCGGAGGATACCTACTCGGACAGCAGACCGGAAGAGGAGGAGGGAAAACAGGAAGGCTCAGATAACAGCGCAGAAAATGTGGATGTGGATTATATCTTTGTGTATGCCGGACCGGGGCAGGGTGAATATAAGCTGACCAGAGTACAAGAGACAGAGGAGGATTCCAAATCGGAATCGGATGCAGACACGGCAGATGGAGAAGAAGATAGTAAAGAGGATACGGAAGACGGGAGTAAGGAAGAGGGAGGCACGGAAGTGACCGGGCACGCCATATCTCAGGATACTGCAGCGGAAGCGGCGTATGTGGAAGTACAGAATGCGCCGGTCTACATGAAATGCTGTAAAGGAAATGACTGGCTGGAACGTTATGTGTTCCATTCACTGGATGCCCAGGATAATCGTCATGATGCGTTTGCAGTTGAGGTATGGTGTGTGCCTGCGGGAGAAGTAGAGGAAGCGGATATCAATGATGCCGATCTGGTTTTTCTGGAAGATGGTCTGAGCCCCTGGCTGAATACCAATGTGCAGGTAGATTATAGAGGTGAGGTGGATTCCCTCGTGATCTCAGGGCTTCTTTATGATGTGGTGGCGGAATTAAAGCCTGTCATTGTTGCGTATGGGATCATAGAGGATGATCATCCGGATCACTATCAGGATGATACGTATCAGAAACTTGCCAAAATCTTCCTCAAGAAAGACCTGTCCGGGTTTTATTACGAGATGGATCGGAGCGGTAACCTGGCAGAGAATCTTCTTATGAATGTGGAGAAAGAATCTGAGGAGTATCCCGATAAGACGGATAATGATTACAATTATGTTAACCGGAATGTGTATATCATTTATAATGAGCAGCTTGTCAGCGAAGATTTTGGGGAGGCGTTCGATGATGACAAGGCAGAAGCCGGTTTCGGGGAGGTGCTGGCAGCTATCAGGGCCGAGAATATGACATTGTCTGAGGATGACCGGATCAGTGAGGAAGTCAGCAAGGCTATGGCCATGCAGTACATCATTAACTTTTCAGCGGGACTGATCGGGGAGTATAAAGATTTGTCTATTCTGGAATTGCAGCCGACAGCTAACGCGGTATGCGACATACGTGTGGATGAGAATGAGGACAGTGTGGTCTTGTACTGGCAAAGAGATGACAGGAACGAAGCCGGACAGCAGATTCTCAGAAACTCCAGGAAAATAGAGACTAATATTACAGTCAAATCTGTGGCGGAATTTAACGGCGGGTATCAGGACATCAATAATCGATATCACATGATCTTTATCGGGCTGGATGGACAGAATCTGTACCGTGAGCGGGATAAGGAAGGCAATCTGATGGCTGTGTATAATGATGAGAGCCTGAACGGTAAGGTATACCATACGGGGGACCGTACGGCATCTGGTGATGGCAGATATGATGCCAATGATATGACACGGCAGAAAAAGGAAGCCCTGCTGGACTATCTGCGTGCAGGTTACCCGGTCGTGGTGGAGAACGACTGCTTTACGAATAAAAGCGCCCGGGATGCCGGAGAGAAGCATATTAACAAAGAGTATATTGCCGGTGATACGCAGATGTATCAGTTCCTGAAAGAAGCGCTTGCGCTGAATGATTCGGAGGAATATGAGGATAAGATCGGCCTTTATACGATTGAGGATGTGCACAGCAGTGCGATGTTTATGGCACAGCTTAATATAGTCCGTCCAAAGATTGATCTGTGTACGCCGGAAGACGGGGCAGACACACCCGATGTGATCGTGACACAAAGGACACCGGAGGGAGAATACCGAGGGGAGATCGTGTATCAGATTTCCAGTGACAGGGCAGGGGATGATAAGTCATATAGGGGTAGTTTGACGAAGCATTTCTATCTGGATATGAATTATGACGGGGTCTTTATGCCGGATGAAGAGATATATGATTATCTGGAAGAAGATATGGATGGCGGCGGCAGAATCAGTGTCACTTTTCAGGAAGCTTGTTTTGGCATCGTGCCCTGGAAACTGGAGATATCGGATGACGGCAATCACTATCGCAGGGATGCGGTACAAGGATATTTCACCATCAGCGGCGAAGGCGGAGGAACCATTCGTGTACTGCAGGTGTTGGATGATACGGAACTGACGGCCGCGAATATTAAGGTGCAGTATGAGGAGACGGCCGATTCCATGTTGGGATATTATCTGAGACAGGCTCAGACGCTGTTAAACATGGAATTTGAGATTGAGACAGTCACACCCGCAGTGCTTGCGGACAGACTTTTGAAAAAGGGAGCATACCTGTCAGGGTGGGATGTGGTCGTACTCGGGTTTGGAGATAGCGGCTATCCCGGCGATATCGTGGCAGCGGCAGTAAATGATTACATTTCGGCAGGCGGCGGTGTGCTTGTGTCCTGTGCGGGCGCGGCGGACAAAGGCGGGCTTGGAATCTTACCCCAATATCTTGGGCTAAACGAGGGGAGCACCTATGGGGCACTCGGTATCCACAGCGACGAAAAGTATCGTTATCAAGGATTGAGCAGCGATATGTTCGACAAGCTGCCGGGACTGTATACGGAAAACATCAACGAGGGTACTATTTCCAAATGGCCTTATCAGATTGGCTCTATTATGACACTGGGCGAAAATACGCAGGTCAAAGCACCGGAATATTTGTTGGATATGGATGCAGGCTATGGGGAAGCGGTGACTCATGCCACAGCCTGGTATACCCTCAATCAATCAGGTGAAGGTACCAATGCCTATAATATATCACCCCGTGATGCGCGCAATAACTATTATGTATACAGCAAAGGAAACGTGGTGTATGTAGGACAGTCTGTGTATCCGTATCTTTATGATCCGGCATCAGGTGTGGCACCGGACCCTCATGAAAAGGGAGCCGGGGAGACGATGCTGTTTGTAAATGCTTTGTTTGCAGCCTATAACAGCGGCGTCCATCGGTCCGGCGTATCCATTGTGGCAGGTTTTACGGGGGCAGCCGGGATTGAGAGCATTACAGTGCCTTTCGATGTGGAGTTTAAGGCATTGGGCGAGGCAGAAGGCGGCATTCTGGATGAGACGGTAGATGTTTATTTTCAGTTTACGGACAACAATATAGCGTTTGATAAAGTGACGGAAATCACCTTCTATTATGAAAATGGAAATCGTCCGGCCGATTCTGATCCGAAGGCATCGGAAACATGCCTGATCCTTCCGGACGGCGGCATCAATACCACGGATTTTATGCCTTTTACAAGCGCTGTATGGATGGTGGAGAATCATCGTCTGGTGGAAGTGACAGGCACAGAATTAAAGCAGGGCAAAGTTTACCGGATTAAGGCACCTGTGGTGGCTTTACAGACTAGTGAAGACGAGACGGCGGACATTTATGTGTTACTTCGCACTCGCTACACGAGATCCGGTCAGACTAAGGAAGTGCTGTGTGAAGATTCCGTTACGCTGACAAGGGCTCAGATGTTTTTGCTGGAGTAACTTTCAACCGTATATAAAGAAAAACCGCTTCATAACAGTTCCAGTTATGAGGCGGTTTTGCACAGCAGTATCGCATATGTCCTTAAGAGGGGTTTGATATATATATATTTATAATAGGAAAGAACCCTTATAAGTTTTCTGTTTCTCGAAACTGTGCGATCCGATCCACTTCCTCCTGACTGCCTCATGTGCAAACAGTTCCTTGAAGGCATCGTCTGCCTGAAAGCATCCTTTCAGGATTACTGTAAAGCCTCTTTTCTCAAAATCTCCTGCTTTTAAATGTAATGAGTCTGAATTTAAAAGCATAGATTTTCTGAAAGGCAAGAATGTTTGATTTGACACATTATTATTATCTGAAAATTGTTATGCTTTGAAATCCATTATAAGTGCAGAAGCAAAGCTTGTCAAGAGATCTCTTTACACAATTTTAATTTTTTCCCACTTGCCATCACTTAAAATATGGTGTATAGTGTTGCACGTTAATAAAATGTATCGGTGTGTATTATAATAGTATTTATTATGAAGAAACATAGTAAAGCATGATGTGTACAGATAGGGGAAATTGCTATGGCAAAGTATTTAGTGATCGTGGAGTCACCTGCGAAGGTGAAGACCATCAAGAAGTTTTTGGGTGCCAACTATGAGGTGGCGGCCAGTAACGGACATGTGCGGGATCTGCCGCGCAGCGTGCTCGGTATTGATGTGGAGCATGATTTTGAGCCAAAGTACATTACGATCCGCGGAAAAGGGGATATTCTTGCCAATTTGCGTAAGGAAGTCAAAAAGGCGGAGAAAATATATCTCGCAACGGACCCTGACCGCGAAGGAGAGGCTATTTCCTGGCATTTGCTATATGCGTTAAAGCTGGAGAATAAAAAGGTGTACCGCATTACGTTTAACGAGATCACCAAGACGGCAGTGAAGGAATCCCTGAAAAATGCAAGGGAAATCAATATGGATCTGGTGGATGCGCAGCAGGCGCGCCGCTGTCTTGACCGTATGGTGGGGTATAAGATATCACCGGTACTCTGGGCGAAGGTGAAAAGAGGTTTGAGTGCGGGGCGTGTACAGTCGGTGGCGCTTCGCATCATCTGTGACAGAGAAGAGGAGATCAATGAGTTTATTCCGGAGGAGTACTGGACGCTAGACGCTTCTCTGGCTGTCGCGGGAGAGAGAAAGCCTTTGGTTGCCAAATATTACGGGACTGTCGAGGAGAAGAAGACAATCTCATCGAGGGAAGAGCTTGAACAGATCAAGAAAGCTTTAGAAGGTGCGGAATATAAGGTTACATCGGTTAAGACAGGTGAACGGATCCGCAAGGCGCCGCTGCCCTTTACCACTTCTACCCTGCAGCAGGAAGCCAGCAAAGTGCTGAACTTTTCAACGCAAAAGACCATGCGCCTTGCACAGCAGCTTTATGAGGGTGTGGAGATTAAGGGGAACGGTACGACCGGTATCATATCTTATCTGCGTACCGATTCCACCAGAGTTTCGGAGGAAGCTGAAGCGGCGGCGAAAGAATATATCACGGACAAATACGGGGCGGACTATGCGGCCGGTACGGAACACGAGAAAAAGAACGGCCCTAAAATACAAGACGCACATGAGGCAATCCGTCCTACGGATATCAGCAGGCTGCCTCTGGAGATTAAGGAATCTCTTTCCAGGGATCAGTTCAGACTCTACCAATTGATCTGGAAGCGGTTTACGGCCAGCCAGATGGCGGCGGCCCAGTATGAGACCACATCTGTGAAGATTGATGCGGCGGGACAGCGGTTTGCCGTGGCGGCTTCCAAGGTGAAGTTTGACGGCTTTATGAGCGTCTATACGCAGGATGAGGAGAAAGAAGAGAATAATACACTGGCAAGAGGGATTACCGAGGATAGTCAGTTATCCCTGCTTGAGCTGGAAGAGAAGCAGCATTTTACGCAGCCTGCCCCCCATTACACGGAAGCATCTTTAGTGCGTGCCATGGAAGAACTCGGCATTGGCAGGCCCAGTACCTATGCGCCCACCATCACCACGATACTGGCAAGGCGTTATATCGTCAAAGAGAATAAAAATCTGTATGTGACGGAACTTGGCGAAGTGGTCAACAATATGATGAAAGAGGCATTTCCTTCTATTGTGGATGTGAACTTTACCGCCACCATGGAGGCGCTTCTTGACGGTGTGGAAGAGGGCAGCGTGAAGTGGAAGACTGTCGTGAAGAATTTCTATCCTGATTTACAAGAGGCTGTAGAAAAGGCGGAGAAGGAACTTGAGGAAGTGGAGATTGCGGATGAACTTTCCGATGAGTTCTGCGATGTCTGCGGCAGGCAGATGGTCATCAAGTATGGGCCTCATGGCAGGTTCTTAGCCTGCCCGGGCTTCCCGGAGTGCCGCAACACGAAGCCTTATTTTGAGAAAATCGGGGTGGAATGTCCCAAGTGCGGCAAGGATATTGTGTTAAAGAAGACCAAAAAAGGCCGGAAATATTATGGATGTATCGATAATCCGGAATGCGATTTCATGGTCTGGCAGCGGCCGGTGAATGAAAAGTGCAGCCGATGCGGTGCGATCCTTTTACAGAAGGGGAATAAACTGGTGTGTTCCGACGAGAACTGTGGATTTATCAAAGACGCTGTGAAAACGGAAGCATGATAAGGTTACTTTTCATACTTCGCCGCAATGACGCCTGAACAGATATAAAATGCGCAGGCCGTTATAGCGGCATGTGTGTAAACAATAACAGGATAAGTTGCCTTGAAATTCCAGAAATTGTGTACAAGTGCCGTTGGTTGAGGATAAATTGTGCCAAAAATACATTGAAATCACGCAAATGGTATGATAAAATCAATTTATATAGAATTGTGTAACAATCGTGTCATAAATTGAGGAGTCAGATACATGAGCAGTGTTCAATTATTAGATAAAACCAGGAAGATTGGGAAACTTTTACACAATAACAATTCGGGTAAAGTAGTATTTAACGATATCTGTGATGTGCTCAAGGAGATTCTTTCTTCCAATGTACTGGTCATCAGCAGAAAAGGCAAGGTACTCGGTATCGGAGATATGGATTCGGTAGAATCCATCACAGAACTGATCGTAGATCATGTGGGCGGTTTTATCGATCCCATGCTCAATGAGAGGCTTCTGGGCGTGCTTTCCACCAAGGAAAATGTGAATCTGGAAACGCTGGGGTTTGAGAGTGTGGATACCAAGCGTTTTCAGGCGGTGATTGCGCCCATTGAGATTTCGGGAGAGCGGCTGGGAACCCTGTTTCTTTACAAATGTGACGATCAGTATGATATCGACGATATTATCCTGTGCGAGTATGGCACGACCGTAGTGGGCCTTGAGATGCTTCGGGCGGTCAGCGAGGAGAATGCGGAGGAGAACCGCAAGGTCGCCGTGGTGAAATCCGCCATCGGTACTTTATCCTTCTCGGAGATGGAAGCGATCACGCATATTTTTGACGAACTGGGCGGTATGGAAGGAATCCTGGTGGCCAGTAAGATTGCGGATAAGGTAGGGATCACCAGATCCGTTATCGTTAATGCACTGCGCAAATTCGAGAGCGCGGGCGTGATAGAGTCCCGTTCTTCCGGCATGAAGGGCACGTACATCAAGGTGCTTAATGATGTGGTCTTTGATGAAGTGGAGAAGTTGAAGGAGCAGGGAAGGTTTTAGGAGCACAATTACATATAAGACAACGGAATGTCGGGTGGAAATTCCATCTTCTGGAAAAGGATTTACAGAAAGTGACAAGATAGGGCACTGTAAATCCTTTTTATTTTTTTAGTACAATACTAATTGTGAAAATCAATCGAAAAACCTTGTAATTTTTGATAAAATATTTATAATGGTATATGGATTGTATTAACGTGGAAGGAGTATGACTATGAGTTCTTTAATCAACACCAATGCTTTTGACTATGTCAATGTGTTAGATAAGGCTATGGATGCATCGTGGCTTCGCAATGAGGCGATTTCCAATAATATTGCAAATGCGGATACCCCCGGCTATAAGAGACAGGACGTGAATTTTGAGATACAGCTTGCCAAGGCTCTGCGGCACTCCAGGTATAAGAGCATGGATGCCAAGGTGGCGGATGTCAAGATGAACCGTATCAATCCGATCGCCTATACGGACTACGCAGGATATTCCTACCGACTCGACGGCAATAACGTGGATCCGGACACGGAGGGCGTATACCTGGCCAAGAACCAGGTGACATATCAGGGACTTTATCAGAGTGTGAACCAGGAGTTTAAAAATCTGCAGTTGGTTATGAAGTAGTACACATATAAGATGTCGGAACACCAAAGGGGAGGTGTTTTCGGCAGCCTGACATATCAATATTAATATAAGGAGGACTACATATGGCAATGTTTAGTGCGTTTGATATCAACGCCACAGGTATGACAGCGGAGCGGTTCCGTATGGATACCATTTCTCAGAATGTGGCCAACGCAAATACTACCCGCACAGAGGATGGGACACCCTACCGAAGGAAGGTAGTAGTATTCGAGGAAAAGAATTCCCAGACACCGTTTCACCAGGTGTTAAATAAAGCCAGAGACCGTTATTCCGGAACCGGAGTAAAGGTGACGGGTGTTTATGAAGATACCTGGACAGAAGGGAACATGGTTTATGACCCCTCTCACCCGGATGCGGATGAGAACGGTTATGTGATGTATCCGAATGTGAATATAATTACAGAGATGACGAACCTGATTGACGCAAGCCGCGCTTATCAGGCGAACACTACAGCCTTTGCCGCCAGCAAGAATATCGCGACAATGGGTCTTAGTATGCTGAATGGCTGATAAAATAGCAGGACATGGAGGGAAGGGACATGGCTTTGGACATTACCGCGCTGTATAATGTATCATCGGGAGCGGTCAAGGAGGCTGCAAAGGCGGCGCCGACTACCAGGACGGAATCTTATACGGACAATGGTTTTGATAATCTGTTACATACCGCGATCGACAATCTGAGAGTTACCAACAACTATCTGTCCGATGCGGAGAATGAAAAGATTAAATGGGCACTGGGGGAGACGGAGAATACCCATGATCTTAGTATTGCCTTACAGAAGGCTTCCACGGCGCTGCAGTATACGGTAGCTATCAGGGATAAGCTTATGGAGGCTTACAGAGAGCTTATCCAGATGCAGGTCTAGTATTTAAGGTGTTAAGAGGGAGATACTGAAGGAGAACGGGTTGCTGTGGATAAATTATTAGACAGGTTAAAAGAGTTAGGAAATAAGATATTAGAATGGTGGAACAGGTTCACGGCGAAGCAGAAGACGCTGATCATCGGCATTGTAGCTGTGGTGATCCTGGCTGTGGTGTTTATTGTTTCCATGCTGACCAGACCGAAGTATGTGCTGCTCAGGGAATGCGAGAGCACCAAGGAAGCTGCGGAAGTGCGGGACCTGCTGGATGGGGAAGAACTTACATATGAGATTTCGGACGATGGTCTGATCGTACGTATTCTGGCTGACCAGCTTTCCGAGGCAAATCTTTTGCTTGGCGCCAACAATATTCAGGCGGCAAGTTATGGCATCGAGAATGTGACGGACGGCAGTTTTTCCACCACGGAATCAGATAAACAGAAAAAACATGTAGTGTATCTTGAGAAGAGGCTGGAGAATGATGTACTCTCTATGTTTACAGCAGTCAAGAGCGCCAGAGTGACCCTGAATATTCCGGAGGATACCGGGACGCTGATCGCTGAGAAAGAAGAGTCATCTGCATGGATTCTATTAGAGTTAAAGGACGAGTTTTCTCAGGAGAGCGCGGCCTATTTGGCGCGCGCGATAGCGACTTCCATGGGCAATGATACCACGAACAATATCGTGATCACGGACGTGGAAGGCAACATGCTCTTTACGGGAGATGACAATTATACCACATCAGGCATGGCGAATGCCCAGTTATCCGTCAAGAGTGAGGCGGAGAAGAATATGGTCAACAACGTGCGCCGGGTGATCCTGGGCACGAATGAATTCGATAATGTAGAGGTATCTCCGAATCTGGTACTGGATTTTGCCACTGAGAAAAAAACGACCCATACCTATTCGCCGGCAGACGGCCAGACACAGGGCGTGCTCAGCAGCGAAGATGTTTTCAGTTCTGAGAATACCAGCGGCGTAAGCGGCATACCGGGCACGGATTCCAACGATGATGATACCACCTATGTGATGGAAGATAACACCAATTCTTCTTCCACTGTCAGTGAGGAATCCAGGAATTACCTGCCCAATGAGGAGATTACGACCACAGAGACACCGGCGGGCGTGATTAATTACGGCGCTTCTTCTCTGTCGGCATCTTTGCTGCAGTATAATATCATCCGGGAAGAAGACGCGCAGACGCAGGGCCTTTTGGACGGTGTCACCTGGGAGGAGTATAAGCTGAGCAATACGGAGCGCACCATGTTGCAGGTGGATGATACTTTCTATGCCGCTGTGTCCAATGCTACGGGTATTTCGACAGATAATATAACGCTTGTGGCTTACAGTGAGAACCTGTTCTTCGATGCGGAAGGTTCCGGTATCACGGCGACAGATATTTTACAGATTGTCCTGATTGTGGTGATCTTGGCACTGCTTGCCTTTGTGGTGCTGCGCAGCATGAAGGGCGAGAAGCACGAGGAAGAGGAAGAAGAGTTGTCTGTGGAGAATCTGCTGCAGTCTACGGTGCAGCTTGAGGAGATTTCTTCCGAGAACGAGACGGAGGAGAGACGCCTTGTCAATAAGTTCGTGGAAGAGAATCCGGAAGCAGCGGCTAATCTGCTGCGCAACTGGTTAAATGAGGACTGGGGGTAGGATAAATGGCGGCAAAAGCAGCTAATGAGAATATAAGCGGACTACAGAAGGCGGCTATATTAATGATCGCGCTGGGGCCGGAGAAGTCGGCATCGATTTTTAAACATCTGAAAGAAGACGAAGTAGAAGAACTGACGCTGGAGATCGCGAATACCAGAAGTATCACGCCGCAGGTCAAGGATGAAGTGGTCAACGAATTCTACCAGGTATGTCTGGCACAGCAGTATATCGCAGAGGGCGGTATCAATTATGCCAAGGAACTTCTGGAGAAATCTTTTGGTGCCGAGAAGGCAATGGACGTTATCGGCAAGCTGACGGCATCTTTGCAGGTAAAACCGTTCGAATTCATCAGAAAGACGGATGCGGCACAGCTTCTGAACTTTATTCAGGACGAACATCCGCAGACGATCGCGCTTATTTTGTCCTATTTATCAGCAGCACAGGCGGCAATCATTGTCTCGGCACTTCCGCCGGACAGACAGGCCGATGTGGCAAAACGTATTGCAGTGATGGACCGTACGAGTCCAGATGTGATCAAGGAAGTGGAGAAGGTATTGGAATCAAAACTGTCATCTCTGGTAAACCAGGATTACACGATTATCGGTGGTGTGGACGCTGTCGTGGAGATTTTGAATACAGTAGACCGTGGTACAGAGAAACATATCATGGAGACTTTGGAAATCGAAGAGCCGGAACTGGCCGACGAGATCAGAAAGAAGATGTTTGTCTTCGAGGATATCCTTCTTCTGGACGATCGTGCGATTCAGCGTGTGCTGCGTGACGTGGATAACAGCGACCTGGCGATCGCCCTCAAGGGATCGAATGAAGAAGTGCAGAATGCAATCTTCAACAACCTGTCCAAGCGTCTGGCAGTCATGATCAAGGAAGATATGGAGTTCATGGGTCCGGTACGTATGAAGGATGTGGAAGAAGCACAGCAGAAGATCGTAAACATCATCAGAAAACTGGAAGACTCCGCAGAAATTGTTATCTCCAGAGGTGGAGGTGACGAGATCATTGTCTAGGAATTTATATAAATCCAGTTGGGTTAGAGTAACTGACGAAGATAAATGTCTGATTGACAGTAACAGCAGACTTGAGGAGCGGATCGCCCAGTGGGAGACGCTTCGCCGGACGAATGAGAGCGCCGTACCCAGATATGACGGAGAAGAAGACGGTGAGACGTCCGAGTTTGTAGGCGGACTGGGCGGCGAGGAGATAGATGCCCTCTTTAGTGACGGCGGCAATGTGATCAAAGCCGGGGCGGAGGAAGCCGTTCCGGATCTGGAGTCAGTCAGGGCGGAGGCACAGGAGATACTTGATGCGGCGCAGGCGGAGGCAGACGAGATGCTTAGGAATGCGCAGGCAGAGATAGAAGTGCAGCGCAGGCAGGCCAGAGAGGAAGGCAATAAGCGGGGCTATAATGAGGGTTACCAACAGGGTCTTTCCGAAGTGGATGATATGAAGCAGGCGCTGGCGGAAGATAAGCGTCTGTTAGAAGCAGAATTTGATCAGCTCGTGGAAAATCTGGAACCTGATTTTATAGATACGATCACAGCAGTCTATAATCATCTCTTTCATGTAGACCTGATGGATAACAGAGATATCCTGGTGCATCTGATAGACTCCACTCTGCGCAGGGTGGAGAGCAGCAGGACTTTTATTGTGCACGTCTCTGCAGAAGATTATCCCTATGTTAATATGCAGAAACAGACCCTCACGGAAGGCGCGGTAGCAGGACGGGGGCTGATTGAGATCATAGAGGATATCGCCCTTGCCAAGGGAGATTGTCTGATTGAGACAGACGGCGGTATATTTGACTGTGGGATCAATACACAGTTGGAGGAACTGACAAGGAAATTACGGGTGTTATCGTTTGATAAAACGGAGTGAGAAGCAGAGAGCCGACCATGAATACAGCGATCAACTTTCATAAATACAGCAGCATATTGGATGACACTTTCTTTAAAAAAATGGGGAAAGTCGAGAACGTGGTAGGACTTACCATTGAGTCCGCGGGTCCGGAGGCAAAGCTGGGCGATCTGTGTCTGATCTATCCGGCAGGGGATTATCCGCCGATCACGGCGGAAGTAGTCGGGTTCAAGGAGCGCAGGACGCTTCTGATGCCCTGTGACAATACGGACGGCATTGGTCTGGGATGTATCGTGGAAAATACGGGCAATCCGCTGACAGTGCCGGTGGGTGACGACCTCTTGGGGAAGGTGCTTGACGGCCTGGGTAGGATTGACGGGCAGTATATGCCGGGTGTCCCCTACAGTGTGGAGGCACAGCCGCCGGACGCTATGAGCAGAAAGATCATTGCGGATGTACTGCCGTTAGGGGTCAAGGCGATCGATGGCCTGATGACGGTGGGTAAGGGTCAGCGTATCGGCATTTTTGCCGGTTCCGGTGTCGGAAAATCCACTTTGATGGGTATGTTTGCCCGCAATACCAAAGCAGATATTAATGTGATCGCGCTGATCGGCGAGCGAGGCCGGGAAGTGCGCGAGTTCGTGGAAAGAGATCTGGGCGAAGAAGGTATGCGGCGGTCCGTGGTGGTGGTAGCTACCTCAGATAAATCAGCCTTAGAGAGAAATAAAGCGGCTAAGACAGCCTGTGCTATCGCAGAGTATTTCAGAGATCAGGGAAGGGATGTGCTCCTGATGATGGACTCCCTGACACGTTTTTCCATGGCACAAAGAGAGATCGGGCTTGCCAGCGGAGAACCGCCGGTGTCCAGAGGATATCCGCCCAGTGTGTATTCGGAGATGCCAAGGCTTCTGGAACGGGCAGGATGTGCCAGTGTTGGATCCATTACGGGTCTGTACACGGTACTGGTGGATGGTGATGATATGAATGAGCCGATCACGGACACGGCCAGAAGTATTCTGGACGGCCATATCATGCTGAACCGGAAACTGGCCCATCAGAATCACTATCCGGCAATCGATGTCCTGCAGAGTATTTCCAGATGCATGAGCCAGATTGTAGACAAAGAACATAAAATGTTGGCCGGTAAATTAAAGAATGTGCTGGCCACCTATAATGAGGCGGAGGATTTGATCAATATCGGTGCCTATAAGAGCGGCAGTAACCGGAATATTGATTATGCCATAGAGAAGATTGAAGCGGTCAATGATTTCCTCATGCAGGACGTGGATTCCAAATACAGCTATGAGGAGTCGGTCGAGATGCTGCGGGAACTTTTTGCAGAAGAATAAGAAAAGCCTTTGTCCGGCCGGACAACTGTAAAGGCAAAGAAGAGGTGACCGGCTATGGCGAAGTTCAGATACAGGATGCAGAGTATCCTGAATATCAAATATCAGCTTGAGACCCAGGCCAAAATGGAAGTCGGCAGAGCGCAGATGCAGCTAAATGAGGAAGAAGAGCGACTTCAGCACTTTATCGACCGCAAGGAGGCCTATCTCGAGGAAGGCAGGCGGATGCGCAGCCAGACACTGAATGTCAATGACCTAAGGGATAACAGAAATGCCATGCGGGTCATGGACGACAGGATCGAGGAGCAAAAGATCCAGGTCAGAAAAGCAGAAGAAGTGCTTGAAAGGGCCAGAGAAAAGTTAAAAGAGGTCATGCAGGAACGTAAGATGCATGAGAAACTCAAAGAAAAAGCGTTAGACCAGTTCTTGCAGGAGGAGAAAGCGGCCGAAGGCAAGGTCGTGGATGAACTTACCAGCTACACTTACGGACAACGTGGAAAGAGGAATGGGAATGGCGAATGAAGTAGCAGATCTGGGCATGGAGCCAGAATTAGACAAAAAGGCAGAGAAGAAGCGCTTAAAAGAAGAGCGCAATAAAATAAAGAATGACCGGAAGGCGCAAAAAAAGGAAGCCAAGCAGCGTGCTAAGGAGATTTCGGAGCAGGAGGCAAAGCTCAGCGAGGACGAGGAAGCTGGCGGTGTATCCGTATTTTTGGTAACAGTAGTTATTGTTATTATCTGGATTGCCATTCTGTGTCTTTTGATCAAGCTGGATGTGGGTGGATTCGGTTCCGGTGTGCTTGCACCTGTCTTAAAAGATGTGCCGGTGATCAATAAGATCCTGCCGGCAGATACGGTAGTGAATACCGATGACGGAGAGTCTTACGGTGGTTATACCAGTCTGCGTGAGGCGGTAGATTACATTAAGGATCTGGAACTGCAGATCGAAGAACTGCAGTCCGCTACCAACGTGAGCACCGAGGAAGTGAATGAACTGCGGGCAGAGATCGAAAGACTGCAGACCTTCGAGGATGCGCAGATTGAGTTTGAGCGTATTAAGACGGAATTTTATGAGGAAGTTATCTATGCCGAGAACGGGCCGGGGGCCGAGGAGTACCAGAAATACTACCAGACCATGGATCCGACTACGGCAGAGTATCTATATAAGCAAGTGGTAGAGCAGGTGGAGGCCGATAAGGAGATCCAGGATTATGCGCAGGCTTACTCAGAGATGAAGCCGAAGCAGGCAGCGGCGATCTTCGAGGCAATGACGGACGATCTGGATCTGGCGGCTAAGATTCTGGCACAGATGAGTGCGGAGGACCGCGGTAATGTGCTGGGCGCTATGGATCCGGAAGTGGCTTCGAGACTGACGAAGATCATGGATCCGGATTCGTAAGAAATGAAACAAATGACGCCTCAACAGATATTCTTAAAAAAGATAGATTCTTAAATGGAGAATGCTTGAGGAATCTGTTGGAACTGCCGATATAGTAAACAGAATGTAGAATACTGCCTGAATTATGAAATGGATAAATATCTCAGCAGGAACTACACAGAAGATGCAGGTAATATGATGCAGTTATATACCATATGAATATCATATGTTATATATAAAAGCCGCAAGGCACAAGAACCTTGAAAACTAAAGAAAGGAGGAAGAAAGGAAATGACGGTAAACAATGTAAATGCTCTGCTTGCCTACACTGCGAACCAGAATGTCCAGACGGCGGCTAAGACGGATGAGGCCGTAAAGGAAGGGTTTGATAAGCTGATGACAAAGATGAGCGACCAGCTCACCAACTTGCAGGTAAAAGCGGTTACGGCGCAGGTACCGGCATCGAAGGAAACAGAGCAGACCCAGGCGGTTGAGAACACACCGGTGAAAGATACGGCGCTGAAGGACGATACCGCGCAGACTGTCGATGAAGGGCAGGAGACCGGCACGGATAAGGCGGATGCTCAGGTAGAACAGGACGGGCAGAAGGAAGTGACCGGGGAAACGCAGGAGACTGAGGCTGACACAGATGCAGCACAGGAGACGGTGGAAGAGAAAGCCGGGGAACTGATGCAGGAAGTGGCTGACGTATTGGATATTCCGCTTGAAAAGGTGGAGGAAGCCATGGAAATCCTGGGGTTGACAGCGGTAGATTTATTTGATCCGGCGAATCTAAAACAACTGTTATTGAATCTGACGGACAGTGTGGATGAGGTAGCGCTTGTGACCAATGAAACGCTTTATGGGAATCTGCAGGAGCTGCTGACAGCAGTGGAGGAGAGTTTAGGAGCATTGCAGGAAGAACTCGGACTGAATGCCGAGGAACTTGATGCGCTGATGGAGCAGATGATGAAAGAAGTGCCTGAAGAAGCGCCAGTGCAGGATATGACACAGACCCCTGAGGTAAGCGTGGAAGGTATGAAAGACTATGCGGTATCCGTGCAGAGGGACGGTGAGACTGTACAGATCAAAGTCACGGTAGATGATGCGACCGGTACGAAGAGTACCAGTGAGCAGGTAACAGATTCTACGCAGACACAGATACAAGCTCCGGTGAAGCAGGAAAAGGCAGCTTCCGACATGGGACATGGACAGGAAGGCGCAAACACAGGCGAACATACAACGGGCAACGCTATCTTACAGCATCTCATGCAGCAGTTAGAGACAGCGGAGACGACAGAGGCGCCGGTGGAACAGCCGGTATACCAGTCGGCACAGTCAGAGCAGATCATGAATCAGATCGTGGAGTACATGAAGGTTAATATAAGTGAAGAAACACAGAAGATGGAGATGCAGCTTCATCCCGCAAGCTTAGGGACAGTCAATGTACAGATCGCGGCCAAGGACGGCGTTATTACGGCGCAGTTCACCACACAGAATGAAGCAGTGCGGGCCGTGCTCGAGACACAGATGATTCAGCTTAAGGAGCAGTTCGAGGAACAGGGTATCAAAGTCGATGCCGTGGAAGTTACAGTAGCCAATCATGCTTATGGCGACCAGTCCTTTGAAGGGCAGGAAAACATGGATCAGGATAAGGGCAGCACCAAGAAGGGTACGAGAAGGATTAATCTGGATCTGCTCGACGGGGATGAGGAACTTGCCGAGATGGATGATTCTGAGCGGATCGCAGTGGAAATGATGCAGGCAAACGGTAACACAGTAGATTACATGGCATAGTATGGACGAAACAGTGCAGACAGAACAATTCAGACATAGAAAGGAGTAAGACATATGGGAGCAGTACAGAAAGTCGAGGACGGCAAATTAGTGGAATCCAATTCCGCGGCGTCTCTTGCGAACAAAAGCGCCAAGAAGACCGGTAACGATAGTCTTGACAAAGATGCGTTCTTACAGCTTCTGGTGGCACAGATGAAATATCAGGATCCTCTGGAGCCTACATCTAACACCGAGTATATTTCGCAGTATGCGACCTTCTCGGAACTGGAGCAGATGCAGAATATGAGCTCATCGATGGATCTGTTCAGGGCATCTTCCCTGGTAGGGCAGACCGTACTTCTGGAGATCACGGACAGCACAGGAAGAACCACCAATGTGCAGGGTAATGTAGACTATGTGCAGTATGAAAAGAACAAAGCATATCTTTCCATCAACGGAGAATTGTATTCGATGGACGATCTGGTTACGGTAGCGGATCAGGCATATCTGGATGCTTATAAGTTAGCGGCTGAATTCTTGAATACTTACAAGAAACTTCCGGCGCTCGGCAGTCTGACAATCAGCGACAGAGCGAACGTGGAGAAGTTAGACGAGATGTATAAGAACATGACAGAATACCAGAAAGGCTTCCTGACAGAGGAACATGGTAAGACCCTAGAGAAATATGTGAGCAAGATGAAGGATCTGATAGCAATCGCCGAGGCGGATAAGGACAATAAGCCCGATGGTGATACCGATGGTGATATTGACACCGATGGAGAAGGTGAAGGGGACACGGACGGTGTAGACGGCGATAAGTAACAGGCAGGAAGCAGCAGCTATCTCAAGGAGGAGAAATCATGAAGATCCAGGGTAATCCATTCCTTTCCATAGAGCAGCTGCAAGATCAATATTTGCATGGTAACAGGTCAAAAGGCAGTGCACTCACCCAGGAGGGCTTAAGCTTTCAGGATATTTTATCCGGTAAGAAAAGCACCATACAAGAGAGTGGAGAAGTCAAATTTTCCAAGCACGCGGCCAACCGGCTGGCAGACAGAAATATTGAACTGACGACGGATCAGGTAAACCGCCTGAACCTGGGAGCAGCCAAAGCTTCTGCGAAAGGAATCAACGAATCACTGGTCCTGGTGGATTCTCTCGCATTTATTGTGAATGTACCGAATCAGACGGTCATCACAGCGATGAATCAGACAGAGACCGACGAAAATGTATTTACTAATATTGACGGAGCCGTGATCATATAGCCGGACCTTAACGGAGGCTACAAGCCCTTGACTGACAGATAGGGCGGACGGTTCTTTACAGAATAAGGAGGTCATTTCACTATGATGAGATCACTTTTCTCTGGTGTGGCAGGTCTTAAAACACACCAGACAAGAATGGACGTTATCGGTAACAATATCGCCAACGTCAACACCACAGCGTACAAGGCGCAGAACATGGTATTCAGCGACTTATTATATCAGCAGACCCAGGCGGCATCCGGGGCTAACGAACAGACCGGCCGAGGCGGCGTGAACCCCAGGCAGATTGGTCTGGGTTCCAAAACAGGAGCAATCTCTACCGCAATCACCAGACAGGGTTCGGCGCAGTCCACGAACAACCCCTTTGATATCATGATTACGGGTGAGTCGTTCTTCATTGTAAATAACGGTTCTCAGAACTTCTTTACAAGAGACGGTTCCTTCACCATCGATGGTGCGGGTAATCTGGTTATGGCAAGCACCGGTTATAAGGTAATGGGCTGGCAGGTAGATCCGGCGACCGGTGATATCAGGCCGGATGCAGTATCTGCATTGCAGGTTATGAATCAAGACAACTTGAGAGTGGGTCCGGAGGGGACTACCAGAGCATTTGCATCCGGTATTCTGGATAAGAATGATACGAATGTGCATGCTACCGGCGGTCATGTCATGCTTCTTTCATTCTATGATAATAATGGTTATGAGTATACGGCAAAACTCAGTGTCCACAGTGATGGTCCGGAAGGGAAATATCGTGTAAGACTTGATGATATCATTGATGCAGATAGTGTTTCCTTAGTAAAGCTGTATGGTCTGGAGAATATTGATCAGATTGCAAGCTTCGGTGGCACTTCACAGGATGTGGTTACTTCACTGTTTAGTCCTACAGACAATGCAAAGGTCGACACCAATAATGGTGCAGGACCGAATGTATTTACGGTGGAATTCCCGTTGGCGGAGGTATTGGATATTGACGGTAACGCTCTCTTAAAGGCGGCAGGAGAGGATCATATCAAGATTGACCCTGCTGTGACAGAAACGAAAGTGACAGATCCGCCGACTCCCGTGAAGGTAACGGCAGATGTGACGATATCCAAGAATGATTTGGAAAAGAACCCTTATAATTTGATTTATAATACGGCTACTAACTCTTACTGGACCAAAGCGGATCCGGATGCGACAGATCCGACACTGAAGGTTTCTAAGGAGATTAAGACTCCGGCTGACTGGCAGGCGGCTCTTCAGGCTATGCAGGGATTGGATAAGGTTACTTTTGATGGTACCGGTAATGGTGTGACAGTCAATACAGACGGCAGTGTTACTTTTAATTTCACGGCGGAATGTGATCCCCTGATAGAGGCGACCAGAATTACCGGTAAGGAAAGTTTTGGTATAACCCCTACAGAGGAGAAGGACATCTTAAAGTATGTGTACAATGTGGAAGACAAAGAGGGTACCACCTACACGCTTGACTATGTAGGGCCGGACGGTCGTGCACAGATTACGGCGACCACGATCAAGAGCGGTTTCCCGTTGGAATACAATACGGATAATGGTGAATTTATTTATATTGGAACACAGGGCAGTGACAGTGCGATGCTGACCTTCAATGCTTCAGCATCTACGCTGACAGGAGATACCGTGCCGCTTGGTCATTTCAATAATATTGAGATTGATTTCTCTGGCTCGGCTATGCTTAATAATGGTAAGGTGTCTTCCATCGATCTTGATAAAGGTGCAGGAGATGAGAATAACACAGGAATCGGCAGAAAGCCCGGTGAATTGATCGGTATCGAGGTAGGTCAGGACGGTAAGATTACAGCTTCTTACGACAATGGTCTTTCCAAACTGTTAGGACAGATCGCAGTGGCGAACTTCGCCAACGCGTCAGGTCTTGCCAAAGCGGGTAATAACTTGTATTCAGCAACTATGAACTCTGGTGATTTCAATGGTCAAGGGGAAGACATAACGGCTAACGGCGGTACGATGGAATCTGGTGTTTTGGAGATGAGTAATGTAGATTTGTCTTCTGAGTTTACAGAGATGATCACCACACAGCGTGGTTTCCAGGCGAACAGCCGAATTATCACCACTTCTGACTCAATGTTAGAAGAGCTGGTTAACTTAAAGAGATAATTTTTTGAAATAAACTAAGGAGTGGTGCATTAGATAGGTAATGCTGAGTAGTATAAATGCCATTTTGTGTGTGGTTAAGAAATGGTAATTATATGATTGTGAGTAAAGCGGTGGGAGATGTAAATCAATTTCCCACCGCATATATTTTGATAATATAAATTATAAATGTAATATATAAAAGTAATAGTTGATTATATACTATGTATATAGTATAATATAATTGAACAATTCCAAAAACGAAAAGAAAGAGAGGATAATAAATGAAAAAATATTTTATCATGTCAATTTTAACTTTGTCGTTACTTTTTTCATCATTTACAACTTTTGCGGCAGAAACAAACTGTGCTAATGATGAAATTATGACTTATGAAACCGAGACTGTTAATCATTTGATTGATTACTGTGTTAAGCAGGTTCCGTATACAAGTAAATCATTTAGACCCAAAACAGATCGTATTTGCACATTGTATGGTTCGTGGGGGAATCCTTCGTATACTTACACGTATTACATAGAGGAACAAAATTCAAATGGTACGTGGTCAGTAGTTGATAAGCATATTTTAAAGGGTGGCGGAACTCTTAGCACAAGTGTTTTTGTAACGCCTAGTAATACATACAGATTTAGGGCAACATCTACAGATAAGTATGATCGTGATATTTGTCTAGAAATATATGAGGTAATATATAACTGATTGACAGAAAAATAACAATTAAATATATGAAATTTCATTTTTAGAGTTGTTCAAAATATTATATAAATATACTAAAAGAAAACTAAATTCCATTTAGTTTATGAATGAAAAGAAATTATCATTCAAAGATCACCTTTTCCACATTTAGTACAATTGGGAAAAGGTGATTTTTGTTATAATTTATTTATAATCAGTTAATCATTCAAAAAAATTACATACATAGAATACTAAAAATATAAAGAAATATTAAGGACAAATATCATAAAAATAGTTTTGATATTTATCCCGTATTGATCAATATATTTAATGTGGGAGGTTTTGTTTAGCAAGCATACAAAGCAGAAATTTCCTTTAAAATTGCTTTGCAGTTTTTGTAGATGTGTGGTAAAATAAAAAAGTTCAATGTATGCCTGCCGTTCGGCAGGGTCTGGAAAGGGGTATTCCAGGGGAGCAGAAAGGGTCTGTCATGGTCGAAGTCACTAAAATCAACGGGGTAAAAGTGCTGATAAATCCGGATTTATTAGAACTTGTAGAGGAGACACCTGATACGGTGTTGTCTTTTACTACGGGCAGGAAAATAATTGTAAAAGAAAGTAGACAAGAAGTGAAAAATTTAGTAAAATCGTATAGAAAGGATATTTTTGCAGACTAGTGTAAAAGTGGGTGTGTACATATGGATATAGCATCAATTTTGGGATTGGTATTGTGTTTTGTATTGGTTATTTTCGGTATTGTATTCGATAAGGATGCAGGTATTGTAGTCTCTAACCTGTTCAGCTTTGTGGATGTCCCGTCTATACTGATCACTTTCGGTGGCTCTTTCAGTTGTATCCTTGCCAGTTATACACTGCCAAATTATCTGGGTGGTCTTAAAAGTATCGCGTTGATTTTTAAAATGTCAACGATGAATATGCCTGAGGTGATTACGAAGATTATAGAGTTGTCTAATGTGGCTCGTAAGGAAGGCCTGCTTTCTTTGGAAGAAGCGGCCAGTGAAATTGACGATGATTTCTTGAAGAAAGGTATCCTTCTGATTGTTGACGGTACGGATCCTGAGTTGGTGCGTGCCATCATGGAGACGGAACTTGTCAGCGTGGAAGGCAGACATAAGGATAAGATTGGATTCTGGGAAAATCTGGGTGCGATGGGTCCTGCCTGGGGTATGATCGGTACGTTGATCGGTCTGATCAACATGTTGAAGAAGATGGATGATCCGTCTGCTATCGGTCCTTCCATGGCCGTTGCGTTGATCACTACCTTGTACGGCTCGATTCTTGCCAACTGGATTTGTGCACCTGTTGCCAGTAAGCTGAAATCTAAAAACGCAGATGAGATGATGGTCAAGGAGATTGAAATAGAAGGTCTTTTATCCATTCAGGCAGGTGAGAACCCCCGAGTTATCGAGGAGAAGCTGAAGTCTTTCCTGGCACCTGCAGATAGAAGCTCTTCGGAAGAAGAGGGCGGAGGTGAGTTGAATGGCTAACAGAAAACCTGATGAGCCGCCGAAAGGCGCCCCTGCGTGGCAGTCCACATTCGCGGATCTGATGAATCTGTTGCTTTGTTTCTTCGTGCTCCTTTTCTCCATGTCTACTGTGGACGCGGAGAAATGGGAGAAGGTAGTAGCATCTTTTAACCAGACCTTTTCTGTGTTTACTGCGGGTTCCACGGCGATTGGGGATGGCATCCTGATCAGTAATGGTGTCAGCCAATTGAATGAACTGGATGAATATATAAACAGTACAGGTAAGATGGATGAGGGCGAGATTATTTCTGAGGATGTAGCCAATGCGCAGGCACAGGTAGAAGAAGCGCAGATGGAGGAATCTGAGGAACTTGCCGAGATCATTCAGGAAGCTGTGGAAGAGACGGATATGGACGAGATGATTGATGTCGAGTTCACATCCCAGTATGTACAGCTTACTTTAAAGGGGGCACTTCTTTTTGATTCGGGAAGCACTCTTTTGAAAGAAGAAGCCAAGCCTGTCTTAAATCAGGTGGGGCTGATTCTGGAACGCTACGCAGACGGGACCATCGAGATAGAGGGTCACACGGATAATGTGCCGATGTCCGGTGCGAAGTATTCCAATAACGATGAGCTGAGTTCCGGCCGTGCGTTATCGGTGTTCAATTATCTGCTGGAGGTCACGAACCTGAATCCGGCCAACATCAAACATGCCGGCAGGGGAGAATATCTTCCGGTGGCGGATAATTCCACTGCGGAAGGCAGATCCAGGAACAGAAGAGTTGAGATCAAGATATATAATGCGCTGAGTTCTTATTAGAAGAAACAGCGAAAAAAGGTGAGTAAAAGGAGAATAGTACGGCTATGAAGAAAAATCTGATTTCCATTATTATTCTGGCATTGTTGATCGTAAACGTAGTATTGACGGCCATAATGATGTTCAGTGTGACGAGTGCTTCTAAGAAAACCGCAGCTCTGGTGGATAATATAGCCACCGCACTGGATCTGGAACTGGTGTCCAGCCAGGAGGAAGAAGTGGAAGAGGTTGTCTCGATGGCAGATACCGAGACCTATTCCTTCGCGGAAAATATGACGATTCCGCTTAAGAAAAGCGAGGGAGATGACAAGGATCATTACTGTATCGTATCTGTTACGCTGGCGATCAACACAAAGGCGGATGGTTACAAGGATTATGGCTCTGATTTAAGTCAACAGGAAGGTCTGATCAAAGACGAGATCAACAGTGTCTTTGCCCATTATACGATGGAAGATGCCAGAGATAATCAGGAGCAGATCAAGCGCGAGATTCTAGAGAGAATACAGACAATGTTTGATTCCAAGTTTATCTATAACGTGTCATTCGGTGACATCATGTTTGGATAGTATTTAGAACAAATAAGTACCACAGGAGGTGAACTTTTCGTGGGTGAGGTACTATCTCAAAGTGAAATTGATAATCTGCTGGCTGCATTGAGCAGCGGCGAACTTGACGCAGATGATATGAATGATGCCAATGATAAACAGGTGAAGAACTATGACTTTAAACGTCCTACCAAGTTCTCGAAAGAGCATCTGCGAACATTGGAAATTATATATGAACATTACGGACGGCTGTTATCCACGAGCCTTCCGGTATATCTTAGAAAGAATGTACAGGTGTCCGTGGCCAGTTCCGAGACGGTCATTTTCTCGGAGTTCAGCAACGCACTTTCTAATCCGGTCATTCTGGGTATTGTAAACTTTCAACCGCTTGGCGGTACAATACTGATAGAACTGGCAGCTCAGTTAGGGTTTGCAATGATAGACAGGATGCTGGGTGGTGCAGGAGATCCGTTAGAGAAGAACCGGGATTACACGGAAATAGAGATGACGATCATAGAGAAGATGATGGTGGTGTGCATGCAGTTGATGCGCGAACCCTGGAAGAACGTCATAGATATCAATCCTATGATGGAGAGGATCGAGACGAATTCCCAGTTCGCACAGATCATCGCACCGAATGATATGATCGCGATTGTGACATTGAATGTAAAAATAGGTGAAGTCGAAGGCTTCATGAATATATGTCTCCCCTTCTTCACGTTGGAGAGCGTCATGGATAAACTCAATACGAAGTTCTGGTATGCGAATATGCAGGAACAGAACGAGGAAGACTTCGAAGAATATATCGGAGCTCTGATCAAGAGAGTAGATGTTCCGGTCAAGGCGGTACTTGGCAAGACCAATATAACGGTTACGGATTTTGTTAATCTGCAGGTCGGAGATATCATACGATTAGATACCGAGGTGGAGCAGGATCTTAATGTGTATGTCGGTAACATCAGGAAATTTACAGCTTTACCGGGTACCAGTAAAGATAGAAACGCCGTAAGGGTCACATCGGTAATCAGAGAGGGGGAATAGAAGCATGGACGGAATGTTATCACAAGATGAAATAAATGCGCTCTTGACCGGTATGGACGCACCTGCTGATGATGCAGATACGCCGGCGGTTAGCGATGGACCTTTGGCGGATGAGTCTCTTCTGACAGATTATGAAAAAGACGCCATCGGTGAAGTGGCGAATATTAGTATGGGATCTTCGGCCACCACACTTTTTTCCATTGTTAACCGTAAGGTCAATATCACGACACCAACAGTTAAGATGGCTGTGTGGAACAATGTATTGGAAGAATATGAGAAACCATGTGTGTTTATTCAGATCAAATATACACAGGGTTTGGACGGATCCAATATTCTGGTATTAAAGGAGCATGATGTTAAGGTCATTACCGATCTGATGATGGGCGGTGACGGAAGCAATACGGACGAGGAGTTGGGGGAATTGCACCTGAGTGCGATTTCGGAGGCGATGAACCAGATGATGGGGTCATCGGCAACATCTCTTTCCACGATGCTTGGCAAGATGATCGATATCAGCCCGCCGGAGGCAAGTCTCATAGATTTGACGGCCTTCAAATCCGGTGGTGAAATAGCTCCTTTCCTGGAGGGAACTTTTGTTAAGATTGCTTTTCGCATGCAGATTGACGACTTGGTAGATTCTTCTATCATGCAGTTATATCCGATAGATTTTGCGAAGGAAATATATAATACATTTATCAACAGTCAGGGCGGTGATGCGCCTGCTGCTGCGGCACCTGCGCCAGCACCGGCTCCCGCACCGGCTCCGCAGGCAGCGCCACAGATGGATATGAGCCAGATGGGCATGTCTCAGATGCAGATGCCACAGATGGATATGAGTCAGATGAATATGCAGCAGATGGGCATGCCTCAGATGCAGATGATGCCACAGATGGGCATGCCTCAGATGCAGATGATGCCGCAGATGCAGATGCAGCCTAACATGAATATACAGCCAGTCCAGTTCCAGAATTTCTCTAATGACTTTAACCCGATGCAAAGCCAGGAGAACATAGAGTTGATCAAAGATGTGCCGTTGGAGGTGACGGTAGAACTGGGAAGAACTTCTAAATCCATTTCGGACATTCTGGATTTTGCGCCAGGAACGATCATCGAATTGGATAAGATTGCCGGAGAACCGATTGATGTGTTAGTAAACGGTAAGTTCGTGGCAAAGGGTGAAGTAGTAGTAATTGAGGAAAGTTTTGGTATTCGTGTAACTGAAATTATCAAATAATATGTAATAGGAGAAGAGAGATGGCAAAAAATATTTTAGTATGTGACGATGCAGCGTTTATGCGAATGATGATCAAGGATATCCTGACCAAAAACGGTTACAATGTGGCAGGAGAGGCTGAGAACGGCGCTAAGGCGGTTGAGAAGTACAACGAGCTGAAGCCGGATCTTGTACTGATGGATATTACCATGCCGGAAATGGATGGTATTCAGGCTCTTAAGAAGATTAAAGAGGGTGATCCGGGCGCTATGGTCATCATGTGTTCCGCTATGGGACAACAGGCGATGGTTATCGAGTCCATTCAGTCCGGTGCGAAGGACTTTATCGTAAAACCTTTCCAGGCTGACCGTGTACTTGAGGCTGTGAAGAAGGTTGTGGGATAACATGATCCTTGCTGCGGTATCGGGTAGAACTGACTCCTATGTACAGTTTATGACGATATTGATTCTTTTTGTGTTCGTGCTGGGAATCACTTATTTTGTGACTAGATGGATAGGCGGTTATCAGAAGAGTACATCGTCTAATGCGAACATGGAGATTGTTGAGACGTTTCGTATGTCTAACAACAAATATGTGCAGATCATAAGGATCGGTCAGAAATATTTGGCAGTTGCGGTCTGCAAAGATAGTGTTACAATGTTAACAGAGATCCCCAAGGATGATTTGTGTCTTTCAGAGGGGACTTCCAGTGGCCTATCCGGATTTAAGGATGTATTGGCCAAGATACAAAAAGAAAAATTTCTGGAAAAAGAAGACGGGCGAAGCGAATGAAGAGATATTTTTCCGGATATCATTTGGCAAAATTAATATGCCTGCTGTTTATGGCAGGCATATTGTGTCTTAGTCAAAAGGCGACAGCCTATGCAGTAAACGACACTCCCTACCGGGAGTCCAATCTTACCGGTACCAATGAGGAGCGGACCAATATTGACCCGCCGGGAGCTTCGGATAATGCCGATGATCTTGCAGAACTTAATATAGCCAATACGGTGACGGTTACATTAGGCGATGGTAATGGCAGTGTGAATGGCGCTTTGCGTATTCTGGTGATCCTTACCCTGATTGCTCTTGCACCGTCATTGATTATTATGTTAACCTCGTTTACCAGGGTCATCATTGTCCTGCATTTTACGAGGCAGGCGCTCAATACCCAGACAGCACCTCCTAATATGGTGTTGATTGGCATTGCGCTCTTTTTGACGTTTTTCATCATGCAGCCGACGCTGGCAGAGGTTTATACGGAGGCAGTGGTACCTTACGAAGCGGGGGAACTGGAGACAGAGGAAGCGATCACCGCGGCAGTGGGACCGATCAGACAGTTCATGTACAGTCAGACATTGAAGAAAGATGTTGCTTTTTTTATGGACATCAATCGGACGCAATGGGATGGTGAACTGGATAGTATTCCTATGAGCGTGCTGGTACCGAGTTTTATCATCAATGAACTGCGGACTGCATTTATCATCGGATTCCTGATATATATTCCGTTCATCGTGATCGATATGGTCGTGGCATCTACGCTGATGAGTATGGGTATGATGATGCTGCCGCCGACCACGATTTCCATGCCGTTTAAGATACTTTTGTTTGTTCTGGCTGACGGCTGGTATCTGGTGATCAAGGGTGTGGTGGAGAGTTTCTATTATTAGCCTTGCGGTAGAGGAAAGGATGTGAGTACATGACGATAAATGATGTCACTGCCATTGCAGAGGATGCGCTCTTTACGATCATCAAGTGTGCGGCGCCGCTCTTACTGGTGTCCCTGGTAGTGGGTCTTATCGTGAGTATCTTTCAGACGGTTACTTCCATTCAGGAGCAGACGCTTACTTTTGTGCCTAAGATACTGGCTATCTTTTTGGCACTTATCCTGATGGGGCACTGGATCATGAATAATATGGTGGAGTATATGACCCGTCTTTGGACAGACTTTAATGCTTACATCAGATAGAAGTGGGATCACATGATAAATCTTACCTTTACTTATGCAGATTTAGAATATTTCCTGTTGATCCTGGTGCGGATTACGAGTTTTGTGTATATTGCACCGTTTTTTGGCATGTCTAATGTACCTAGACGGGTGAAAGTGGGATTCAGTATTTTCCTTTCGTACCTGATCTTTCATGCAGTGGACCGTAATGAGGTGGTTTATAATACACTGCTCGGTTATGCGGTTATTGTCATGAAAGAAGCCCTGACGGGTTTTTTGATCGGTTGGGGCGCGCAGATATGTACCACGGTGACTTCCTTTGCAGGAAGTATCGCGGATATGGAGATCGGACTTTCGATGGTCTCCCTTATGGATCCAACGACCAGAGAGCAGGCAACTTTTACAGGAGTGTTCTATCAGTATCTATTTACATTAATGTTAATCATTACGGGCATGTACCAGTATCTGTTACAGGCGCTGGTAGATACCTTTACCTTAATACCGATTAATGGTGCGGTCATTAAGACGGAAGCGCTGTTGGAATCCGTTACCATGTTTCTGGGGGATTATATCACCATCGGATTCAGGATCATTCTTCCCATCTTCTGTACCATGATCTTGTTAAACTGTGTACTTGGTGTTCTGGCCAAAGTATCGCCGCAGTTAAATATGTTTGCGGTGGGTATGCAGCTTAAGATCCTGGTAGGACTCGGGATTTTGTTTCTGACAATACGGATGCTGCCTTTGGCGGCGGATCATGTGTTTACTCAGATGAAGAGAATGATCGTATCTTTTGTGGAAGGAATGATCTGAGGATACATTCCATACGGGGAAAGGACAGGTCGGTTGCATTGGAATTGATCCTGACATATAATCTACAGTTCTTTGCTAAGGATGGGCCGGGCGGGGAGAAAACAGAGGAACCTACGCAAAAGAAGCTGTCGGACGCCCGCAAAGAGGGGCAGGTTGCCAAGAGCAAAGAGGTAACCAGCGCGTTTGAAATGCTTTTTGCCTTTCTCATGCTTTACATCTGGATTGAGTACATGGGTACATATTTTGTGGGGAATATTTATGACATCTATTCCCAGATACCGTCTTATGTCAAGATGTATGACGGCTATGTGCAGGACCAGACGTTCAACGCTCTTTTTGTGCAGTCTATGACCAGAGTGCTGATGATCATAGCACCCTTTCTGATCGTCGGGTTTATCGTGGCGGTTATTACGAATCTGCTGCAGGTGAAATGGCAGCCGACTTCCAAGCCGCTTAAGCCGAAATTCAGTAAGATCAATCCGGTCAGCGGATTTAAGAGGATATTTTCTCCCAATTCTCTGGTGGAACTCTTGAAATCTGTCCTGAAACTGAGTCTGATCGGCTATGTGGTGTATTCTTATCTGAAAAAGAGCATGCCGCCCCTGCTTCAATTTTATTCGATCTCCCTGAATCAGGGTATCATGCAGGTGGGCATATTGGTCATCAATTTGGGAATCCGTATCTCCCTGTTCTATATGATCATCGCGGCGCTTGATTTTGCGTATCAGAAGATCAAGTTCAAGAAAGACATGAAGATGACCAAGCAGGAAGTGAAGGATGAATACAAGAACCAGGAAGGCGATCCGCAGGTCAAGAGCAAACAGCGTCAGAGGATGATGGAGGCTTCCAGGCGTCGTATGATGCAGCAGCTTCCGGAGGCGGATGTGGTCATTACCAACCCGACGCACTATGCGGTGGCGATCAAGTATGATCCGGAACTTTATGATGCGCCTTATGTGATCGCAAAGGGGGCAGATTATCTGGCGCAGAAGATCAAAGAGTCGGCCAAAGAGCATCATATAGAGATTGTGGAGAATAAACCCCTTGCCCGTATGCTGTATGCCAATGTGGATGTGGGCAGTGTGGTGCCGCCGGAGCTTTATCAGGCGGTTGCGGAAGTACTCGCTTTTGTATATCATTTGCAGGGGCGTGTGTGATAGAGACGTCTGCGGGGCAGCATTTTTCCTATGATTAGGGATGATAGACAGATATTATAAATTTAGAGGAAAGGAGGAGAAACGGAATGGGGAAGCTTAAGGTAGCTGACGTAGGTGTTGCGGCGTATGTGCTGGCGGCGTTTATCATGTTGATCGTGCCGATCAGTTCGGGACTGTTGGATATATTGCTGGCCTGCAATATTTCAATCGCATTTACCATCATGTTCGGCTGTATGTTTGCCAATGACGTCCTGAATATGTCTTTCTATCCGACAGTGCTTTTGTTTACGACGATTTTCAGGATTGCACTGAACGTTTCTTCTACCAGACTGATCTTAACCACCGGCGATCCGGGTAACGTGGTACAGACTTTCGGTCAGTACGTGGGCGGCGGTGATCTGATCGTGGGTGTTATCGTATTTATCATATTGATCATTGTGCAGTTCATGATCATCAACAAAGGTTCCGAGCGTGTGGCTGAGGTTACAGCTAGATTTACACTGGATGCTATGCCGGGTAAGCAGATGGCTATCGATGCGGATTTAAATACCGGTGCCATTACGGATGCCGAGGCGCGCAGACGCCGTGACAAGATACAGGAAGAATCCACATTCTTCGGTTCCATGGACGGTGCCGTGAAGTACGTTAAGGGAGATGCCACGGCAGGTCTTGTCATCACCTTTATCAATATCGTGGGCGGATTTGCCATGGGTGTGTTGCGGCAGAATCTGGAAGTGGGCGAGGCGATCAATAAATATGTCATCCTGACCATCGGTGACGGTCTGGTGAGCCAGATCCCGTCCCTGTTGATCTCACTGGCAACCGGTATTCTTGTAACGAAAGGTTCCAAGGAAGCGGATTTTGGTACTGTCCTGATCAATCAGCTTTTTGGCGTGCCTAAGGTATTGTATCTGGTGGGGGCGGTCATTGCCGGTCTTGGTATTGTGACACCGTTGAATGATGTTGTGTTCGTAGGTCTTGGGCTTGCCTTTATCGTATGTGGCAGAGTGATGGCAGGTACGATCGAGACAGCGGAGATTGAAAGTGAGGCGGATGAGGAGGAAGCAGCGGCGGAAGAGATCAGGCAGCCGGAGAATGTCACTTCTTTGCTGCAGGTGGATCCTATCGAGCTGGAGTTCGGTTATGGTATTATCCCGCTGGCTGATGTGAACCAGGGCGGCGACCTCTTAGACCGTGTGGTAATGATCAGAAGACAGATTGCGCTGGAACTTGGTACAGTAGTGCCGATCATCCGTCTGCGTGATAACATACAGTTGAATCCGAACCAATATATTATTAAAATAAAGGGTGTACAGGTCAGTGAAGGTGAGATCCTGTTTGATCATTATATGGCCATGAATCCCGGCTACGTGGAGGAGGAAATCACGGGTATTCCGACGTTTGAGCCTTCGTTCCATCTGCCGGCGATCTGGATCACAGAGGGGCAGAGAGAACGTGCGGAGAGTATGGGATATACGGTGGTCGATCCGCCGTCCATCATAGCGACGCATCTGACAGAGATTATCAGACAGTATATCGCAGAACTTTTGACAAGACAGGACGTGCAGAGTCTGGTCAACAACCTCAAAGAGACCAATCCTTCCCTGGTGGAGGAACTGGTACCGAAGCTGCTTGGGCTTGGTGAGATACAAAAAGTATTGCAGAATCTTCTGGGAGAGGGTATCTCCATCAGGGATCTGCTCACCATATTTGAGACGCTTGCGGATTATGCAACGACCACGAGGGATACGGATATTCTGACAGAGTATGTCAGACAGAGCCTGAAACGTGCGATCTCCAACAAGTTCTTCCCGGCCAATGAGACTACCAGCGTCGTGACGCTTGATCCGAAGCTGGAGCAGGAGATCATGGCCAGTGTGAAACAGACGGAACAGGGCGCTTATCTGACGCTTGATCCGGCCAAGACCAAGGCGGTTATGGATGCTGTGGGCGTGGAGACCAAGAAACTGGAAGATCTGGGCAAGATTCCGATCATAATCACATCGCCGATCGTCCGGGCATATTTTAAGAAATTGACAGAGGATTATTACAAGGATTTGGTGGTGGTATCCTATAATGAAGTGGAGTCTAACATTGAATTACAGTCTGTTGGGATGGTGACAGCATAATGATAATCAAAAAATTTATTGCGAAAACCGAAAAGGAAGCGGTAGAAAACGCGAAGAAGGAGCTTGGGGAAGGCGTTGTTGTCATGAACGTCAAGACCGTGAAGAGCAAAGGTTTCCTGGCGTTTTTGAAGCCTTCTATGGTAGAGGTCACAGTTGCGCTGGAAGAAGAGAGCGAGAAGTACACGGCGGCAGTGTCTGCCATCAACAATGTGATCGCTTCCAGCCAGAATAAAGAGCCTGAGGCGGCGAAGCCGGCCCCGGCCTCTGCGCCAGCCCCGACACCGGCGCCTGCGGCCGGAAAAGAGAACAGTGCCATCGAGGAGAAACTGGACAGTCTGCAGTCGCTGCTGGAACAACAACTACAAAAACCGGAGGAAGAGAAAAAGGAAGAAAAAGACAGCAAAACAGAACCGCCGAAGGAGGAGACGGAGACTGATAAGTTCATGCGCCTTCTGCACGACACCATGTTAGAAAACGAGGTGGATGAAAAGTATGCGCAGGAGATCATCAATGAGATCGAACAGATCAATAAGCCGAACATCCCTTTTGATTATGCGCTGGCCAATACGTATCAGAAAATGATCCTAAAGTTTGGCAAGCCAAGCGGCATCCAGCCTGCGAAAAACGGCATTAAAATGGTATTTTTTATCGGGCCGACCGGTGTGGGAAAGACGACTACAATCGCCAAGATCGCATCCAAATTCCGGGTAGATGAGAAGAAAAAGGTGGCACTTTTAACGGCGGATACTTATCGGATCGCAGCGGCGGAGCAGCTTCGTACGTATGCGAACATACTGGAGGTCCCGTTCCGCGTGATCTATACGGTGGAAGAGATACGAAAGGCAATAGAAGATTTTAAGGATTATGACTATATTCTGATCGATACGGCGGGACACTCCCATCAGAACAGCACACAGAAAGATAACATGAGTAATTTTATTCATTCTGTGGATGACAGGGTGGAGAAGGAGGTACATCTGGTCTTAAGCGCGACAACCAAGTACCGTGACCTGATCAGTATTGCGGATTCCTATAAGGAAATGGCGGACTACAAGCTGATCTTTACCAAGCTTGATGAGACCACCACGCTGGGAAATCTCCTGAATCTGCGATTATATACGGGCGCATCCCTGTCTTATGTGACGCATGGACAGAACGTTCCGGATGATATCGAGGATTTCAATCCACAAAAGACGGTTAAGAGATTGCTTGGAGGGAAGAACTAAGGAGGAAGCCTAATGGATCAGGCTGAACAGTTAAGAAATATCATCAAGGCAAATATTCAGCCTCACCGTCCGTTAGCGCGGGTCATTACCGTCACCAGCGGTAAAGGAGGCGTAGGCAAATCCAATACGGCTATTAATCTGGCAATACAGTTTCGCAGGATGGGACAGAAGGTCATTATTCTCGATGCGGATTTTGGATTGGCTAATATAGAGATTATGTTTGGCGCAGTGCCGAAACATAACCTGGGTGACTTGGTTTATCATGGAAAGAGCATTAAAGACATTATTACCTGGGGACCGATGGAGGTCGGTTTTATTTCGGGAGGATCCGGAATCACAGGAATGTCTAATTTAGATAAAGATAATTTGAATTATATCATCCATAATCTGAGAGAGTTGGATGAGATGGCGGATACGATTATTGTGGATACGGGGGCCGGCATTTCCGATGCCGTGCTGGAGTTTCTGGTGGCAAGCGGGGAGATACTGCTTGTTACTACACCGGAGCCGACTTCGATCACAGATTCTTATTCGCTCTTAAAGGCATTAAACCGGCATCCGCGTTATCTGCGGGAGACGACACAGATTAAGGTGCTGGCGAATAAAGTATCAGGGGAGGCTGAAGCCGGGGCACTCTATGCCAAACTTGAAGCCGTAGTGGCACGGTATCTGAAGATGCCGATTTCCTATCTGGGGATGATCCCGCAAGACAGTCAGCTTGCCCGGTCGGTTATGCAGCAGGCACCGGTATCTTTGGAAAACCCGCATGCAAGATCGGCTGTTGCCTACGAAGTGATCGCGGCGAAGCTGATGAATAAGGAGTTAAATAAAAATCTTACCAAACGCGGTATGGCGGCTTTTTTCTCACACATTGTATCCAGAAAATAACGGCATATTTTAAGAAGTGAACAGCATTAGGAGGTTTTTATGGCGAATCTTTTGTCTAAGTACATAGTTCCTGGACGCCGGGTGGAACTTCGGGCAATCAGGAGGTCGTCTGCGTCTAAGGACGGAGAGCGTAGAAAGAGTCATCAGTGCCAGGTGATCGATATCATATCGGAGGATCGGATTGAATTAACGATGCCTATGGAGAAGGGGAAGCTGATCCTTTTGCCGATAGACGGGGAATATGATATGTATTTTTCTGGCTCGGGTGTGCTCTATCAGTGTTCTGCCAGAGTGGTGGACCGTTATAAGAATCATAATATGTATGTGCTGGTGATGGACTTGACCAGCAATCTGCGCAAGCATCAGCGAAGAGAGTACTACAGATTTAGCTGTGCATTGGAGATGAATTGCAGGCAGCTTGAAGAAGAGGAACTGGCGATTGAGGACGGAGACGTGGAGGGGAAAAGTGACGGGGAAGAGATGACGCCGGAGCTTCCCTTAAAGAGCAGTATCATCGTGGATATCAGCGGCGGCGGTTTACGGTTCGTAGCGAATTATGTCTATGATGTACAAAGTGTGATCCTCTGTAAGTATCATCTGATGGTAGACGGCAGGATCAAAGAGTTTAATCTTAAGGGCAAAGTGCTGGATGTCAGAGAAGTGGAGAACCGTCAGGGTGTGTATGAACATCGTGTGCAGTACATTGATATGGACGCGGAAGAGAGAGAAGAGATCATCAAGTACATTTTTGACGAAGAGAGAAGAGCCCTCAGAAACACAAAGGGTGACTTAAGACGTATGACTTAGCAGCGGGTAGAAGAAGGATAGAAAGGAGCCAGGTAGAAAGATGAAAAATATATTAGTAGTTGACGACTCTGCACTTATGAGAAGAGTACTTTGTGATATAATTGAAAGCGATGAACGATTCCATGTACAGGATCGGGCTGTCAATGGTTTGGAGGCATTGGATCTGCTTGGCAGAAAGACATACGACGCTGTGGTTTTGGACGTCAATATGCCGCAGATGAACGGTCTGGAGCTGTTAAAGGAACTGCAGAAACGCAAGATTTCGGCCAAAGTCATGATGGCGAGTACCGATACGAAGGAAGGCGCTAAGACTACATTGGACGCGCTGGATCTGGGCGCTCTTGATTTTGTCCATAAGCCAAACAATGCGATGGACTGCCGCACCGGGGAATTTAAGGATAAACTTCTGGAGATTCTGGCAGTCGTGGCGGATTCACGTACACCTGTCATCAGCAAGGCATTTAGTGTAGACGATATTAAGAGCACGAAGAAGATGGTGTCCCTTGTGAGCAAACATGCCGCTTCCGTGCCAGGCAATAAGATTGTGGCTCTTGCGAGTTCTACGGGAGGCCCCAAGGCTTTACAGTCGGTAGTTCCGAAACTTCCAAGAAACCTGAAGGCACCGGTCGTGATCGTGCAGCATATGCCTGCAGGCTTTACCGCATCCCTGGCAGAGAGGCTGGACTCTTTGAGCGAAGTAAAAGTCAAGGAAGCAGCAGAAGGGGATGTGCTTGAGGCGGGTACGGTATATATCGCGATGGGCGGTAAGCATTTGAACATCGTGACAATGCCCGGCAAGTATACGATCCATTATTCGGATGAGCCGGCCAGAGAAGGCGTAAAACCCTGCGCGAATTATATGTACGAATCCCTGACAGACAGCAGGTTTGATCAGATTGTGTGTGTGGTCATGACGGGCATGGGCGCTGACGGTACAAAAGGAATCCAGAATCTGAGAGCAAAGAAGAAAACGCATGTTATTGTTCAAGAGGCAAGCACATGCGCCGTATATGGCATGCCAAAGAGTGTGGTGCAGGCAGGCATGGCAAACCAGACGGTGCCGCTTGAACAGATTGCGCAGGAAATCATAATGAACGTGGGGGTAAAATAGTATGGATGTAAGTCAGTATCTCGAGATTTTCCTTGATGAAACAAATGAGCATCTGCAGAATCTCAACACACAGATCCTGTCTCTGGAGCAGGATCCGGAAAATATGGATACTATCAATGAGATCTTCCGTGCGGCCCATTCCCTGAAGGGTATGGCAGGTACCATGGGTTATAAAAGAATGCAGAATCTGACCCATGATATGGAGAACGTATTTTCTGAGGTGAGAAACGGCAATGTCAAGGTGAATGCTGATATGATCGATGTGCTGTTCCAGTGTCTGGACGCACTCGAGGAGTACAACACCAATATCAGAGAAAGTTCGGATGAAGGTGCCAATGATAACGGCGCTTTGATCAAGCGTCTCAACAGCATTATGAGCGGTGATACGCAGGAAGATGAAGAGAAGGCATCTTCTGCACCGGAGGCATCCGAGGGGAGCGCGCAGGCAGGCACCGCAGGGCCGCAGCAGTTCCGTGATATTAAGTTAAACGAAACGCAGCAGAATGTGCTCAAAGAGGCGGACAGACAGGGTAAGAATGTGTATGGGCTTACGGTCAAAGTACAGGAATCCTGCATCTTAAAGGCGGCAAGAGCATTTCTGGTATTCAAAGCCATTGAGGAGACCAGTGAGATCATTGTGTCTAATCCCTCATCACAGGATATCGAAGATGAGAAATTTGACTTATGCTTCAGTCTGATCATCGTTTCAGACGAGGGACTTGATAAGATTGTAAACGCGGCAAAGAGTGTGTCCGAGATAGAGGACGTCACAGGCGGCGTATTGAATATGAATGATGTAAATTCGGCCAAAGAACCGGAGGAAGAGGAAGAATCGCACGCGGCAGAGACGCAGGCACCGATGAGCCAGGAGCAGCCTGTGAAAGGGATACCGGCACAGACGGCGGAAGCGGTTCAGGTTCAGCCTACGGTGCAGGATCAGCCGCAGGCTGCTACAGCGCCTGTTCCGGCCGTTAAGAAAGCAGCAGCCAATAAGCCGGTGGTCAACCGGACTGTCAGGGTAGACATTGAGAAGCTGGATACGCTGATGAATCTGGTCAGCGAGTTGATCATCGCCAAGAATTCCCTGGTGTCGGCATCTACAATGTCTGGCACATCGAGTGCGGCAGTGAATGAGCAGATCGAATATCTGGAGAGTGTCACCACATCTTTGCATGAATCTGTCATGAAGGTGCGTATGGTACCTATTGAGAGTACGGTAAACAAATTCCCTCGTATGGTACGTGACCTGCAGAAGAAGCTGGGCAAGAAGATGGAACTGTATATGAGCGGTGAAGAGACCGAACTTGACCGTACCGTGGTGGATCAGATCGGTGACCCGTTGATGCATCTTCTGCGTAATTCCGCAGACCATGGTCTTGAGTCCGCTGAAGTGCGTAAGGAGAGAGGTAAGCCGGAAGTTGGTTCCATTTTCCTCGACGCCTATCAGGATGGTAACAACGTTGTGATCGAGGTCAGAGATGACGGTAACGGTATCGATACGAAAGCCGTGAAGAATAAGGCAATCGAGCGCGGCGTCATCACACCTGAACAGGGTGAGAACATGACGGAGAAAGAGATCATCGATCTTCTGTTCAATGCCGGATTCTCAACCGCAAAGGTTGTGTCTGACGTATCAGGCCGCGGCGTGGGTCTTGATGTGGTGAAGTCCATGATCGAGTCCTTAAGCGGTGAGGTGGAAGTGAAGTCGAAACTCGGCGCGGGAAGTACCTGGACAATCAGGCTTCCGCTCACACTGGCAATCATACAGGCTCTGATGGTGGATATCGGTGATGAGAAATATGCAATTTCCCTGGGCTCCATACAGACCATTGAAGATATATCCCCGGCAGATGTGAAGCTGGTACAGGCGAAGGAAGTGATCCAACTGAGAGATCTGGTCATTCCGCTGGTACGTCTGAGTGAAATCCTGGATATCCCCAGCAAGAAGAAACCCGAGGATAATCTGGTAGTCGTCATCGTCAAGAAAGGTGATAAACTGGCTGGACTTGTAGTGGATGAGTTGATCGGACAGCAGGAGATCGTTATCAAATCACTCGGTAAGTATATCAGCAAGTGCAAGATCATCAGCGGCGCTACAGTTCTGGGTGACGGTGAAGTGGCACTGATTCTTGATGCCAACACACTGATCTAAGAAGAGGGAGGAACAGGGTATGGAAGAATTAAGAACAGTTGGAGAACCAGTTAGAGAGTCAGTTGTAGAGTCCACACAGTTCATCGTGATCAAGCTTGGGGATGAGCAATACGGAATTGATATCAAATACATTGATAATATTGTCAGGATGCAGCATATCACCAGAGTGCCCAAGGTAGATGCTTATCTTAAGGGTGTGATTAATCTGCGTGGTGAGGTCATTCCGGTCATGAGCATACGCATCAAGATGGGGCTTGAGCCGGATGTACAGACAAAATCAAGCAGAATCATCATCCTGAAGCTGGAACAGCAGGGTACGATCGGCGTGATCGTTGATGAGGTGAAAGAAGTTGTGACGTTGGACAATAATAATATTGAAAAGATGGCTTACGATTCCAAAGACGAAAAGGCAAGCTTCCTGTGCGGGGTCGGTAAATGTGAAGGCGGGCTGATCTCCCTGCTTGATCTGAATTCAGTCGTCTTGGAAGGTATATAGGAGGAACCACAGTGGGCGAAATTTCTTTAGATGAAATGTCAAATGAATATTTTGATGTTTTGAAAGAACTGGGCAATATCGGTGCCGGTAATGCAACAACCGCACTGGCGCAGATGATGCAGTGTAAAGTGGATATGGCTGTTCCGCAGGTCAGGCTCCTGGAGTTTAAAGAGTTAGGAGAGACCATGGGAGGCGAGGAACTGGTCATGGCCGGTATTTATCTTGGAATTGAGGGTGATATCACAGGCAGTATCATGTTCCTGTTGGAAAAGCAGGCAGCCAAACATTTGGTAGGTAAACTGATGGGGATGGAGTCTGAGGGCGAGGAGTTTTCAGAGATGGAGTTTTCCGCATTGAAAGAGGTAGGAAATATCATCACGGGTGCTTATCTGAATTCCCTGTCCAGTATCACCAACCTTTCGGTCTATCCGTCCGTTCCGGATCTTACGGTGGATATGGCGGGTGCGATCTTAAGTGTTCCGGCAATCGAGTTTGGTGCACTTGGCGACAGGATATTGTTGATACAGACACAGTTCTTCGATGAGATGGTTTTGGACGGCTATTTTATCCTGATTCCGGATCTGGAATCTTATGGCAAAATATTAGCGGCACTGGGGATTAGTATTTAATGCAGGGGCGAGGGGATTGGTGCCCCTTAAGAGACATCAATCTCCGACAGACAGAGATATTAAGGAGTATGTGTAAACAGGAGAAGCGGTAATATGGGTAGAGAGATAAAGGTCGGAATGGCTGACTTGAATGTATGTGTCAGTCCTGACAGTATTACAACGCTAGGGCTGGGGTCTTGTGTAGGAATCGCAATTCGTGATCCGATTACGAAGATTGGCGGTTTGGCACATATCATGCTTCCGGACAGTACAACGATTCGCAATAATTCCAATATACCCAAGTTTGCGGACACGGGAATAGAGGAACTTGTAAAGCAGGTTGTCAGAAAGGGTGCAGACAGGAACCGTTTGGTGGCTAAGATTGCGGGCGGTGCACAGATGTTCGGATTTCAGAGTAAAAGTGAGATGGTCCGTGTGGGGGAGCGGAATGTGGAAGCGACCAAGAGAAAACTGGCGAAGCTTCGGATTCCGATTCTTGCGGAAGACACGGGAAAGAATTTTGGAAGGACCGTCATATTTTATCCGGAGACGGGAGATTTTGTAATCCGTGCAGTCGGTAAGGCAGAGTATAAGATCTGACCGGATGAAGGGTAGACGGTGGAAGGATCGATAGATTGGATTGGGAAGAGACAAATACCAGGGAAGAAGAAAATGCCGTAGGAGAATCTGAGGAGACGCTGGAAGGGGCAGAAGACCAACAGGAGCCGGAGAGCGCAGCACAGAGAGAGGCAAGAGAAAAGAGAGAGGAAGAGGAGAGACAGGCGAGGGCAAGGAAACGCAAATTGATCCCTCCTTTTGTCATGCTCCTGGCCGGTGCTATTATCAGTATCACGATGCGCATTCTGCGTTATGAGACGACGACGATGCTGGTCATTTTGTTATGTGTACTGCTGGGATTCTATTTTGCGGGAAGCATTTTGAAGACAATGCTGGACCGGTTTGAACGGCAGATTGAAGAAGCTCACATGGAAGAGGGCGAAGTGATAGAGAAGGATCCATCGGAACAGGAGGGACCGAGATCCGCCGTGAGAGTAAACGAAAAGGGTGAGTAGGGACCAAGATGGACGAGGCAGGCAGAAAGAAACTCTGGGAGGATTATACCAAAACGAGATCCCCCGAGATACGGGAAAATATCATATTGGAATATGCCCCTCTCGTGAAGGTGGTTGCTGGGCGTCTCAGTATGTATCTGGGGTATAATGTGGAGTACGAAGATCTGGTCAGTTATGGAATCTTCGGGTTGATTGACGCGATTGACAAATTTGATTGTCTTAAAGATGTAAAATTTGAGACTTATGCGAGTCTGAGAATCCGGGGCGCTATTTTGGATCAGATCCGTAAGATGGACTGGATCCCTCGGACGATCAGGCAGAAGCAGAAGAAAATAGATGCGGCAATCAAAGATATTGAGGCCAGGTATGGCAGAAGCGCTACAGATGAGGAGATTGCGGCAAGTCTGGGGATTACGGACGATGAATACCTGGATTGGCAGTCCCAGATGAAGATCACCAATGTGGTGTCATTGAATGAGTTTTTGGAGCAGGGAAGTGAAGTGTCCAATGAAGCCGGTCATTCTAAGAGTTCCCAGTTTGATTCTCCGGAGGAGATTTTGGAGAAAGAGGAATTGAAGAAGATCTTGGCACAGGCGCTTGAACTTCTCACCGAAAAAGAACGTAAAGTAATAGTATTATATTATTATGAGGAACTGACCTTAAAGGAAATCAGTAATATCCTGGAGGTGTCTGAGTCCAGGATATCCCAGCTGCATACAAGGGCACTACAGAAGATGCGGGGCAGACTTGGGAATTATATTGGAATACTCACAGATGCTGACGGAAGAAAATAGAGGTGTATATGAACGGTTATTTCAGACTGGTAAATGGAGAGAACAGGTCTGTGCTGAGACTGATTCCGCCAACGGATGGAGATAAGGCAATCGATATCAACGATGTGATCGAGTATCTGGCGATGAAAAATTATACCTGTGATCTGCCTGATTTAAAACGTGCGGTAGAGGCGGCAGGAAAAGAAGATACAGAAATCCTTCTCAATAGGGAAACCAGATTTGCTGAGAGAGAATGTTATAAATTGACGATAACGCCTGATAAAATGCAGGCTTATGCGAAGTTCTATGCGCCTTCTGTGGGTGGTGAAACGATGACACCGCCGGAGTTTGTGAACGATTTGAGCATGCGCGGCCTTAAGTGCGGTCTCAAAAAGGAAGAGGTTCTGAAATTTTTTAAGAAACGGCAATACTGCGAGAATATCCTTGTGGCGGAGGGAAAAGCCCCTGTGCAGGGAAAAGACGCTTATATTGAATATAAATTCAACACGGATAAAAGGGCAAAGCCCACATTAAATGAAGACGGCAGTGTAGATTTCTTCCATTTGAATATACTAAATCATTGTAATAAAGGCGATGAGATTGCTATCCTTCATCCGGCCGTGCCGGGAGTGCCCGGGAACAATATTATGGGTGACAAGATCATGCCGGCTGAGGTGAAAAAAGTATCATTTAATTACGGACATAATATTGAGAAATCAGAAGATGGGCTGAAACTTATTTCCATGGTGAACGGACACGTGGAACTGGTGGACGATGCCGTTTTTGTATCGGATGAACTGGTGGTCGAGAATGTGGATAATTCTACCGGAAACATCGACTACGAGGGCAATGTACAGATCAATGGCAATGTGTTCACAAATTTTTGTGTCAAGGCTAAGGGAAATGTGATGGTAAAGGGCGTTGTGGAAGGCGCCATCATAGAGGCCGGCGGCAATATCATCATCGCCAGGGGCATGAATGGTATGGGCAAAGGCGTGCTCAAGGCAGAGGGAAACATTGTTGCAAAGTTCCTGGAAAATGTGACGGCCGATGCGAAAGGCTATGTGACTTCCGAATGTATTTTGCACAGCAGGATCGCTGCGGGCGGGGAAGTGAACGTGGATGGTAAACGCGGATTTATTACCGGCGGCAGGGTCTGCGCTACAGGTAGTATCAATGTGAAGACGCTCGGCTCCGAGATGGGTGCTGATACGATTGTAGAAGTGGGTGCTGATCCGGCATTGAAGGAACGCATTAAGCAGCTACAGCAGCAGATCAGCGAAGATACGAAGACGCTGCAGACGGTGCAACCGATACTTGTATCCACGAAACAGAAGCTTGCCCAGGGCGTAAGGCTAAGTGATGATCAGATTAAATATGTACAGACTCTTGTATTGACGAATGAGCAGAAGACGAAATCGCTCGAGGAAGCCAATAAGGAAATTCAGGAGTTGCAGAAGCAGGAAGCCGATTCGGCAGATGCGGTAGTGCGGGTCAAGGGAATGGTATATCCGGGCACTAAGATAGGCGTCGGCAATGTGTCTATGACGGTGCAGAAGACAACCCACTATTGCCGCTTTATCAAAGAAAAGGGCGATGTGAAGATGATGCCGTTCTAGAGATAAGGACAGGGCTGATGACCGGACGGCTGTGCAGCACAAGGGCAGAGCATAGAGGGAAGGGGTGTATAAGATGGCAATAGGATTTGTGGAAATGCAGGGACAGATCACAAGAGCGCAGGATTATACGATGATCAAACACAATGATGACACCAAAGGTATGGTAGAGCAGGCTAATTTTGGCCAGCAGATGACCAAACAGGTGGAGAAGCAGGTTAAGCGGGTCAACCAGGGAGAACAGCCGGAGTATCATCAGCGTAAGTTTGATGCCAAGGATAAGGGGAGCAACCAGTACCACGGAGACGGTGGTAAGAACAGAAAGAGTACGAAGAAAGAAGCTGACGGCAAGGTACTTCTTAAAGGGGTGGGTACTTTTGACGTCTCCAGATAGAGGCTCGGATTACAGAAGGGAATGGAAAGTGCATGAGTGCAACAGAGATCGTTATGATCATCATCGGTGTGGGAGTTTTCCTGTTGGGATATTTTATGCCGTCCAGAAAGAAGGATACGGATCAGGAAGTACAACTGATCAGTGAGGCCGAAGTCAGGAGAATGGTCGAGGCCGAGGTGAAGGGCGTCAGAGAGAAAATATCGGACATTGTTGATGAGACAATCAATTATTCCATAGAAAAAACAGAGCGCGCTATGGAGCGTGTAGCCAATGAGAAGATCATGGCGGTGAATGAATATTCCGACACCGTGCTGGAGGAAATCAATAAAAATCATAAAGAAGTAGTATTCTTATATGATATGTTGAATGATAAACATGATAATCTGATGGTTATGATGAATGAGGCATCGCAGGCATCCGAGGAGATTAAGCAGACCGTGAAAGACGCGGAGATCACGGCGAAGGAGACAGCACAGAAAGTTCAGGATGCGGAAGATGCGGCGGAGGAAGCAATCCGCAAGATTCAGGATGCGGAACGGACGGCCAGAGAAGCGAGGGAAGCCGTGCAGGAGGCAGTGGAATCGGTCATGGGGGCAGTACAGGACACCAGGACGGATCTGTTGGCTCTCCACAGCGCAAGGGAGTACCGGCAGGATGTGATCGAGGATGTACAGCCGATCGCGGAAGAAGTGACAGTAGAGCCGGAGGAGATCATAGAGGTTCCGGCGGCAGAAACGGCATCCGAGGCTGTAATGCAGCAACCGGAAGAGCCGGAGTTTATGCCCATCAGGCCTAAGCGGGTGGAGATCATTCATGAGCCGGACGGGGATTATGTGGCACCTCAGCAGGATATCTCTACCAGTGAAGCTTTTGCCAATATGGGAATCTTTGCAGCAGGGAAAGAGGAGCCGGAGGAGGCTAAGCCTAAGACCAGGGCCAGAAGAGGATTTCGCAAAGAAGCAGTATCGGAAGATGTCCGGGGTGTGGAAATTCAATTTGCCAAAGGAAAAGATAACGGGCGTAATAGTAATGAACGGATCTTAGAACTGCATAAAGCAGGCAAATCAAATATGGCGATCGCCAAGGAACTGGGATTGGGACTTGGTGAGGTGAAGCTGGTCATAGATTTGTTTGAAGGTGTATAGAAATGATAGATAAGCAGGTGAGATATGGAACGAAAATATTATTTGCGGGGGCTTGGTCTCGGCATCGTGATGACGGCGGTCATTATGGGGATCGCGCTCTCCGGCAGACATAAAATGACGGATGAGGAGATCATCAAGAGAGCCAAAGAACTTGGCATGGTGGAAGACACGTATCTGGTTGACAATGCCAAAGAGGAAGAAGAACCGCAGAAGGGGCAGGACATAGAAGATAAGTCTGCCGGGACGAAGGAGGCACCTGTGGCACAGCCGGAAACTCCGGTGGAGAAAGAAGACGATCCACCGGAAGCTGAGAAACCGGAAGAAGCAGATGATACGCCGCTTCCTGTGGCGAAGCCGGTGGAAGAAGCTGCAAAAGAAACGGCCGGGGAGCAAAACAAACCGCTTCCTGCGGCAAAACCGGAAACGGCAAAGACAGATACCAATGAGATGACCAGACAGGAGGATAACGCGTCCTCTTCCTTAAAGGTGGAGAAAGTTACCATTGTCAGCGGCGACGGATCCTATACGGTGGCCCTCAAGCTCAAAGAAGCGGGAGTAGTCATGTCTGCGGAGACGTTCGATGACTTCTTATGTGAGAACGGTTATGACAAGAAGCTTAGAACGGGCACGTTCCAGATACCGGCAGATGCCAGTGATGAGCAGATTGCCAGAATCGTGACAGGGCAGGAATAATATTTGGGCGAAAATATGGCAAAATTATGGAGGATCCCCTTGCAAGGGGGATCTTTTTATGGTATTGTATTTAAGTGTGTGTAACACAAGGCGCGATGCGCCAGTATCCTATTAATCACATATATCCAGCTCCTGCCGGTGCCCATGACGCCTGGGTGGCAGAGAAGTGCAAGATATATGGCAGATAACCAAATGGAGGTAGAATCATGAGCGTTATTTCAATGAAACAGTTGTTGGAAGCAGGTGTTCATTTCGGACATCAGACCAGAAGATGGAACCCTAAGATGGCTCCTTATATCTTTACCGAGAGAAACGGTATTCACATTATCGACTTGCAGAAGTCTGTGGGTAAAGTGGATGAGGCTTATAAGGCAGTGTTTGATGTGGCATCTCAGGGAGGTACGATTCTCTTTGTCGGTACTAAGAAGCAGGCGCAGGATGCAATCAAGACAGAGGCAGAGCGCTGCGGTATGTACTATGTCAATGAGAGATGGCTGGGCGGTATGCTTACCAACTTTAAGACAATCCAGTCCAGAATCGAAAGACTCAAAGCGATCGAGACAATGTCCGAGGATGGTACCTTTGAAGTACTTCCCAAGAAAGAAGTTATCAAGATTAAGAAAGAGTGGGAGAAGCTGGAGAAGAACCTGGGCGGTATCAAGAACATGACCAGAACTCCTGACTGTATCTTTGTAGTAGATCCTAAGAAAGAGAGAATCTGTGTGCAGGAAGCACATACACTTGGCATTACACTGATCGGTATCGGCGATACCAACTGTGATCCCGAGGAACTGGATTACATCATTCCCGGTAATGATGATGCTATCCGTGCGGTAAAACTGATCGTATCCAAGATGGCAGACGCTGTTATCGAGGCGAACCAGGGTGCAGAGGAGTATGTTGAAGAAGCCGAAACAGAGAAAGTGCTAGAGGCTGATGAGTAATTATTAATATGGAGAGAAGCAGGAGGGAATATAGATGGCTATCACAGCAGCAATGGTAAAAGAGTTAAGAGAAATGACCGGTGCAGGCATGATGGACTGCAAAAAGGCTTTAAATGAGACCGATGGCAATATGGATGAAGCGGTTGAATACCTGAGAAAGAACGGTCAGGCGAAGGCAGAGAAGAAGGCCGGAAGAATCGCAGCAGAAGGTCTTTGCCGTGTAGCAGTCAAAGATGAGAAGACAGCAGCAGTCGTAGAAGTAAACTCCGAGACAGATTTCGTGGCAAAGAATGCAGATTTCCAGGAGTATGTGGAAGCGGTTGCGAAACAGGCAGTAGAATCCGATGCCGCAGATTTAAACGCTTTTCTGGAGGAGAAATGGCATCTTGACGAGTCCAAGACTGTGAAAGATGCACTGGTAGATAAGGTGGCAGTGATTGGTGAGAACTTGAGCATCAGAAGATTTGAGAAAGTCGCAGCAGAGAACGGCTGTGTGGTAACTTATGTACACGGTGGCGGCAGAATCGGTGTCATCGTAGAAGCAGTCACCGACGTTGTAAACGATGCTGTAAAAGAGGCACTGACCAATATCGCTATGCAGGTAGCGGCACTGTATCCGAAGTATGTGTCTACAGACGAAGTATCCGAAGAGTTCAAAGCACATGAGAAAGAGATCATCACAGAGCAGATCAAGAACGATCCTAAGATGGCAGGCAAGCCTGATAAGGTAATTGAAGGTGCTGTTAACGGTCGTCTGAACAAAGAACTCAAGGAAGTATGCCTGTTAGAGCAGGTATATGTGAAGGCAGAAGACGGCAAGCAGAGCGTTGCCAAGTATTTGGAGCAGGTAGCGAAGGAGAATGGCGCGAACCTTTCCGTTAAGAGATTTGTCCGCTTCGAGACCGGCGAGGGCCTTGAGAAGAAGGAAGAGAACTTCGCGGAGGAAGTGGCAAAGCAGATGGCAGGGAACTAAGAATTTCGCAAAGCAGATCGGCTTATAAGCGAAAGCTTTAGCAAGTCAACGTAATCATATAAGGCTCTGAAAGCCTTGTAATCACGCATCTTTAGGTGATTATGAGATTTCAGAGCCTTTTTTGGTCCTAAACGGATAAAAGGCAAAACATTATGAGCCGGGAGACTGTGCTGCGCGAATATATCTCCTGCGTATCGGCAGGGTATGATTATATCCTGATCGACTGCACCCCGTCCCTTGGCATGATAACGATCAATGCCCTTGCCTGTGCCGATTCGGTTCTGATACCCGTACAAGCCGCTTATCTGCCCATCAAGGGGCTTGAGCAGCTGATAAGGACAATCGGCAAGGTAAAGCGCCAGATTAACCCGAAACTGGAGATAGAGGGCATCTTGATGACGATGGTGGACAGCCGGACAAACTATGCCAGGGAGATCAGCAGCCTTCTGATTGAAAACTACGGGGATAAAGTGAAAATCTATGACAGCATCATCCCCATTTCTGTCAGAGCGGCAGAAACTTCTGCGGCAGGGATCAGCATCTATATGCACGACCCGAAAGGCAAAGTCGCCGCTGCCTATGAGGAACTGACGGAGGAGGTGCTTGCAAATGGCTAATACGAGGAAAAACCTTGCGGATAAGATCAAGCTGGGAGGTTATGACGCTCTTTTTGGCGAGCCGGAAGGGGAACAGATTGTAGAAGCACCCTTAGATAATTTACATAACTTCAAAAATCACCCATTCCGTGTATCGGATGACGAAAAGATGGAGGAAACGGTAGAAAGCGTTAAACAGTATGGGGTTCTGGTGCCGGGCATCGCAAGACCGCGAAAAGGCGGCGGTTATGAGATCATATCCGGACATCGCAGGAAACGCGCTTCCGAACTTGCGGGCAGGGAGACAATGCCGGTAGTTGTCCGTCAGTATTCCGATGACGAGGCGACCATCATCATGGTGGACGCCAACATCCAGCGCGAGGACATCCTACCCGGCGAAAAGGCGAAAGCCTACCGCATGAAATACGAGGCGATGAAACACCAGGGCAAGAAGGCAGGCGGCAGGACCATTGAGGAGATGGGGGAAGATGCCGGGGAGAGCGCAAAGACGGTACAGCGGTATCTCTGGCTCTCCCACCTGTCGGACGGGCTGCTCGATCTGGTGGACAGGAAGAAGCTGGGGTTCATGCAGGGCGTGGATATCTCCTTTCTCACGGAAGAAGCGCAGGGATGGGTCTATGTGCTGATCGCGGAAACGGGTGCAGGCGTAAGCGCCGCACAGTCGGCATACCAATATTATGCGGATCTGTTCGGGGAGTCCAAGAAAACCGTAAAGACAGCCATTGACAGACTGGAGGAACTGCAGGCGGTAAAGCGTCATTTCCGCACCGTATCCCACGGGGACGGGCTTATCTCCAACAACATCCCCCAAAGTGATAGAGGAATGGCAGCGCCAAAAAGAACAGGTGCGCCCGTCACTGAAAGAACGGCTTGCCAGAGAACAGGGAAACCTCACACCAGAGGGCGGCAACGAGAGAAAACGGCAGGCGCATAGAGGGATGCAGGAGTTGTAACCAGACATTCCACTTGTGGACACAGTGACCACAAGTGACGATCCACAGCGATAAGGCAGATACGAAACCAGAACGGTCAAGTATCTGCCCTTTTTTGTTTAGGAGAATTTGTGGACATTGTGAACACAAGTTGTTTTAAAGTATATAGAACGTAAAGAAGATAATATGGACTCGTTAGTTAATTGGTATTATAATAAATAAAAATCAGTAGAAAGGTAGGGGAATCTATATGTTAATAATTGAAGTTCAGCAATCAGACAAAGATATTATAGAAGATATCGTTACATCTATTCCGAATGAGGGAATGATTAAAGTTGACTCATTGGGTAGTAATGATATTATTCAAATATTGATTCCTCTTGTTTCAATTACGGTGCCTGTTTTTTCTCAACTATTACAGAAATATATAGATAATCAGCGTGTATCCATCAAATATGATGGAGTTGAGATCTCGGCAAAGAGTGCAGAGCAGGCAATAGAACTGTTGGAAAAATTGAATGAACGAAAAGCTGAAATAACAGAAAAAAATAGTGCTGGTGATAATTAATGTATAATCCTAAACAACTATGTCGTAAACCGTTTGCCAAAGAACCTAAATATCTTCTTGATACTTTTTCGACAATCAGTAAACAAATAATCAATGCTTCTTTTGAAATAGAGCAGATAAAATCTGCATCGGTTTTTCCAGAGATAGCACACAATGCGGACAAATATGTTCTATATTGGGATTTGCAGTATTGGGATTTTTTTGAAAGGTATCTTTTAGAATTGTCATATCTTTTGGAAAACAGCTTATATCTGAATAGCTTTATTGATCATGTGTGCGCGATATACTTTGATTATTTATCCCTAAAGTTGATACATATTCCGGCGTTGGCTTATTGTATACAGGTCATACGGGAAAGGAAATATGGCACTGAAACAGCATATTTTTCTCCCAATATCTTAAGGGAAGATCATACAATTGGAGATGTTTTTTGGAATCACGCCTATTTGGTCAGATTATTGGCGTTTAACCATGAGTTGTATCATTTATATTTTAACTTGAATCCAAATAAATCTTATGCAGATTATGACAGACTTCACAAATTAGCAGTTTTGTATATGGAAGAAATCAAAGCAGATGGTGAAAGAAATCAGACTATTCTTGAAAATCTGCAAAAGCTTCAAAATACTAGTTGGGATAAATTTCTCGAAGAAGCAGCTTGTGATTACAGGGCGCTTATGCAAACTGTATATATCGTAAGAAATGCTGAAACTGAGTCAGAACAAAATTTGATCCAGCATATTCGGGAAATTCAAGATGCGTTTCATATAAATCAAACTTTTTTGAGTAGTTTATGCGATCTTGCAATATGCTGGGAAGCTGTGTATAAGGCTTACATTTCTGCTAATAATACAGAAGAGGCCCTAAAAATAGTGCAGCCGTTTTTTGATAGGGCATCTCAGTCAGCAACTATGAGAAATATCATAATACCAGATTATCTTGATAAATTTATTTGTAGAAAATATGGTATTTCATCGTATATTAATATATTGGACAAGGATTTGATCAGATTTGCTGTCCAAAAGGTGTTTGATGTTGTGGCGGATATAAATCTTATGGTAAATGCGACCAAAGAATCGTTAAGGTTGATGCAGCTACCTCATTTTAATCCGTTTGAATTAAAAGATATTGTACTTGGTAATGCAGAGTATCAATAAGGAGGAAACCGTTGGATATATTCAAAAACGATATTTTTGGGAAACTAGAACCACCGCATGGAAATGTGACTATTCAAACAGGAATTGCGTTGCCTACAGATAAAGATATGTATTTTGTATCTAAATGGAATGAACTGTTTGAAAGATACAGTGTTGCAAGACTTTTTTTGAGAAAAACGCAGGAGATGGAGTGGGATTACTGGTTTGTGCGATTAAAAGACAAGGATTTTCAAAAGGCGGCGGAAGTGTTTATTAAGGCAAACTTATATGAAACTGCCTTAATAAACTATAATATTTTAGTTGACTTATCATGGACAATCACCTATGTTTCTGCGGAATATGCTTTATATAAATTTGTGTAGTCTCGGAAAGTCCATAAAAAAATAGAAAAGAATGATGCTATATAGATGGACGAGACAGAGAGAAATAAAAAATGCTTATTTTTGAGTTGTTTTTGGACAGCGGATAGAAAAAAAGGATATA
>CATOMC010000010.1 GCA_951801245.1 uncultured Lachnospiraceae bacterium
ATCACTCATGTCAGTAAGAAAGAAGCAACAACGTAAAACATTAAGGGAGAATGCGGAGCATTCTCTGAATCGACGCTGCCGTGCGACGATTCTATCATAGCAGATTAGAGCTAAAAGTCAAAATAAGATTTCCATAAAGATTTCTTAATTTTTCATGAAATTCTGTCCATTATGACAACGGATTTATATTGCGTAGAAATAACTGTTTATGATATACTAACAGACAGTTGGGCAATGATAGCAACAGAAAGGCAGGAACAAGGAATGTATTCATTAGACGAAGTGAGAAATGTAGATCCCGAGATCGCGCAGGCGATTGTGGACGAGCAGAACCGTCAAAACTCCCATATAGAACTTATCGCATCGGAGAACTGGGTGAGCAAGGCAGTGATGGCAGCGATGGGGAGTCCTCTTACCAATAAATATGCAGAAGGATATCCGGGTAAGAGATATTATGGCGGCTGTGAGTGCGTAGATGTGGTGGAGGAACTTGCAAAGGAGCGGGCGAAAGAGCTTTTTGGCTGTGAGTATGTGAATGTACAGCCGCATTCCGGCGCGCAGGCCAATATGGCAGTATTTTTTGCAGTGATGGAGCCAGGAGATACTTTCATGGGTATGAATCTCGACCATGGCGGACATCTATCTCATGGTTCGCCGGTTAATATGTCGGGTAAGTATTTCCACTGTGTGCCTTACGGTGTCAATGATGAAGGATTCCTTGATTATGATAATGTGCGTAAAATCGCACTGGAATGTAAACCGAAAATGATCGTGGCGGGGGCTTCTGCTTACGCAAGAACGATTGATTTTAAGAAATTCAGGGAAATCGCAGATGAGGTGGGGGCAGTACTGATGGTGGATATCGCTCACATAGCAGGTCTTGTGGCGGCAGGTCTCCATCCAAGTCCGATTCCTTATGCGCATGTGACAACGACAACAACGCATAAGACGCTGCGCGGTCCCCGCGGCGGTATGATCATGTCCAGCCAGGAAGTAGCGGATCAGTATAATTTTAACAAGGCAATCTTCCCGGGAATTCAGGGCGGCCCGCTCATGCATGTGATCGCGGCCAAAGCGGTCTGCTTTAAAGAGGCATTATCGGATGACTTTAAGACCTATATGAAAAATGTGGCAGACAATGCCCAGGCGCTTTGTAAGAGCCTGCAGGCCAGAGATATTAAGATCGTGTCCGGCGGTACGGACAATCACCTGATGCTGGTTGATCTGACGAATTATGATCTAACCGGTAAGGCAGTAGAGAAGCTTTTGGATCAGGCACATATTACAGCAAACAAAAATACGATTCCGAACGATCCCAAGTCTCCGTTTGTAACGAGCGGAATCCGCCTGGGAACGCCTGCGGCCACATCCAGAGGATTAAATACAGAGGATATGGATCAGGTGGCGGAGGCCATTTCTATTGTCATTAAGGAAGGTGAAGCCGGCATTGAAAAGGCACAGGCTATCATCAAGACGCTGACGGATAAATATCCGTTAATATAAACAAGTACGTATTTAAGGGAGAAAAGGCATGATTCAAATTGCGGTATTAGGATATGGCACTGTGGGCAGCGGTGTGGTAGAAGTAATTGAGACCAATAAGGCGGACATCAACAAGAAAGCAGCAGAGGATCTTTCGGTAAAATATATTCTGGATCTTCGGGATTTTCCAGGAGACCCTTATGCGGATAAAGTAGTGCATGACTATAATATTATTTTGAACGATCCGGAAGTGACTGTCATTTGTGAGACAATGGGAGGTACAAAGCCGGCTTATGATTTTACCAAACAGGCGCTACTTCTGGGTAAGAGTGTATGTACTTCCAATAAAGAACTGGTGGCTGCTCACGGACCGGAACTGATCAGGATCGCCAAAGAGAATCATTGTAATTATCTGTTTGAGGCCAGTGTGGGTGGCGGCATACCCATTATCCGGCCGCTCAATTACTCTCTGACAGCGGAGAAGATTGACGGTATTACTGGAATTTTAAATGGAACTACTAATTACATCCTGACAAAGATGGACAAAGAGGGCGCAGGATTCGAGGAAGTATTGAAAGAGGCGCAGGAGAAAGGTTACGCGGAGCGGAATCCGGAAGCGGACGTGGAAGGATACGATGCCTGCCGTAAGATAGCGATCCTTTCTTCCCTTATGTCCGGCAGGAATGTGAGTTATGAGGATATTTATACAGAGGGTATCACCAAAATTACGGCCAAAGATTTTAAGTATGCGAAGCAGATGGATAAATCTATCAAGCTGCTTGCCATGAGCCGGGATACCGATAAGGGATTTTTCGCAATGGTAGCGCCCTTTATGATTTCCAGAGAGCACCCTCTCTACAGCGTAAACGGTGTGTTCAACGCAGTTTATGTGCATGGCAATATGCTGGGGGATTCCATGTATTACGGACGGGGCGCAGGTAAACTTCCCACAGCCAGTGCGGTAGTATCCGATATCGTGGACTGCGCAAGGCATCAGGGTAAGACCATCATGTGCTTCTGGGATGAAGAAAAAGTGAATGTGGCAGATATTTCCAGTGCAGAACGGAAATTTTTTGTGCGGGTCAGGGCAGATCAGAGAGAGGCAGCTATGGCGGCTTTCGGTTCCCTTGCGGAAGTGAATGTGGGCATAGCGGAGGAATTTGCCTTTATGACACAGGTGATGTCTGAGAAGGAATTCAATGAAAAGATTGAGAAAGCCGGCGGTTATTTAAACAGAATCCGGATCATGGCATAGCGGCCGGCAGATTATGATAAAATAATAAACGCATCGAAATGGAGATTATGATGAATAAAGTAGTGAAGTTTGGTGGAAGCTCTCTTGCAAGCGCAGAGCAGTTTAAAAAGGTGAAGACCATTATCCGTGCGGACAAAGAGAGGCGCTTTGTGGTGCCGTCGGCACCGGGAAAACGCTCATCTGACGATACCAAAGTGACGGATATGCTGTATGACTGCTATGAACTGGCGGAGAAGGAGAAGGATTTTACAGGACTTCTGCAGGAGATAAAGAACAGATATCTGGAAATTATTTCTGGACTTTCTTTGGAATTGTCTCTGGAGGAAGAGTTCCGGATTATTGAGGACAATTTTAGAAAGAAAGCCGGAGTTGACTATGCGGCTTCCAGAGGAGAATATTTAAACGGTATCATTATGGCGCAGTATCTGGGGTTTGAGTTCGTGGATGCTGCCACAGTGATCCGGTTTAAAGAGGATGGAGAGTATGATCCGGAACTGACCAACAAGTTGATGCGGGAGAGGCTTTCTACGGTGGAATCTGCAGTGATACCCGGATTTTATGGGGCCTGCGAGGAGGGAACGGTCAGGACGTTTTCCAGAGGCGGTTCCGATATAACGGGTTCTATTGTAGCGAGAGCCATCAAAGCCAATGTCTATGAGAACTGGACAGATGTTTCAGGCTTTCTGATCGCGGATCCCAGAATTATCTACAAACCGGAGGGGATTGAGACGATTACCTATAGGGAATTGCGGGAGCTGGCATACATGGGTGCATCGGTTCTGCATGAAGACGCAATCTTCCCGGTAAGAAGTGAAGGCATTCCGATCAATATCCGTAATACCAATTCACCTGACGACAGAGGTACATGGATCGTGGAGAGCACCTGTCAGAAATCCAAGTATGTGATTACCGGAATCGCAGGAAAAAGAGGATTTTGTGCAGTCAATATTGAGAAAGAAATGATGAATTCGGAGATTGGTTTTGGTCGCAAAGTCCTGCAGGCTTTTGAGGAGAACGGAATTTCTTTTGAACATGTGCCTTCCGGAATTGATACCATGACGGTGTTTGTACATCAGGATGAGTTCATGCATAAGGAGCAGCAAGTGGTGTCCGGTATTCACAGACTGGCAGATCCCGATGCTATCGATATAGAAGCGGATCTGGCGCTGATTGCGGTGGTTGGACGCGGCATGAAATCCACCCGCGGTACGGCCGGCAGGATTTTTTCTGCTCTGGCGCACGCGAATATCAATGTTAAGATGATCGATCAGGGATCCAGTGAGCTGAATATTATCATCGGTGTTGCCAATGTTGATTTTGAGACGGCCATCAAGGCAATCTATGATATCTTTGTATTGGCGCAGATATAAAATGCTGCATAAAAACAGGTAATTATCGTGCTTTTGCATAAAATTATCTGTTTTTATTTATTTTGACACAAAAAATATTTATTTCTTCTCACAAATATGGTAAAATCATACTATTATTGTGGCGATTAGAGCAAAATAATCCACAATATTAACAATCATAGGTGACTAATCTTGGAGGGAAATATGGCGAATCAACTATCAGAGGCGTTGGTGTATACCAACGATCAGTGTGTGGGGTGTCATAAGTGTATCTCTGTATGTCCTGTCCTGACGGCCAATAAGGCGGTAGAGGAGAACGGACAAAACAAGATCTTGGTGGACGGGAATCATTGTATTGCCTGTGGAGCCTGCTTTGACGCCTGTGCTCATGGCGCACGGAGTTATCACGATGACACGGAGCGCTTTTTTGAAGATTTGAAAAGAGGAGAAAAAATTTCACTTTTACTCGCGCCGGCTTTTCTGGCCAATTATCCGAAAGAATATGCAACAGTTCTCGGCGGCCTTAAAAAGCTAGGAGTGAATCGTATCATCAGCATCAGTTTCGGTGCGGACATTACCACATGGGGATATATCAAGTATATAACGGAACATCATTTCACAGGCGGCATATCACAGCCATGTCCTGCTGTTGTGGGATATATCGAGAAATACATACCGGAGCTGCTGCCCCGTCTTATGCCTGTGCATTCTCCCATGATGTGCGGTGCGATTTATGTTAAAAAATATATGAAAGTGCCGGACAAACTGACATTTATAAGTCCCTGCGTAGCGAAGAAAAACGAGATAGACGATCCAAACTGCGGAGGCTATGTCTCTTACAATGTGACGTTTGATCATTTGATGCAATATGTAAGGGAACACAATGTTTCCGGACCTGCAGTGACAGATGAGATCGAGTACGGTCTTGGATCCATTTATCCGATGCCGGGCGGCCTTAAGGAAAATGTCTACTGGTTTTGCGGTGAAGATGTATTCATCAGGCAGATCGAGGGCGAGAAACATGCCTATGAATTTTTGGAGGACTATAAAGAGAGAGTACTTGGCAAAAAGGATCTTCCCTTTATGGTAGATGCACTTAATTGTGCCAAGGGATGCATATATGGTCCCGGCGTGGAAGAGAAGAAGGGTGGCTCGGACGATACACTCTATGAGCTGCAAAAAATCAAGGAAGCAAGCAAAAGAGGCGGTAAGAGACATGCTTTCAGCAAAAAACTTACACCGAAGCAGAGGCTTGACAGGCTCAATAAACAGTTTAAAAAGCTGGATATCAATGATTTTATCAGGCACTATACGGATAAGTCCAGGGGTCTGGAGATCCAGAGACCCGATATTGCACGGCTTAATGAGATTTTTGCTTCCATGGATAAGAACACAACGTTGGAGCAGACCATTGACTGCTCGGCTTGCGGGTATGCAACTTGCAAGGATATGGCCACCGCAATCCACAATGAATGCAATAACAAGAATAACTGTATACAATACATAAAAGGTAAGGTGGAACAGGAGAGAGAAGCAGCAAAGCAGATGGCTGTCGAGGTGGAGGGTAAGAACGAAGAACTCAGAGCTAAGAATGAACTGATTGCGGATCTGATCTCAGAGGTGCAGATGGATTTCGAAAGCCTAGATACTTCCATCAGTGAGATGTCTATCGACAATAATAGTAACGCGGAGGAGAGTACAGGTATCTCCACGTCCATGAGTGAGGTAGTGTCTTTCTGCGACCAGTTGAAAGAAGCGCTTGAGACGATTCAGGGACTGCTGGTGAAGCTGGAAGATAATAACGAAGAGATTACGGATGTGGCGGAGGAGACCAATCTTCTGGCACTGAATGCGAGTATCGAGGCGGCAAGAGCAGGAGAGTCCGGAAGAGGATTTGCGATCATCGCAGAGAATATCAAAAAGCTGGCTGATTCCTCTAAAGATACAGCAAGTGACAGTGATTCCAATAAGGAACAGATTCAGGAGGCGATCACAGAACTTCTGAGCAAAGCCGGTAAATTGATTGAAATCATTGACGGTGTTAATGTGAGAGTGACGAATCTGGCGGCATCCACGGAAGAAATTGCGGCTTCTGCCGATATGGCGAGCAATATTTCAGCTAATTTGAAAGAAAAACTGATACAGTTAAATTCATAACTTTTTAGAGAAGGATTGCAATGAAAAAGGACTCTGCGGGGGCGCAGAGTTTTTTTCATTGTGTATCAGAATGTTTGGAGTTATGTAAACTAAAATTAGTATCCCAGTTCTTCTCCGACCAGATATACTTTGATCCTGCCGGGATGCATACTTCTTCTGGTCACGACAATCTGATTACAGAAGCATTCCGGAGAGAGACAGTTGTGGCAGATCCCGGAGGCAGCACAGGGAAGATTTCGTTTCAGGCGGATTGCATTGGCAGGAGAAGCGAAATTGCGCACCCGGGCTACACCAGTTGGTACATCCGTTACGACCTTGTTCATACCGGCCACGATGATGACATGTAAAGGACCCTGGATTAGACAGGCGACACGATTACCGTTACCGTCAATGTTTACCAATTCCCCTTCAAGCGTAATGGCATTGGTACTCATCAGATAATAATCTGCAAGTACGGTTCTGGCATAGATTTGTCTGGCTTCTTCTGGGGTCTTGGCGGCAGAACGGTCCAGCAGTTCATAGCTGTCCTTTTGTATGGCGTCCATCAGCCCGCATTCTTTGATGCTCTCACTGCCGCCCCAGCCGATGACAGAGCCTTTGGGTATTTCTGCAAGAATTGCCCGCGTGCAGTCTGCGGCCGACTCGAAGTAAGCTCCCTCCATATTCCGCTTTTTCAGATTTTCCATAATGATTTCAGCCTGTTTGGATAAGGCAGCCTGCTTATGTGACATAATAATCCCTCGATTCTTAAACATATTTTGATAAAAGTATATCACCTGCACCCGAAAGTGTGCAATATATTGTTTGTATGCCTGGATAAATTATCAGTTAATAATGCAGATATATTAATAAAATTAGAAAATAAGGAGATAATAGATATATAAAATAATTTCTTTAAAAATTTTTCAAAAATGTGTTGACAAATCTGAATGAGATGATATAATAAAACCATAAAGAAACACTTCATATAGATAATCTAAAAGAAAGAGAGGTACGGTCCACCAAAAACTGGAAGTAACAAACCATTAGAGGAAAAGTGAATAAGAGGCCAATGAACAAAATCAAGAAGCGAAATCGAGTACATAGCAGAGGGTAGCGGATCAAGAGCAGAGAAAAAGAAGAAAAGGCGCTACGGTATAAGTATACGAGAGAAGATGATGGAAAGAGGACGTGGAGGAAAGCGGAGGTAAAAGCCATTGGATAGTGTAGTATAGAAGCGGGTGTTTATTCCTAAGAGAATGAATGCCCGCTTCGCTTTGCGTGGGAGAGAGGAATTGTTGAAATTTTGGTTCATTTCTGGTAAAACTCTTTTATTTGTCTATCAATTCTGGTATAATATGGTATATATTACTTATTAAATTATTTGAACTGGCAAGGATGCAAAGTTCATGGGATTCCATGGAGGGAGTTTATGGTCGTAAAGCATAATATGTCGGCTTTAAACGCAAATAGGATACTGGGGCAGACTGGTAAGTTGAAAGCCCAAAATATGGAAAAGCTGGCTTCCGGCTATAAGATTAATCGTGCAGCGGATGACGCGGCAGGATTGTCCATATCTGAAAAAATGAGACGGCAGGTCAGAGGTCTTTCACAGGCATCTGCAAATTCTCAGGAGGGTATTTCTCTTGTACAGATTGCGGACGGGGCGATGGAAGAAGTTGAGGATATGCTCCATCGGGGAAATGAATTGTGTGTTAAAGCAGCTAACGGGACACTGACTGTTCAGGACCGGAATTATATACAAATGGAAATTGAGCAGTTGTTGCGGGAGATTAACAGCATAGGGGAGAGAACCACATACAATGAGATACCGATACTGCAGGGCACCGGATTTAGGTTTTTTGAGGACGATCCGTCAATCATTGCCGTGGGTGGTTTGCCAGACTGGGTACCGGTAGGTTCCAAAAATAATCTGAGGGAAGAGTATACGACCCAGGAGACTTATAAATATACAGATGTTAATGGTAAACCGGCGACGGCAGTCTATGATATCACTCATGAGGCGGCAACGATAAATTTCAGGAGATTTAGCGGTTCGGAGAGTCAGATAAAGGAACTGATCGGAAACGGATTTTATAGCACATGTTGTACTTGTACCAACCATTACAGCATTAAATTTACGGGAGGAACTTCCAGCAGTATGGAAGTCAGCGGCAATCATTATATATATAATATTGGTATTGAAGGCGCGAAGGATGCAAGTGAACTGATTCAGCGGATTATAAAGGGAACTGATAACGGAAATCCCCGCAACCACTTTACCAAGATGGTGGAGGACAATGGTAAACTGATTGTCTATGATGACCGCTGTAATGCACCAAGACCGATCTTACCCGTTGGCAATGGCGTTACAATCGGGAGCTGGGATGGATGGAGGAATTCTCAGTTCTGGATTCGTGCACATGATGAGTTCGGTCGGTTTGGCCCGGGTGTTGCATATTCGATAGATGATATACAAAAGTTTGCCAGAAGTCAAAAGGTTCATATACAGGTGGGATCAGAATCGGGACAGCATCTTGAGATTGCACTTCCTTTTATATCTACGCCTGTCATGGGAATCAGCCATGTGGATGCAAGGACGCAGAGCGGCGCCGGTGAGGGGATTACTGCTTTTAAAAAGGCGATAGAATATGTGAGCGGTGAAAGAAGCCGGGTGGGTGCATATCAGAACCGTTTGGAGCATACCATCAAGAACCTGGATAATGTTGTGGAGAACACACAGGCGTCCGAGACAAGAATACGGGATGCAGATATAGCAAAGCTGATGGTAGAACATGTCAAAAATCAGGTTTTATCGCAGACAGGCCAGGCGATGCTGGTTCAGAGTAATCAGAACAGAGAAGGAGTTTTAGGTTTACTGCAATGAATTATATAAATGGAGAAGAAAGCGTATTTGGCTTGAAGATGGCCGGAGGCGCTTTTTTGCGGTATAGGAAAATGAAGCGACGATTTCTTGTATGGTGGAAAAGAATTCATGTGGAAATTTGCCCGCCCCTGGTGTCGCTAAAACAGGAATAGCCTGGTAATTTAGGGAAAAAGCAAAAAATATAGTGGCTTTTTTGATTAAAATAAGTTATAGTATAATTGCGACATACTATATGTTGTATGTTGGAAAATATTATATACAGATAATGGCTCAAATATGACAGAAGTTAATGCCGCAATGAGCGGCCCACAGAAGGCGGGCTATGGAAAGGGTACGGTTTTGATATGGGAAAGCTGCAAAACAGAAGAAAAAGGCATGCGGATGAGGAATATGATGAAGAAGAAATGGAAGATGAGGAATATGATGACGATGAATTTGAAATATTAGACGACGAAGATGAAGATGAAGATGATGAGGATGACGAAGACGATGAGGACGAAGACGATGAAGACGATGAGGACGACGAAGATGAAGACGATGAGGACGGCGAAGATGAAGATGATGAGGACGAAGATGAAGAAGAGTTAGACGAAGAAGACCGGCGGGAATATCGGCATAAGAGGCGTGTTCGCAATCAGATTATCGCATATTCTGTGGTCTTTGTTATATTCCTGATTCTTGTGACAAGTGGTGTTATTCTTGGCAGCAAGGTAGTTTCTTCCGTCAAAGAAAAGAAACAGGCGGAGGAACTGGTTAAGCAGCAGGCAGAAGAAGAGGCACAGGAGGTGGAAGAGGTGGTGATTGATACGCCGGAACCGGTAATATCAGAAAGCAGTGAGGATCTTTATGAGGAACTGGTAGAGGCAAATATTTCGGAGATGCCGCTTGAGGATAAGATTGCAGGGCTCTTTATTGTGACTCCGGAGTCCATTACAGGAGTGACAACAGCGACACAGGCCGGAAATGGTACGCAGGAAGCATTGAATCAGTATCCGGTTGGCGGTTTGATTTATTTTAGCCAGAATATATTGGATGAGGAACAGATTAAGGAGATGCTATCCAATACCAAATCCATGAGCAAATACCGGATCTTCTTAGCGGTGGATGAGGAAGGCGGATCGGTCAGTCGGGTGGCGGACAGTAGTGTGGAAGTGCCAAAGGTTGAAGCTATGGGTGTTATTGGAGAAGGTGGAGACTTGGCGAAGGCACAGGAAAGTGGTATCATAATCGGCTCCTATCTGGAAGATATTGGATTTAATTTGGATTTTGCACCTGTGGCGGATGTAGTTCCGGAGGGCGGAAACAGTGTTTTAGGAGACCGGTCCTTTGGCTCTGATCCAACGGCGGCGGCCGATATGGTCAGTAGTTTTGTGACAGGACTGCAGAGCACGAAGGTGAGTGCCTGCTTGAAACATTTTCCTGGGTTGGGAGAGGCTGCGGAAGATACTCATGAGAGCAGGGCAGAGATAGCGAAGACTCTTGATGAAATGAGAGCATCGGATTTTGTACCCTTTCAGGCAGGAATAGAGGCGGGAGCGGATTTTGTGATGGTCAGTCATTTGTCGGTGCCTGGAGTGGATTCAGAGAATGTGCCGAGTTCTCTGTCAGAAAAGGTCATAACAGATATTTTAAGAAATGAACTGGGATTTGAGGGTGTGATCATCACCGATGCCCTTAATATGACAGCCATTACGGAGTATTATCCAGCGGAAGAGGCCGCCGTGATGGCAATTGAAGCGGGGGCGGATATGCTTCTTATGCCAGAAGATTTTACCAAAGCGTATGATGCGGTTCTTGCGGCGGTGCAGGATGGCACCATATCAGAAGAAAGGATCAATGATTCTCTAAGGCGGATTTACCGGGTGAAATGTAAAGAGGAGAAACCGGAGATGTGATGGGATAATGAAAGCCCCTGGAGGAATGTGACTCCAGGGGCTTTTGGCGCTTTGCATGGAAAGAGAGTCATGATTCCCTGGCGAGTGTATGAAGAAAAGTCTGTAAATTCAGATCTTCTATGAAAATGATCAGGGCTGTAGGCTCATCTCGGAGCTTCCAGCTCTTGCTTTATATAACAGCACCGTCAGGGCATGTCAAGAGCAGGTGGCATTTTCCACCCGTCTGGCTGAACTTTTTATGGATTATTCCGGCAGCCGTCCCTCGTATATGATGCTCAGTTCCCCATAAAGGACTGATCCGTTTCTTCCAGAATGGAATTAAAAATGCAAAAACCATAGAGGAATTTAAAGAGGATTATTTCTTTATGGGTATGTATGGATATTTCAGTATATGGAAAGGAATGGATAATAGAACGAAAAAAGAAGGAAATTCTATTTGTTTGAAATATTACAATGAAAAGTTTGAATCCAGAGTAAAACCGGAAAAGAAAACAAAGGAATGATTGACTGATTATTTTGCTATTAAGATTGGAAATCGAGACAGTTATTTAGTCAAATTAACAAGTAGAAGAATAAAACATACTTCACTTTGCAATCTTACAAAGCAATTTAAAACGGAAAGAGAAACAAATAAATATGTGGAAAAACTGAAAGAAAAAGGTTTTACTTGTGATTTTTTAGTGGAATATATCACGGCATAAGGAGATTATAAATCATGAGTACAAACGACTATATAAGACAATCAGCATAAAAATATCATTGGCACAAATATTATTCTGTTATGCGCCCTGTAAGTATCGGGACACATCCTAAAAATGAAAATATATATCCAGTTTTTTTTTACTAAAACAGATACGGTTATATTAGTGGAAGTTCCTAATTGGGAAATCTTGACAGAAGGAAAAGATATGGTAAATGCTGTTGAAATGGCAAGAGATGCAATAGAATTGAAATGTGTATCAATGGAAGATGATGGGTTGGAAATTCTTTTACCATCTGAAATTAGTTTTTTAGATGTAAATAGCGGAACTTTTTCAGAGGATGGAATAACAGTAGTGTCTTTGGTTGATATTGATTCCGGGGAGTATAGAAGGAAAATTGATATAAAGGCTGTCAGAAAAAATGTTACTATTCCTAGTTGGCTCAATTATGAAGCTGAACATGCTGGAATCAATATATCAAGAGTTTTACAAGAAGCATTGATGAATGTACTTAATGTACAACGGAATTTTTAATCTGAATTGAATAAGAGATTGAGGATTATATTGATTATTATACGAACAGACGAGTTCAGCGGAATCTAGGCGTCGTGACACCAATGGAATTTTATAAAAAGAAGCTGCAGGAGGAGGCAGCATAAAAGTACCCGGCACAATACCGGGTAGGAAAATTTTATGTTTTTTGATTGTCTACTTGACGGGTAGCACACCATTCTGCGGGCTTTCTTGGATTCTATCTCTTTCTATATTTTCTGCGGACTTCTAAAATTTCCATGGGATAATGAGTCTTCAACTCAGAGAAATCGTATTGTACTGGCAGACGCACACCCCTTGGAGGGCAGCAGGGGAAAAATCAATATCCGCTAAAAAGTATAATTCCAGCATTAAGCCTTGTGAACATTTTAGCGGATAATTTTATATACGGAATTGCCTCGGAAAATTTGTAGGCACCCCAAACCCCGCCGGAGCCGGTTACATTGTAGCTAATTTCCATGATGCTGGTTAAAATGAAGATTAAACAGCCGGTTTTAGGTTAAATTGATAAGCAGGTATACTTACTATGATGGGATAGCCTCAAACTTATCCTTTAAGTATTCTAAAAGCCGTTGTGCGATAGGGGTAAATATCTGATATTTTTTCCATATCAGATAAATTTTTGTTTCAAGGGTTGGTGCCAACGGGCGAAAAACAAGTCCGCTGCCAGGGCTTGTATCAATGAGGTGCTGAAAAGTCAGAAGATATCCGAGCCCTTCCTTCACAAATAAGGAGCCATTATAGGACAGTCGGAAAGACCCTTCAAGATGCAGCTTGTCTATTTTACTGCCGCACCATTTGGATATATCGTGGTTCCAGCCTTGCTCCGAGCAAAAGAGCGGGAGTCCCGCCAGGTCATCGGCACAGATAGCCTGCTTGTCTGCGAGGGGACAGTCTGCCTTCATGACAACACCCCACAGATCGGCTTCAGGAAAAGTAAGAAAATGATATTTTGCGGTATTCGGTTCTTCGGCCAGAACAGCAAAATCGATTACGCCTTTATCCAGTTTTTCCGTGACCTGCTCTGTATCGCCGCTTGTAATGTGGTAACGCAGATCGAAAAAAGTATTTTTAAATTGTTTGATGGCAGAGGCAAGATGCCTGATCTGGTAGGATTCCGCCAAACCGAAGTAAACATCCCCGCCCAGGACATCATCCAAAGCAAGAAATTCAGTTGTGATTTTGTCAGCCATTTTTATCAAGTCTTCTGCCCGTTTTCGAAGCAAAACACCTTCCTCAGTCAACTGTATGCTGAAACTGTGGCGCGTGAACAGCTTTTTTCCAAGCTCATCTTCAAGTGCTTTTAACTGCTTGGAGAGTGTGGGCTGGGTAACGTGAAGCAGCTCTGCCGCACGGGTTATGTTTTCTTCTCTTGCCACGGCAAGAAAATATCTCATGGTTCGCAGTTCCATTTTGCCCTCCTATGATATTCCTAAAATTTATATCACAATATAAATTATAGCCATTAGCGAAATGGAAGTCAAGGGGATATAATAGACCCTAGATTACAGGGTTCGCGAAGCGGTTCCTGTAATTCAGACATAGCAGGAAGGGAGGCGGTCATACGGATGATCTTATTCAGAATCTAAAGGATGCAAGCTGTGGCGCTCAGACCATTGAGCGGGTCTGCAGGCTGTATGGTAACGGTCAGGTTCAGGATGCGATTAAAACACTGCGAAAGCACCGCTGTAGCTTGATGGACAGCCTGCATGAAAGTCAGGGGAGAGTTGACTGTCTTGATTTTTTAGTAGGGCGGATGCAAAAGGAAAAGCAATAATTATAAATAAAGAAAGAGAGGCATTACAAAATGGAAAATACTGTAAAACAGGAATTAACAAAGGAATGGGATAAGACTTTCCCGAAAAGTGAAAAGGTGAGCCACCGCAAGGTGACATTCCCTAACCGTTACGGGATCACGCTGGCGGCAGACCTTTATGAGCCGGAGGGGGCTGAAAAGAAACTGGCTGCGATTGCGGTATGCGGGCCGTTTGGTGCGGTGAAGGAGCAGGCAGCAGGACTGTATGCGCAGGCAATGGCGGAGCGTGGTTTCCTCACCATTGCTTTTGACCCTTCCTTTACCGGCGAAAGCGGCGGCACACCCCGTTACATGGCTTCGCCGGATATCAACACGGAGGATTTTCAGGCGGCGGTGGATTTCCTTTCCGTACAGAAAAATGTTGACCCTGAGAGCATTGGCATTATCGGTATCTGCGGCTGGGGCGGTTTGGCCCTCAATGTGGCGGCGCTGGATACCCGTATTAAGGCGACGGTTGCCTCCACCATGTATGATATGTCCCGTGTCAATGCCAACGGATATTTTGATGCAGATAACTCTGCTGATGCGAGGTATGCAAAGAAAGAATCCATGAACGCCCAGAGGCTCGTTGATTACAAAAATGGCGTCTATGCGTTAGGCGGAGGCGTTGTAGATCCGCTTCCGGAGGATGCGCCTTTCTTCGTGGCAGATTATCATGATTACTATAAAACGGATCGCGGCTACCATAAGCGCTCTTTAAATTCCAATGGCGGCTGGAATGTGATTGGCTGTATGTCTTTTATGAACCAGCCCATCCTTCAATACAGCAATGAGATCCGTAGCGCAGTCCTTATCATGCACGGGGAGAAAGCACATTCCTGCTATTTCAGCCGCGATGCTTATGCCGCAATGGTGAAGGATAACCCTTATACAGATAATAAGGAGCTGCTGATTATCCCGGATGCAGTCCACACAGATCTGTATGACGGCGGCGGGAAAGACGCTATCCCGTTCGATAAGCTGGAGGAATTTTTCAACAACAATTTGAAATAAGGAAACAGTATATGGCAGATGTCCGGGAGAGGACACATCCAATGAGTGGATGGAACCTGTTACGGATGAAGTATATAGGGATTTAAGTACAATGCCATAAAGCAGAGGTTTAGGAGGTATCTATTGTGAAAATAGCCATCTTAAGGGGAAGCCCATGCAGGAACGGATCATCCAGCCTTCTTGCAGACAATTTAATAAGGGGAGCCGTGGAAGGCGGACATGAAATAATGGATATTGATGTGGCACACGTGGAGATTCGTCCATGTACCGGATGTAAGGCTTGTGGTTTCAATGGGAACCCCTGCACCCTGAATGATGGAATGGCAGAGATCAAGGAGCAGATATTGATGGCGGATATGCTGGTATTCGTTACGCTGCTGTACTATTTTGGTATGTCTGCACAGCTTAAAATGTGTCTGGACAGATGCTGCTCCATTAACCGGCAGATTACAGAAAAACAAATGAAATCAGCTTTGCTGGCATCGGTGTGGAACGAGGATGACTGGACAATGACCGCGCTGGAAATTCATTATGAAACATTATGCAAGTATTTGAATTTTAAAAATAAAGGCAACGGGATGCCGCGTGCCAGATGATATGCGGCATCCCGTCTTTCACATAAATATTGTAATGTCGGATATGAGAAAAGCGAAAGTCTGGAGGTAACAGTTATGCGTGTTTTAGTATTGAACGGAAGCCCCCGTCCAAAGGGTAATACGAAACAGATGGTGGATGCGTTCCGGGAAGGTGCGGAATCCGTAGGACATCGGGTGGATGTGATTGACGTATTCTATTCAGTAATTGTTATCAGGCCAGATGTATTTGAAAGCCAGATTACAGACAAAAGACATTTCGGTATATATGAAGAAGCAGAATGGTTTATAGTGGATTAGAAAATGATGTTGTTTCGCCTACAGTTATACCATACGCTGAATATGAAGCATATAAAGAAATACTTCCTTATTATATGAATATACAGAAAAAAGGTAAGCAGATTGGATAATTTGATGAAATACAGGATTAATAGTGTGGAAGAAAAACTTGAATCAGCTAAAGTGCTGCTTAATGCGGGTAAATACCGGGATTCTATCGGGCGTTCTTATTATGCCATATCCTCTGGAGTGTGGACGGAAAGCGTATTACAACGGATTATGCGGACGACATTGACTTTTCCGTTATGAGGGGCGTAAATACCATACCGATTGACATCGTGAACAATGTCACAGGGGATAATTACAGCATCCAGATAAGCCTTGCCTATGAAGGGGAGTTTTGCTTTACGACGGTGCTTTCCATAGACCTTGGCAGGGAAAACGCGGGGCTTACCGCAAGCTTGTACTATTACAACGAAAGCACGGGAGAACTGGAATTTGTCTGTAAAGATAAAATAGCACAGGACGGTACGGCCAAAGGATTGGAAAACGCCGGGGAAGGAAAGGAACGCGGGACATTGATGCCCGCTATAGCTGTCATCATTATCATCGCAGCCGCAAGCATAGCAGCCGTACTGGCAGTGAAACGGAAAAGAAGGCAGGCGAATTAAAACATTTTTGCACAAATCTGTAAATATGTGATAAAATATCTTCAAAAAGATGTGTTACATCTGGCGAACATAATTTATCGATGTAAGGAAGGATCAAAAATGGATCATCAATACGATCAGCAGAAGCATGCAAATTCTGGGCAACAAGGAAATAGTTACCAACAAGGGAATGCCTATCAACAGGGAAATCCCTATCAGCAAGGGAACCTCTATCAACAGGGGAATGCTTATCAACAGGGGAATATGTATCAGCAGGGGAATGCTTATCAACAGGGGAATATGTATCAGCAGGGGAACTCTTATCAGCAGGGGAGTACGTATCAGCAAGGGAATCCCTATCAGCAGGGAAATGCCTATCAACAAGGGAACTCTTATCAACAGGGAAATCCTTACCAGCAGGCCAATTCCTATACCAATTATGATTACAATAATTACGGTGGTTCCTCTCATTACGGCGATACTTTAGAGCAGCAAAAAGCTCCTAATATCTTCCAGCAGTTTGCGCTTTCCTTTATACCGTCTCAGTATGGCAGACTGGTGAAAGTCAGCACTGGCAGTATGATTGGGTTCGTGACGCTTCTTGCGCTGATTGCGACTGTTATTTCTTTTATCAGTCTGCTTGGTATCTTTGCGCCCGGCGAAGTGGAAACATGGGCGAACATGATGCCGGATTTTGAGATCAGGGACGGACGGTTGTTTGTCGAAGAGGATTTTATGTATGATGAAGGCGGCGTGCTGGTCTATTTGACAGAGGATGTGGAAGCGTTTACTTATGAAGATGCATCCGAGCTGATAGAGGAAGGATATCAGGAAGTGATGTTAGCAGGGAGGGACAGGATTTCGATCATGCAGAGAGGGGAGTATCAACAGGTTGACTTCGCTGATCTGGGGAGTGAACTGGAAATCAGCAGAGACTGGATTGTTGACACGTTTGTCCCTCTTTTGATGCTTATGCTGGTTGTGGGCTATGTTATCTTCTTTGTGGGAAGGGTTCTATGGTATTTTCTGTGTGCGGCGGTTTATCTGTTGATCGCAATGCTGATTGCATCCATCATGAAGAAGCAGTTGCCGGCCGGGGCATTGTTTAGAGTGGCAGTGTATGCTAAAGTGTTGATGTTTGTAGCAGCGACAGTCCTTAGCATCGTTCCATTTGTGAATCTTTCAGTGCCATTTATGCTCAGAGTTGTGATAACGGTTGCCTTTATGGCGTTTGCGATTGTGAAACTGGCTGAAAGGAACTGATGTTGTACGGTAAATAACAGGAACCGGCAGGCATTTTTCATATGGAAAATACAGGTGGAACACAATTTTTGTAGAAAAGATTGAAATCAAATATCAGCTATGCTACAATCCATATAAGACCATATTCCAGTTTTATTTTATGGCGGGATAACCTCAATACGGCTATGTTACCATAAAGTATGGCTGGAGTTTTTATCGCATATTAGTGAATAAAAACTATTGCGATGAATCAGGGTTATATTTTAGGCCAAGGGAGGAAGAAAATGCGGAAGAGTATCAAAATCATGGTTGGAATCCGGGTAGTAGTGGCATTTATTGCTGTTATGATTTTCAGTGTGCTTACAACCAAAAATATCCTTAATATGGAGCATTCTGAGGAAGACAGCGTTGCGGTGAATGCTCTTTTACAGCGTACCCAGAAAGCGGAGGCCGCTCATTACAAATGGTCCAATGGTTTAAGTAATTCTCTTTATAGTAATGTGGAATTTACCGGAAGTACGGATCCTACAGGGTGTGTACTGGGACAGTGGCTTTATGGGGAAGCCGGGACAGAAGACGAGAAGATTCTCAGTCTGCGCAGTCAGATGGAACCGCTTCACAAGGAACTTCACGAATCGGCTACATATGTACTGGATCTGATGAAGACTGATCCGGAGCAGGCACAGGCGTATTATCAGGAAACGATTCTGAGTAATCTCAATGTGCTGGTGGGGCTTTTGGACAGTGTTGTGGAACGTGGCACAGAACTGAATGATATCAGTACGGAAAACATGCACGATACGGTGATGACGATGCATTTAGTTACCACTGTGGGTCTGGTTGTGACGATTGTCTGTCTGTTAAGCCTGGTTATTTATATTATGAGAAAAGTGGTAAGACCCATCCTTATCATTACGAACAAAACCAAGCCTTTGCAGGATGGAAATATGAATCTCGAGTTAGATTACAATGCGAAGGATGAGATTGGTGATCTGTCCAGAACATTGCAGACTTCTATCAAACAGACCTGTCAATATATAGAAGATATCAACCGTATGATGAATCAGCTTTCCAAGGGTAATTTCAATGTGGGAGCATCTGTTCCTTTCATCGGTGATTTCCGGTCTATATCGGATTCCATCGACAGCTTTACGGATTCACTTTCCAGGGCTATGGCGAATATCCACAATGTGGAGCAAAAGGTATTCGGGCATGCGCGGACACTTTCTGACGGATCCCAGATGTTGGCACAGGGGGCTACAGAACAGGCCAGTGCGGTGGAAGAGCTTTCTGCTACGTTAGATGAATTGTCAAGAAGCGCCAAGCAGAATATTCAGAAAGCTTCAGAGATGCGGGATAATGCTCATCTGACAGGCAAGCAGGTGAATTTGAGCAGTCAGCAGATGGATTTGCTTATCAGTGCCATGAATGATATCAGCAGCACATCACAGCAGATTGAAAAAATCATCTCCACGATTGAGAATATTGCGTCCCAGACGAATATCCTTGCTCTGAATGCTGCTGTGGAGGCAAGCCGGGCGGGTGAAGCCGGAAAAGGATTTGCCGTGGTGGCAGTTGAGGTTCGTAATCTGGCGGCGCAGTCGGATCAGGCGGCCAAAGCTTCTAAGGAGCTGATCGAGAATTCTGTACAGGCGACGGAACGTGGCGGCAAGATTGTGCAGGAAGTATCGGAATCTTTGCGTAAGACACTTGATCTGGTCGTGAAATCCAATAATGCTATTGATGAAATCACGGATGCGGTAGAAGAGGAAGCAACTTCCATTGAACAGGTGGCAGAGGGAATCGGACAGATCGCCAGTGTGGTACAGACCAATTCTGCTAACAGTGAGGAGTCAGCGGCTGTCAGTGCAGAGTTGTTTGAGCAGGTGAACCGTCTGAAAGATCAGACCAGTAAGTTTCAACTTAAATAGCGTGAGAAGAACTTCTAAAGCTTGGCAGCAGAGGCTGCCTCGCTAAGAAGTTCTAGGAGTTGCTTTGCAACTCCGTCTCACGTAGTAGAATGCCTGAAAAACGGCATTCTCCGCATTGATGCAAGGCTTCATGAGGCGGAATCGTAAAAGTTGGTATGGATTGTAGGAGCATCCCGGATAAAGTGGGGTGCTCTTATAGATTTTTTGTAAGTTATCGCTTGTTATGTATTATGTTTTAGCATATAATATATACTCAGGAGCATAACAGAGAGTATAAAACAGTATAAGTGGAGGAAACATGAGAGGCAAAAGAGGAATGAAAAAAATTATGAAACTGTCGGTTGCTGCGGCACTTGCATTTGTTGGACTGCTTGCTGCTGGAAAGGAGCAGATGGATGTGCAGGCAGCAGGGCGTCCCGTAGAGATCAGAAGCTGTCTGATATCGGGAGATGACGTGCTTTGCATGATTGAGGCCGACCGTGTACCGAGTAGTGATGACGGTAAATATTATGTTTATGCAGATGAGGTGTATGAAGATGGTCCGGAAGGAGAAATTGTAGCGACTGTGGATGCCGAATCTTCAATTACGGCAAGTTTTCCTTTGAATTTTAATACAGAAGATTCTAATCTGAGCCGTAAGTTTCTGGTGGCGGTGAAACGCGGCGGAGAGATGATGCAGGTGAGTGACGAGCATTATATCACGAATCCGGAAGAAGTTGCGACATATTCCGCAACCCGTATGTCCACAGGGATTAAGGGAATCCTGTTGGACACGACAAGGGTTCTTGGCGGTGATCTGGAGGATTTGGGTGTCCAGCAGGTCATTTATAATCTCAGCGTAGACGAACTTTGTTCCGGCGCGGATGTACCGGGTGCGATTTCTTTTGATTACAATGGGAAGACTTATTATTTTGATAACGAAACGGTGACTCACTATGATCAGTTGTTTAAGCTTCTGAATGAGAAGGGCATGCAGATCACAGTCGTTCTTTTAAACAGGGGAGAGGGGGCTTACTCTCAGGATCTGGTTCATCCGATGGCAAAAGAGGGCGATGTAGACTGTCCGGGTTATGCCTTGAATGTAGCGGAGGAAGAGGGAGTCGACCACCTCAAGGCCGTGGGCGCGTTCCTGGGTCAGCGCTATTCCGGCATGACGGACTGTGGACAGATTGACAACTGGATTGTAGGTAATGAGGTGAATGCCAGAACAGAATGGTGGTATATGAATTCAACCTCACTGGATGTCAATGTGAACGCATATGTCAAGGCTTTTCGTATTTTGTACAATGAGATGAAAGCCATGAATGCCAATGTACAGATTTATAATTCTATTGATCAGGAATGGAACCGGAAGTCTAATCCGGGCAGTTTCCTGGCCAAGGAATATCTCGATAAATTTAATTATTACATGAATCGTGAAGGCAATGTTGACTGGGGACTTTCTTATCATCCGTACAACTCACCGCTCTATGATCCTTATGCGTGGAACGGTCCGGCAGTGTGGGTGAAGAAGAATCTTTCCACACCTTATATTACGATGCAGAATGTGGATATTTTGATTGACTACATGCATGAGGATAAGTTCCTGAATCCGTCCGGGGAAGTAAGGAGTATTTCTCTGGCGGAGATTGGTTATACTTCCTATTTTGGTGATTCGAAGCAGGAGGCATCGATAGCATACGGCTATCTGAAAGCGGCTTCCCTGCCTGATGTAGATGCATTCATGCTCTTTAGGCTGACAGATGATGCTCATGAGATGGAGAGTAAGTTAAGCCTCGGAATAGAAGATCAGGACGGCAACAAGAAGCCGGCTTATGATATCTACAAAAAGCTGGGAACAGCTGATGAGGCGGAAGCAAAAGAGAGGGCTTCGGAAATCATTGGTATGGATATTGACGAGATGATCAGCGAGAATATCGTCTGGACCAGAGACGGCGATGGCGTTGTACAATAGTGGTTTTGAAACTGCTTATCATACAGAGAGTGCCCCGAAAGGGGCACTTTTTGTTCAATAGGAAATTTGATTATGAAATATCCAGTTCGGGCGGAACGTCCAGCTCGTGAGGAACAGGCGCTCCGTTTTTCTTTCTCTGACGTACACATTCTGTCAGCAGATACTCTATCTGGCCATTCACAGATCGAAAATCATCCTCTGCCCAGGCTGCAATGGCATTGTAGAGTTTCGATGACAGACGTAAAGGTATTTGCTTCTTGCTGTTATCAGCCATTTAATACAAGCTTCCGGAATTAACGATGGGCTGGGCGTCCCGATTGCCGCACAGTACGACCAGAAGATTGGATACCATGGCGGCTTTGCGCTCCTCGTCAAGCTGGACTACTTCTTTGGATGAGAGACGATCCAGTGCCATTTCCACCATGCCGACTGCGCCGTCTACAATCATCTTTCGGGCATCAATGATGGCGGAAGCCTGCTGTCTCTGTAACATAACAGCCGCTATTTCCGGAGCGTAAGCAAGATAGGTGATTCTTGCTTCGATGATCTCGAGGCCTGCTTTGGTCACTTTGTTCTGAATCTCCTTGCGGATACGTTCTGCCACCACTTCGCTGGAGCCGCGAAGAGAACCTTCGTCTGCCTGACCATCTCCGGTCGTATCTACATTTTCAGCCACATCGTAAGGGTACATGCGGACGATGTTTCGAAGGGCGCTGTCGCATTGGAGCGAAAGGTATTCTTTGTAGTTATCTACGTTGAATACGGCTTTGGCCGTATCCGTTACCCGCCACATGACGGCAATGCCAATCTCAATAGGGTTACCCAGACAGTCGTTTATTTTCTGACGGCTGTTATTTAATGTCATGATCTTCAGGGAGATCTTTTTGCCGCCAGATGTGTTCGCAGCAGCAGAAGCGCTCTCATTTCCGGCAGAAAGCTGTAAAAGTCCATTACGTCCGTTTCCCACATCACCGCTTTGTTTCAGTCTGGTATCCGCCGCGGGATTCAGAGCTGCGCAGAAAGGGTTGACCCAATAAAAACCGTCTTCTTTCAGGGTGCCGATGTATTTGCCAAAGAGTGTCAGCACCAGGGCTTCCTGGGGGCGCAGTACTTTGAGCCCGCAAAACAGGATCCAGCCAAATGCCATCACCAGAAGCCCGATGACAAAGAGCGCGATACCCCAGGGCGCCTGAGGCCCGGATTCATCGAGTCCGTTAATACCGCCAATGACAGCCGCAGCGATCGCGGCCGCATAGAGTGCCAGGATCAGCAGAAGCATAGGCATACCGTTTTTACTTTTGTTTAATATTTTCTCATCCATAGTAGATTCCTCCGTTGTGATTTGATACACTAATGATATCATTGTGATATCAGAATGTCAACCGCGAATCGTCGCTCGGCAATTTTATATATAGAAGAAAAGCCGGACAACTTTTGCGGTTGTCCGGCTTTGTAAACGGGTATCAGATTTATTTCAGGCTGTGTCCTGTCAGAAGTTCATAGCCCTGCAGATACTTATCAATCGTTTTTTGTACGATATCATCAGGCAGCGTCCAGTCATGGCCTTCGTTTGCCTTGAGCCAGTCCCTGGCGAACTGTTTGTCAAAGGAAGGCTGGCTGTGCCCGGGTTCATATCCTTCTGCAGGCCAGAAGCGGGAACTGTCGGGGGTGAGCATTTCATCACCCAGAACGATGTTGCCTTCTTCGTCCAGACCGAATTCAAACTTGGTATCGGCGATGATGATACCACGGGTCAGTGCATAGGCAGCGCATTTTTTATACAGAGCAATGGTGTAATCACGAAGCTTCGATGCGTATTCCTCACCTTTTCCGGGAAATCTCTCTTCCAGATAGGCCACGCTCTGCTCATAGGATATATTTTCATCGTGGTCGCCAATCTCCGCTTTGGTAGAAGGGGTGTAGATCGGATCAGGCAGCTTGTCTGATTCCTGCAGGCCCTCAGGCAGTTTGATGCCGCAGACGGTACCGTCTTTTTGGTAACTGGCCCAGCCGCTTCCGGTGATGTAGCCGCGCACGATACATTCGATGGGAAGCATATTCAGTTTACGGCATAGCATGCTGTTGCCATCGAATTTCTCCTGTCTGAAAAATGCGGGCATATCCTTGACGTCCACGGAAATCATGTGATTGGGAAGAATGTCCCTTGTCATGTCAAACCAGAATTTGGACATCTGTGTGAGGACGGTTCCTTTCCGGGTCACCTGATTTTTTAAGATCACGTCAAAACAACTGATTCGGTCTGTGGCAACCATGATCAGGGTGTCTTCGTTGTCATAAATCTCACGTACTTTTCCTTCTTTGATAGGTTTTAGTGCAGTCATTGGTCTCCTCCGTGTCAGAGCAATATTGTTGTTCATGTCTTCTATATCTTATAACAGAGCAGACAGATTTACAATAGTGAAAAATAAGTGTGCAGGAAAGATTTGGTGGAAAATTGGGAATACTGTAAAGAAAGGCCGGTATGGGACAGTGATATCCCTGATCTACCAATAAAAGAGCCGGCAAAAGGAGGACATGACATGGATTTAAAGGGATCTAAGACAGAGAAAAACCTGCTCGCAGCCTTTGCGGGAGAATCGCAGGCTTATACCAAGTATACTTATTATGCGTCCAAAGCCAGAAAAGATGGTTATGTGCAGATTGCAAACATCTTTGCGGAGACGGCAGCAAATGAGAAGGAGCATGCCAAGATCTGGTTTAAGTATCTGAATGACGGTGTGATCCCGCCCACGGCAAGAAATCTGGAAGATGCTGCGGCGGGAGAGAATTATGAGTGGACGGATATGTATGCGGGATTTGCCAAGGATGCCAGAGCGGAAGGATTTGAGGAACTGGCCGGACTCTTTGAAGGAGTCGCAAGAATAGAGAGAGAACATGAGGAACGCTACAGAAAGCTGATCGAAAATCTGGAGGATGGACTGGTCTTTTCGAGAGACGGAGACTGTATCTGGCAGTGTTTAAACTGCGGACATCTGGTCATTGGCAAAAAAGCGCCTATGGTGTGTCCGGTCTGCAAGCATGAACAGGCATATTTCCAGATTAAGCCGGAAAACTATTAAAGAACATGAATTATTAAATAAAGAGGCAGAAGGCAGTCCTGAAAGAGAACAGAGTAAGCCGGTACGGACAATCCGTGGCGGCCTGCCTTACATAGTTGTGACTTTGTATATTTTCGAGGACAAAACTTGTCAAAGAAAAGTTGATGTGGTATGATGTCACCGTATTGTATCTCGCATGAGAATAATAACAGGAGGAATTGTACCATGAAAAATGAAAAGACTTACGAACTGGTGCTTACGGCACTGTTCACCGCCATAATCGTGCTTATGGCATTCACACCACTGGGATACATCCCGCTTGTAGTCATCAATGCAACCATTATTCATATCCCGGTAATCCTTGGAGCGCTATTTCTTGGGCCTAAGAAAGGTGCATTCTTGGGATTCGTATTTGGTCTCACAAGCTTTATCAACAACACATTTAAGGCAGCGACAGCTTCGGCATTCGTTTTTTCGCCGGTTCTGGCAGTGAACGTGGTCGGCGTATCCGGTATTTTCAGGAGCCTTTATATCTGCTTTGTACCGAGGATTTTAGTCGGCGTGGTTCCTTATTTTGCTTATATACTGATCCGCAAGGCGGCAGGGAACGAGCGGAAGGCTGGTAGAATTGCTGTTAATTTAATAGCATCTGTTATACTATTTACTTCCGTCAGGGCATTTTTGATCCGCTTACTGCCGGAGAGTCTGAGTGTGCCGGTATGTACGATCATCGGACTGGCAGCCGGCACAGTGCTTATGGTGGTGCTTACCGTCAGCGGCAATAAAAGAGGGTCAGCGGACATTGCACTTTCTTATGCAGGGCTGGCAGGTGCATTTACCAATACCTTGTTTGTTATGAGCGGTATCTTCATTTTATATAAAGACGCTTATGCCCAGGCCATGGGCGTAGCGGGCGATGCAGTACTGGACGTCATCATGGGAGTGGTGGCTTTCAATGGTGTGGTAGAAGCCGTGGTGGCGGCTATCATCGTGACCGGCGTGGGTCTTGCGCTGACGAGAGTAAAACCGGTATATGTAAGTGCGAAAAGCAGACAGAAAATATAAGAGGCAGTAAAGCGTATTATTGGATGTTATGAGGAAAGGCAGGACGGAAGATATGATTTTGGCAATTGACATTGGCAATACCAATATTGTCATCGGGTGTATCGAAGGAGAGAAGGTAAATTTCGTGGAAAGAGTATCTACGGATCTTTCCAAGACAGAATTGGAATATGTGGTGGAGTTCAAGACTTTGTTTGATCTGTATCAGATTGGTCTGGAGGATATCAAGGGCAGTATTATTTCTTCTGTCGTACCGCCTCTTAATAATATTATGAAGTCGTCTCTGGAAAAAATGCTACACCGGGCACCTCTTGTGGTGGGACCGGGTGTTAAGACCGGGTTGAATATCCTGATGGATAATCCGGGACAATTAGGTTCGGATTTGGTCGTTAATGCAGTGGCTGGTCTGCATTATTATGGGGCGCCGATTATCATGATCGATATGGGGACAGCGACTACCATCAGTGTGGTGGATGCAAAACGAAACTACATAGGCGGTATGATTCTGCCCGGTGTGAAGGTTTCCCTGGATTCCTTGGTGAACCGTACTTCCCAACTGCCACGCATCAGTCTGGAAGCACCTAAGAAAGTGATTGGCAAGAACACCATTGACTGTATGAAGAGCGGTATCGTGATGGGACAGGCAGCCTGCCTGGACGGGATGATCGAGCGGATTCACGGTGAACTTGGATATCAGGCACCGGTGGTGGCAACAGGCGGTCTGGCGGCGAGTATCGTTCCGTATTGTAAGAGGGAAATCATATGTGACAATGAACTTACCCTTAAGGGTTTGGGGCTGATTTATCATAAGAATGTAGAGGCTTAAGGAAATGATGGAAACAAATGCCCACTGTCCGCAGAGCGGGTATGACGTCTGTAGGCAATGAGCAGGTGAAAAAGATATAGTTTGTTATGCCATTACTATAAGTAATGAGAGATAGGAAGTGCGACACGTGTTAATAAAAGGAAAACATATTGTATTAGGTGTAAGCGGCAGTATCGCTGCCTATAAGATTGCTTCTCTGGCAAGTATGCTGGTCAAGCAAAAGGCAAATGTGACGGTGATAATGACGCAGAATGCCACCAATTTCATCAATCCGATCACTTTTGAGAGTCTGACAGGCAACAAATGCCTGGTGGATACTTTCGACCGAAACTTTCAGCATAGTGTGGAACATGTGTCCCTGGCAAAACAAACGGATGTTATGCTTGTGGCACCGGCTTCTGCTAATGTGATTGCCAAGGCGGCATACGGGATTGCGGATGATATGCTGACGACTACACTCCTGGCCTGTCAATGTCCGAAAATATTTGCGCCGGCCATGAACACCAGAATGTATCAGAATCCTGTGGTGCAGGATAATCTGAAGGTTCTTGAGAAATATGGTATGGAAGTGATCACACCGGCGAGTGGCTATCTGGCCTGTGGGGATACGGGAGAGGGCAAGATGCCGGAACCGGAAGCTTTGTATGAGGTGATTGTGAAAGCTCTGACACCTAAAGATATGGCGGGCATGAAGGTGCTGGTCACGGCAGGCCCAACCCAGGAGAAGTTTGACCCCGTGCGTTATATCAGCAATCATTCCACCGGGAAGATGGGGTATGCAATCGCCAGAGCAGCCATGCTTCGCGGCGCAGATGTGACACTTGTGTCAGGAAAAGTTGCAATACAGACTCCGGCCGGTGTACATATAGTACCGGTGGTATCCGCGGCGGATATGGCAGAGGCAGTCAAGGCGGCTGCGGCAGAGCAGGATATCATCATTAAAGCGGCTGCGGTGGCGGACTACCGTCCCATAGAGACTGCGGACGAGAAGATGAAGAAAAAGGATGGGGAACTGGCCGTTGCCCTGGAGCGGACAGAGGATATTCTGGCATATCTGGGCGCGCATAGAAGTAAGGGCCAGTTTATCTGCGGTTTTTCCATGGAGACAGAGCATATGCTGGAAAATTCCAGGGCAAAACTGGAGAAAAAAAAGATCGATATGATCGTGGCCAATAATTTAAGACAGGAAGGGGCAGGCTTTGGAACAGACACCAATGTAGTGACCCTGCTCACAAAGGATGAAACCCTGGAACTGCCTATACTCAGCAAAGAGGAAGTGGCAGACCGACTGCTTACTTTTATTCTGGACAAGTGTGAGAAGAAGTTCTAAAGACGTCCCGCCATTGGACGGGACGCCAAGAACTTCTAGGAGTTGCTTTGCAACTCCGTCTCACAAAGGAGAATGCCTAAAATAAGGCATTCTCCGCATAAATTTCAGCTTCCGCTGAAGCGGAAGCATGGGGGTTAGCATGATTCAGGATTTGACAGTGGGGGATTCCCAGAAGACACTAATCAGGTACACGGTGCCTATGTTCATCAGTGTGGTGTTTCAACAGTTGTATAATATAGCGGACAGTATGATCGCAGGTAAATTTGCGGGAGAGGACGCGCTGGCGGCGGTGGGAGCCTCCTACCCGATCACCATGATCTTCATGGCGGTGGCGGTAGGGAGTAATATCGGCTGTTCGGTGGTCATCTCCCAGCTTTTTGGGGCCAAAGCCTATGAAAAGTTAAAGACGGCGGTATCGACCACATTGATCACCAGCTTTGTGCTGGCGGCTTTGCTGACGGTGGCCGGTCTTTTGACCACACCAATGATGATGCGCATGATACAGACACCGGACAATATTTTTGCGGACGGGGCACTTTATTTAAAGATTTATATCGGCGGTTTCATTTTTCTGTTCCTATATAATGTGACTACAGGTATGTTCAATTCCCTGGGAGATTCCAAAACACCGCTGTATTTTTTGATCGGCTCTTCCATTGGCAATATCGTATTGGACTTGGTTTTCGTGGCGGTATGTAAGTGGGGCGTGGCAGGTGTGGCCTGGGCTACCTTTATTGCTCAGGGCGTGGCTTGTATTCTGGCGCTTATTTCCTTTGCAGGGCGGATGCGGGAGATCAAAATACAGGGACAGGCGGCGCTATTTTCCCTTTCCCTTCTGAAAAAAATAGGATTGATCGCAGTACCCAGTATTTTACAGCAGAGTTTCGTGTCAATTGGTAATATTTTTATACAAAGTCTGGTAAACTCTTATGGATCGGGTGTGATTGCGGGATATTCTGCGGCAATTAAGCTCAATACCTTCCTCATTACCAGTTTCACAACGCTGGGAAACGGGGTATCCGGGTTTACGGCCCAGAACCGCGGTGCCGGGAAACCGGAACGCATCAAAGATGGCTTTATGGCAGGATTGAAGATGGCTGTCTGTGTGGCAGTGCCCTTTTTTGTGGCATATTTCTTCTTTGGACGTGCGATGGTGTTGCTCTTTATGGACGATACGGGGAGTGACGCCCTTAACACAGGCGTTACGTTCCTGAAAATCGTGTCGCCCTTTTACTTTGTGATAGCTGTTAAACTGGTGGCAGACGGTATGCTGCGAGGCGCGGAGCGAATGAAGGAATTTATGGTATCTACTTTTACGGATCTGATCCTGCGGGTGATCCTGGCGTTTGCTTTTTCTGCCAGTATGGGATCGGTGGGAATCTGGCTCTCCTGGCCGGTGGGCTGGGGGATCGCCACGATCATGTCCGGGATGTTTTGCAGAAGGGAGCTTAGCAAGAAGAAGATTAATGAAGCACAATAAAGCATAGCACGTGTTATTAAATTGGATGATTTGCACTGGAATCTGTAAAATGAACAATGCAGGCTGTATGGCGGAAAGTGAGGGTGTTATGAGGATTGGAATGGGGTATGATGTACACCGGCTGGTGGAAGGAAGAAAATGTATTATCGGAGGCGTAGAGATTCCCTATGAAAAGGGACTGCTGGGACACTCGGATGCAGATGTGCTTATCCATGCGGTGATGGATGCGCTCCTGGGAGCAGCGGCGTTAGGAGATATCGGAAAACACTTTCCGGATACGGATCCGGCTTACGAGGGGATTTCGTCCATAAAGCTGTTGGAGCATGTGGGGGCACTTTTGGAAGAAAATTTATTCCTGATCGAGAATATTGATGCCACGATCATTGCCCAGGCACCCAAAATGCGGCCCCATATAGATACCATGCGGGCAAATATGGCAAAGGCGCTGGGGATAGATATGTCGCAGGTCAATGTGAAGGCTACCACGGAAGAGGGACTAGGCTTTACCGGCAGCGGGGAAGGAATTTCTGCCCAGGCAATCTGTATGCTTGCAAGTCCCAGTGAAATCTACAGCGAGGATGTGCAGACACGTGGGTGTGAAGGCTGTCCCGGGTGCAGCAGAGCAAGTTAGGTCTGAAACAAATAAGTACGTTTCAGGACGCATTGGTGCCTTTTGCAGAAAGGCGGATTATAAAAACGGATAATAGGTGATGCGATGACATCAATATTCCGGGAGGTTATCATTGAAAGAAGACTATACGCTGTACAGTGACGAAGAACTTCTGGTCCGTCTGCGGGACGGTGAAGCAGGCATCACGGACCATATCATGAATAAATACAAAAATCTGGTCAGGAGTAAGGCCAAATCCATGTATATTCTGGGGGCAGACAATGAAGATCTGATTCAGGAGGGGATGATCGGATTGTTTAAAGCCGTGCGGGACTACGATACCGGGCGGGATGCCAGCTTCTCCACATTTGCGGATCTGTGTGTTTCCAGACAAATGTATACAGCCGTGCAGGCTTCCAGACGAAAAAAGCATATACCGCTAAACAATTATGTGTCCCTCTATGGAAATGTGGCCACAGATCATGAGGGAGAAGAGGAGGAACTGGTCAATGTGCTGGCAGCCGGGTTCGAACAGAGTCCGGAGGAGTTGGTCATTGATCAGGAAAATGTGAATCGGCTGGAAATGATTATTGACAGGGAACTGAGCAGCTTCGAGAAGCAGGTATTGGATCTGTATTTGACAGGGATGGGTTACCAGCAGATCGCGAAGGTGTTGGGAAGGGATGACAAGTCTACCGACAATGCTTTGCAGAGAATCAAAACCAAATTGAAGAAAGCGATCAGAAAACAGTAGCGCGGGTATTGACAAAGCCGAAAGGGCTATGATATACTACAAAACGGTGACAAGAGAGAAATCTATATTGTCAGGCTGCTGTGGCTCAGTCGGTAGAGCGTCGCATTGGTAGTGCGGAGGTCACGGGTCCGATTCCCGTCAGCAGCTCTAAGAAAGCCTTGATTTTTCAAGGTTTTTTTGTTGTCCAAAAACAAAAGGTAATCAAAAAAGTAATCTAACTTATGTTCGATCGGTTATAAGTCACTTGTTACAAGAGGATGTACCTGATAAGATGGCAGATGGAAGATTGCAGAAGGTGTAACAGATTGGAAACTGTCAGAAAATTAAATTTAAAAATAAGGGAAGCACCAATGGGTGGATTGATCATCCCAAGGTGCTTTTTTTATGTCTTGCTGCCTGTTACGGATATCATCAACTGCTTCCTGTAAATACATATTCTGCCAGGTCATTTTGATGGCTTCCTGTTTCAATTTGGTGATACGCCTGTCTAAATATAATGAAAAGTTACACATAGAGCGAAATATTTGAAAATATTTCAATTAGAGATTGCTTTCTCAAATTTTATTTGGCATAATTGTTCTATATAGAAATGTTCTAATAAGAATCGAGGTGATGTATTTGGAGACAAAGGGCGGATTTTATATTACACAAATTAAGCAGCTTCAAGATAGGATTTTTGAACGGTTACTACTTGACAATGGCATTGAAATAAGTGGCGGGCAGGGACGAATATTATTTATTCTATGGAAAACAGACAATCTTACGATCAGCGAAATAAGTGAAAAAACCTCTCTTGCCAAAAATACGGTATCTGTTGTCATAAATGGAATGGTAAATAAGGGAATTGTAGAAAGAAATATTAACCCACACAACCGCCGGCAAACGATTGTATCACTCACTGAGTATGCAAAATCTTTGCAGGAAAAATATGAAATAGTATCTCAGCGGATGAATGTATTATTTTATAAAGGTTTTTCAGAAGAAGAGCAAATACAATTTGAACGGTATCTTGCCCGGATACTTGAAACCTTGATTGAGAATCTACATGCAAACTAATCATTTTATAAGGAGGATCATTTTCAATGAAAACAAGAGAATATATGATGGAGTTTATTAAAAAGCGGAAAGTGTCATTTGTTGCTTCTGTAGACGAAGCAGGTTTCCCCAATATCAAAGCAATGTTTGTACCACGCAGGATGGAAGGAAATAGTTTCTATTTTTCAACAAACACATCTGCGATGCGCTCACAACAGTTTATCAAAAATCCAAAGGCAAGTATTTATTTCTATAGCAAGGGACGCTTCAAATATGAAGGTGTTATGTTGACTGGTACAATGGAAGTCTTGCAGGATGATGAAACAAAGAAAGAAATCTGGCGTACTGGGGATACCGTGTTTTATAAGCAAGGCGTAACTGACCCGGATTACTGTGTATTAAAATTTACCGCGATAAAGGGAAGATATTATTGTGATTTGAAAACGGAAAGTTTTGATATGGAGGATTTAAAATGATAGAAACAACGACTTGCCAAAATCTAAAAAGTGTAGTATATATAAATAGACCGTAATGCAACAGAATAACAGGGGCGCTGGACACAAGTCCGGCTGAGATGCAGAGGTGTATTGTCACTTCCGGTCCCTTGAACCTGATCCGGGTAATGCCGGCGTAGGAAGAATATTCGACGTAACAGTCTGATCGTGTGTCGGACTGTGACTATTGATATAGCAGAATAGATGTCGTCTTTTTCGTACCGCGTTATACCTGAGTGTATTGCGGTACATTTTAAATATGGAGGAGACATCTATGACACAACAAAACAAAATCCGTGCCCTGACAGAGGGCGCAATCATGATTGCCGCAGCAACGGTACTGGGGTATTTTCGGATATTCCGATTTCCATTCGGAGGATCTATTGACTTTGCATTGGTACCGATCCTGGTTTATTGTCTGCGCTGGGGTCCCAAGTATTCCCTGATGTGCTGTTTTGCCAACGGTGTGCTGCAGTATTTTCTTGGTGGAGGGATTGCGATTTCCTGGCAGTCTATGCTGCTTGATTATGTGGTAGCGTATACGCTTGTATTTTCATGTGGATTCGGCGCAGGCAAGAAACTTGGCTGGCTGTGGGGGACTGTATTAGGTTCTTTTGGTCGTTGGGTATCGCTGACTTTGTCCGGCGGGCTACTCTGGTATATGTATATGCCGGAGACATTTTTGGGAATTGCAATGGATAACCCGTGGATTTATTCGATGCTGTTAAATGGTGTGCTTGTGTTGTCGGTCATGGCGGTGGATCTGGTGGTGCTTGGCATTATGCAGAGCGTTCCGGCGTTGCGGCAGATTGTACTGGCCTGCCAGACGGGGGAATGACTCGTATTTTAATGAATCTTTGTATGACAGACAGTGATTCTGTCAGTTATTGGTATATAATCAATTATTATAATACGGATAGATGGAGCATTAAAATGGTGAAAGAATACTATGAAAATATATTGAAACCAAACTTAAAGAAGATTAAAACGGATTTAATACCAGTTCCAGAAAGACCATTACACTTATATGATATGCGTAAAAATGTAAATGGCTTTGAGTTCCTGTCTGATGTCAAAATGAGAAATAGTTTGTTCAATAGGATTAAAAACCTGCTTCAGAGTTTGAATATAAATGTTTTTGCTGCATCAATAGACACAGATAAATACAAAAACATGTATTATTCTAAAACGAATGATATTTATGACATAGCTTTACAGACAATTGGACATATTCATGTTGTGTGACAAACTTTAAACAATGATACATATTAAGGTGTAACCATTTTCTGATTTAGTCTTTTTGTTATTATCTAAAAGCAGAATCCGTAAAGAATGTAATGGCTGCTATAGTAACATATTTACATGCATCAAAAATAGAAAATGCCAAGATGGCACTTTGAAAAATATCCTCTGATTTACCAGAAAATTTAACTCCATATCTACTAAATCCCATCGTGGTAAGTATTTATCAGAGTTCAAGAACATCAAAAATGGAAGCAAAGGGGCTCGAACCCTTGGCCTCCCGCTAGTCAGGCGAGCGCTCATCCCAGCTGAGCTATGCTTCCATACGCTAATTATACCATGAGAACTCCATAAAGCAACAGGATTTTTGTTTTTTTGAAAATGCTTCAAAAATGCTTTCGAATTCAAGTCGCGTCAATCGGAGGTTTCGCAGTCTTATGATTGAAAAAACATATAAAACATCGAAGGGAACGATTCATTATTGGGTCAACAAGAAGATAGACAGTACAGGTAAGGCATTGGTCTTTTTGCCGGGACTGACGGCTGATCATCGTCTGTTTGATAAGCAGATAACTCATTTTGAACATCAATACAATGTCCTGGTATGGGATGCACCAGGACATGCCGCGTCCTGGCCTTTTGAACTGACGTTTGACCTGTTGGATAAGGCCAGATGGTTGGACGAAATTCTGATGGTGGAAGGTATTGGGAGACCTGTTATCATCGGGCAGTCTATGGGTGGATATGTGGGGCAGGCGTATGTCCAGTTGTTTCCTGATAAGCTGGCAGGCTTTATTGCTATTGATTCGGCGCCGTTACAAAGAAAGTATGTAACAAAAGTGGAGTTATGGCTTCTTAAGAGAATGGCGCCGGTGTACCGTTACTATCCATGGAAACTGCTGCTAAAATCGGGTACGAATGGAGTAGCGGTTTCTTCCTATGGAAGAAAGTTAATGTATGATATGATGATGGTGTATGACATGGACCGGAAGAGATATGCGAAACTAGCTGGTCATGGGTTTCGTATTCTGGCAGAAGCGATGGAAGCAAATCTTCCTTACCTGATTACCTGTCCGGCGCTTTTGATATGCGGCATGCAAGATCGTGCAGGTTCTTGTATCAGATATAATAAAGCGTGGAATCAAGATACCAGAATCGAACTTGTATGGATAAAAGATGCCGGACATAATTCCAATACGGATGCACCGATGGAAACGAATCGGCTGATTGCAGAATTTTGGGTTAATCTTGAGAATGGAAAGTCGATGAAATCAGGCTCCGGAAACGCTTGACAAAATTGTTATCTTTGCATATTCTAAATATTGTAGACAGTGAAGGAGAAGAGTACCTTTTAGGTAAGCGCCAGAGAGAATCTGCCGTTGGCTGGAAGCAGATTTCGCAAAGCAAAAGGGAAGTGCGCTCCGGAGTCAGACGAGGGGAAAGCCCGCAGCAGCGGGCAAAAGTATCTTCGTCCGGTCAGCCCCGTTACCGGCTTTGAGTGAAAAACTGCAAGCAGTTTTTAAGTAGAGTGGAACCGCGGATTATTTCGTCTCTATTTCCGGCAGGAAGGGACGTTTAAGCCGCGTTTTTTGATGTTTGTGGGCAGAGATGGAGGATTGGTATGGGATTTGTCAATCATATTAAGGAAGAAATCCGTGTTGTGAGGGAACGGGATCCGGCCATTCATTCTAATATGGAAGTGCTCCTTTATCCCAGCTTCAAGGTTATGTTTTATTACCGTCTGGCGCATCGTCTGTATTTAAAGAAACGTTATTTCCTGGCAAGATGGATTTCCCAGAAGGGTGTGCGTAAGACCGGCATCGAGATACATCCCGGCGCACAGATCGGCAAAGGATTTTTTATCGATCACGGTAACGGCGTCATCATCGGAGAGACCACGGTGATCGGAGATAACGTGACGCTTTATCAGGGGGTGACTCTGGGCGGTACCGGTAAAGAGCAGGGCAAGCGTCATCCCACCATAGGCAACAATGTGATGATCAGCACCGGTGCCAAGGTACTTGGTTCTTTTAAAATCGGTGATAACAGTAAGATTGGGGCAGGCAGTGTGGTGCTCAATGAAGTGCCGCCGAATTCTACGGTCGTGGGCGTACCGGGGCGTGTAGTCAAGCGTGCTAACAGGAGTCTGCCGCAGGAAGAACTGGATCAGACGCATCTGCCGGATCCAGTGCGGGAGGACATTATGCTGTTACAGAAGGCCAACGCGGAACTGACGAACCGGCTGATCGATGTGGAAAGGGAGCTGATGCAGCTACAGCGGGCAAAGAACAACGATTCGGTATCCGATTTTGATAAGAAGCAGCAAGAAGAGGCAGCACATAAATCATAGTAAGAAAAAGGAGGAACCACATGAAAGTATATAACACTTTATCCAGAAAAAAGGAAGAATTTGTACCCTTGAAGGAGGGAAAGGTCAGCATGTATGTCTGCGGGCCTACGGTATATAACCTGATACACATCGGCAATGCCCGTCCGATGATTGTCTTTGACACGGTGCGCCGTTATATGGAGCATAAGGGCTACGAAGTCAATTATGTTTCCAATTTTACGGATGTGGATGATAAGATCATCAAAAAGGCCAATGAGGAGGGAACGGATGCTGCTGTGATCTCGGAGCGCTATATTGCGGAGTGCAAGAAGGATATGGAGTCTTTGCATGTGAAACCCGCAACCACCCATCCCAAGGCGACCTGCGAGATTGACGGGATGATCGATATGATCAGTACGCTGATCGATAAAGGGCACGCTTATGTTGCGGGGGATGGAACGGTCTATTTTAAGACCAGAAGCTTTGCAGAGTATGGCAAGCTTTCCCATAAAAATCTGGATGATCTGCGAAGCGGAGAGCGTTCTCTTCTGGTATCCGGTGAAGATCAGAAGCAGGATCCGTTGGATTTTGTGCTGTGGAAACCGAAAAAAGAAGGGGAGCCTTTCTGGAAAGCGCCCTGGTGCGAGGGGCGTCCGGGCTGGCATATCGAGTGCTCTGTGATGAGTAAGAAGTATCTGGGCGACGAGATTGATATTCATGCGGGCGGTGAGGATCTGATCTTTCCCCATCATGAGAATGAGATCGCACAGTCGGAGGCGGCTAATGGAAAGCCTTTTGCAAAATATTGGATGCATAATGGATTTTTGAATATTGACAATAAGAAGATGTCCAAATCTCTGGGGAATTTCTTCACGGTACGGGATATCGGTGAGAAGTATGATCTGCAGGTGCTGCGTTTCTTCATGCTTTCGGCACATTACAGAAGCCCGTTGAATTTCAGCGCGGAGTTGATGGAAGCGGCCAAGAACGGTCTGGACAGAATCGTCACAAGCGTGGGTAATCTGAATTTCCTGTTGGAGAGTGCACAAGAGCGCGGGCTGAGTGAGGACGAAGAGAAGCTTCTTGTGGAAGCAGAGGGATTTGTGGACAAGTTTGACGAGGCCATGGATGATGATTTTAATACGGCAGATGCCGTTTCAGCTATTTTTGAACTGGTAAAATTTGCCAATACGCATGCAGACGAGGCAGCCGGCAGCGCCTTTTTGAAAGCCCTGAAAGACAAGATTGTGATGTTGTCTGATATTTGTGGACTGATCGTGGAGAAGCAGCCGGAGATGCTGGATGAGGAAATCGAGGCGTTGATCCAGGAGCGGCAAGAGGCAAGGAAGGCGAAGAATTTTGCAAGGGCGGATGAGATTAGAAATATCCTTACAGAAAAAGGCATCATTCTGGAAGATACGCGAGAGGGAGTTAAATGGAAGAGAGCGTAACGATTTTAGAGGCGATTAAACAGGAGTTTGGCTGTAAAGAGATTGATCTAAGGACCTATTCACCCCTGACACTTGCCTATATCGGGGATGCGATTTATGAGCTGGTCATCCGCACGATCGTTGTGGAACGGGGCAACACTTCCCCCAACAAACTGCACCAAAAGACGGTCAGATATGTCAGCGCCCGCATTCAGGCGAAGCTGATCGACGGGCTTTTGGAAGAGTTGACGGAAGAAGAACTGGATATTTATAAAAGAGGCCGCAACGCCAAGTCTTATACGACGGCGAAAAATGCCACTGTTATGGAGTATCGTAAAGCTACAGGATTAGAGGCGCTGTGCGGTTACTTGTATCTGCAGGGCAGGCAGGAGAGACTGCTTTCTCTGATCAAGAAGGCGATTGAAGGATTAGATATGAAAATCTGAAGCAGGCAACGGAGTCGAAAACTTTGATCGGGGAGCCTGAGAGTAAGAAAAGTACCGAAGAAAGGGAAAGAACGGAATAAAGAAGAGTAGAATATGAGAGAACGAAGCCCAAAAGACTGTAACAAGGAAGAGTAGAACATGAGAGAACGAAACCCACAAAAACGAAATATAGAAGAACAAAATATGAAAGAGCAGCAGGGAGAAAGCATGGAATTCACCATAGAAGGCAGAAACGCTGTGATCGAGGCTTTTCGTGCAGGCAAGACCATAGACCGGCTGTATATTCTGGATGGCTGTAAGGACGGTCCCATTATGACGATCAAACGGGAAGCGTCCAAACAGGCTACTATGATCAAATATGTGTCCAAAGAGCGGCTGGAGCAGATGTCCGGTGGCGGGAAACATCAGGGCGTTATTGCCAGCGTTGCCGCTTATGGTTATGCGGAGGTAGAGGATATCTTACAGAGAGCCCGGGAAAAGGGGGAGCCGCCTTTTATCCTGCTCCTTGATGGTGTGGAGGATCCCCATAATCTGGGAGCGATCATCCGGACTGCGAATCAGGCCGGTGCCCATGGGGTCATTATCCCCAAAAACCGTGCGGTAGGGATTACGGCGACTGTGGCTAAAGCTTCCGCTGGTGCCCTGAATTATACGCCGGTTGCCAAGGTGACGAATCTGGGACAAACCATAGGGGAATTGAAGAAAGAGGGATTGTGGTTTGTCTGTGCGGACATGGATGGTACGCCCATGTACCAACTTGATTTAAAAGGGCCCATCGGGCTTGTAGTAGGAGGAGAGGGAAGCGGTGTAGGACGTCTGGTACGGGAAAAGTGTGATATGTGTGCGGCGATTCCTATGCGGGGAGACATTGATTCCCTGAATGTGTCTGTGGCGGCAGGTGTGCTGGCCTATGAGATTGTAAGGCAGAGAATGTGATGAGACGAGTGAATGATATTTTGGCGGTATGTATATTGGTGCTGACGGCGGTACTTTTGGCGGCACTTGGTCTGAAAGCGTACTGCACACATATGGAATCGGAAGAGTTGGAGCGGCAGGAAGAAGAGCAGGCTATCGCCGAGGTTTATGCCCGGAATATGGAGGCGCATAACCGTGTTCAGGAAATGCAGGCGGAGATTCGGGATCTGACCCAGGATCATGGCAAACTGGAGGAGTTTATCGCGCAGCTTGAGAAGGAAAGTGCTCTCAGGGAAGAAGAGATTACGCATGCGAAGGAGATGGCCATTGAGGAAGGCATGGGTCTTCGCGGAGAGTGGGAGGAAGCGGAAGGGGACTATTTTCCTGGGGAGGACATGCCGTTGGATGGCGAGAGTGTATCAGATAATGGCAGTGTGTCGGACGACGGGAGCGTGACAGGCAATGAGGCTATGTCCGGTTACGGGAATGAAGGCGGCGACGTGTCGGGCAACGGCAATGTACCGGAAGGCATGGACGGATCGGGAGGAGAAAGCGTATCCGATAACGGCAGTGCATCGGATGGCATGAGCGTGTCCGGAAACGGAAGTGTGTCCGGGAATGGCAGTGTATCGGGCAACAAGAGTGTATCCGGCAATGGCAGTGCTTCGGACTTTAAGAGCGTATCTGGCAATAGCAATGCGAGTGTGTCGGGGAATGGCAGTGTATCAGGGAATGCGGGGACATCCGGCAGCAGAAGGACCGTGTCCGGCAATTCTTCATTTGGGATTACACTAGAGGAGCGGCGGGCCGTTCGCAGGTCTCTGGAAGAGACCCTTTTGGTAAACCGGAAGGATCAGGAGCGCATTTCAGACAGTGAGATAGATTTCACCGGCAAAAAGATTGCCTGCCTGGGGGACAGTATTACGGCGGCGGCCAATCTGGAGTCGGAGGAAAATTATCAGCAATATGCTTATCCATCCCGGCTGAAAGAGCTTCTGGGAGCGGAAGAGGTGTATAACCTGGGGATTGGCGGGTCATCCATCGGGCGGTATTGGGCGGATGCTTTTGTGGATCGTTATGCGGAGATCCCGGAGGATGTGGATATCATTATCGTTATGGGTGGCACCAATGATGGTTTCTGTCTGTCCGAGAATGAACTGGGAACCTTGGAAGAGCGCAAATCCCGTACTTTATGCGGGGATCTGGATGAACTTTTCAGGGGATTGAAAGAAAGTTATCCGGATGCGGATATCTTCTTTGCCACGCCTCTGCCTAATATTTTGCAGGATTATCTGATGCGGGAGCGCAGTTATCTTCTGCCGCAGAAACGGATTGTGAATGTGATGTTAAGGCTGGCACAGGAATATGGCATCCCTGTCATTGATATGTATAATTCCAACATTCTGGATTCCCACGATGTGGATGTCGTGGAGACGTATATCCCGGACGGAGTACATGGCAATCAGGAAGGCTATCAGATTCTGGCGGAGCATTTTGCGGCGGAACTGGTGCGTTACTATGAAGGCGGCGGCCGGGAGCAGATTTCGGGGAACTCCCTCGCACAGGAAAGCCTTTCAGACAATTCCCTGTCAGGCAATCATGCGGCAGGAAATTCTGAGTCGGGCGATCATGCACCGGGGGATTCTATGTCAGGTAATTCCATGTCAGAAAAGTCCGATTCATAGCGCTGACCTTGCTACCGTGAAGAGAATGGTGTAAAATGAAAAAAAGCAGGAACAGGAGGAAGGGTATGGATTTTTTCGATAAACTGGGTGAGACCATCACAGCCAAGGGCAGGGAAGTGTCTGATAAGGCAAAGGATATGGCGGAGATTGCCAGCCTGAAAAGCCAGATCAACACCTGTGAGGATGTGATCAAGAAAAACTACATTGAGATTGGCAGGATTTATTATGAGAAGCATGCCTCGGAACCGGAAGAGGAGTATGAGGAGGCTTGTCGTGCCATCACCAATGCGAAGAACGGTGTTGCGGATCTGGAACAGAAGATCAGAGACGTGAAGGGAATCTGATTTTACTAATTGATTTATGGAGAGAATTGAATCTTGTATAGGAAAAGGGTTGTCGGTTGACAACCCTTTTCTGGCTTATAGTTTCCTGATCGTTATTCTGCCGGCGGCGGCTCCACAGGCTGCGGCTGCTCTGCCGCCTGTTGCTGTTGTGCGGCCAGAGCGGCCTGTTGCTGTTCTAAGAGTGCCTGTTGTGTGCGCTGCTCCAGTTCCATTCGCTGCATGGCTATTACGGCCTCATAGTTAGGATCGGAGAAGAACGCCGCATTGTGCGGGCACATGTTGGTCGAAGCGACAGGGGTGGCAACGTTATTGACAGTGCCGTCCGGATCTACGACCTGTGATACGGTAGCAGAACCACTCTGCAGTGAAATATCTTCAATCGGGGTCAGTTCCACTACGCCTTCTGCTTTAAAAGGACAGAACTCACTTGCAGGAAGTCCGCTGTACTGACAGATCTGGCCGGCGTAATGCACGTCACAGGTATCTGTTGGAACCGTTCCTTCCGCAAAGTATTCACTGCGCAGTGTGCCGCCGCATAACCCTGCAATCGGCAGTTTACCGGAACGGGAACATACGGTGGCCGTCACGATTCCGGAAGGAACCGAGAAGGATTCACTTGGCAGTTCCTCATGAATCTTGGACATTACGGCGCGCCATAATTTTTTGGCCAGATTTTTTTCATCACCGGAAAGCTTCACATTGTTATCGAATCCGGCCCATGTGGTTGCCGTGTAGTAGGGCGTATAGCCGGAAAACCATACATCGTTATAATCGGAAGTCGTTCCTGTTTTACCGGCGATGGCCATATTGCCGAAGTTGACGGAGCCGCCGGTACCGCTGGTGACCACGTCTACCATGGCGTCTGTCAGCAGGAAAGCTGTGGTCTCTTTGATGACCTGCCTGGATTGCGGCATCGTGTTATCCAGAATAATATTGTCGTCATGGTCTACCACCTTAGTGTAAAGCTTCGGTTTGATGTAGGTACCATGATTGGCAATGCAGGCATAGGCCGCATTCAACTCTTCATTGGTAACACCTTTCGTAAGGCCGCCCAGAGCCGTTGTCTGCTGGATATCCGAGAAAATCTGACCGTTGATCTCCATGCGGTCAACCACTGTTGTGAAACCAAAACTTTTCAGATAATCGAATCCTAACTGCGGCGTGATCTGGGTCAGGGTCTTAACCGTTACCACATTCATGGAATCGCGGATACCGTCTCGCAAAGAAGAGAGGCCGCGATATTTCTCACCATACCAGTTGGCGACCGGACGTCCTGTGGCATAATTAAAGGGCGCATCATTCATGACGGTTGCCAGTGTGAGGCCGGCGCTGTCCAGAGCCGGTGCATAGGTGGATACAATTTTAAAGGTGGATCCTGGCTGTCTGACAGTGTCTGTGGCACGGTTTAAGGTGCGGCTGGCGGATTTAGCGCCCCGGCCGCCTACCATGGCCACCACATGGCCGGTACTCTGATCCTCCACCACCAGGGAGACCTGCGGCTGTGGGGTCAGGCTGACTCTTTCCCCGTAGACCTCATCACCGGAGGCCATAGTGGCTTCTTTATAAGCCTCGATGTCCTGATAAGCTTCCTCCTGAGAAGCATAGATCAAATTATATTTGGGGGAACGGTTTTCCCGCCAGTAGGTACGGAACATTTCCGTACTGATATTTTCACGGTCTCCGTTTGCTCTGTCGATCGTCAATTCATAATTCAGATACCACTTGGTATTGGCAGGAAAATTGCTTTCGTCCGCAAAGGCATCATCACAAATTTTCTGAATCTTCGGATCTTGCGTAGAGTAAATCTTAAGCCCGCCGCTGTAGAGCAAGGTATAGGCCTGAGTCTCATTGTAGCCCGCAGCGATCAAATCTTCCAGAACATCATCTATCAGCGCATCCGTGAAGTATGTATTGACGGATGAATCTTCATTATTTTCGGAGTCGGCAATCTGGATGCGGGCGTAAACGTCATCGGACAGGGCTTCATCACATTCTTCCGGTGTAATAAAGCCCTGATCCCGCATGTCCTCAAGAACCTTTTTGCGGCGTTTGGCATTCTCTTCCGGGTGCGTGATCGGATTGTAACGTGACGGATTTTGTGTGATTCCGGCTATCACTGCACATTCGGACAGATTCAGCTCATTGACATGTTTGCCGAAATAGCGTCTGGATGCGGCTTCCACACCCAACGTATTCTGCCCCAGGTTGATGGTATTCATATAATTGATCAGAATGGTGTCCTTATCCATGACCTTTTCAAGTTCCAGTGCGAGATACTGCTCCTGAATTTTACGTTTGACCTTATCGGCGAAGGAATCTTCACTAGTCCAGTCTGTGAAGACGTTGTTCTTCAAAAGCTGCTGTGTAATGGTGCTGGCACCTTCCGAGAAATGCCGGTTCTGGATACCCACGACACCTGCACGGATGATACCTTTGATATCGATGCCGTTGTGATCGTAGAATCGAGAGTCCTCGATGGCTACAAAAGCGTTCTGCAGATCCTGCGGCACCATGTCGATGGTGACTGGAATGCGGTTGGAATCCTGGGACACCAGTTTATCAGTCTGGTTGCCCTCGATGTCATATACAAAAGTGGAAAAACCTGTGGGCGTTACATCAATGTTGCCGATATCCGGCGCAGTGGCGATAATTCCCTTGAAAATACCGATTCCGGCACTGGCCCCGACAATGGCGATGCCGATCATGGCCAACAGAAATACTTGTATAAAGGTAAAGCCAATCTTTTTACCCCATTTTTTTCCGGTAGAATTGAGTGCCTGCTGTTTCTTGCGGACACCTCTCTTACTATAGTTCATGCGTATTGCCTCCTTAATTCAATCTGGCATCAAATCTTTAAAAGCGACGCAAACTGCCTGCTCAAGTCTGCGTCAGTAGAGCAAAGTCAAAAAAACAACAACTTTCGCGAATTCAGCAAGAATTACGAAGTAATTCTTGGGACGCAAACTGCCAAGTTTGCGTCCATTATAGCAAAATTTACCTTACAAAGGAAGGATTTTCATTTTATCTTAAGAATTGTTTACGATTTTATACACTTTTATTCCGCTTGTGTGGAATGTATGAAAATGTTATACTATGAGAAAGTTATGGAACAATGGGGGCAGGCTTATAAAGGCGCCTGGATCATGGAATGCGGGCGGCCCCGGAAAGGATACGTAAAATCGCATATATGGAATCCGGTCATAGGTTAGAACCATATAAAATCATAGAGTATGGAGGCACAGGCGAGTACGAGGAGAAAAAATCCCATTTTATTGCCCAGGTGCAGGCGGTGTCTACGGAAGAGGAAGCAGCGGCATATGTGGAGTCGGTGCGGAAGCGATACTGGGATGCAAGGCATCATTGTTATGCCTATATATTGGGTGAACAGGGACAGACCATGCGTTTTTCAGATGACGGAGAGCCTTCCGGTACGGCAGGCAGGCCGATTTTGGAAGTACTGACAGGATCCGGGATCCGGGACTTGGTGCTGGTGGTGACCCGGTATTTCGGGGGAACACTGCTTGGTACCGGCGGGCTGGTGAGAGCCTATACACAGGCGGCGCAGGCAGCGATTGCGGCCAGCAGAGTGTGTGTTATGCGATATGGACATATTTGTACGGTGGAGACGGACTATAACGGTATCGGCAAGATTCAGTATCTTCTTGGCAGACGCGGGATTCCCATAGACGATTCTGCGTATGCACAGCAGGTGTCCATCACCTGCAAGGTTCCATATGAGGAAAGAGAACAGTTGTTACATGAGATCACAGAGGCCACTGCCGGAAGAGCAACGGTGGCGGTCTCGGATCCAATATATTATAAAAGCACAGGAGACGGTTCCCCTGCCGGAGCTTCGTAAGGAGGCTCGTTTCGCGGTATGCCGGGAAGGCCTTGGCCTGTGCGGAAAGGCGGCATACTATGGGCGAGATCAGAGAAGAGACAAAAGTGACACAGGAAGCGGGAACAAATACACATTATGAGTATGCGGACTTTGGCATGGAGGAAATCCGGCAACTTCTGGGCAAGGGGCAGTACACAAGACTCAGGCAGGTCATTCAGGAGTTAAACGATGCGGATATCGCTGACTATATGGAGGATATGGAGGAGGAAGAGGTGATCAAGATCTTTCGCATCCTGCCCAAGGATATGGCGGCGGATGTCTTTTCCTATCTGGAGATTGACCAGCAGCAGTCTGTCATAACCTCCCTTTCCGATAAGGATGCGGCCCGTATCATCGATAATATGATGTCCGATGATGCCAAGGAGCTGATGGAAGAGATGCCGGCCAATGTGGTGAAGCGGCTGATCGCCAACACCAGTCCGGATACCAGGCAGGCCATCAACCATCTGATGCGTTATCCGGAAGATTCTGCCGGCAGCATCATGACGGTGGAGTATGTGGATTTAAAAGAAAACCAGACCGTGGGAGAGGCCATAGAGCGGATCCGCAAAGTGGGTCTGGACAGTGAGACGATCAATATTTGTTATGTATTGGATAACAAAAGAACGCTGGTGGGTACCGTGGCGCTTCGCTATCTGCTTATCAGTGATTCCGATGCGGTGATTGGGGAAATGATGCACCGGAATGTGGTATCGCTGCATACGCTGATGGATCAGGAAGAGGTTGCCAGGCAGTTCAAAAAATATGAATTTACGGCCATGCCGGTGGTGGATAATGAAGACCGGCTGGTGGGTATCATCACCATGGATGATGTGGTGGATATCCTGGAAGAAGAGACCACGGAAGATATCGAAAAGATGGCGGCCCTGATGCCTTCTGATAAGCCGTATCTGAGGATGTCCGTGTTTGATGCCTATAAGAAAAGGATTCCCTGGCTGTTACTTTTGATGATCTCGGCTACCTTTACGGGAAATATCATCACTTCCTTTGAGAGCGAACTGAGCAGATATGTGGTACTGACGGCCTTCATCCCTATGCTCATGGATACGGGCGGCAACGCAGGCGGACAGGCTTCCGCCATTATCATTCGCGGTATTTCGCTGGAGGAGATAGAGTTTGGGGACTGGCTTGTGGTCATCTGGAAAGAAATCCGCACCGCGGTTTTGTGCGGCCTGACCTTGTCGGTCTGCAATTTCGCAAGGCTGATGATTTTTGATCACGTGAGCGTGCAGGTGGCACTGGTCGTGTGCCTGACACTGATGATGGCTGTTATCGTGGCGAAGGTGGTTGGTTCTACGCTGCCCATGTTAGCCAAGAAGATCGGGTTAGACCCGGCAGTGATGGCAAGCCCGTTTATTACGACCATCGTGGACGCTATCTCACTGTTGATTTATTTCCGGGTGGCGGAACTGGTGTTGGGGATATAGGAAAGCATATGATTAGAATAATACCATATAAAGCGTCGGATGCAAATTGGTCTTTTAAAATCGCTGATGCCGTTTACTGCCTTTGATGAGACGGGAGTCCTTGGATTTTTTACCCTGAGAAATCCGGATGAGTCATTGGAGGAACTGCGCTTTGGATTCGTTATTGTCAATCCTGACAAGCGGGGAACCGGCTGTGGAAAAGCAATGCTCCAGTTAGGGTTAAAATTTGTGTTTGAAATATATGGAGCCGACAAAGCATGGAAGTGCAAAGAACTCAAATTACATAGGGGTGCCTACTTCGATCAGGTTACCGTCTAAATCGTAAAAGCGGATTACCTTTTGGCCCCAGCTATGTGTCATGAGCCGGTTGACGTATTGAATCCCGGGATACATTTTTTCCAGTTTTTCAATAAAGGATTCTATATCCGGTTCCTCAAAGTACAGTTCACAGCAATTATTTTTCGGAAACAGATCTTTTCCCAAAAACTCTCTCCAGATTTTTGCATCCTGGAGTACAAGACCCTCCGTTAAGATCATGTTGCCGTTATTGTCAAGTACCGTAGCAAGACCAAACAGATCGTGATAAAATTGTTTCGATTTTTCGATATCGTTTACAACGAGCAAAACGTTTTTTAATTTCATTGTCAGCATCCTTTCTAATCCCGCTTGTCAGCAAATGATTTCAGAGGAAAATCAAATAAAACAGATAAAATAAACAGATAATATAAAACAGTATAACATAAAGCAGATGTATCATTATTCGTATATTCATATTCAAAGCAGCTAATGATGTTCTCATGATTCCTTTCTTTGAAATCCAAACCTGTTCTGCAGTTCCTGTGATACAAAAGGGAAATCCCATCCCATCAGTTTCACATCAGGACACGCCTTTTTCAGACTACAGCTTTTAGCCCACCTGTCCATATGGCCAAGAGCATCGAGTTTACCCGTAAAAAGCCCGCACATTTTCACGAGCCTGTCCAGTTCTGGGACTGCTTCGTCAGCTTCCCATCTTGACACAGTCTGCCTGGTTACATCCATCCTGTCAGCAAGTTTTTCTAATCCTCCGTTCTGGTCCGATCTGTTCTGATTGATCGCAGAAGGTCACTGGTCGTTTCCTATTATGTCATAACCAGATATTCGAATCCACCACCCGCTGTATGCTTTTTTTGCATTTATGTAACATGGTGTGTTGCCTTAGTTAATAAACGGGAATTCATTTCTGTCATATAGAAATGGTTTAAATGAAATTCATGAGATTTACCAGCTAAAGGAAGCAAACAAGTATACAATCTTGCGATTAAGTCCTCAAAACTCTACCATTATAGAATAGAATAAAAGAACAAAGATGAAAATACAGAAATATTTCAACTTTGTTCTCTTATTATACGAGGCCGCGAAGAGGAATTCGGGAGGTTAATTCCGCAGGAATTTACCTCCACTATTTTTTTGCCGCCGCCGAAATCGCTGCCCGTTTTCTCAGGGTAGGATCCAGAATCTTCTTGCGGATCCGCAGGTTTGACGGAGTCACTTCCAACAGTTCGTCTGTATCGATGAACTCAAGCGCCTGTTCCAGACTTAAGACCTTGGGCGGTGTGAGGCGAAGCGCCTCATCCGCACTGGAGGAGCGGGTGTTGGTAAGCTGCTTTTTCTTACATACATTTAATTCGATGTCTTCACCGCGGCCATTCTGTCCTACGATCATACCGGAATAGACTTTGGTGCCGGGACCGATAAAGAGGGTGCCGCGTTCCTGGGCGTTGAAGAGTCCATAGGTGATGGCTTCACCCGCTTCAAAAGCGATCAAAGAACCCTGTTTGCGGTACTGGATATCGCCCTTGTAGGGTCCGTAACCGTCAAAGATGGTGTTCATGATGCCGTTACCCTTGGTGTCGGTCATGAATTCTCCCCGGTAACCGATCAGTCCACGGGAGGGGATGGAGAATTCCAGGCGGTTGTAGCCGCCGGAGGCCATGCCCATGTTTTTCAGTTCGCCTTTGCGAAGACTCAGCTTCTCAATAACCGTTCCAGAGAATTCTTCCGGCACATCCACATAGCATAGCTCCATGGGCTCCAGTTTCTTGCCGTTTTCATCGGTTTTATATAAGACTTCGGCCTTGCTGACGGCGAATTCATAACCTTCTCTGCGCATATTTTCAATTAACACGGACAAGTGTAGTTCACCGCGGCCGGAGACTTTGAACGCTTCGGTCGTATCCGTCTCCTCTACTCGCAGGGATACGTCTGTGTTGAGTTCTTTAAAGAGTCTGTCGCGCAGATGGCGGCTGGTGACGTATTTCCCCTCTTGACCGGCTAACGGAGAATCATTGACCATAAAGTGCATGGCAATGGTAGGCTCCGATATTTTCTGGAAAGGAATGGGGGTTGGTGCATCGGGAGAGCAGAGGGTGTCGCCGATGTGGATGTCTGTAATGCCGGAGATGGCCACGATGGCGCCGATGCCTGCTTCCTTGACTTCTATTTTATTGAGGCCGTCATACTCGTAGAGTTTGCTGATCTTCACTTTCTTCTGCTTGTCCGGTTCGTGGTGGTTTACGATGACCACCTCCTGATTGACCTTGACAGAACCGTTATCTACCTTACCGACGCCGATACGGCCTACGTATTCATTGTAGTCGATGGTGCTGATCAGTACCTGTGTGCCTGCATCGGGATCCCCTTGGGGCGCCGGGATGTGTTCGATAATGGTGTCGAAGAGGGGGGTCATATCGCCGCCCTTTACGGTGAGCTGGGTACTGGCAGTACCTGTCTTGGCGGAAGCATAAACGAAGGGGCAGTCAAGTTGCTCATCGTTGGCATCCAGATCCATAAAGAGCTCTAAGACTTCATCCACTACCTGGATCGGCCTGGCCTCCGGCCGGTCACATTTGTTAATGCAAACGATGACGGACAGATCCAGTTCCAGAGCCTTTTTCAGGACGAATTTGGTCTGGGGCATGGGACCTTCAAAGGCGTCCACCACCAGGATAACGCCATCCACCATCTTGAGTACCCGTTCCACTTCCCCGCCGAAGTCGGCGTGGCCGGGCGTGTCGATGATATTGATCTTCACGCCTTTGTAAGTGACAGCAGTATTCTTGGAGAGAATCGTGATACCGCGCTCTTTCTCGATATCGTTGGAGTCCATAACCCGCTCTGCCACTTCCTGATTCTCCCGGAATACACCGCTTTGTTTCAATAGTTCATCCACCAACGTGGTCTTACCATGGTCCACGTGAGCGATAATCGCTATATTTCTGACATCTTCTCTTGTCTGCTTCATATTTTACCGTGCCTTTCTCGAACTTGTGTAGCTGTCTTTTGGCTGTTTTTCATACATTGACTGTCTGTTGAGGCGTCACTTTCTGGGTGACGTGCGAAAAGTAACAATCCTCAAACTCGGACATTATATCACTAGTTTTCTGTTCTTGCAAGTGTCTGCTGCGCGACCATTAACAGTTCTATTTTCTTCCTTAATCCTATATATTGATAATACAATACTAAAAGGGATTCCTGCGATCATGCAGTGTAGAAGGGAGAAAAAACATGACAGATAAGGTAATTGAAAACAACCAGGTGGCGATTATGGGGGAAATTGTGAGTGATTTCTCTTTTAGCCATGAGATTTTTGGAGAGGGCTTCTATATGGTGGATATCAGCGTAGATCGACTCAGCGAGTCAACTGATATCATACCGGTGATGGTGTCTGAACGCCTCATTGATGTGAATGAGGATTATAGGGGCATGAAGATCTGTATCACCGGGCAGTTTCGATCCTATAACAGGCACGAGGAGAGGAAGAACAGGCTGGTCTTGTCTGTTTTTGCAAGAGAGATTGAATTTGTGGAAGATATCGGCGAGGGTGCGAAGACGAATCAGATTTTCCTGGACGGCTATATCTGTAAAGAGCCGATTTACAGGAAGACACCGCTTGGCAGGGAGATCGCGGATCTGCTTTTGGCCGTCAACAGGCCTTATGGTAAGTCGGATTACATACCCTGCATCTGCTGGGGGCGCAATGCCAGATTTGCCAGTAATTTTGAGGTGGGCAGCCGCTGTGCCATCTGGGGCCGGATCCAGAGCCGTGAATATATGAAAAAATTGTCGGAGGAGCAGCTTGAAAGACGGATTGCTTATGAAGTTTCAGTCAGCAAACTTGAGATGATAGAGGATGAATGAGAAATGCCATAGAGCCGTGATACCAGGGTGGATGTAGCGATCGAGGTCATAAATTTCAGTTTTTAACGACAAAAAGTTGCACAATAAAGCTACTTATGCTATGATAGGCAGACATAGGATTGAAATGAGATGAACAAGAGGTATCGATATGGAAAAGGGCATGATTCAGATCTACAGTGGAGAAGGTCATGGTAAATCTCCTGCGGCGCTTGGCAGGGCAATACAGACGGCGTGTGAGGGAGAATACGTTGTGATCATCCAATTTCTGAAGGGTAGAGGGCTTGCGGAATCAGAGTTCGTAAAGCGTCTGGAACCGGAGATCAAGATATTCCGCTTTGAGAAGTCGGCCGAAGATTTTTCTCATTTGACAGAAGAACATAAGGCAGAAGAGAAGAGAAATATCAGAAACGGCCTTAATTTTGCCAAAAAGATACTCAACACGGGTGAGTGTTCCCTGCTCATCTTAGATGAGGTGCTGGGGCTGATTGACAACGGGATCATTACGGTGGAAGAACTGAAGACGCTTCTGGCCGGCAAACCTGAGGAGATGGAGATCATCATGACGGGTATCACCTTAAATGACGAGGTCTGTGCAATGGCAGATAATGTGACAAAGGTGGAGACCATGCATTTTAAGATCTGGGAGTAGAGAGTTTCAGTCCGGGTATCTTTTGATTGACAGAAGGAAGCCTGAGTGCTATTATAAGTTCAACATGATAGAGGTTGATAGAGGTTGCGTTTTTTATGAGTAGGGATGCAGATGCGGCAGGCGCAGAAGATGTATCAGGAAAGGAAAAAACGCCGAAAGGGGAGGCTCCTGCAGGTCTTTTCCTTGGGCATGCAGTGAACAACTGTATGACTGTCATCTTATGATGGGGCGCTATCCAGACCAGAAATGGCAGATTATGAGGCTGGCCCAGTGTGGTCAGCCTTTTTTTCAAAGACAGGGGCGCGATGACCAATAACATCATAGCGGGAGGAGAGCATATGGCAATTTTTAAAGGGGCGGGTGTCGCAATCGTCACACCGTTTCACGAGGACGGCAGTATTAACTATGAGAAATTTGCACAGCTTGTGGAGGAGCAGATCGCCGGAGGGACAGATGCGATCATCGTCTGCGGCACGACCGGAGAGTCTTCCACACTGACCCATGAGGAACATCTGGATCTGATCCGGTTCTGTGTGGAAACGGTGAAGGGCAGAATACCGGTGCTAGCCGGAACCGGCTCCAATTGCACCAAGACAGCGGTATACCTGTCTCAGGAAGCAGAAAAATACGGTGCGGACGGTCTGCTTTTGGTGACGCCTTATTATAACAAGGCTACGCAGAACGGTTTGTTTGCACATTATAAGAGAATCGCAGACTCGGTGAAGCTGCCGATCATTTTGTATAATGTACCCGGCAGGACGGGATGTAATATCCTGCCGCAGACGGCAGTGAGACTATGCACGGAAGTGGAGAATATCGTAGGTATCAAGGAGGCCAGCGGCAATATTTCACAGATTGCAAAGCTGCAGTCTCTGGCGAATGGTAAGGTGGATGTTTATTCCGGTAATGATGACCAGATCGTACCGATCCTGTCTCTTGGCGGTAAGGGTGTTATTTCGGTGCTGTCCAATATTGCGCCCAGACAGACCCATGAGATCTGTCAGAAGTTCTTTGACGGCGACTTAGAGGGCAGTATGAAAGAACAGCTTCGTGCGATCGATCTGTGCGATGCACTGTTTTGTGAAGTGAACCCGATTCCGGTGAAAGCTGCGCTCAATCTGATGGGCAGGGAAGTGGGTACACCGCATATGCCGCTGTCCGATATGGAGCCGCAGAATGTGGAAAGGCTTAAAAAGGCCATGCAGGAGTATGGTCTTCTGGAATGATGAAATGATTAGTAACCACACACAGAAACGTCTGTTAAAGGAACATTTAGCAGGCGTTTTTCATAAGAAGCGGACAAGATTTCATAAAGAGGAGTGTTCAATATGGTAAAAGTGATTATGCATGGCTGCAACGGTAAAATGGGACAGACGATTTCCGGCCTGATCGAGGCAGATGAAGAGATAGAGATTGTGGCGGGCGTGGATGCCAGAGACGAGGGAAAGAATCCTTATCCGGTGTTTTCAGATATTGCATCGTGTACAGTGGAGGCGGATGCCGTGATCGACTTTTCTGTGGCGGCCGCAGTTGACGGACTGCTTGCTTATTGCGTGGACAAAAAGGTTCCCTGTGTATTATGTACCACAGGACTTACTAAGGAGCAGCTTCAAAAGGTGGAAGAAGCTTCCCGGGAGGTGGCGATCCTTAAGTCTGCCAATATGTCTCTTGGCATCAACATGCTTTTGAAACTCTTAAAGGAAGCGGCACAGATTCTCACACCGGCGGGGTTTGATATTGAAATCGTGGAGAAACACCATAACCAGAAAGTGGATGCACCCAGCGGTACGGCACTGGCACTGGCGGATGCCATCAATGATCAGATGGATCATGCGTATGCGTATGTCTATGACAGAAGCCAGGTTAGAGAGAAGAGAAAGGATAAGGAGATCGGTATCAGCGCGGTCAGAGGCGGTACGATCGTAGGAGATCATGATGTGATCTTTGCAGGGGCTGATGAGGTGGTTACGTTCTCTCATCGGGCATATTCCAAGGCAGTGTTTGGTAAAGGTGCCATCCAGGCGGCAAAATTCCTAAAAGGTCGGCCGGCAGGTATGTACGATATGTCCGATGTGATCGGATAAACTCTTACATAAAGACAGAGTTTTACAAAAATAGACAGAATCTGCGCGATGCCATTCGACAGGGAATGTGTCGTCCGGATAGGAACGTGCAGATATCTGATGGCTATGAGGAAAGGACATTACGGGACAGATGGACGATTTAGAATTAAAATACCTGAAAAGTTTGGCCAAACAATATCCGACGATCGCGGCGGCGTCAACGGAGATTATCAATCTGCAGGCGATTTTGAACCTGCCAAAAGGAACAGAACATTTTATGACGGACATTCATGGAGAGTATGAACAGTTCAACCATGTCCTGAAGAACGGATCGGGTTCTGTCCGGCGTAAGATCGATGAGGAGTTTGGCAATACACTCAGTATTAAGGATAAGAAGAGCCTGGCCACATTGATCTATTATCCGGAGGAGAAGCTGGATATCGTGATGCAGGAGGAGGACGAAAGCTCCATTGAGGACTGGTATAAGATCACACTCCACAGGCTGGTGCAGATCACGAAACGGGTATCTTCCAAGTACACCAGATCCAAAGTACGTAAAGCGCTGCCGAAAGACTTTTCCTATATCATAGAAGAGTTGATCACGGAGAAGGCAGAGATTCAGGATAAGGAAGCATACTATAACGAGATCATTCATACGATCATCAGGATTGGAAGGGCGCCGGAATTTATCGTTGCCTTGAGCAATCTGATCCAGCGGCTGGTTATCGATCACCTGCATATTGTGGGAGATATTTTTGACAGGGGGCCGGGGCCTCATGTGATTCTGGATACGCTCTGCCAGTATCATTCGGTAGATGTACAGTGGGGCAATCATGATATTGTATGGATGGGAGCGGCCAGCGGTCATCTGGCATGTATCGCCAATGTCATCCGTATGGCGGCCAGATATGGCAACCTGGACACGCTGGAAGAAGGTTACGGCATCAATCTGATCCCGCTCGCCACGTTTGCACTGGATGTATATAAGGATACGGACTGTGAGGCATTTGCCATCAAATATAATACGGATTATGATACCAAGGACTTGAGCCTCGACATGAAGATGCATAAGGCAATCGCCATCCTGCAGTTCAAACTGGAAGGACAGTTGATCATGCGGCGTCCGGAATTTGCCATGCAGGACAGACTGCTCCTGGAACATATTGATTATGAGAATAAAGCGCTGGTCATTAATGGGGTATCTTATCCCATGAAAGATGTGGATTTTCCGACCGTCAACAGAAACAGGCCCTATGAGCTGACACCGGAGGAAGAACAGGTGATGGAACGTCTGCGGCAGGCATTTGTAAAGTGCGAGAAGCTGCAGAAACATGTACGGTTCCTCTTTTCCAAGGGAGGGCTTTATAAAGTCTACAATTCCAATCTGCTCTATCACGGCTGCGTACCGATGGACGAGGCGGGGAATTTTAATAAAGTGAATGTTTATGGGGAGGAATATAGCGGCAAAAAACTCTATGATGTGTTGGAACATTATGCGAGGAGAGGGTATTACGCCCATAACAATCTGCAGGAAAAACTGAAAGGACAGGATATTATCTGGTATATCTGGGCCGGACCCAATTCTCCGGTTTTTGGCAAAGATAAGATGGCTACCTTCGAGCGTTACTTCCTGTTTGATAAGGAGATTCATAAAGAGACCAAAAACAGCTATTACAGACTGCTTGACAATGAGGAGGTCATCAATAAGATCCTGCGGGAGTTCGGCTTGGATGAGGACCATTCTCATATTGTTAACGGTCATGTGCCGGTGGAACTTAAGAAAGGAGAGACGCCGATCAAGTGCGGCGGTAAACTGTTGATCATAGACGGCGGTTTTTCCAAAGCTTATCAGGACAAGACCGGTATCGCCGGTTACACACTGGTGGTCAATTCCTACGGTATGCGCCTGGTGTCGCATGAGCCCTTTGAGTCAACAGAAGCGGCGATCTTGCATGAGTCGGACATTTTCTCTGATTCGATTATTGTAGAGACTACTTCTTCCAGACAGAAGATCGCGGATACGGAGATCGGCATGGAACTGCGGGAGATGATCCACCAGTTGGAGGAGCTTCTTCAGGCTTACCGGGACGGTATCCTGATTGAAAAAGGTGTCTAAAAAATAAGAAACGGATATAAATTTCCCCAGACGTTTGGAGCATGTCTGGGGAAGTTTTGCCTCTTAGCGTGATTTTGAATTGGTATTGTTGCTGCCTGTTCCGGTCACATCATCTACCATGTTTTCCACACCGGTGGCGGCATCATCAATGATATCAGAAGCTGCGTTGCCGGCATCGTCGATCGCATCGCCGACAGCACTTCCTGTGCCGTTGTTGGTATTGTTATTATCACCGGCAGTGACATCATTTACATTGTCATTATTACCGTTTCCGGTGGTATTGCTGTCTGTGAGTCCGGTACCGTTATCTGTGGTTCCGGTCATACCATCATTTGTGGTGCCGGTTGTACCGGTGCCGGCAGTGCCATTATCTGTGCCTGTTGTGGTTTCGGAAGTGTTTCCGATCCCTGTCTGCGTACCGTTTGCGTCATTTCCGTTGCCGGTATCATTGTTTCTGCTGCCGCAGGCGGTCATCATGGACATAGTCAGTACCATAAGAGACACGAATAGTAATGTTCTTATTTTTTTCATGATTTCACTCCTTTGCCTTTTAACTTTGCCTTCATACCTGAATTGCTGATATTGAAACAGAATGTTTGATAAACTTCCTGTTCTTATGTTATTATGTCTGTTAGATGATAAAATATTCGTCATGTATGCAGCCGAGTGGTAGAAAGGCCGAGTGAGTGGAAGAAGAGGAAAATAAAGTAAATTTTTCATGACTTGTCTGTGCCTTGAGCGAAGTGGAAGGAATGGTAAAAAATATGGAATTTCGACCCTGTATTGATATTCATAATGGAAGTGTCAAGCAGATTGTAGGCGGCAGCTTACAAGATCAGGGAGATCAGGCACAGGAAAACTTTGTATCCGGTCAGGATGCGGCATTTTTTGCCAGACTCTACCGGGAATATGAGATTCGGAATGGACACATCATACTTCTAAATCCTGTCAGTTCTCCTTATTATCAGGAAACGAAAAAACAGGCGCTTGCGGCACTTCGTGCGTATCCGGAGAGCCTGCAGGTCGGCGGCGGCATCACGCCGGACAATGTGGCCGAGTTTCTCGATGCCGGAGCAAGCCATGTAATCGTCACATCCTATGTGTTTCAGGACGGACAGATTCAATATGACAGGCTGCGGGAACTGGTACACCAAATCGGTGCCAAACATCTGGTACTTGATTTAAGCGTTCGTAAGAAAGAAGATCATTACTACATTGTGACCGACAGATGGCAGAAATATACGGCAGTGGAACTGACAGAGCAAACGATGGAGGAATTGTCAAGATTTTGTAATGAATTTTTGATCCATGCAGTGGATGTGGAAGGCAAAGCCTCCGGCATTGAGGAGCCGGTGGTGGAACTTCTGGGAAACTGGGGCAGAATTCCGGTCACTTATGCAGGCGGTGTCCATAACTTTCAGGATCTGGAACAGCTAAAGATCCTGGGAAGGGGCCGGGTTAATGTGACGATCGGCAGTGCACTGGATCTCTTTGGCGGGGATATGCGGTTTGAGGAAGTGCTGGGGTATATTCGGAGAGCAGAAGGATAGGAAGGACCTTGCCCGGCGGCGTCGATTCGGTTTCTATGCTGTTGCACTTTTTATGACATAAAAAAAAAACCTGTCGCGATGACAGGTTCTTTCTTTCTCTAATCCGTTACAACAATATTGCTAATTCTAAATAAAATTCATCATTTATATTTAAGAACAGGCACATCGTGATACTGATTATCGATGTTATAAGTCCGACCTTATAACTTTGTTACGTTTACGGCCTGGGGTCCCTTCTCGCCGTTTACTACTTCATACTCAACTTCAGCCCCCTCTTCAAGAGACTTGAAGCCTTCCATGTTGAGTCCTGAATAGTGAACGAATACATCGTTACCCTGCTCATCAGAGATAAAGCCGTAGCCTTTTTGGTTGTTAAACCACTTTACTGTACCTTTGTTCATAATAGATACCTCCAAAAATATTAAGAAATACGTTGATACGACAACATGTATAGAATATCATATATCTCTATAAATGTAAAGCTTTCTTTTACGCATACATTATGTTTTTTTTCGTTTTTCTTAAGAAAATACTTTATGTAAACAGAAATTGCTATTTGTATGGCATCTGTGGTATTATGGACGCAGAATCAGCATTCTGTGACCCAGTAATTACTTTGTAATTCTTCTAAAATTGTCATATATTACAGTTTCTGAGATTCTACTATGATGGTAAAGAAGTTCTCGAGATATCGGAGGTAATCTTTTAGTGAGTGAAACACAATACGGCAGAAAGAGAAGATTTAACTACACGGTAATGATTTCCACGGATTCCAGGGAAGTCATGGTCAGAGAAGGGGACGAGATGATCCGGGGATCGATTCTGTATGTGATTGGGGAGGAGAACACTGATCCGGGTTATCAGATCACTTATCAAAATAAATATATGGAGCCTATGGAACTGTTGAATATAGATGGTTAAGCGGAGCGCCTTATTTGCGAAGGCGCTCAAATATCAGGTCGTATCCGTCATTGCCATAATTGAGAGAGCGGTTGACACGGCTGATCGTGGCCGTAGATGCACCGGTCTTGTCTGCAATCTCCAGATAAGTGTTATGTGATTTTAACATGGAAGCTACCTCAAAACGCTGGGAGAGTGAGAGAAGTTCATTGACCGTGCACAGATCTTCAAAAAAATCATAACATTCTTCTACGGATTCCAGGCAGAGGACCGCCTGAAACAAATGGTCTACAGCTTCATTTTTAATCTTTTTATTCATGCAATACACCTCTTTATTAGATAATCGAACACTTTCATACGTTAAAACTTCACAGCCATTACGTATAATATAGCACGGGCAGATTGTTTTGTAAACAGGAATAGCATAGAAAAAGTTTCATTTTGAATGAAGTATGTATGTTTGCAGAAGAGAATATAATGTGATATGATATAGCCGTATAAAATCTGCAAGTATACAGAAATGATACTTATTACAATATGATTTTGGAGAGATGTTATCTAAAACAGAACAGAAAGTGAAGATAGAATGGTTACGATTAGGGATGTAGCGAAACAGGCGGGAGTGTCCGTAACAACTGTTTCCAGAATCATAAATAACCAGGGGCATTTCAGCCAGAAGACAATCGAGCATGTACGATATGTTATGAAGGAACTGAATTATCAGCCAAATGAAGTGGCACGCACGTTAGGAACTAAGAAGTCCAAAATGATTGCATTGATTCTTCCGAATCAGGAGTTGCCGGTATTTGGAATTTATACGGCCGAGATTGAAAAAGCAGCATATGAGAGCGGCTATCGGATTATTTTATGTAGCTCATATCTTGATAAAGAAAAGGAAAAAGCCGGCATTGAATTGCTGAAAAAGAATATGGTGGACGGAATTATATATGGGGGATTCAATACGGACTTGTCAAATTTTCAGGATATTGATATTCCTGCGGTGACAATTGGACGTAAAGTTTCCCAGTTGATACCGGTTGTACAAGCGGATAATGTTATGGCAGGAAAGTTAGCGTACAATCATTTATCTGCCAGGGGATGCAGCAAGATTTTATATCTGACAGGCTATTCGGGAGGAATTTTGCTGGACGAAAAATATACGGGCATTAGAGAGATGGAACAGCAAAAAGAGGCATGTTGTTATCCTTATGAAATTTCATTGGAAATGCAATTGAACTATACAATGGATTCGGCAGTCAACCAGGCTCTTTTAGAGCATCCGGATGTAGATGGGATTATTGCAGAAACAGACCTGATTGCAATGAAATGTATTCAGATCTGCAGCGGGTTAGGATATGATGTACCGGGAAAGATAAAAATAATCGGTTTTGGAAATCATTTCTATAGTATGCATACCAATCCGCCGATTACTACGATTCACGAGCCGATTGCGCAGATTGCAGCAGTGGCTGTGGAAAAGCTGATTAAGCTGATCAGTAAAGAAGGAAATAAACGGGATGTTGTGATTCCTGTAGCTCTGATAGAACGCAAAACCACATAATGGAAATAGCAGTGCAAAAAACGGGCTTATTGTAGTCCGTTTTTTTATATGCCGTGAAAAGGTCAGCACAGTGATATGTCATAATCATATAATATTAGTAATAGTGCATAAAAGTAAACCGTTTTACTAATAAAATCAAATGAAATATTATGTAAAATATAGAAAATTTAAAATATAAAGTAAACCGATTGACTAAAAATGAAAAGGAAATTATAATCATATCATCAATATTGATAAAATAATTTCATTCAGTGAACTGATAATATGGCAACAGTTGAGGTAATACGGGAGGCAGCCAGAATAGGAACGAATTTTATTATTACACATGAACCTACCTGGTATACAGGCCATGATACAGTTTCGTGGCTTCAGGGGGATAGAGTGTATGAGGCAAAGAAAAAACTGATTGAGGAAAATGGAATTACAATCTGGCGCTTTCATGACCGGATGCATATGGCGAAAGATGAAGATGGCATATACAGAGGGTTTGAACGCAAGATGGGCTGGAAGCAGTATCGTATTCCATGTTCTGATTCAGAATCGGAGTTTGGCGGTTCTTATGAAATCCCGGATACAACGTTGGAAGGGCTTGCGAATGAGTTTCAACAGAAACTGGAAATGAATATTATACAAATTGTGGGGAAAAAGGATATGCATGTGAGCCGGGTAGGTGTCATGGTTGGTGGTGGCAGCTTAGGGCTTGGAGTGGAAGAAAGACCAATGCAGCATATGCGTAGGCTTGATCTCGACGTGGCAGTATGTGGTGATATTACGGAATGGACACTTAGCGCTTATGTAAATGATGCAAAAGCTTTGGGGATTAATCGAGCCATGTTGGTGTTGGGACATGAACGCAGCGAAGAAATGGGGATGGAATATCTTGGGGAGTGGATGAAGGATATAATAGGAGATATAGAAGTAGTATTTGTAGATGCAAAAGAGCCGTTTGACTATTTGGTATATAAGAATTTAGAATAAACTGGCTTGCAAGGCGTAGTAGTGTTTGTTATCCTCACTAATTTAACTGGGATGTATTCATGGCATCGAAAATAAAACACTTGTCATGTAGTAATAAAAACTATATAATAGAGTGTAAGTATTATTTGACAGAAGGAAGACTGCAGGGCAGAGTCAGATTTTTATGTCTGCGTCCTCAGTGCAGAAGTGAGGAAAGAAATGACAATCAACATGGAAGATTTGTTGAACAGTATATTCGAAAGCCTGAACAGGATAGAGTACATCAAGGCAGAGGATATTCCCGATATTGATTTATATATGGATCAGGTAACGACCTTTATGGATTCCCATCTGAAAAATTCTGTCAGGAATCCACAAAACGATAAGATCCTGACGAAGACGATGATCAATAATTATGCCAAGAACAATCTGCTCCCGCCGCCGGTCAAAAAGAAATATTCCAGGGATCATGTGCTGCTTCTTATCTTTATCTATTATTACAAAGGGATCCTGTCGATCAGCGATATTCAGGAGCTGCTGAAACCGCTTAAGGAGAAGTTTTTTGCGAACGGAAAAGAATTTGATCTGGCAGATGTCTATGAGGAAGTATGGAGTCTGGCACAGGATCAGACAACCTTGATGAAGGCAGATCTGGAGGAGAAGTTTCAGGTTGCCCAAAAGTCTTTTGAAGATGCGCCGAAAGATTCACAGGAATTTTTAAGATTTTTTTCTTTTATCTGTATGCTGAGTTTCGATGTCTATGTGAAGACGCTCCTGATTGAGAAGATGATAGACGGATTTGGAGCAAAGAGGGACGAGAGAGAGCGGAAAAGGACTAAAATGCAGAATAGAAGAGAGGAAGCGGACGATTCCGGCATGGAGGATTAGATGGAACAGATACGGACGATTGAGGATCTGACACGGAGAGGATTCGATGTAGAAGCGGGCATCGGGATGTGTGCCGGGGATGAGGAACTTTATCTGGAAGTGCTGCACGAGGCACTGGAGGAGGGGGAGGAGAAGATTCCCCTGATCAGGAGACTTTATGAGGAACAGGATTATGAAAGATACCTGGTTGAGGTACATGGATTGAAAAATGCCATGCGTTCCATCGGGGCAAACCACCTCTCAGAGGCAGCCAAAGAGCAGGAATTTGCGGTGAAAGAACAAAATTACGGACTGGTGCAAGAGAAGGTAGAGGCTTTGCTTGAGGAGTACCAGGATGTGGTGCATGCACTGCGGGAGTTGTTCTGAACTTAGATGACAGTGAAAAGCCGGGACAGTAATGAAGCATATCATTATTGTCCCGGTTCTTTTCTTTCATTTGCCTCGGGTCCGTGAAGCAGATCAGGCAAAGATAATTTCGAAGTAATTTACTTTTGAGAAGCCTTTTTGGCAAAGGAGGTATCTACCAGATCCTCGTAAGGGACACGGTCATCCAGCTCGCCGGCTTCTTCCAGGATATTTTGTAAAAGGGTAAAGCTGTCTTCTTCAAAGATCAGATCCTCTTTCCAGGTATCCTGTGCAGCGTAGCGGGCAACGATGGTCTCGATGGTAGCAAGGTCGGTTTCTGCAAATTGCGGGGAGATTACTTTGGCAATCTCTGCAGGGGTATGGGTCTGCACATAGTCCATGCCTTTTTGCAGGGCTCTGGTGAAGGCTTCGATCACGGCAGGATTTTCTTCCAGGTAACTTTTCTTGGCGGAAAAGGCCGTGTAGGGTACATAGCCGGAATCTTCGCCGAGAGAAGCGACCACGTAGCCGTCACCCTTTTCTTCCAGGGATGTAGCGTGGGGTTCGAATTCTACAGTATACGATTTTTACTACCCCATTTATATCAGAAAATTAAAACCGCTTAGCTGATGTGTATCGCGGTCTATCTCGATGCTCTTTATGGTGCTTTTCCAGAAGGTCTGTTTGTGGGGTTTATCGAGTTTCATGTACATTTCCTGCCAGTCGCCGCTGAAGGTGGCTAAAAGGGCATCATACGAGTTCAGGGGCACTATCTTGTCGGCCTCATCATACTCTTTTAGTTTCTGGTCGAGTATGTCATACTGTTCATCATAATAATCCTCGCTGATACGTCCTTTCTGAAAGAGGATGTTCAGCCGGCCCAGTTCTTTCCGGAGCGCTTCTGCGTCATGACGCTTATGCTGCTGTTTGTTTTTAAGCTGGATTCGGGTGACCTCTTCCTGCAGCCTGGCGGAAACATGCGTGAGCATATACGTCTCGATCTTGTGCTCCGTGAAGTGCGCACAGCTGTGCCGGCCAAATTTGCTGCCACAGCGGTATTTTATGTAGATGCTCTCGCCGCCGTTTTTCAGAGGGCGCTTTTTGCGGTAGCCGGTGTAATTATTGCCACACCACGGACATTTGATCAGGGAAGAGAAGATGTAAGGGTCATAACGCCCGGCCGTGTAGACCTTTGCGGAAGTGACCTGCCTGAACTTCTGCAGTTCTTCCCAGGAAACGTAAGGTTCACAGTAGTTGAGATTATCCTTATCACGGCCGGCATAGGTCTCGTTCTTGAAGAGCCTGTCGACCTTATTGCAGGAAGGCGCCCTGTCGCCGTATTTATCTTCAAGGTAGCGGAGGGTGCTTCTGATAGAATAGCAGGAGCGGTAGTGGTCGTAGGCATCTTCTATGATGTCAGATACGGCCTCATCTTTGACCAACCGGTTATCGACCACCTTATAGCCATAGCAGGCGCACATGCCGCTTGTGACCTCTCCAATGGAGCGCTTATAGTCCAGGACGGCTTTGATACGCTCCGAGGTGCGGTCGCATTCCGCCTGGTTCACGGAGAGCATGATGTTGATGACCATCTGGCCGTTGGCCGTGGAAGAGTCGTAATTCTCATAAATGGTCTTCCAGTAGCAGTGATGGGCCTGCAGGATCTCTTCGGTAATGTTGTAGTCTTTGATATTGCGGAACCACCTGTCCAGCTTAGTGACGAGGATCATGTCTATCTTATCCTGCTTCACGTCCTCCAGGAGCCGGAGCAGGCCCTTGCGGTGTTTCATGGGCTTTCTGGCGGAGATGCCTTCGTCTGCATAGCAGCCCATGACGGTGTAGCCGTTATGTTCAGCGTATTCTGTGAGCGCTTTGCGCTGGGCCGGAAGGGAAAGGCCGTTGAGGTGCTGTTCTTCTGTACTGACGCGGATGTAGATGGCGCAGCGTTGGACTTTGGGCATAATTGGCCTCCTATATATTATCAGATTGTGCAGCGTTTGCAAGCAGCATAGTCGGCAGTAATTTTATCTGTCATGGGCATTATACGCGCGTTGGACATACCGCTACATATGCGGTTATAATGATATATTTTTGTTTTATCGTTTATAAAAACATAAGTTTGCCGATTGATTTGCATACTAATACTTTGGGATAATAAGTTAATGTCTTGTGGATATATTTTTAAATGTCGATCAATTTGATTGTCTAATGTATTAGAGACAATCTGCAGTGGCTGTTTATTTTTAAATATAGTTAAAAGATTTAAAAATTGGTGTATACCTGTCTGGCTTTCAATATTTTGGAACTGAGGGAAACATGTAATAATGTTATCTGTTACTTTTAACTTATCAGAGTAGTTAGAACGAAAATTATAAATTCGACCACCGTGTGCAGCAGCATTTCTGTAATCCAGGCATATAAATAAGGTGGTTTGAAACATGGTGATTATTTCGGGGCTAATACTTTCAGTATTAAGATTTGATACTAAAATATGCATTAACTCTTGTTTTTGATCATGCTTTAAAAATTTTATTAAGTTAATCAGGGTACTAAAGTAAGTACCTTTTAATAGAATCCACGGAGGAACAATTTCATGTTTTTCACGATAATAACGAATTGGATCTTTACCAGAATGAATGTTAGTGTGTAAGGTTCCTAGGATATTCTTTAAACTGAATTTAGGATTGGAAGATGGTCTGTCCCTATAATTATTAAAGTTTAGATAGTTGTTGTGGTCCGTTCCAAAATTTTTAGCTATTACCTCTGCGGTGGCAGCACGTAGGCACTCTTCCAGTTCAAGCATGGAGGACATAATGGAATTACGAAGATTATGATCCAATATGAATATCGAGAATATTTGCTCGAATGTAGTATCAGATAAGTATTCTTTCTGACCATTTATCATAGTTTGATATGGACCGCGATAACTGTTTATAATATTATAGTATCCGTATCTGTCCAAATTTCTCATTGCGATAAGTTCATCATCAAATAAGAGTCCTTTTTGTTTTAAATGGGCAATTTGTTCTTTAGAAGTAGTATATTTTAAATCTTTAGCCATTTTTATCTCCTGTAAACAAAAAGAGCCTTGAATAAAAATATTTCAAGGCTCAAAATGTGACCGGACACCAGTCATTCGCTAATTAGCTACATTATAGTTGTATGCAAAAACCTTGTCAAGTATGTAATTTAAATTATATTTTAAAATATTTAAATTATATTTTAAAATATTTTCCGAACGTTCGGAAAACTAGCATCAATTTATTCCCTATTTAGATGTGCATTGCCATGCGATTTTTAATACTATTTTTCTCGATTACTTAAAACAGATGCCGCAGCGGGAATATCCCTGTCCGATCAATTCATCCACAGAGGCATTTGAAGTAGAATAATTTTGCGGTGCAATTTTTTTTACGCTGTCACAGGTTTTATGGTGTATTTTCATACTGCTGGTATTTAATACGTATGAATCGTCTGTCTGCTGTTGGGCGGCATTGTCGTAAGTATTAAAATTATTATTTCTGGAAGTGCCTGTTGGATTCACAGCAGGTTCTGCCGTGTTATCCTGAGAAGAGGGTTCCGGTTCATCTGGAATGGCGTGTTCTTCGACGCCTTCATCTGCAGATGATTCTTCCGGGGGCTCCGGAATTATTTGCTGCTCTGAAGAAGACGGCATCGCATTAACAGTGTTCTCATCTGGGATTGTGTGCTCTTCAATAGCTTCACTTACAGATGATTTGGCAATATCCTGTCCCTCGGATGTCCGGTCTTCGCTCACATCATTATCCTGCGGAAGCTCTATAACTTTATCGGTATGCGTATCAGAAACAATTTCTTCCTGATAACTCGTTGCCGGCATGTCATCAGATTTTTCTGGAACGGTAATATTATCATCAATATGTGTTTCGGCAATGTCGATCGGTGACGCAGCGTCTTTTTCCTTCGGAGAGAAACTTCCAAAAACTGTTGGATAAATTAATATAAAACACACTAGCAAAAAAGCACAGACGCCAATCGATCCTACAAACAGTGTTAGCCAGTGAAGTGTACGGTTAGTCTTTTTCATTTCTATTATATTCTCTTTCGTTAGTATTTTTACACTAATTCAAACACGCCTAAGGCCGGTTCGAAATAGATAACATAGTTGTCAATAGTTGCAAAATGTCCGTACTTGTTCCGGTAATACCGTATCGCTTCCGTAAGAAACTCTTCTGTCACATCCAGGTAATCTGCGGTCTCACTGAGAGAACAGCACCCGTGTTTATAAGAATTTACAATCCCGGTCAGCCCGATCAGGCGGTTGTAGGCCCATCCGCGTGCTCTAAGTTCCTGGCGCCGGTCTGAATTGGATGCCTGGCCAATGATATCACCAACAGTAGTATGGTAGTGGCCAAGTTCTTCGGCCAGTATGCAGGTGCGCTCGCGGGATGTGCGGATGTTCCGGTTTATCCCGATGACATTGCCGTTGATGAGGCCGTCAGCTTTGGATTTAAAATCAGCGTTCTCTATGACATAAACGTCGTTTGTCGTACTCTCTTCGAGTAATTCTTCGTATTTCAATCTGATCACCCCAGGTATCTTATATATTTATTGCGATGTCGCAACAGGATTATTAGTTATCCCAGTCAATGTTTTCAGAATCAACATACTCACCGTTTTCAGCTTCTTCTAGGCGTGAACGTTCTTCGGGGGTGAGTTTTGTAAAATCAGGATCCCATGCAAGAACAAGACGTTTCACAAGTTCCATAGCGAGTGCCTGTTCCTGATCGGGAAGCATTTCAAGCATATTTATTGTTAATTCAACAGTCTTTGTCATAATAATGTCCTCCTAATTCAAGGATGCTATTTGTAGATATCCCCACGACTCCCAATATCCATCACGCAAAGTATCTCTATATCGTACTCATTAAAATACTTATAAATGACACGGTATTTTCCGACACGAAGACGATAGCGTCCATCTTTATATCCGCTCATGGGTTTGATATCTCCTTCGGCTGGTTTATGAGTAAGTTTTTCCACTGCGGATAAAATCAATTCACGCTGAGGACGTTGCAATCCCTTTAAAAACTTAATAGCTGATTTTTCATATTTAATATGCATGTTTATCCTTCTACTCTATGCAAAATATACATTTATTAACCGATTTATCTACCTGCATCCGGCCTCTTAAGGCTCGCAAGGTCATCCCTCATTTTTTCCAGTTCATCAGGTTCGTCTATGTGGTCATTGTGTGCGGCTCTGATGCCAAGCGCTGTGTACTGAGGGAGATAGGTCAGTTCCTCTACGCGCTTTTCTGCTTCGTGCTTTCCGATATCATTGAGCCGGTCGTAGTACTGGATGATTTTAGGGGTATCTTCTTTTTTATCAGTGGTTTCTTGCCATCCCATGAGGTATGCAGGGGTGGTGTCGAGTGCCTCTGATACTTTTAATATTTTATCTCGTTTCATATTGGCAATCATACCGTTTTCCCATTTTCGGACAGTACTTTTTCCAACGCCGACCATATCGCCAAGTTCTTCAAGGGTTAGTCCCTTTTGAATTCTTAAGTTGTAAATTTTTTGTCCCATTTCCATTACAATTACATCTCCCGTAACATTGATTATATACTAGATGTGTCTTTTATGCAACATGAAGCACTAAAAGAAATAAATAAGTGTCAAAAAAGACAAAAGGTGTGTTGACAGTTATATTATTATATGATAGAGCGAAAGTGTCTTAAAAGACACAAAGGAAAGGAGGGGTATCATTGGATAAATATAAATTGGAATATGAGATGAAATCCAGAGGAATTACTGCTGAGAAACTGTGTCATGATTTAAATATTAGTCGATCAGCATTTTACCGAAAGTGTAACGGGATTTCTCAGTTTACGCAGAAAGAAATCCAAGATATAGTTGATTATATAGGGCTCGATTCTCCAATGGAAATTTTTTTTGCTGAGAAAGTGTCTCAAAAGACACTTTCAGAAGCATAAGAAAGAGGAGAAGAGATGGATAACGAAAGAGTGGGACAACCAATCGAACCCATGGAGTGGTGGCGTTTTGAATTGCTGACGGAAGGTGAACAGGAAAGGATCCACGAGGAGGGGAGAGAGGCATGTATGGATATGGATTACATAAAAGGCTACATAGTCGGAATTATAGCCGGTATCCTGATCATTGCGGCAACCAAAATGGCAGGAAGCTGATCAGATAGGGAACTAGCTGCGTGGATATTATGGTGGACAGGATGCCGGCAATAAAGCCTTTGATGGCAGAAATACGTTTTTCGCGGACAGTATAACGGTGGAGGGCTCCTTTATCTGTCAGCCAGACTAAGTAAGGACGTTCCGTACCATCAGACATATCAGTCTGTATTTCGCCGGAGGCATTTAATAACCGGAGTGCTTCAAGATTTTTAGGGCGCGAACAGAATTCGGCCAAGGTATTTCCGGAAAAGACACTTGATGGGCTTCTATAGCAGTTTTCTTCAATGATACGGACACATTTGTTCAGATAATGGGATGGGATCATAAGGCACCTTCTTTTTATTTTAGGATACCATTGATCTCATTTACTGACAAGGAGGTGAGAAGAGGTGTTAAAGAAGATCTACAAAGAACTGGTGGGGATCAGGAAGGAACTCCAGGCCATCAATAAGAACCTGGAGTCCACAGATAAGTTCGCGTTAGTACGTGAGCCTTACAGTACCCGTTATGCATTAGTCGGAGTAGCAAAAGAAGAATGACCAGGCAATTTGTACAACCGGTATGGCATAAGGTTTAGTGGAAGAGACTAAACGGAGGAGAAGTGTGTGGAAGATCAGAAATTCGATATGGAAGTAACTGATGAGCGGGCTGATTTTATGAAGAAACAGTTACTGCGGCTGTACGCGGATCAACTCGGGATGGAAGTGGTCAGTGTGACCGTTACACCAAAAACAAAAGAGGGGACCGCATAGTCGGTTCCAGGAAGGACAGGCCTTTCCAGAAAGGAGGGGGACGTGGCAGGGATAGAATATGGAAGGCTGATGAAGGACATACCCGTAGAACGTTTCGTGGGGGATGGTGGCCCTGGAAACGATCAGGGAGCCACAATGCATCCGGGACAGAGGTATACACGTACAAGGGCAGGCAGTATCCTGATGCTTTGGACGTGTGTGCCAATCTGGAGCGCTTAGGCTTCGCGAACCGAGGAGTGAAAGCGGGATCCGGACTTTATGTGATTAGGAAGACAAAAGCAAAATCTATGTTGGTAGAAGTATGCTTTTGTGATAATGAGCGAGATATAAATACCTATAGGTCAGCGGGCGGGGCACAGGCTGTTGCCAAAGCTGTATTTGAAGCCTTATGTAATCATGTAGGCATAATCGGGGCGGGCGCGGAGGAAACCCCTATCATGGGTATCAGCACGGTCACGGCAGACAAATTGAACGCCCTGTTAATGGCCGGGAATCCGAGGGCTAAAAGCTATCTTCACTTAGCAAAGATCTTTATCGAGGAAGGCGCAAGGGGCGACGGGGCGTTTTGCCAGAGTATCATCGAGACAGGGTATTTCAAATTCGGTGGAGACGTGCAGCCATGTCAGCATAATTACGCAGGCCTTGGCGCTGTGGGCGGTGTGCCGGGGATTTATTTTGCGGATGACCGAACTGGTATCAGGGCACAGATTCAGCACCTGAAAGCATATGCATCTACGGGACAGTTGTCGCAGGAATGCGTTGACCCAAGATACCGGTATGTTTCCAAAGGCTGTGCGCCAACGTTTGAGGCATTGTCGGGGAAATGGGCAGTGCCGGGATTCTCTGGGTATCCAAATCTTCTGTCAGCTAGGGCAGCAAAAGACAGCTATGGAGACCAGATTGTGCGGCTGCTCAATCTGGCCGCAAAAAGTTAGGTTGCGACGTCGCAACGATTATAGAAAAAGGGAGTAGTAAAAATCACACACTACAGAAAAGTCCCCCTGCCCACCAGAGAAAGCGGCTGCTGTGGAGCCGAAGTCGATGCTCTGGTCGATGGCAAGGTCTGTGGTGGGATCGATCCCGTTCTTTTTCAGGATGTACTCGAATACCATTTCGGGCATACCGCCGGCGCGTCCTCCGAGAACGTCTTTGCCCAATAACATATCCCAGGTAAAGTCATCAATGGGTTCTCTGGATACCAGGAAATTGCCGGCACGTTGGGTGAGCTGTGCGAAGTTCACCGCATAGTCAGAAGCGCCTTCCTTATAGGTATAAATGGTACTTTCACTGCCCATAAAGCCAATATCTGCTTCGTCGGTCAGAAGGGCTGTCATGGTCTTATCGGCACCGAATCCAGTGACCAGTGTCAGGTCGATTCCCTCTTCTTCGAAATATCCTTCTTCAATCGCCACATACATAGGGGCATAGAAGATAGAATGTGCCACTTCGTTGAGTACCACAGGGGTTTTACCTGCGTCAGAAGATGTACCCTTGCTGTCTCCTGTCTGTACGCCGCATCCATAGAGGGTACTTATGACCAAAAGTGTCACAAGGAATAAACTGCATATTTTTTTCATGATCCTCCTCGAATTGCCAGAAAGAAATCTGCCAATCGTTGAAAATTTATTTATAATAGCCTATGCAGAAGGGGGCAATGCGTGAAGCATATTTCTTATAAGATGGAAAAGCAGAGGCCCGAATCGCACTAAACTGCTCTGACATGGAGGTTAGGATAGAAAATCTACAGAAAAAGTTGCAGTTTATAAAATTTTACTTTTCTTTTTGGGAAGATGATGGTATACTAGAAAAGTCACAGGACTTGCAGGCGTAGTTCATCGGTAGAATACAAGCTTCCCAAGCTTGGGAGGGGGGTTCGATTCCCCTCGCCTGCTCTCTTTTTATGGTAAGGAAAGCCCGCAAAATCAAGGGTTTTCCTTATTTTGTCTCACCAAAACCGACGGTACGTTCGGTACGAATCGTACCGGATTATAGTGCAAGTGCCCTGTCTATGGCTTCTGCCTGTTCCTCCTTAGACTTTCTCTCGAAGTTGTAATAAGTATAAGTAGTGGATAAATCCCGATGCCCTGCGAAGCGTTGCACAGTACGGTTATTTACGTTTGGATTATCCAGTAAGGTACTGATACACGTTTTCCTGCATTTGTGCGGGCTTTTTGCTTGTATGCCCAAGCGGTTACATAGCTTGCGGAGTTTGTGGTCGGCGGCACTAAAGCCAAGACGATAGTCAAAAGCAGGATTATCACTTTGGAAAATCCATTCGGCAGTAAAACCATGTGCTTCATTAAATGCTTTGACATCTTCAAGGATTCTTTGGGCTTCTTTTGTGAGAGGAATATCTCTAAATCCGGAAGCTGTCTTTGTCTTATCCTTTATGCCGTCATTGTTAGCCTGTCTGCTGATATATAGACGACTGCCCTTAACGTCAGACCATTTTAAGCCACAGCATTCCCCGATGCGCAAGCCAGTCTCAAAGAGAAACAGTATTTGCAGTCCGGCACTGGATGCGTGTTTCGGGTAGTGTTCCAAATCGTCATAAACCATCGCTTTGATTTGTCTGCGTTCTTCATCGGTAAAAACCTGTGATTCGTCCGAAGCAGTAGGCCTTGAGAGGATAAGGCTCTTATTCAGTTTCTTACGAGCCTTTTGCCAAAGGTTTTCAGAAACTAGGGCAATATCCTCATCCGAAGCATATTCATAACACTGATTGATAATGTTAAACATGCGGCTAAACTTCTTCTTGTCTGGGGAATGCTTTTTCATTAAGGATTCTGCCCAAGTACGCAGGTCGAGTGACGTAATTTTAGCGATTGGTTTTTGAAGCAAAAACTCGCTTAAAGGTTCATTCAGATAATAGGTACGCCATGCGGTCTGAATCCGTCTGATATTCTCCGCATTATTGGGAGTTGTTTTCCAGTCAAGCCATTTTTCGTAGACTTGTTCGAGCGTCAAGTTTCTGTCCGGGTTGTCAAGGTACCATTCTGCAAGTGCATCCCACAGTTTTTCTTCACTACTTTTACGGATTTTTTTCTTGCCGGTTGGTGCTGTGTCATCTTCAACCAAAGTAAAATATCCGCTTTTTTCTGTGTAATGTATTTCATAAGGATGCAGTGCTTTTGTCTGCTGAATACGTTTTTTCGTATTAAATGCATTCAACACTTCATCCAAAATCATTATATCATATTCTTGATTTAATGAAAAGATATCATATGGATTCTGTTTTTGATTGTTGTCTTTTCTTCCCATAACAAATATCTCTTCTTTCAAATAGCGGTTTCTTTAAATAAACTCTCTCATAAGGATAGAGTTTTTGTGTCGCCCAATGATGCGTTTTCAAAAACTCTGCTTATGCGGCGTTCTTTCTTTGCGGTTATCAGATAATCGGTATCTGTCTGGGACAGCGCTCCCGTTTCCGGGTCTGCCGTCAGATTGTAGATGCCGGTCTCTATGACGTTCCTGCCGTCTTCGTCTGTTTCAATGACCCCGAAATTGGGTGTGAAACTGTCAAGGCCGGTATTGCCGTCCATGCCGAAGGTCACGGCAGGCTTTGCCAGTCCCTGTGAATTGAAATACCGTTTCTTGTTGTACATCTCCTTATCGGTCAGCAGGGCGGCCGTCACATATTTTGTGATATAGGAGGCGGCTCTCTCCGGGCTTTCGATTTCCTCGCAGTCACTAAACCCGTATTCCCATTCCGTCAGGTTATAGACCTGCCTGCCATGCCTGATGACAGGCTTCCCGGTCTTCGGGTTTGCCGCTTCCACAAAGCCAGCGGTGACATCCCCTAACAGCCCGTGGAAATGGACAGCCCCAGACTTGTGCAGTTCGGGTATCAGCAGATAGTCAAACTGCCCGTGTCTGTCCCGCATTTTCCGGCACCATTTTAAGAGGGCGGTTTTTGCCGTTCCATAATCGGAACTGTTTAGCTTTTCCGGGTCGAAGGTGAGGGTCACGAACCACCGGAAACTGTTACAGAGTGCATAACCTTTCATCCTTCTCCGGATGGCGTATATCTGTTGTCGTGTCCGCTCTTCCTGTGCTTCGTCGGACGTTTCCATTCTGGCGGATAGTGTCCTGCCGGTTCCCGTGTGGCGGAACCGTGGGGAATGGTAAGCCGCTATCTCTATCCGTCCGTTCCCATAGTCCGTAGTCCGCCTGTTGTATTCCTTCTTTTGCTCATCAGGATGTAAACCGTCTGCATCCATATATCTGTCCCTCCGTTTCTGCGTTTTCTGGTGTCTCCGTCGCAACATTGCCTTTTGTCAAGTAAGGCAATGCCGCGCCCGCCTTTTTCCAATGCCGCCTCCGTGTCCCGTCAGCGGCCGCGCGCCTGCCCCTGTGTGCCGCCGCACCTTTGCCGGGATACAGCGGCCTTTGGCGGCAGGCCGCCCCGGCCGCCATCCCCCGTCCTGTGCGGCATTCGTATGGGCGGCGCGCATTCCCCGCAGGACACACGGTGGCAGAGGTAAGCGGCAGGCTCACGTTTCTTTCTTCCGGAAGGCAGGTGTAAAGCGGAAGCCGCCGGAAACGATGGCACGGTAGCCGTTTTCTGTCTGCACGGGTTTTTCTTTCAGATAATCCAAGGCATACCACCGCGCCATCTGCCTTTTGTCCGTGCTGATAATGCAGGTCTCCCCGTTTTCCAGTCCCAGTGCATGGAACGCCTTAACGTCCTTCCCCATATGGATTCGTCCCCCTTTTTTTCAGTTTTCTTAACAGCTCCCCGTAGCCGGCAAGCCTCCCGGGGAGCAGGGGCGTTTTGATATAGGCCGGCCTGCCGGTTTCCGGAGTGACTGCATAGCCTTTTCCCCTGCCGCCCCTGTATACCGTCCCGATATCTTTCTTATACATGCCGGTTACCTGATGGAAGGTTTCGTCCGAGACTAACTTCCCTAAGATGATGCGCGTCTGGCACTGCTCCGTAATGGATTTAGGCAGGTCAGTGGCATTTAACTTCTGCGCCGTAATGACGATGGAGAACCCTGCGGCTCTTCCCTTTAATGCAAGCTGTCCCAAAAGACGTTCTATCTCTTTCTTATCTTCTTTATTATCAGCAAAAGACAGCACGGACAGGATTTCGTCAAAAATGAGGAAATACCCCGGCATCCCTTTTTCCCGGAAATCCAGTCCTTCAGAATCCTCCGCCTGATAAAGCAGGGAATACCGTTTTTCCATCTCCTCCACCAGTTCAGTGAGCATCTGGATGATTTCTTCTGTCGTTGTGGCAACCGGGACACCGGCATAGCGGAACAGCCTCCCGAAGTCAGAGTTTTTCGCGTCTACCGCATACAGCCTGTGCTGGCGTTTCAAGACCATGCCCCCAAGATATGCTAAAAGGCGGGTCTTCCCCGCGCCGCTTGGGGCGATCAGCATTATGTGAAGGGCTTCACTGGTGAAATCCCATACCACTTCGCCATAAATGGGAATTGGCTCATAACTTAACACCGGCACATAGCGTCCCACCGGTTCAATGATATCCTCCATCATTTTTTCCATGGCGTGAAAGCGTTCAGGGGGAAGGCCAAATACATAACGCGCCATGCCGTCACCTTCATCATAGTCGAGCAGGGGCATCCACAGACATTCCGACAGCCGCCGCCCTATGTCAGCCATATCTTTTTCAAGCCCTCTCGGGTAAAGGATTGTGGTAACCTTTCCATTTTCTACGCCGTACTGCCACTGGACAAAATATCGTAGAAATCCATCCCCTTCCGAGCGCAGGAACATCCGGGTAAAAAGAATCAGTTCTTTACGTATTTTCAGCCATCCCACGGGTGAATACCGGGACAACAGCCATACCGACAGGGCAAGGGTCATCAGAAGGACAAGGCCGGATAAAAACATGGCCTGCAACAGCCGCCGGATGGCGGGAGGGGCAGTCACGCCGCTCCCTCTTACAATGGCGGGGAAACCCACAGACAGCAGGGATATAAACAGGAAAGACTGCTTCAAAGCCGTTACAGCCTTACCGTCTGTCCTTATCTTCAAAGTGCGCATTTTCCTTCCCCCTTACTTTACTTCTTCCAGTCTGGTGACAATCAGTTTCAGCCCTTTCGCGGCATAGCCGCCGAACTTCCCGCCGCTCATATTTGCTGTCGGGGCGAACTTGTAGTCAATGAGACGGTACTTTTTGTTGACTGCCGCCACGGGGTCTAAGGCTGTGTTGAGCAGGGTCACTTCAAAGCTGATGGCATCCTCTAACGTTGTGCCGCCCATGACCTCGATCTTCTGGGTGGTATCCTTTGTCTCTTTGTTCTCAAAGGGATTTTTCACCTTTTTTACAATCACCTCTTTCGGCACCGGGAAACAGCGCAGGAGTGCTTTCTGCACCTCCTCTTCCTCAAGCACTCCCTTGAGGCGTATCTCTGCGGGGCTGATGTACTCCTTCAAATCAGGGGCATTTCCATTTGTTTCCATGCTATTTTCTTTCGTCATAGTTCTTCTTCCTTTCTTGGTTACCATTTGTTTTTAGCTGTCATAAACAGTCTAGGGCAGAGCATAGCCGGTTTCCCGGCCATCTTTTTCCACTCTGCCATTTTTTCTATAACAGCCTCAACGTGCCCCGGCCTTAGTGCGTTCCGTCAATCGTGTCCTCATCTATAAGGTCAGAGAGTTTACACCGAAGCGCATGTGCAATGTTTATAACTGTTTTTAATTTGATATTGTCGCTGTTGCCGGACAGGTAGTCCTTATAAGTAGAAAGCCCGATACCAGCCTGTTTAGCCAGTTCTTTCTGGCTGTACTCACTGGAAACGTTCAGGCGTTCCTGCCGCAGGTATTCTACCCTTTCCATAAAAGCCCTCATCCAACGGTAATTTTCTGTATCGCTTATTTCGCGTTCAGCAATTACGTCATTCTTTAAATCCTGTTCCAGTTCTGCCTGTGTTTTTTTGTTTGCATGTACATTTTGTCTATCCATACAAGTTCCCTTATATGGTGCGCACCTTGATTCTCCTTTCGTTTTTTTAGTCGATACCGGTATCTTTTTTGTTACATCTGCCGCATTTGCAACTACAGCAGTTTGTTAATTTTTTGTTAACTTTTGAACAGATTGCTTGACAACATACCCCAAAAACGCTAGCGTTACATTTTGTAGAGATGTAGAAGATGAGACAGAAGACAGGAGATACGTTGTTAAACAATTAATTTTTATTCAAATGAAAAATGGGGCGCGGGGTTCACCCCGAGAGAGGCGGTTAGGCGTAGGCCTAACCGCCTATATGATGCCAAAAAAATGAAGTTAGAATGGAGTCGTAATATAATAGAGGGATATAAGAAATGTGGAAGAGAGGACAGAAAGCCTCCCTTTTTTATTTCATAGGATTTCGTAGGATATGAAAAAAGAAAGAACCGCCTGCCATTGCTGTAGACGGTTCTCTGTGATTTATCTTGTTTCTATGTATGGATTCTTTTACTGCTGTACGGGAACTGTGGACAATGCCAGTGCGCTGTTTATCTTGATGCCGCTCACGCCAAGGGTGGTGGACAGATAGGTTACGTCGCCTTTGCTCACTTTTACCGTGTAGCCGGTAGCGTCAACGCCGTCTGCAAGTGTGATGTTCAGATACCAGAGGTTATCTTCGCCCTGCGCGACAGCTACGGTCTTGTATGCCACGGTGTTGCCGTCAGCGTCTGCTACTGCAATAACTGCTATGGTATTGCCGCAGTGCATCACCTGATAGGATGTGTGTGCGGCATTCTCAACGATGCGGAAGGTCTGTCCGTCCCCGGCATTCGTTGTAAAGCTGTGGGGAACGCTTACGGGTGCGGGAGCCGCAGAACCATTATCAGAAGAACCGCCGTCATAAGAGCCGCCGCTATAGTCGGAACCGCTGTTGGAAGAACCGCTGTCATGGGAGCCGCTGTTGGAACTGCTTTCGTGGGAACTGGAACTGTCACTGGAAGAACTGGAGCCACTGTCACTGGAAGAATTTTCCCAGACACTCACTCCATCATCGCCATCGTAATATTCATTTGAATCCGCACCAGTAAAACCCTGTGCATGTGTCGTGACAGTTGTTGCCGGGGAAGCTACGAAAAGCCCCAGTGCAAAAGCTGATGCCAAAATCTTGTAAGTGTTTTTCTTCATAATCATGTACCTCCGTGTTTTGTGTTTTCTTTTTCTTTGGTTTTCTAAGCAGGAAATCCCGAACAGTTCAGCAGAGGGGGCATATTTTTAAGCCCCTCTGTGAATCTGCCGAGATAAACAATAAGAAAGCGGCGCAGGATTTTTCTTTCCTACACCGCTGAAAATACAATACCATAAACCCAAGTACGCGCTCGTTTCCCCCTTGAAATCGTATGGGAAATTCGCTATACTTGACTTGGCGCATTAATATATGCTGTGTGGGAGGTGATGGCTCCTGCATAGGGGTGTAGAGGACGGCAATCCTCTATGCCCTGCCTTTTATTATCTATCTCGTTTTTCATTATACTGCTACCGCATCAAAATATCAAGAAGAACTATTTTTCAAAAAGAACAAAAAGTAACAGTTCAGCCTTCTCATAGTCAAAAGAGAGAAATTTAAAAAGTTTCTCGCGTCAGTTTTCCACAAAGAAAGCACCAACCTGCGTAACCAGCCAGATACTTCTGCGCTTTGTGGACAGCTTTC